>NZ_JBIVUF010000076.1:0-1178 GCF_044757085.1 Streptomyces sp. NPDC091376 | reverse complement strand
CGGCGGGGTCGTCGACCCGCACCCATCCGTCCTCCTCGGCCGATGGTGTCGTCTTGCCGCCCGACGCGCCGGACACGGTGGACGAACCGGGGTCCTCCTTGCCCTGGCCGCCGTCGTCCGCGTAGCGCAGTGCCAGGAATCCCGCCCCGCCTCCGACGACCGCCGCCAGTGCGACGACGAGCAGCGTCCTGCGCCAACGACCGGAACGTTTCCGCACCGGCACCGCCGCGGTGGACGGGTGTGCGTGCCCGTCCGGTACGTGCGGCCCGGCGAGCACCGCCGTCGCCGCGCGCCGCTCCTCGGCGTCCACGGACCGTGTCGGGACGTACTCCTGCGCCGACTTGGGGCGGCGGCCCTCCATCGCCTCCAGCAGCATCCGCTCGGCCTCGTCGGCCGGCGGGCGCAGCCCGGGCTCCTTGCGCAGCAGCGCGGTGATGACCGGCCCGAGCGGTCCCGCGTGCTCGGCGGGCGGCGGCTCCTCGGTCACCACGGCCTGCATCGTGGACAGCGGTGACGTACGGCGGAAGGGCGAGGTCCCCTCCACCGCGGTGTAGAGCGTGGCGCCCAGGGACCACAGGTCGGAGGCGGGCCCCGGGTCGCCGCCGCGTACCCGCTCGGGGGCCAGGTAGTCGATCGAGCCGACCAGTTCACCGGTCCTGGTGATGGTCGAGTCGCCCTCGATCGCGGCGATGCCGAAGTCGGTGAGCAGGACCCGTCGGTCGGAGGCGAGCAGCACATTGCCCGGCTTCACGTCGCGGTGCAGCACTCCGGCGGCGTGCGCGGCGCGCAGTGCGCCGAGGACGTGCAGACCGATGCGGGCGGCCTCGGCCGGCGGGATACGGCCCGACTCCTTGGCCGCGTCGGCGAGTGACGGCCCGTCGACGTACTGCATCACGATCCACGGCCGGCCGTCGTGCTCCAGGACGTCATGGACGGTCACGACGTTGGGGTGGCTGATACGGGCTGCCGCGCGGGCTTCCTTCTGGGTGCGCGCGTGCAGCACCGTACGGTCCGCCTCGGACACGTACAGACCGGCGGTGAGTTCCTTGACGGCGACGGTTCTGTGCAGGACTTCGTCCTGGGCGCGCCAGACCTTGCCCATGCCGCCCCGGCCGATGGTCTCGGTCAGCCGGTACCGGCCTGCCAGCAGCAGTCCCGCTGCCGTACTCGCGCTCTGT
>NZ_JBIVUF010000075.1:0-1191 GCF_044757085.1 Streptomyces sp. NPDC091376 | reverse complement strand
TAGTGACCTGGTTCGGGGATCCTGTCGCAGTAGCGGCAGATGCGGTCGAGGATCTGGTCGGCGGTCCTGGTCCACTTGAAGGGTCTGGCGTCCTCGTTCCAGACCTTGATCCAGTCTTCGAGGGCGGTCTTGAGGTCGTCCAGCGAGCAGAACACTCCGCGTTCCAGGCAGCGTCGTTCGAGTTCGGCGAACCACCGCTCGACCTGGTTGATCCACGACGAGTACGTGGGGGTGAAGTGAAGCGCGAAGCGCGGATGCGCGAGCAGCCATTTGTGCACCACGGGTGCCTTGTGGGCGGAGAGGTTGTCGCAGATCACGTGGACCGCCAGACTCGCGTCGGTCTGGCGGTCGATCTCGTCGAGGAAGTCGCGGAAGTCCACGGCCCGGTGCTGTGCGGACAGCTTGGTGATCACCCTGCCCGTCACGGTGTTCAGCGCGGCGAACAGGTCGACGGTGCCGTGCCGGACGTAGTCGAAGCTTCTGCGCTCGGGCACTCCCGGGATCATCGGCAGCACCGGCGCGGTCCGCTCCAGAGCCTGGATCTGCGGCTTCTCGTCCACCGCGAACACCACCGCGTTCGCCGGGGGAGCCAGATACAGACCGACCACATCGCGGATCTTGTCGGTCAGAAACGGGTCCGGGGAGATCTTGAACGTCTCGGTCCGCCACGGCTGCAGCCCGAAGGCGTGCCAGATCCTCAGCACACTCGCGGGCGAGATGCCCACGACCCTTGGCCAGCTCCCGCTTCGACCAGTGCGTCCCGCCAGGCGGAGTCTCCTCCAGGGTGCGGACCACCACCTCTTCCACCTGGGCGTCGGTGATGGTCCGCGGCACCCCGGGACGCGGCTCGTCCGCCAGGCCGTCCAGACGGCCCCGCAGGAACCGCGTCCGCCATCGGGCCACCGTCTTGCGCTCTGTGTTCAACCGCGCGGCCACCATGGTGTTGTTCCACCCGCGCGCACACGCCAGCACGATCTGCGCCCGCTGGGCCAAGCCCTGCGCAGTCGAACGCCGTCCGGCCCAGCTCTCCAGCGTCAGCCGCTCAGCCTCTGACAGCACAACTGGCGGCAGCCTGTTATCGCCCATCCCGTCAGGACACCGGACCCAAACCAGCCCCGTCAGGCAGAACCCAAGATCTGAAACAGAGCACGACTCACGGGGCGAACCCAGAACTCAAAACCAGGTCACTAG
>NZ_JBIVUF010000074.1:0-1208 GCF_044757085.1 Streptomyces sp. NPDC091376 | reverse complement strand
GGTGTCTTGTTCGGAGAGTAGTTCGTACTCGATCGGGGTGCGGTAGCCCAGTGCTGAGTGGCGCCGCTGTGGGTTGTGGAAGACCTCGATGTACTCGAAGATCGCGTTGGCCAACTCGACCCGGGTCTTCCACCGTTTGCGGTTCAACAGCTCGGTCTGCATCGAGGACCAGAAGGACTCCATCATCGCGTTGTCCAGGCCGTCTCCGACCGTGCCGAACGATGGCAGGAGCCCGGCGGATCGGATCCTTTCCCCGAAGACCCAGGAGGTGAACTGGGTGCCGTGATCGGCGTGCACTATCCCGCCTGGTTCGGGGCGCCGGTTGCGGAGGGCCATGTCTAACGCGTTGACCACGAGGGTGGAGTCCTGTCTGGAGTCGATCGACCAGCCCACGATCTTGCGGCTGAACGCGTCCAGGACCGCCGCGCAGTACACCCACCCTTCTCTGGTGCGGTGTTGCGTGATGTCGGTGACCCACAGCTCGTCGGGGCGCAGCCGATGGAACTTCCGGTTGACCAGGTCATCGGCGGTGACGACACCCCGCAGGCGCTTGATCCGCACCGGTCCGGGCAGTCCGTGGATCCCGGCCCGTGTCATCAGCACCGACACGGTCCTGGAGCAGACCTGGATGCCCATGCCCAGGGTGAGCTCGGCGTGGACGCGGCGGTAGCCGTAGGTGCCGCGTGAGGCGACGTGGACCTCCCGGATCAGCCCGGTCAGCCACTCCCGTCGCAGCTGCCGCGGTGTGGTCGGGGTGCGCTTGTGTTTGGAGTAGTTCTGCCGGGCGACGCCGAGGATCCGGCAGCATCGGTCGACCGGTGCCCCGGCATCGACGAGACGGTCGATCACCGGGTAGACCCTTTTGGGGCCGGCTTGTCCTCGCCGAGGAACTTGGCGGCCTTGCGGACGATCCCGGGCTCGGTTTCCAGCTCGCGGACTCGTCGCCGCGCTGCACGCAGCTCTGCGGACTCCTCCGAGACCCTGCCAGGGCGCCGGCCGTTGTCGATGTCGTCCTGGCGCAACCACTTCGACAACATGACCGGATGGATGCCGAGATCAACGGCGGTCTGCTTCTGTTCTTTTCCTGCCCGCACCAACGCGACCGCGCGGACGCGGAACTCAGCGGGGTAGGCGCGGGACATGTCCGGCAGCCTTTCGTGAAGGCCGACAGTTAGCCAGCAGAACTGGAACCTGAGCGGTGGGGCAGG
>NZ_JBIVUF010000073.1:0-1306 GCF_044757085.1 Streptomyces sp. NPDC091376 | reverse complement strand
TGCGGCCGGGCGTCCCCGAAGAGGGACGCGAGGGCCGCGACCTTGCGGGTACGGGACGGTTCGGCGGCGATCTGCCGTGACACGTCCGCCAGGCGAGCCAGCAGCATGCCGCCATGATGCCCGCCGCCGTCCCCGAGCGCACGTCCTGTCCCGTCTTCGCGGGAACCGCCCGCAGCGCGCGGTTCATCGGCCGGCGGGTGCACCGAACAGCCGGTCCAGGTGGCGGTCGAGCAGGCGCAGTGCCTCTTCGGGAGTGTGGACGTGGAGCAGCGTGTACGCCGTCAGTCCGTCGACGAGGCTGATGAGGATCATCGCCTCGTCGTCCGGGTCGCGGTCCGCGGGCAGCTCGCCGCGCTCGCCGGCTCTGCGCAGCAGTCCGGCGAGGAACACGCGAAGCGCCGGGATGCCGTCCTGGGCCTCGGCCCGAAGGCGTTCGTCGTGGACGGCCGGTGCGAAGTAGGCGGCGGCGACGAGCTGGCCGATGCGGCTGTGTTCGTCCAGCGGCAGCATCCCGGTGACGCATGCGCGCAGCACGAAACGGGGCGGGGGCTCCTGACCGAGACCGGCCGCGGTCTTCTCGACGCCCTCCCGGATGCGCCGCTCGGCGAGTTGGTTGATCTGCCTGAGGGCGAACACGAGCATCTCAGCCTTGGAGCGGAAGTAGTGCTGCAGCCGGCCGAGGGAGATGTCGGCCTCGGCGGCCACGTCGCGCAGGCTGACTCCGTCGAGCCCGCGCGTGCTCGCGATGCGCCAGAGCGCCTCGGAGATCTCACGCCGTCTCTCGTCATGGTCGACCTTCTTGGGCACGGCACCCTCACTCCCTTTTGCAAGTCACTCGTACCGTTGTAACGTATCGCCACCCAATACACTTGACTTGGAACACGGGGGAGCCCCATGCCTATGCCCACACCCATGCCGCCTCCCATGCCCGCACCCGCACCCACTGCCCTGTCTCTGCGACCACCTCGCTTCGGCGTCGATCCGCGCGCCCGGCGCTGGTGGACCATGCAGGCCCTGCTCTCGGTCAGCGGGCCCATGCTGCTCGTCGCGATCACACTGGCGGCACTCTCCGCCCTGTTCTTCGCCGGAGCACTGCCCTGGCTGGGCCCGCTGCTGCTGGTGACGCTCGTCGTACCGGCGCTGGTGTACCTGAGGGTGTGCCATCCAGGGCCGCGATGACCTGCACGTTCATGCCGTGCCGGTGGTGCTTCTGAGACGCTGTTCGCGGCGATCATCTATGTGCCGGTGTCCGGTTGCTCCTGGCGTGCGTTGCCGCCTTGCTTCGGGATATCGAAGTCCACCGCCC
>NZ_JBIVUF010000072.1:0-1401 GCF_044757085.1 Streptomyces sp. NPDC091376 | reverse complement strand
AGACCTCGTTTCTTTTGGTGGTTCTCGGGGCCGAGCTGCGCAGGGATACTGCTGTGGTGCTGTTGACGTGGATCGCTGAGGTGGCGGCCGAGCCCCTGGTGCTGGAGCCGACTGACCGGCGAGTGGAGTGGGAGACCAACACCTGGTCGCTGGGTGCGGCGGACGAGGACAGGAGTTCGTTGGCCGTCGCCGAGGTGGTGGATGCCTTCGAGCGGACTGCTGCTGCCATCCGGGAACGCATTCGCGATCTGGGCTTTCCCGGGGTGGCGACGTTCTACGTGTGGCACGACGAACAGGCAGGGCAGCTCCGGTGCTCGACCGGTTCTGTGCCCCCGGATGCGTTGCCGTTCAGCGGTCCCTATGTGGCTTCAGAGGACCTCGGTCCGATCGTCGAGGGATTTCTGGCCGACGACGAGCCGGGCTTCATCGCCTGGTCGGAGCTGGACGACGCGCAGGGCTTCTCGGAGCAGGCCGAGACCGAACTGGAGATCACGCCCTTGGATGTCTGGGTCAGCAGTGTCGGAGCCTCACGCTGACTGGTCCTGCCCGTCCACACGGACGAGTCGGCGGTGGCAGATGAGGGCTGCGGCTATGCCAGCGAAGGCGAGAAAATGTTCTGCCTTGCGTTCGTAGCGGCGGTGGAGTCGGCGGCAGCCGGCGAGCCAGGACACGGTCCTCTCAACAACCCACCGGTGGCGGCCGAGCCGCTGTGAGGACTCGATGCCCTTGCGTGCGATGCGATGGCGGATGCCGCGCTTGCGGAGCCATCGGCGCAGGTGGTCGTAGTCGTAACCCTTGTCGGCGTGCAACTTCGCCGGACGACGACGTCGGGGTCCGCGGGGAGAACGAATGGGCGGGATGCCACGCACAAGCGGCTGCAGGCCGAGGCTGTCGTGCATGTTGGCACCGGAGATGCCCAGCGACAGGGGCAGTCCGTTCCGATCGGTGATCAGGTGAATCTTCGATCCACTCTTGCCACGGTCGGTCGGATTCGGTCCCGTCAGTGGCCCCCTTTTGCCGCCCGGACGCTGACCGAGTCGATCGCGCATCGCGACCAGTCCAGCTCACCACAGCCCCCGAGTTCGTCGAGAATGACCCGGTGGAGCCGGGCCCAGACGCGGGCTCGGCTCCACCGGGCGAACCGCCGGTAGACCGTCTGCCAGCTCGGTCCGAACACCGGCGGGAGCTGCCGCCAGGTGCAGCCCGAGGTCGCCACGAAGATGATCGCGGCGAGGGCCTCGCGGTCACCTGCCCGACGCCGGCCCCCGCCTTGCGGACGTATCACTTCCGTCGGCGGCACCACTCGCCGGAACAGCACCCACAACTCGTCCGGCACCAGCCGTTCAACCAGATCCGTCATGCACGGATCAACGAGCGATCACGCCATAAGAAACGACGTCT
>NZ_JBIVUF010000071.1:0-1452 GCF_044757085.1 Streptomyces sp. NPDC091376 | reverse complement strand
CCGGGCGACGGATTCATCCTCGACGGTGAGGTGATCGCCCTCGACCAGGCCGGCAGACCGCTGCCCTTCCAGGACATCGCCTCCCGCGTCGGCTCCCGGACGGACGCGGTCGCGTTGTACGAGTCGCGGCCGGGAGCGACGATCAGGCAGGTCGCTGCCGATCTGGGGATCAACCCCCGAGACCTTGCGGAACTGGGTCCGGGCGGCAGGCGCGACCGTCGCCGGGGACGCCGGACGGAAGTGCCGGCCGAGCCGCCGACACCGCTGGAGGCGGAGAACGCGGCCCTGCGCAGGAAGGTCCGCGAGCTGGAGGAGGAACGCGAGATCCTGCGGAAGGCGGCCAAGTATTTCGCCGGGGAGACGCGCTGGTGAACCGCTTCCAGTTCGTCGCCGACCACCAGCGTCGCTACGGCGTGAAGCGGCTGTGCAGCATTCTGGGCATCGCCCGCTCCAGCTTCTACTACTGGCGCCGCACCGCCGCGGACCGGGCCGCCCGCCAGGCGGTCGATGCCAGGCTCGCCGCCGGATACGGGCCGTGCACCGGGAATCGGACGGCACCTACGGCGTCCCCAGGATCACTGCCGAGCTCCGCGAGGACTGTGAGCGCGTCAACCACAAGCGGGTCGCGCGCGTGATGCGGAGCATCAATCTCGCAGGCGTGCGGCTGCGTCGCCGCCACCGCACCACGATCCCCGACCCATCCGCGGCGAAGGCCCCGGACCTGATCGGCCGCGACTTCACCGCGGCCGAGCCGAACGCGAAGTACGTCGGTGACATCACGTACCTTCCCTTGGACGGCAGGAAGTTCCTCTACGGCCACCGTCATCGGCCCCGCATCGCGCCGCCTCGTCGGCTGGGCGATCGCCGATCACATGCGGACCGATCTCGTCACCGACGCTCTGATCGCCGCTGAACGCACCCGCGGCAGCCTGACCGGGCCGATCATGCATGTTGATCACGGCGCCCAGTACACGAGCCGGGCCTTCGCCGATGTCTGCCGCAGAGCCGGCGTCCGCCAGTCCATGAGCGCGATCGGCTCCAGCGCGGACAACGCACTCGCGGAATCCTTCAACGCGACGTTCAAGCGCGAAACACTCCAGGGCCGCAAGCACGGGTCCAGCGAGCGTGAGGCCCGCCTCGACGCGTTCCGCTGGCTGCACCGCTACAACACAGGACGCCGCCACTCCCGCCTCGGACACCGCAGCCCCATCGCCTACGAAGCAGCACTCCGACAAGCACCAACCACCCTGACCCAAGCCGCATAAGCCGTGTCCAGGATTCGAGGTCAAGGCTGCCATCCTCTGCTGCTGCAAGCGACTCCACCGCCTCACCACATAGGACACGGTCTAACGAGTTGGTGCGTGATTGGGGGTGAGTCGTGTTTGCCCTGCTCAGGGTAGTCGTCAAGCGGTGGTGGTGCGGTCGGATACCAGGGTGGCGATGGCTTGGTAT
>NZ_JBIVUF010000070.1:0-1490 GCF_044757085.1 Streptomyces sp. NPDC091376 | reverse complement strand
GGGGGGTGCCTCTATGTCTTTCGTCAAGCGAGGCGTGGGGTTCTGGGTTCGTAGAAGGTGCCGTCGCGGAGCATCGCGAAGAGCACGTTGATCCGCTGGCGGGCGAGCCGGAGGAGTGCCTGTGTGTGGGTCTTTCCTCTGGCCCGGCACTTGTCGTAGTAGGTGCGGGAGGCGGGGTCGTGCAGGGCGGCGAAGGCGGACAGGAACATCGCGCGTTTGAGCTGCCGGTTGCCGCCCCGTGGGGCGTGCTCGCCGTGGATCGAGGTGCCCGAGGACTTCGTGGTCGGGGCGAGGCCGGCGTAGGAGGCGAGGTGGGCGGCGGTGGGGAAGCTGGTGCCGTCGCCGACGGTGACCAGCAGGGTGGCGGCGGTCCTGACGCCGACGCCGGGCAGCGACGTCAGGACCTTCGAAAGAGGGTGATCCTCCAGCAGGGCTGTGATCTGGGCTTCCGTGGCCCGTCGCTGTTCGTGGACGGCGCCGAGCGAGCGGGCCAGCGAGGGGATCACAATGTCGAGGGTGCCGGTGCCCGGAACGACGACGGTCTGCTCGTCGAGGGCCTCGAAGATGTCGTCGATCAGCCGGTTCGCCATCCGGGGTGCCTTGGGCCGGATCACCTCGACCAGCTTGCGGCGTCCGGCTTTTCGCAGTGCGGCCGGGGATCCGTGGCGTTCCAGCAGCCAGGTGACGGCCGGGTGGTCGAGCCTGGGGCCGAGGACGCGCTCCAGGCTGGGGTGGAACTGGGTGAGCAGGCCGCGGATGCGGTTGCTGGTGCGGGTGGCCTCGGCCGCGAGGTCCTGATCGAAGCCGACGAGGACGGTCAGCTCGGCGGTGATCTCGTCGGTCAGCTCCAGCGAGCGCAGGGTGTGCGGCATGGTGCGGGCCGCGTCGGCGATGACCGCGGCGTCCTTCGCGTCGGTCTTGGCTTCGCCGGGGTAGAGGTCGGCGATCCGCCGCATCGCGAGTCCGGGCAGGTAGGCGACCTTGCAGCCGGCGTCCCGAGCGACCGTCAGGGGCAGGGCGCCGATGGATGCAGGTTGGTCCACGATCACCAGGACGGTGCCGAACTTGGTCTTCAGTTTGGTGAAGACCTCCCGCAGCTTCGGTTCGGTGTTCGGGAGTTGCTTGTCGAAGACCTTCTTGCCGGCCGGCGTGAGGCCGTGCCCGTGGTGGGCGCTCTTGCCGACGTCCAGGCCGAGGAAGACGCCTATCTCGTCGCTGTCGTTCAAGCCGTCCTCCCGAACGGATGTCGTGCGTGCTGGCCTGGGCGTTGGCGTCGTGCGCGCATCCACGTTATGCAGACCTGCCGCCCGCGAGCGGCCGGGCATTGTGCCAGGCCAGGCGGTAGTCGGACCTCTCATCAGCGTCTCCAACGGCGCCTCTCGGGCCCGGTGGCACCACCCCCCAGGTCATCCGTTCGACAGGGGGGACCAGCCATGCCGGGCCCGGAGGCCAGCGGCCCTCTTGCAGGACCGCGAAGAAGATAACGGGGG
>NZ_JBIVUF010000069.1:0-1695 GCF_044757085.1 Streptomyces sp. NPDC091376 | reverse complement strand
AGCAGGGGCGGACGGCCTGCCGGCTCTAGCCGTTGACCAGCAGGATCTTTCCGGTGTGTTGGCCGCTGTCCATGAGTCGATGCGCTTCGGCGGCCTCGGCCATGGGCAGGGTCCGGTCGATGACCAGCTGCACGGTCCCGTTCTCGATCAGCGGCCAGACCTGGTTCTGCACTTCGGCCACGATCGCGGTCTTCTGCGCCGTGGGCCGGGAGCGCAGGGTGGTGCCGTGTACGGCGGCGCGCTTGAACACCAGCTCGGCGAGGTTGAGTTGGGCTTCCAGGCCGTCCTGCAGGCCGATGACGATCAAACGTCCGCCGACGGCCAGGGACCGGACGTTGCGCTGGAGGTACCGACCGCCGATGACATCCAGGATCACGTCGTAGGGGCCGTACTCGGTGAAGTCCTGTGTGCGGTAGTCGATCGACAGGTCGGCTCCCAGTTCCCGCGCACGGGCGGCCTTCTCGACGCCCCCGACGGTGGTGACGACACGGGCACCCAGTGCCTTGGCGATCTGGATGGCCATGGTGCCGATGCCTCCGGCCCCGCCGTGCATGAGAAAGGTCTCGCCCGCTTTCAGCCCGCCGGTCATGACGATGTTGGACCACACCGTGGTGACCGCTTCGGGCAGGGCTGCGGCTTCGACCAGACCGATTCCCTTGGGCACCGTGAGCAACTGCCCCGCAGGGACGGCGACTTTCTGCGCGTAGCCGCCTCCGGCGAGCAGTGCGCAGACCTCGTGCCCCACCTGCCAGCCGGTCACGCCCTGGCCGACGGCGCTGATGCGGCCGGAGACCTCCAGCCCCGGGTACGGCGACGCCCCCGGCGGCACGGGGTAAATGCCCATCCGTTGCGCGACGTCGGCCCGGTTCAGCGCGCTGGCCGCCACGTCGACGACGACTTCACCCGGCGCGGGCCGCGGGTCCTCGACCTCGATCCATTCCAGGACCTCGGGTCCACCCGGTTCCTTGATCGATATTGCCTTCATGGCGCTCCGTTCACACGGCTCAGAGGGGTTCACAGGGCTGACGCGAGGGGCTGAGATCCACCCTCGGAACTGGGTCACCAGGGAGCCCGATGTGTACACTGCGCACATTAGGAGACAGGAGTGTGCAGTGTCAACATCGAGCGGCGGCCGCTATCACCACGGCGATCTGCGGGCCGAGTGCCTGCGTGCGGCCCTGGATCTGCTGGAGGAAAGTGACGAGGCCGCCCTGTCGCTGCGCGCGGTCGCCCGTCGGGCCGGCGTGTCGCCCAATGCGCCCTACCGGCACTACCCGGACAAGGAGGCCCTGCTCGCCGCCCTCGCCACGCACGGCTTCCATGAACTGCGCGGGATCCTCCTGGACGCGGGGAAGGCAGCGCCCGCCGGCCAGGAGCCCGTGGCCCTGGCCCAGGCGTATGTGCACTACGCCCTGGATCACCCGGCCCTGTTCCGGCTCATGTTCAGCAGACCGTGCAGTCCCGCCCACCCGGAGGTGAGGGCAGCCGGCGACGCGGCCTACGCCGCCATCTCGGCACGGGTCGGCACCGACGCGCCCCAGGAATCGCATGAACCCCTTCTGGCCGGGTGGTGGTCGCTGGTCCACGGCCTCGCTTCGCTGGTCCTGTACGGAAAGCTGCCCCGGGGCGGTGACATCGAGGAGATCGACGAGCTGGTTCGGGGCGCGGTCACCGCGATGTGCCGCCCGTAGTCCG
>NZ_JBIVUF010000068.1:0-1749 GCF_044757085.1 Streptomyces sp. NPDC091376 | reverse complement strand
TCATAGATGGGTGCGTCCAGTACGGCGGCCCAGCAGGTGCTGTGCGCTTTGACCTCGCTCAGGGCGGCTTCGCGCAGGTTGTGCCATACATGCCAGCGATCAGCGACTTGGACCCGTCGACGCCGATCACACGAGGAATCCATCCGGCCGGCAAGGGGATACCCAGCAGTACGCGGAGGGCCGTGTGACGGGACAGGCCCAGGGCGAAGGCCGCCAGCAACCGAACTCCCGCCCGACCCGCTAACTCCTTCACCACCGCCTTGACCTGCTTGGTCAGACGAGTCGTGCGCCGCTGGTAGCGGTCCAACACCCCCGGCACCTGCTCCCGGAAGGTCTGGCGGCATCCACGCGTGAGACACACCAGGCGCCGCACCCGCACGCGGACCACCACCCGCCGGCCGTCCACCGGCACATCGGCCACCGTCCGCCAGTGAAAACCGTGCACCCGCCCCGACGCCACCCCGCACACCGGGCAGACCGCAGTCTCCCGCGGAGTCCATGCCCGCACCACGATCCGCTCGCCTTCGTCGACCACATCCTCGATGACCAGCGGGGACAGGCCCGAGAACACCGTCTGCACGAACTCGTTGACATCCTTCACGCGAGGGTCAACGACCCTCACGACTCTCCGTCACCACCGAATCTGAGACAGGGCCGTTGATTGGACAGACCCGATAAAGGTGGGGCGCACGAGTCCTTGCCCATGAGGGCAAGCCGGGTTACAGGAACGTCCTGTCCGACGCGAACGGACCGCCTCTTCTCATGGGCTTCCCGGCCGCCAACATCCACGACAGCCGGGGCTCCGCAGCTGCCATCGCCGAGATGTAGGAAGCCTGGGCAGCGCTTCTGCCCGTGTGCAACTGGGCGGCTGTTGCCGTACCCGGGGGCGCTGACCCGCCACCTCGGCCGCCGCCAGCACATGAGCGATATCGCCCAGGCCGTCGCCGGACTGCTCTCCCCGCAGCAGACCACAGACCTGATCCCGGCACGGCAGATGTGAGCGCCGAGCCCCGCCGACGTCTTCGACGTCTCACCGTCTACCGTGCACGAGTTCGTGGAGTTGTAAATGCTGATGTAGACCCATCTCGAGGCCGATCTTGGGCTCGCCGCCCCCGACTGTGCGGGTAGTGAAGAACGCTTGTTGACGTCTGGGCCACGTTGCTTGCGAACCTCCCGGCTCGGAACCTCGGCCCGGCAGCCTTGAGGCGTCGAAGCCGGGCGGAGTCGAAGCCGACCGCCTTCGTCCCGATGCGGCCCAGCCGTACGACGACTGGATCCTGTCCTGGCAGCACAACGCGCAGACCGTCAGCATCCGGGCTGTGGCCGGGCGGATCAAGAAGGGGCGGTAACAAGCCGCCTGGGCCAGTCGGTGCTGCTTGTGAAGTACCGCAAGGGCGAATCGGATCTCGTACACCGCGCCAGCATGTCGTTTCTGGTCGCTGCCTAGATTCCTGAAGTCTAAGCAAAACAGCGGGGAGGGCGGATGAGTAGTTGATACCTATCACGCAGATGGGCGCGGATACTCTTGCGTCGCGCACGAGAAGACACAGCAACATTTAAGTGACGGCGAATAACAGTCCTGTATCTCTGTCTCGATTTCGTCGTCCTTCCGTAATCTTTCATACCGGTCTAGTGAAGGGTGGTGGGTTATGAAACAGAGCGCGAGTACGGCAGCGGGACTGCTGCTGGCAGGCCGGTACCGGCTGACCGAGACCATCGGCCGGGGCGGCATGGGCAAGGTCTGGCGCG
>NZ_JBIVUF010000067.1:0-1872 GCF_044757085.1 Streptomyces sp. NPDC091376 | reverse complement strand
CCACATTGTTCTGACCGTATTTCGCGAAGAGGGAGACTCGGGTGGACGTCTGTCCGGTGGGGACTTGGTAGATCCCGTACCACTCCCCCCACTTGCCGTTGCTGCCGGTGATGTCGAAGGTGCCTTTGCCGGCGGGCTTTTGGATGGTTCCGTAGCCGCCCGCGGCGCCGAGGAGAAGCCACATGGTGGATTGGTGGCCGGAGTGTTTCAGGCGCCAGACCATTTCCTCGCCGGGGGTCGTCGCCACCTCCTGTTCGAGGGGCGCGTAGGAGGGGGTGATGCTGGCGTACTGGTTTCCCTCGGGAGTGTCGTCCTCGCCGGTGTTGAATCCGACCCATCCGTCCCGTGACTTCCAGCCGGGTATCTCGTTTCCGTCTACCCAGCTACTCTGCGTCTGCTGAGGCTGCTCGAAGCCGCCGTTGACCAGCGTGGGCTTCGGCGTGCTCGTCGAGGGCTCGCTGGATCCGGCGCCAGCGTGCTGGAGTACCAGCGCGGACACCATCGCCGAGACCGCACACGCGGCCACGACTATCGGCTTTCGTGACCTGCGGTGCCTGTTTCCACTCACGCGATTCACCTTCTTGATTTATGTGGCTGAGCACCGGGTTCCCTTGAGAGAGAGGGGGGTGGGGCTCATCGTGATCGTGCTCGTCCGCTGGGCTGTCGGACACTGGGTTTCACTGGTGTTGGGGAGCGCGCCTTGTTGTTCCGCCTTGATGTGTCCCGGCGGTGTTGGCCGAGGTGGTACAGGCGTTGTCGGTCCCGGTGGGGCTCATGGCAGGACTCGGACGGCCCCGGAGGGTTGGTCCCAGGTGAGGGTGCGTTTGGCTACGCCCGCTCTCGGGTTCTGGGCTCCGATGAATTCGCCGCCGCCGATGTAGATGGCGACGTGGTAAGCGTTCGCCGGTGAGCCCCAGTAGAGGATGTCGCCTGGCTGAAGGTTCTGGAGCGATACCTGGCGGCCGGCTTGGACCTGGTCTTTGGCTACGCGCGGCAGGGATACGCCGGCCCTTTCGAAGGCTTTCAGCACCAGGCCTGAGCAGTCCCAGGCCGCGCTGGTGGTGCCTCCCAGGACGTAGGGCTTGCCTAGCTGTGCGTGGGCGAAGTTCACGACGGCCGCGGCGGCTCCGCCGGTGGTGGCCTGTGGGGATGGTGAAGTTGAGGCGGTGGTGAATTGGCCTTGCGAGGTGGTGCTCGCCGTCGCGGCTGCCGTTTCCTTTCGGGCCGCTGCCGCTTTGGCTTGGGCTATGCGCGCGGCTTTGGCTTTGGCTGTGCGGGCCGCTTCCTTGACTTTGCGTTCGGCGGCTGCCTTGGCCTTGCGCGCCTGTGTCGCGGCGAGTGCGGTGGCCTTGTCCTCCTCGGCCTGGAGTGCCAGGGTGTGGGCCGCTCGGGCTGTGGCTTCGGTGGTTTCCTCGAGGGAGCCCCGCAGGCTCTCCATTCGCTGGGGTTGGGTGATGGTGTCGGTTGGGGTATGGGAAGGGCCGGAGCGGGCTTCGGCGGGGATGGTCGTGGCCGCGACCGCACCGAGCACGCTGGTGACGATGCTTGCTCGGAGTGCCACGAGGGTTGATGGGTAGTGGGGTTTTCGGTGTCTGCCGAGGGTCCTTCTCAGGGCTGAGGTGGTGTGCGGGGTCCACGATGCGTGTTCGGACATGTCAGCCTCTATCACTTTTCCGTTCACCGGGGGCTCCGGCTGTGTACTTCGGGGGCAAAAGGGGTCGGCGGCGTGGGGGTGCCGGTGGGCCGGCACCCCCTTTTCTGTTCGCCGTTGTTGTTGGGTGGTTATTGCCGGCGTCGTCGGGTGGCCCAGACGACGGCGGTTCCGGCGCCGAGGACGGCAAGGGCAGCGGTGGCGATCCCGGCGGTTCGGGC
>NZ_JBIVUF010000066.1:0-2059 GCF_044757085.1 Streptomyces sp. NPDC091376 | reverse complement strand
GGGTTCGGGGTCGGTGGGGGTGGGGTCGGGTGTGGAGGTGACGTTGACGGTGGCTGATGTGCAGACGTCGTGGCAGGGGGTGGGGTCGGTGGTGTTGGAGGCTAGTTGGCTCACTTCGAAGACCAGGTCGTCCTCGGTGGCGGGGCGGTAGGTGACGGTGAGGTCTTTCTTCCCGCCGGGCGGCAGGTCGCCGGTGGACCAGCGGCCGCTGCTGGTGTCGAACGCGCCGTCGGAATCGTCCGTGACGTCCTTGAGATGGTCGGGCAGGGTCAGGGTGGCCCGGGCATCCCGGGCGGTGGACGGTCCTTCGTTGATGACGGAGAGGGTGAGGGAGGACTCCTCGCCCTGGGGCACTGTCGCCGACGCGGGGGTGAGGGAGACCTGCAGGTCGGCCTGCTGGGTCACCGCGACTTCCGTCGTGGCGCGGTGTGCCGGGACCTTCCCGGGCTCACCGCGCGGGTCACGGGTCGCGGACGCGGTGATGGTGGCCGTGTGCACCAGGGTGTCCCGATCGGCCGGCACCACCCCGGTCAGCGTCAGCACCGCCGACTTCCCACTCCCCACACTGCCCACCATCCACTTGCCCGTGGCCGTGTCGAACGTGCCCGACTCCGTCTGGGCCGACTTCACCAGCATGCCCTCGGGCAACTCGTCCGTGACCTCCACACCCTCCGCGCGAGAGGGACCCTCATTGTCGACCGTCACCGTGTAGACCACCTCATCACCCGGCTCGACGTCCTTCTTGTCGACCGTCAACGCGGCCTTCAGGGAAGCCTTCTGCGCGACCTTCGTCTCGGTAGAGGCCCGGTTGTTGCCCGGTTCCGGATCGGGGGTCGCGGACGCAGTGACAGCGGCGGTGTGCACCAGGGTGTCCCGATCGGCCGGCACCACCCCGGTCAGCGTCAGCACCGCCGACTTCCCACTCCCCACACTGCCCACCATCCACTTGCCCGTGGCCGTGTCGAACGTGCCCGACTCCGTCTGGGCCGACTTCACCAGCATGCCCTCGGGCAACTCGTCCGTGACCTCCACACCCTCCGCGCGAGAGGGACCCTCATTGTCGACCGTCACCGTGTAGACCACCTCATCACCCGGCTCGACACCCGCGGTCGGGGCCTCGAGGGACAGGGCCAGGTCGGCCCGATGGTCCACACGCGCGTCGAAGGAACGGAAGTTGTTCGCCGGATCCACATCGTCGGTGGAGGTGGTGGCGTTGGCCGACGCGGTCAACGCGTACGCGTCCTCCACATCCTCGGCCACCGTCCCGGTGACCTTCACCGACGCCTTCCCGCCCTTGTCCAACGTGCCGACATCACACGAGACCACACCACCGGCCGGAGCCGAACAGTCCGCCTCGGAAGACACCTTCGCGTCCTTCACCCCGTCAGGAACATGCACCTCGACAGCCGTCCCGCGAGCAGCGTGTGGACCGGAGTTGGCGACATCGACCGTGAACTCCGCCGGGTCACCAGGCGTCAGACCACCCTCGGTGAAACCCCCACCGACCGACACATCGGCCGACGCCAACGCAACCTCGGCCCCATCGAAATGAACCGTGCGCTTCACACCGGGAATCCACTCGTAGTCCAACCGAGGCTGGTGAACGAACGACACACCCTTCGGAGCGTCACCACCCACCTTCACCTCATAGGTCACGGTGTACTCCTCGCCGCGGACCATACGCCCACCCGCATCGGCCGAAGCACCCTCCCCCAAACGAACCGTCAACACATCCCCCACCACAGCGGACCGGTCCCCCACACCGACCCCGTTCACCCGCACACTGTCCTTCACCAACGACGAATGAGCCGGAACCACCGCAGACAACACCGCGTCATCCAACACATCACCCCCCGCATGCACGATCCGCGACGTCAACACCAACACGTCCCCACGCTGCACCACCCCCGCACCAGCAGAAGCCCCCACCTCCAACCGCGGACGCGGCTCAAAACTCACCACATCCACATTGTTCTGACCGTATTTCGCGAAGAGGGAGACTCGGGTGGACGTCTGTCCGGTGGGGACTTGGTAGATCCCGTACCACTCCCCCCACTTG
>NZ_JBIVUF010000065.1:0-2554 GCF_044757085.1 Streptomyces sp. NPDC091376 | reverse complement strand
GAGCGCGACGAGCACGCCGTCGAGCTCTGGAAGAAGGAGGTGTGGCCACGGGTAGAAGCCTCGCGGCGGCCCATGGCGCCTGGATCGTCTTCGAGGACGAAGCCGGAATTCTCCATGACGCCGCCCCGCGCCCGCACCTGGGGCCGGCGCGGACACACCCCTCTCATCCGCGTCCGCGGCCGTTCCCGCCGACGGACCTCGGTAGCCGCGCTGTGCTGCTACCGTGCCGACGAAGCGAGTCGGCTGATTCACCGGCCCGCAACCATCTCCTGCTGAAGGGCGCCCGCAGGAGCTTCTCCTGGCAGGACTACCGGGACCTGCTCGTTCGGGCCCACATCCAGCTCGGCGGCCCGATCGTGGTGGTCTGGGACAATCTCAACACCCACCTGGCCTCAGGTCTGAAGCGGTACGAGGCCGAGCACGACTGGCTCACCACCATCCGTCTCCCGTCGTACGCACCCGATCTCAACCCCGTCGAGAACCTCTGGCCCCTCGTGCGCAGAGCAATGGCCAACACCGCGTTCGACACACCCGACGACCTCGACCGCACACTCCGCCGCGAGTTACCCAGAACCCAGCTCCGACCCCACCTCATCGACGGCTGCCTCACTGCCACCGGCCTGACCCCCACCCCACCGACCCAACACTGAAACCTCAGTAATCAACTGGACAGACCCGATTCTGTCGGGTGTCTGTCGATCTGGTCAGGAGAGCGAAGTAGGTGCCCGCTTCCACGGGGGTCAGGCTAGTTCCGGGCGGCGGCAGCGCCGCAAGGACGTGGCTGAGGGTGCGCCGGCCTCAGTGGGAGGCGGCGGTCCACCCAGCCTCTGCCAGACCGGCGAACTCGAGCCAAGTGGGGTCCATGGCAAACCGCTTGGTGTGATTGCTCCGCAGGTGGGGTTCATGGGCACCGGTCTGAGGGCCCTCGGTGGTGCAGAGGCATCCTTGCCTTTCCGCTGTCGCGGGAAAACGGCGACGGTGCCCCGAAGCCGAAGCCCCGGGGCACCGTCATTCGTTCCATCATGATGAGCCGGCGACCGGTTGCGCACCGCCGCTCACACGTTCCTACTCGTCGTGGCAGACCGCGTAGACGGTGAACGTGCCCTCCACGCCGACCGCGCCGGTGACGCGGGCCTGCCAGCCCGTGGCGACGTCGTCGGCCAGCACCGGAGCGCTCTGCTCGGCATTGACGCCGACACCGACAACCGTGTAGTCGACGTTGTAGCCACCGCCGGTGGCGACGTCGTCACCGAGGCAGTCGACGGTCGCCGTGGCCTGGACGCCCACGAGGGGGAGGTCCTCCGTCGCGGTCACCACGTAGGTGTCGAGTCCGCTCTCGCCCGGCGCGCCCTGGAAGCCCTGCGGTCCCGCTCCGCCTGGCGACCCCTGCGGTCCCACTTCGCCCTGCGGTCCCACTCCGCCCGGCAACCCCTGCGGTCCCGTGGCGCCGTCATTCCCCTGCGGGCCCTCGGCACCATCCGTGCCGTCAGCACCGGCAACACCCTGAGTGCCCTGCGGACCCTGCGGGCCGCCGAACGCACCCTGCGGGCCCTGCGGACCCTGCGTACCGACGCCGTCATTCCCCGGCGCACCCGGCACGCCCTGGGGGCCCTGGGCACCCGGCCTGCCCTGCGGTCCGCGGTCGCGGTCCCTGTCCTTGTCGCGGTCCGCGGTCGTGACGCCGTTCGGGCCGGGCAGGCCCATGCTGTGCTCGGTGCCGGACCGGTTGATCGCGTCGGCGATGGCCACGGTGCTCGGGACCACGTTGAGCGCAACGGCAAGGACGCCCGCCGAAACCAGCGTTGCGGATTTCATGCGGGAACTTCGGATGGTTTTACGACTCACCAGAGAACCTTTCCTCACGGAACTTGGAGTGACCACACCGCAAGTGCACGCACTCCATTAAGCGCGCTCAATTCGCATGCGCGTCACGTCGCCCAAGTCAGGGCGGAGCCATTCTTCGCTCTCCGCGACCTGGCGATTACATGCCGGCCCGTGTCGCAGCCAAAGATCACCCGAGCGGCGGCGGCCAACTTTTATCACCTGGTTTGGTCAAGCCGGGACTGCCGGCCAACTTTCTATTGTGCAGCACCAGTTCGGGTGCATGTACGCCTCAGTGCATTTTCACTACCTATCCGCCACCACGGCGGGGCCTAGCATCGGAATCACGGTCCCCAGCCCTGCCAGTGGCCGCTGCACTGCTTGCGCGAGGGCAGCCGGACCTGCCACTCGGTCTCCACTGGCACAGAGAATGCCCTCCTCGAGCACTCCGGACAAAACTCCCAGGTAAGTAGATCCCCAGCGTCAGACTGAACGGATAATTCCCATAAACACACTGTCGCGCGCGTATCGCAATCACCCATACGGCGTGCCCCAAGCTCTTTCGAGAGGTAGGCGGCAAGCGAAATGGACCGACCGGGCAGCATCGGCCTGGCCGGGAAACTCCGCCTTACGACCTCGTGCGTGATTGGGGGTGAGTCGTGTTTGCCCTGCTCAGGGTAGTCGTCAAGCGGTGGTGGTGCGGTCGGATACCAGGGTGGCGATGGCTTGGTAT
>NZ_JBIVUF010000064.1:0-2704 GCF_044757085.1 Streptomyces sp. NPDC091376 | reverse complement strand
CATCCCCGCAACTACCTGGCCTTTCTCGGCCTCGCCGCCGCTCTGTGCTGCTACAAGCGACTCGTCCGCCTCACCACATAGGACACGGCCTTAGTACTCCAGCGAGATTTCGTGTCCTGAGCTGGTTGTTGTCGTTGTCAGGGCATGGTGGGGACGGTAGAGGCAGAGGTTTAGGCGTCGGAGTTTGATGCTCTGCTGGCGCGTGCTGGGGGCCGGTTTGGCCGGGTGGATCTGCGGTGGCGGATGCGGGACTACGTGCGGGGCTTGCTGGCTCCGGTGGGGCGGAAGAACGGCTGGGGCCTGGCTGAATGGGCAGGTCACCGGGACCCTGCCGGCATGCAGCACCTGCTCGGGGGTGCCCGTTGGGACGCGGACGCATTGCGGGATGACGTCCGTGACTACGTCGGAGAACGACTCGGCCCGAACGGTGTGCTGATCATCGACGACACCGGCTTCATCAAGAAGGGCACCACCTCCGCGGGCGTAGGCCGGCAGTACACAGGCGCCTCGGGGGCCTGTGTCTGAATAACTGTCAGTGTTGATCTGTGCAGGTGTCGTCGCGTGATGGTAGGTGGGCCTGCAGTTGGGCGAGGGTGCGGGCCGGGGTTCCGGGTAGTGGAGTGACCGCGACGCGGTGCAGGTCCAGGAGGCGGTGGCCGTCTTGGAACTGGTTGGACAGGTTGGTGCGGGTGACGTTCAGGAGCTGGGCCAGGAGTGTGCTGGTGGCAGCTCTGCGGCGGCGTAACAGGGCGGTCAGCAGACGGTGGTAGTGGTCGAGGCTGCTGGTCTGCGGGTGGAGGTAGCTGCGTGGGCGGTGGAAGCGTCGTTGGAATGCCGCCTCGGCCAGGGCATCCCAGTACGGTTCCGAGATGGCGACCAGGTGGTCGAAGTCGGATCGTGACATGCCGGTCAGGGCCGGGGCGCTGAGTATCGCGGTCAGGGCCGGATCGATCCGCCGGCGGCTCGGCGCCTGCTTGGGCAACCGGGGTGCGACCGGTGCCAGGGTGTAGTTCCAGTCGCCGTGGAAGGCATGGGGTGTGATCGGCAGGGCACGGAACTCGGCGGCCGTGACGGTACTGCCCAGGCCATATCGGGCGGTGTCGAGTTCGGCTCCGAGCTTGAGCCCGGTGCGAGTGGTCGTGGCGGCGATCGTCTCGATGACGGTCTCGTAGCTGGTCAGGGGTCTGCCCCGCCAGTTCGCGGTGATGTGGCAGAACATTCGGTGTTCGATCTTGTTCCACTTCGATGTTCCGGGTGGGAAGTGGCAGACGGTAATCTCGAGTCCGCTTTCCAGGGCGAAGGCGGCGAGGTGCTTCTTCCATGTCCAGCGGCGGGGGTCGTTGGAGCCGCCGCAGTCGGCGGTGATCAGCAGCCGGCCGGCGTCCGGGTGGTCGCCCCGTCCGCGCTACTGCCACCAGCGGCGGATGGACTGCACGGCGAACTCGGCCGTGTCGTGGTCGGTGCCGACGTTGACCCATCCGGCGTTGCGGGCGATGTCGTAGACCCCGTAGGGGATGACAACGGGCTGGTCGCTGGTGATGAACGTGTGGCAGTCGACACGAATGGGGTTCTTGCCCGGACGCCAAGTGCGGCCGGGTCGGTCGCGGTTGCCGAGCCACTCCTTGGCCTTGGTGTCGACGCTGATCACCGGCTGGTTGTCTGCGAGGAATGCGGTGGCGGTGGCGTTGATGTGCGTGAACTGGGCATCCCGGTCCGGATGGCTGGCGCCTTCCGTGGTTTTGGCGGTGCCCTGCAGGCTGTATCCCGCAGCATGCAGCAGGCGTCCGACGGTCGCCGCGCTGACGGGGTGCCCCTGAGAGGTCAGCGCCGAGGCCAGGGACCGCAACGAGAGCGTGGTCCAGCGCAACGGCGAGACCGGATCACCCCGGGTTGTCGGCTCGATCAGCGTTTCAAGCGCGGGCAGCAGCCCGGGGTCGGTGACCGTCACCGGCTTACGGCCAGCTCCTGGAGCCCTGATCCGCCCGGTCGGCAACGGGCGTCCGGACAGCTCGGCGATCCCACGTCTGATCGTGCTCGCACTGGCGCCAGAGGCTGCCGCCACCAGCGTGATCCCGCCGTGGCCCAGCGCGGCGGCCTCACTGGCCAGGTAGATCCGCCGGCGCCGCTCATCGAGATGGGGAAGGAACTGATCGAACTTCGCTCTCAAAGCCACAGCCGAAGCCCGAGCGGCCGTACGCGCAGTCACACCTCATTGTCCCGCCAACACCCGTACACCGCACAGTAATTGAAACACAGGCCCCCGGGGAAGATCGACAACTGCCAGATCGGGGTGTTCGCCGCCTATGCGACCAAGCACGGACGAGCGCTGGTGGACCGGGAGTTGTATCTGCCGAAGGCCTGGGCGTCGGACCGGGAACGCTGCCGGGCGGCGAAGATCCCGGACGAGCGGAAGTTCGCGACCAAGGGCGATCTGGCGAAAGCGATGGTCACGCGCCTGCTCGCGGCGGGGCTTGCGGCCTCGTGGGTGACTGCGGACGAGGCTTACGGCCAGGGGTGGAAGTTCCGCCGCGTACTGGAGGAACTCGGTGTCGGCTACGTTGTCGCGGTCCCGAAATCGCAGCAGGTCAAGAGCCTGGCTGGGTTCTGGTGGATCGATGAGCTCTTCGATGGGGCCCCGGAAGACGTCTGGCAACGGATCTCCTGCGGTCCGGGCGCCAAGGGCCCACGGGTCTATGACTGGGCC
>NZ_JBIVUF010000063.1:0-2776 GCF_044757085.1 Streptomyces sp. NPDC091376 | reverse complement strand
ATGCGCCAGCACCGCCTGATTGACCATGATCGCCACAGCCGGATCATGCCACCTGCCAGACACGACGCCTCACCCGCTATCACGCACCAACTCGTAAGACGTCATCTCAATTGGTTGCCTCGGTAGGCTGTGGGGCGTGGTGGGGATCGTTGAGCGGCTGGTGCCGGACGAATTGTGGGAGTTGTTCCAGCGGGTGGTGCCGGAGGCGCCTTCGCGGCCTCAGGGCGGTGGCCGCCGCCGGCATGGCGACCGTGAGGTGCTGGCTGCGATCGTATTTGTGGCCACCTCGGGCTGCACGTGGCAGCAGTTGCCCGCTGCGTCGTTCGGTCCGTCGGGGGCGACGGCTCACCGCCGTTTTGCCGAGTGGACGAAGGCCAGGGTGTGGGCCAAGCTCCACCGCCTGGTCCTCGACGAACTCGGTGCCCGCGGCGAGTTGGACTGGTCGCGCTGTGCGATCGACTCGGTGAACATGCGGGCCCTGAAAAGGGGGAACTGACAGGTCCGAATCCTGTCGACCGGGGCAAGTACGGCTCGAAGATCCATTTGATCACCGAGCGGACGGGTCTGCCCCTGTCAGTCGGAATCTCGGGGGCGAATCTGCACGACAGCCAGGCACTGATCCCCCTGGTGAAGGGCATACCACCGATCCGCTCCCGCCGCGGGCGGCGGCGACGCAGGCCGGACAAGCTCCACGCGGACAAGGGCTACGACTATTCCTACCTGCGGCGATGGTTACGAGGGCGTGGCATCAAGCACCGCATCGCCCGCAAGGGGATCGAGACCTCGCAGCGGCTGGGCCGCCACCGCTGGACCATCGAGCGCACCATGTCCTGGCTCGCCGGCTGCCGCCGCCTCCACCGCCGCTATGAACGCAAGGCCGAGCACTTCCTCGCCTTCACGAGCATCGCCTGCACCCTCATCTGCTATCGGCGGCTCGTCTGCTGATGTGGGTCTGCAGCAGTTTCATCGCCAGGTCATGGCCGTAGTGATTGGCTATGTCCATGGGGGTGCGGCCGTCTGGGTCTGCGAGCTCCGGATCAGCCCCGAAGGCCAGCAGCACGGCCGTGGTGTGCACAGTCAACGGCTGCCCGCTCTGCAGGGAGCCATCACCCTCAACGTCGATCGCGTGCGTCAGCAGCGTCATGTTGCTGAAGACCTCATCGGGATCGGAGCCAGCGGCCAGCAACCGGGCCAGGGCCTCTGCATCCTCCTGCTCGACCGCTTGATGCGCGGGTGTCCAGTAGTCGCTCACCAAGACATTCAACCGTCCCCACAGCACGCCTGCCAGCGACTATCTACGCCATCAGCCACCAATTGAGATGACGTCTAACGAGTTGGTGCGTGATAGCGAGTGGGGCGTGTTTGGCCAGGTCGTGGCATGTTCTCAGGCGATGGTGGTGCGGTCGGAGACGAGGCTGGCGATGGCGCGGTAGGTGTCGGGCAGGCGGTCGCGGCGGTGGGTCCAGCGTGTCAGTTGCTTCCAGCGTTTGTGGTCGGCGAGGGCGTGTTCGACGGTGATGCGGTCGGATGAGTGTCCGTGGCGGTCGTGTTCCCACTGCTGGACTCTGCCGGGCAGTGCTCCGGGCCGGGGTTTTCTGGGTGGTGTGATCGCTTGGCCGCGGTGGTCGCGGCTCAGGCCGAGGTAGCCGTCGTCCAGGAGGACCTCGGCGTCGGGGAAGTGCTGGAAGCAGATGGCGATGCCCTCGTTGCGGGCGGCCGTGGCATCGTGCATGCGACCAGGCCGCGGGGTGTCGGTCCATAACGTGCGGCCCCGCCAGTCGGCAATCACGGTGGCCTTCATCGTGTTCTGCTTCTTCTTGCCCGAGACGAACGCGCGCCGTCCGCCGCGGTTGGCCAGCGGCCTGCGGACCTGGATCTCGGTGGCATCCAGCCGCAGCTCGATGCCTTCGGCCTGGGCATAGGCGAACACGTCCGTCAGCGCCGACGTATCTCGCCGATCGCACGGGTGACGGTGGAGCGGTCGACGCCGAACAGCAGCCCGAGCACCGAGTGCGGCAGATCATGGCGCAGATGGATCAACGTGACCAGCAGACGGTCCACGAACACCAGTTGGTGACGGGCACCAGCACCTTCAGCCCGCTTCCTGGCCCCACCTCGCGCAGCATGACGACGACCCTCGACCCCGGCCTGCCACGGCACCGCCAACTCCTCGGCCAGACGCGCGAGATGACGCGGAGAGATCCCCGTGAACAGCTGATGCGCCAGCACCGCCTGATTGACCATGATCGCCACAGCCGGATCATGCCACCTGCCAGACACGACGCCTCGCCCGCTATCACGCACCAACTCGTAAGACTGTGTCCTGTGTGGTGAGGCGGATGAGTCGTTTGTAGCAGCAGAGGGCGGCGGCGAGGCCGAGGAAGGCCAGGTAGTTGCGGGGATGGCGTTCGTAGCGGTGGTTGAGTCTGCGGTAGCCGGTGAGCCAGGACATGGTGCGTTCGATGACCCATCTGCGGCGGCCGAGGCGTTGGCTGGATTCGATGCCTTTGCGGGCGATGCGGACCCCGATGCGTTTGCCGCGTAACCATTTCCGCAGTTCAGGGATGCCGTAGGCCTTGTCGGCGTGGAGTTTGCGGGGCTTGTAGTGCCAGCCGCGGTGGGGGTCGTGTCTCCTACGTTGTTGCTGGGTTGATTCCGGTCACTCGTAGGATCGGAAGGCTCAGGGGTGCTGGGTGTGGCTGCGTGTCTCCAGCCCGGTGGTGGCTTCAAACGATTGGCCGCCTGGCATCCCGCGACGACTCGACCACTCATGGGG
>NZ_JBIVUF010000062.1:0-3193 GCF_044757085.1 Streptomyces sp. NPDC091376 | reverse complement strand
CAGTCAGGCCCCCACCCTCCGGACAACGCATAACACCGGCATACCGCAGGGATCATGAACCATCACTACCCGATGACAAGCCGAAAACCTCAGTAGACCCTGTCTCACCTTCGGCGGTGACGGAGAGTCGTAAGGGTCGTTGACTTCGCGTGAAGGACGTCAACGCGCTTGTGCAGATGGTGTTTTCGGGTCTGTTCCCGCTGGTCATGGAGGATGTGGCTGCTGAGGGTGAGCGGATCGTGGTGCGGGCGCGGACTCTGCAGGAGTTCGCGATCTGCCCGATGTGCGGCGCGTGTGCGGGCGGGTGCACGGCTACCACTGGCGGACAGTCGCCGACGTGCCGGTCGACGAGCGCCGGGTTGTGGTCCGTGTGCGAGTGCGGCGTCTGGTGTGTCCCACGCGCGGCTGCTGGCAGACCTTCCGCGAGCAGGTGCCCGGGGTGCTGGAGCGGTACCACGATCAGCTCGTTGCGCTTCATGCTGGCCATGACCGGCCGGACGTCAGTGAGCACTGCCGTGCGCTGTCGCTTGAGCGAGATCCCGCCGAAGCGGGTGACCAGCGGTTTCTTCCCCTCGTCGCGGGGGACGGTGACCTGGATGCAGCAGCGCGGTCCAGGTGGGTATGCCCTGGCTCCTACCCGCCCGTGGCCGTCGTCGTTCAGAGGTGTGCTCCGCGGCTGTGGCTGAGGGGGCGGGCCCGCTGGGATGGCGCTGGAGCTCGCGCCTGATCTGGCGCGCCGCCGGATGCGGCTCCTCGTTCAAACCTCTCGTGCGGTCCCAGGCACAGCACTACCAGCGTAGCCCCCTTTCGGCCGTCATCCCGGCCATGTGGGGGTGACGTAGCGCAGTCCTCTCAGGCCGCTGCTTGTGCATAGTTGATCTATTTATTCTGGTCTTGCTTACAGGTGGGCAACGACATGACCAGAATCTCGCAGGTTCTTTTCCTCGCGACGATCGTCCATGCGAGGGCGACGCCCGGGAGGGTCAAGGCGGAATCGGCCAGATCACCTTTGGTAGGGGACGCATGTGTTCCGTGACGAGTCAGGATGCATATGCCATTCCCGAACGTGCGCCGGCTACTCAGCGTCTCAGGCCAGCGCGTTCACACCACGAAGGAAGACTCGATGCCCGCCCCCGCAGAACTGTCCGATGCAACACATACGCTGCACCTGCCGCTCTCCCAATGGTCCGACCCAGCTTTGACGAAACTGGCATCCACGAGCCGAAAAGCTCACCAGCCTATGGCTGTCCTGCTGAAGCGCCATTGGACTGCCGCACGCACCTACGCCGCGATCTGTACCACGTCCACCGCCGGAGCGTCAGCGCTGGCGGAAGCAGCCGCCAAGCGCCTCTACGGGCAAATGCTCAGCTACAGGACACCGCCTGCTCTGCGGCCGGCCCTGCTCATCGCCGTTCGGGAGACGGCCACGTCGTGGGCGGCGGGCCAGGCTCCGGGCATACCCGAGAAGCCGCTGCACCCTGAACTGACTGCAACCATTGAGCAGAACGGCGCAGTACCACGGCCGGACCGGCGCCTCATCGCAGAGGCACTGCGTGAACTCCCCGGGACGGTGCAATGCCTGCTGTGGCATCAAGAGGTCGAGGCTGAGGACGTTCCCACGGTCGCGGCACTCCTCGGGATGCCAGCAGCGACAGCATCTGCAGAATCCTCACGAGCTCGCGGACTGCTGCGCGCCCGCTGTCTGACACTGCACGGAGTCTTAGCGCCCAGTTCCGAGTGCCGCAACTACACACGGTTACTCGAAGCCTCGATTGCCCGGCAGGTAACACCGGACGTCGAGGCACACATCTTCTCGTGCCAGTACTGTCGCGACGCTCTCGTCCAGTTCGACCAGAACGACCACACCCTGCCGACGCTGCTGGCCGAGGCAGTGCTGGGCTGGGGAGCCAAGGCATACCTTCAAGCGCGGCGCCGTACTGCCCCTGACGTCCCGGCCGCGACCGCGTCCGAGCCTCGGGCGGGGTACGCGGGACACCTCCGCAGAAGGCACGCATCCGCCAAGAGGCCAGAGCGAGTCGCTGCCCCGGCCCAACGCGATGCCAGTGTATGGATCGGCGCGAAGCGGACACCTCGCTACCTTGTCGGCACCGCGGTGGGCCTGTGCCTCACAGCCCTGCTCGGGAGTGCCGCGCTGATGCAAGAAAGTGAGGTGAATGAGAGCCCCAGCCACAGAGGCGAGGCCTATCCCGACCGTCGGCCAACGCCTTCCCACGCAGAGGCCCTTCAACTGCGCAGCGCAGCGACGGGACTCTGCGTGCAGCTGCAGAATCCTGCCGGTCCGAACGGCACCATTCAGCCGGTCACAGCCGCCTGTACACGTTCCATCGAGCAACAATGGTCCTACGAGGAGGACGGCACCTTCCGGAGCCGCGCCCAGCCCCATCTGTGCCTCGACTCACGCTCTCACCAAAGTGGCCTGCTGACGGCTCTCATGTGTCCGCCCCCCTCCGATCCGGCGCCGGGCATGCGCTACACCCTGACTCT
Organism: Streptomyces sp. NPDC091376; assembly: GCF_044757085.1. NCBI lineage: Bacteria > Bacillati > Actinomycetota > Actinomycetes > Kitasatosporales > Streptomycetaceae > Streptomyces > Streptomyces sp. NPDC091376. Next base: position 688 of record NZ_JBIVUF010000062.1, on the reverse strand, counting down.
TCGCGGTCAGCTCACACCGCAATGGAATCGTGAACTCTGTGTGGCCCCCGTAAGCCAGGATGCCGGAGCCATGATCGGAATGGAGCTGTGCAACAGCTCCAAGGAAAAGCAGTTGACGTTGCTCTCGGGAAACTCCACCGCCGGAGGAAAGAGAAAGGGCCTCGAAATCGGCACAGCCCGTTAGCATCCACCCGCCCACGGCCCTTCTGAGCACAGCGATTCCACCCGGTCCTCTACCAGCCTCCACCTCACCGAGCTCCGCAGACCGTACTGCGCCGGGGCACGAACGGGGCGTTCGGTCCGCCGCCGCGCTCGTCCACTCGCCCACGCACGGCCCCGCACCCGTGCCGGGACTGTAAGACGTTCGGCCCTGTCTCACTTTCGGTGGTGACGGAGCGTGGTGCTATCCGAGGAGGATGCGGTGGCGAAGGAGGGTGAAGCCTGCTCGTCCGTGCATCTGGCGCGCGATCCGCTTGGTCTTGGTGTTGACGCCCTCGGTGGGGCCGTTGCTATAAGGAAGCGTGAGTGCGGCGTTGACAGCGTCGCGGTCTCGTTCCAGCCCCCGTGTGAAGGCATGCAGGTGGGGCAGGTCAGCGCCGCGGACCTGGGTGGCCCAGCGCGTAAGCGCGTCGGCGTTGCCGGTGTGAGGTGTAAGGAGCGGGGCGAAGTCCCTGATGCCTGGAGCCAG
>NZ_JBIVUF010000061.1:0-3965 GCF_044757085.1 Streptomyces sp. NPDC091376 | reverse complement strand
GCCACCCCCGCAACTACCTCGCCTTCCTCGGCCTCGCCGCCGCCCTGTGCTGCTACAAACGTCTCGTCCGCCTCACCACATAGGACACGGTCTAAATCCGGATCGAAGAAGGAACTCACGTCATCCCACAGCAGATCAGCCACGCCGCTCCATGCTGCCCGGCTCCCTGGCCCAACGCACCCCCGTTTCCCTTGACCAAAGAGATAGAGCACCCTCGCCATCTCCAGCGTCCCGGCCTCGGTCCCCTGAACGGCGCTTGGGTTCTCGCCGAGTAACCAGCGAACTCAGCCGCCCTTGGGCGACGGAGTACGGGGGGGTGTCGGCACGGTGGGTAGATCAACGAAGACGTCGAACCACATTCCACACGCGATGAGCAGACCAAGGACACCGAGACCAAGAGCGCCCCAGGCTACTGCGCGTATCCACGGTGAACCTCCCCGCGCGGTGACCAGAACGAGTCCGGCCATCAGGAGAGCAGTTAGAGCAAAAGCCCCGTTGACGACGGCGAAGGTGTGCCAACTCGCACCGTAGATGTGCTTGATTTGCTCCGGTGGAGGGCCGCCCGAATGATTGATCTGCCCAATCAGGCGCTGACGCTCCGACAGTACGGTGCTAAGCCAGGTGCCGCTGAGGGATACGAGGCCGAGGGCGGCGGCTACAACGGCAGCTGCGCCCACTGCGATCCCGACAGGTCGAGCGGTGGAAGGCTCCTCCCCGACACTCGCATCGCCGGTAGTCTCATCTGCAATGTTCTCGTCATCGGTGACCTCACTTCCCATGGGCAGGACGGAAGACTCTGACGTCGCATCGGTTGGTGCCTCGGTGGGCTTGTTGGTATCCATAGACGGCGATTGTAGGTACCGATCCTAAGAATTCCGTAAACGCCGGCGGGCTTAGGTGTCGCATCTGCGAGATACGAGCTCGCTTCCCTCCGTAGCCCGGTTCAGGCGCTGCGGAAGAAGGGCTCAATCCTTGGTCCGAGCATCCGACCGGCGTTGAACACGGCTTCGCAGATGGCTCCTTAGAACCCCTGGAACGCATTGGCCTGCCTGGCTCATCCCGGTCGCAAGGGGAGGCCGAACATCAGACCCGGAACGGCATAGTTGGAGACCAGCACCGCCCCCGGTGCTGTATCAACGTGGATGCTCATGTCTGACAGTGAAACCTTGGCAGGATCTCCATTACGGCTTCCGCACGAAAAGGATCCCTCCTTCCGCATCCCTTCATCAGCGACGCCGCTCCACCCAGTAACCAACCGGATGGGAGAGCACGCAGTTGGCGGCTGGGAACAGCCACCCCGGCTTAGGACGGGGCTGTGAAGCAGCCCTGGTGGTCCAGACAGAAACCGTCCCGCCATGTCCAGGGCGCACACCTCCGTGCAATCATGAACGCATTCAATGATCAGCAAGCAGAGTATTCTATACTCAAATTCGTTTCACCATTCAGAAAGACCCTCAGCGTGAGGACGGCCGGGTGCTGCAAGCGTGGCTCCAGGACTCGTTCCAGCGAGGGGCGGATCTGGGTGAGCAGGCCGTTGACCCGGTTGGCGACCCGGGTGACCTCGCCGGCGTAGGGTCGTCACGGGACGGTACTGGCCCCTCGACCAGCCCGTTTCCGAACCCGCCGTGCCCATACTGAGCAACGGGCTCTCCACAAGTCCCGTGGGGACGTGCGGTTCTCCTCATGCAGCGCTCGGCCAGGGAGTCAGAATCGCTGCACCGCGGTATCGGTAGCGGGTTGTCCGCACCTTCGCCGGGTCCAGCAGAATCGCCCCGTCCCCAGACGGCTACCAGCCACCACTGCAGTAGCGGCGTCGGAGTTCCTTCCAGGTGGTCCGGCGGTGCTTGCTCCGCTTCCACCCGAGTATCTGGGGCCAGACAACAGCGCGAAGGATCCGGAAGGCGGCGTGGGAACTCCGAGCCGGAAGCAGTGGTCCAGCCCCGCACCAGCGAGTTCAACCGGTGAAGCAAAACTTCGAGCGGCAGGTTTATGTCCTGCCAGCAGATTTCCTTCACCTTGGCGGTGCAGGACCGGACGGCCTTCTTCACCGTATAGGTGTAGACGGCGGAGCGCCCCCTTCGTCGCCCGCGCTGAAACCGGAGCCGTTAGGAAGCCAGCGCCTATGGTCACTGGACATGTAGACACGGAGTTCAGCCAATGTACGCGCGAGGATTCGCGACACGCGCGTCTGGGAAAGGCCCAGGCTTGCCGCAACCTGTGATTGGGTCATTTCCCCTCCGAAGCGGAGGCGTAGTAGCTCACGTTGGAAAGGGCTTAGCTTCCGGATGCTCGTGAGTAGTGCGTGAACGTCATCTATCATCTCCAATGCCGGGTCTGCTGAACCGAGCGTTTCAGACAGAGGGCGACGTGTGGGACCCGAGACCTCCTCCAACGACTTGGTGCTGTATGCGTTAGCCGCTGCCAGTCCCTCCCGGACTTCCGCAACACCAATATTGAGACGATCGGCGATCAACTGCGCAGTAGCCTCACCCACATCCGAGCAGGAGATCTCCTCCCTGGCCTTCGCGATCGATGCGTTAAGCTCTTTGAGTCTTCTCGGCACTTGCATGGACCAGGCGTAATCTCGAAAGTAGCGTCTTATTTCTCCCGTGACGTACGGAATGATAAATGCAGCCAACGGTACACCCTTGTCCGGGTTGAAACGATCAATGGCCTTGATTAGACCTATTGTTCCCACCTGGATGATGTCCTCAAGTTCGCAGCCGCGATTCCGGTAGCGACGGGCCACACTGCGGACCAGAGAGAGGTGCTGCTCAACTAGCTCGTCGCGAGTGGTGACACTTTGATGACTGGACGGGGCGGCCATACTTACAGCCGTGGCATCCGACATTAAATCCTCCGTCATGGAGCCTTAGTGCCGCCCTGCAATTCTTCGGTATCGGACGACCCTGGAATCTTCTTGGCTGACTATGGACAGGCCTTGCAGTATCTGCCGGATGCCTCCCCTTTCTTCAGAGTGGCTCGAAGTTTGAGGCTGCTCTGGCTCCGCGCCGCCCGCATCGTGCACCTGCAGCCGACCAGGAACCCCACGGCAATTCGACGTACTTACCTCTGTGAGCGAGAACCCCGGTTCCGCGGAGCGGGGCAGGCATGCCAGGTCGGTCCGCACCCTCGTCTACAGGGTGCTACAAGTAGGGGACAAAAGATCAGTCGGGAAATCTACAAAGCATGGTGTGATGAAACTCATGCCACTTTCGCTGTACAGCAACGTGCCCTTTAGGTATGGACGCGGAATTCCGCACCGAGGAAGGCCAGGTAGTTGTCTGGTTGACGCTCGTAGTGGTGGTTGAGGCGGCGGTAGCCGGTCAGCCAGGACATGGTGCGATTCGATGACCCACCGTCGGCGGTCCAGTCGTTCGCTGGAGTCGATGCCCTTGCGGGCGGTGCGGATGCCGATGCGTTTGCCTCGTAGTCATCGTTGCAGGTGAGGGATGTCGTATGCCTTGTCGGCGTGAAGGCGTTGGGGCTTGGAATCGGCCGCGTGGGATTCGTGCCCATGTGGAAATGGGACAGCATCGGCTTCAGGGCGACGCTGTCGTGGGTGTTGGCTGCGGAGAGTCCGACGTGTAAGGGCAGTCCGTTCGCATCCGATAGGACGTGCATCCTGGAACCGGGCTTACCCGATCCACGGGTCTCGGACCTGCAAGTTGACCCCCTTTTACGAGTTGGTGCGTGATAGCGGGTGGGCATGCTCTGCTGGTGAGAGGCACTGTGGACCGTTCGGTTCTCACGCATCCGTTGTTCACGGGCATCTCGGGGGCTCATCTGTCCTCGTTGGTGGCGGAGTTGGCCAGGCCGTGGGTGGTCGGGGTCGAGGGTCGCCGACACGAGGCACGGGGCGGGGCGAGGAAGCGGGCGCCCGGGGCCGGTGCCCGCCATCAACTGGTCTTCGTAGACCGGCTCGTTGCCACGCTCATCCATCTGCGTCACGATCTCCCGCACGC
>NZ_JBIVUF010000060.1:0-4167 GCF_044757085.1 Streptomyces sp. NPDC091376 | reverse complement strand
AGTTACGAGCAGGTCATCAAGCTGGAGCAGGACCGGCTGATCTACCAGGCCCGCCTCCAGGCCCGCTACGGGCGCGCGTGGCGCCGCAAGGCGCCCATCGAGGCGCTGATGCCGCTGCGCCTGGCGAGATACGGCGTTCCGCTGGCGGAGACGGCCCCGGCGGGACTCGCAGCCGCAGGCATCGAAGTGCCCGCAGCCCTGCTCACCGTTGAGCGGACGCCCGCTCCGGGAGGGCCGGAACGTTCCGCGCTGGAGGACGTGGCGGAGCACGAGCAGAGGAGAGTAGAGCTGGAGAAGAGGGAGCCGCGACCGGCTCAGGCCCCAGCTTCAACCCGAGCGACTGAGCGGCCCCACGAGCCGCAGGTCTCGGCAGGGGAGGAGGGCGCCGAGCGGTTCACCGAGGCATACCAGGCGTTCCTCTCCCAGTTCCAGATGGAGCCGACCCCGGCGCAGTGGGCCTTCTGGCTCCGCGACACCTACGGCATCTCCACGGGATCCGGCGACCCGCTCTCCGAGGAACACGTGCAGCCACTGCTGCACGCTCTCCAGGCCCGCTACGCACCCCACAGCACCGAGCCGGACCCCTCCGACGGAGTGGAGCCGGCCGACCAGTCCTGGTACGACTCCTTCCACAGTGCCTGGCGCACCTACGAGCAGGAACACGGCACCTACCCCGATGCAGCGGCCCTCGCGGCGTACGTGTACGAGCGGGACGCCATCACCGGAGACGGCGGCCAGTCCGTCACGGGCAACGACGTGGCGGCCTTCGTCACGAGCTTCCAGGAGCGTGAGTTCGGCCGCCCCGATCTGGCCACCGAGAGGGCAGCCGCCGGCCGCGGACAGGACGCCGCAGACGAAAGCCTTCCTGCAGAGCGCTCCGATTCCGTGCCCGTCGGCTCTGGTTCACAGCGCGCCCAGGAGGAACGCAGTCCTCGCGTGAACGGGGCGATCGGTGCTCCGCAGGTGGGGCTGGACGAGGCACCGGGGGAGCGCAGCGCTCTGACCACGGTCGACCGCTACCACCTGGCGTGGATGGAGCATCAGACCGAGCACGGCGAGGAGCCGACGGCCGAGCAGCTGTCGGCCCGTCTTGCCGAGATGGGTATGCACGGCCGCGGCGGGAAGCCCGTTAGCCCGGCCAACCTGCGCCGCTACTTCCTGCCGTCCCGGGTGTACACCGTCTGGGCCGAGTACCGGATGCGCGATGAGCACCCTGCGGCGGTCGACGTCGCGCAGGGGTGCGCAGCCCGCGGGATCACCGCTCAGTACAGCAAGCCCGTCAGCACCGACTACATCAACGAGAACGCCGCCGACTTTGAGCGGCGCTGGCAGGCCCTTACCCGCCACCACGCCGACGCGCAGCAGTAGCCCAGCTTCCGTCTCGCAGCACGAGTTGCGTACCGGGTGTTCCGTCCCACCCATCGGCTCTCAATGAGAAGGACCGAATCGAGAGGCCGGGCCTGCCACTCGGCCATGCCCTCCATCACCGAATCGGTGATGGTCGAGATCGTCTGCTTCGACACCTTGGCGCCATAGACCTCGGCCAGGTGATCGGCCAGGTGAGAGGAGATCTCCCCGTGGGTGAGGCCCTTCGCGGACAGGGGCAGCACCATCTCGTCGACGCCGGTCAGCCGACGCTGACGCTACTTGACGATCTGCGGCTCGAAGGCGCCCTCCCGGTCCCGCGGGACCTCGATCTGGACCGGACCAACGTCCGTGACGACGGTCTTGGGCCGCTTCCCGTTCCTAGAGTTGCCGCCGTTCATCCCAGCAGGATCGTGCCCGTCATAGCCGAGATGATCGGTCATCTCGCCCTCGAGAGCAGACTCCAGAAGTCGCTTCGTCAGCTGCTGCAACAACCCGCCCTCACCCACCAACTGCGGGCCCTCGGCCCGAGCCCGGGACACAAGCTCTTCGATGAACCGACCATCCAGGGCCGCCGGGGCGGCCCCCACAGGCTCGGGCTCTCGCCTGCCTCGGCGATGATCGAGGCTGCGACCTCGCCCTTGCCGACGCCGAGCGCCAGCTCAGCAAGCGCACACCGGGCAGCGATCCGGCGTACATCGCCTACTTCGATGAAGTGGAGTTGGCGGCGGAGTTCGGGCGCTGCTTCTGCGATCTCGGGTGCTCCGTGCAAGCCACAGAGCGCGGCGCGAGCGGCATCTTCGGTGATGGCCTGAACAACCGCAGCGACTTCCTTGTCACCATGGTGCAGGCGGAGGCGTACATCAATCAGGGCGAAGCGAGCCGAGGGTTCGAGATCGCGCTGAGCGGACTGCAGCTCGGGGAGGGACTGACCTGTGCGCTGCGTGGAGCACGTACGAGAGCTCCAAGGCCGCATCACGAACATATGCAGCGGTCCGCGGAGTTCCGCGACTTCACGGAACAGGCCCGCAGCTTCCGCCTTTGGCGGCAGTCAGAACGGAGGGCAGCATAGCGCTCTATGCGGATTCCGTCGCAGCGGGCGGCGGCACTTCTATCCCCAGAACCTGATAGAGCGAGTCTCCCCATTCTGACCACCTCTTCAGAGACTCTCTGCCGATCATGTGGATCTTCTGAGAGTTGGCGAAGGCCCGAGCGGGCCCGGAGAACTCGCCGCTTGTAACCATGGCGACTACATCCGCTTTGTGGATCGGGCGGGCGGTGCCGTTCAGCCGTTGCATGGCTGCAGAGTCGACCGATCGCCGACCCTTAGTGTGCTTGCACTGGAAGACGAATCTACGACCATCAGGGCTTTCCGCGATGACATCTGCACCTAGGTCGCCTGAGCCACCCGTACGCCAGGCACGCATACCATCCCGCCGTGCGAGCCAAGCCACCAGGATCTCGAAGTTCTTATGGTCGAAAGAATCCACGTCTGCGAGTGTGTACCTCTTTCCGGTCTCGTAAAAGAGGCACCGCTTGTCGTTTAGATGGCGGACCTGCTCCAACGCTTCATCGAGAGCTTGCGGCAGCCTCTCGGCCCTGCGCTTCGCAGCCAGCGCCTTATCCCACAGAACGCCAATTTCTTCCAATGAGGACGATCGATTCTCACCTGGGAGCCATAGCGGAGTCAGCGACTCATCTCCGTAGTGCATTCGCATCTTGTTGAACAGGACTCCAGCCCTATGCTTCAGGTCACGCACCTGCCCACAAAGGGCGTACAGTCCGCTTTCTAGGTCATCAACTGCCTGACGGAACTCTGCCTTAGCGAAAGGGAATTCGCCCTCAGACGAGGACCAACGGTCCTGGAACTCCGCAAGCTGCTCTCCGAGGGAAGTCTCGACGTCGCAAATGGAATGGTAGCCGTACAGGCCTATTCGCCCCTCCTGAGCCCATAGAAAGCACGCCAACACGTCGTCGCTGCTAGCTTTCCCGAGGAGGTCACCCATCATTCGGCGCAAGTCTCTGTCCTTGTAGCGCCGCGGGGTGACCTGGGCGTTGGTATCGATGATCATCGCAGGGAGAGTAGCGACTGCCGATCCATTCTCAAAACGGGGCGATGGAGGGACACCGGCCACGTAGATCATGGCTCAGCAGAGATCAACAACCACCTGCGCTCTGACGGGCAGTCAATATCGAGATTGGCAAAGCTAGTTCAATTCGCAGCAGGCTGGCCCCAATGCTGTAGCCGGCCCGATTAGCCAGATTCTTCTCGATATCTGGGCATCACCCTGGACGAGCTGATCCGCGTTGCTTGCAGCCGATGGGCGATCGAGGACCGCTTCCAGAGCGCGAAGCAGGGATGCGGCCTGGACGACTACCAGGTCCGCCGCCACCCCGGCTGGCACCGCCACATCACCCTCGCCATGGCCGCCCCACGCCTGCCTCACCGTCCTGCGGGCCCAAGCTCTGGATAGCGAGAAAGCAGAAACGGATCCTTCCAGCTCATACCCCTCACCCTCCCAGAACTCCGGCGCCTGATCACCCGCGTCACCCACCGCCGACCATCACCCGTCCAGCACGTCCTGCTGGCGCCGCAGACGACAACAGCAAGCCCGCATCAGTCACTACAAACGACGCGGCCACACCTGAGCCTTTCGCTTGATCGTGGGCACCTGGAGACTGGGATCTTGAGGTTCCAGAGGAAGTAGCACCAGGTGGGAAGCAAGTACACGAAGCGGTACACCGAGGAGTTCAAGCGGGACGCGATCGCGCTCGTCGACTCCTCGGGCAAGACGGTCACCG
>NZ_JBIVUF010000059.1:0-4685 GCF_044757085.1 Streptomyces sp. NPDC091376 | reverse complement strand
GACTCCGACACCGGCGAATCCCTCATCGACTCCTCAACAGAGCACCCCTAAACACCACCAGCCCGCAACCGGAACCACACAGAACCAGCCCCAACCGGCCACCGACACCAAACGACCAACTCGCCACCAAGCCCGCCCATACCGGACGGGCACCGCTTGCAAGCTCCCACCGCATCAGCGTGCCCTGGTCGGCCTGATGTACCTGCGCCGGCACGACACCCTTGCCAGCTCGCCGCCGGGTTCGGCATCTCCGTCGGCACCTCCCACGCCTCCACGACAGCCGTCGTCGACCTGCTCGCCGACCGCGCACCCGGCCTGCTGCGCACCTTGCACGAGGCGGATGCGGACTACGTCCTGCTCGACGGCACTCTCGCGGAGTGCGACCGGCCGGTGACAGCCGGGCCGGCTTCCCGCCGGACGAACACCGACCCAGCACACCGTCAACCGGGCGCTGTCCACAGCGCAGGCACCGGTCGAGCGCGGTGTCGCACGACTGAAGTCGTGGCGGATCATCCGCAAGTCCCGATGTAGCCCGAGTCGAATGTCGTCAATCTCCGCGCGGCCGTCCTCCCTCTGGAGCGGCAACGCTGAAAGAGCTCAGTGAGCCGTTCTCATCCTGAATAGCCGCAGGTCAGTAGGGTGTGGACGGCTTGGACGATGGTGCTGATGCGGCGGGTGGAGCATCTGGCTCGTCGGAGGATTCGCCAGGACTTCAGCTGTGCGAAGGCTCGTTCTCCCGTAGCTCTCAGTCTGGCGTGGTCGCGGTTGAACTGCTGGTAGTGCTCGGGCTGTTCGCGGTGACGGTAGTACGGGGTCCTGAAGGTGGCGTCGGCGCCCTGGTAGGCGCGGTCCGCGAGCACGAGGATCTGCCGGGTGAGGCATGCCTGGACGATGCCGTGGGCGCGGGCCGCGGTCAGGTCGTGAGTGCGGCCCGGCGTCGCGCGGGAGTACCAGAGCGGTGTGCCGTCGGGTCGCGCGATGACCTGCACGTTCATACCGTGCTTGCGGTGCTTGTGCGAGTAGTACGGTTCATCGGCGGCGATGCGGTCGGTGGGGATCAGGGTGCCGTCGACGATGACGAAGTCCCCCTCGCCCAGCCCGGTCAGGGCCTCGTGCAGGCCGGGCGCCCATGCCGCGAGAACGTCGAGGGTCTCATCGACGTAGCGCCAGGCAGTGGCTGTGGAGATACGAAGCCGGCCGCCAGGGCGGGCAGCGTCTCGTTCTTGCGCAGGTACACCAGCGCGAGCAGGGCCTGCTGGAAGCATCCCAGCTTCCGCCACCGCGAACGGCGTTCACACCTTCGTGCGTAGATGAGCCAGGAAACGTGCTCGACCAGCTCATGCGGGACGTCGACCGTGGCACGATACGGGACCAAGCGAGGCTCCTCGGACGATGCGTGGTGCGTAGAGAACACCACCGCAACGACCAGGAGCCTCGCCTCGTTGCGCACCCCTGCTGAGCTGCCATTTCACCCCGCAGAGACAGGATGAAAACGGCTCACTCAGCCGGCCCCGACAACGCACCCTGCGGCCAGCGAACCAACCGATAACGCAAACCGAGATCATCCAGCGATACACACGCGGAAATTCCACACAACATCCGAACCTCAGCGAAATGATCGCCACCCGGCGTGATACCGATCTCCACAATCCGTATCTGATGCGGAGGCGCTCCCTCCCCCTCCCCCACGCTTTCCCATATCTGCCCCACCGCAGCGACCACGTGAACATACCCATCCGCATACGCAGTACAAGCGACCGCTAAAGCAGCCTCATCCGGCAACAGATCCCACTCCTGCAACCGCCCCCGGTACTCATTCACCAACTCAGCCGCACGAACACCACCCACGACGAGATCAATACGAAACGACACAACAACCACCCATCACGAATAAGCCCGACCCGACCCAACGCCGGTCCGAAAAGCCACACTCCGGCCAACCAGCAACACGCCACAAACCGAAAGCACCAAGCAACAAAAACCCACCACCCCGCCACGCCGAAGACACTAACACCGGCACCCCACACCCCATGGGTAACCCTTCAACCCGCCCGCCCCACCCCAATGCCTGTCCCAACAGGCACCCCCGCCGCAAAGCACACCTCAACACCGCCAACACCCAGCCACACAAACTCCAGAAACCGCCCACGCCCACCTTTCAGACGACTCGCCTCGCGATTCCCACAGTCCAGCCCCAGCCATCACGGATGACCACACCAGCACGGCACAGAAAGCCCCACCCCTTCACCCCACTACTGGAACCTCACCACCCACAAGCCAGCCCCCGACACACCCCGCAACGGCACTCAGTCCCTCGCAGCGCCTGCCGTACGAGACACTCCCTCCGCCACCGTCCGAGGGGTACCGGGCGCAGTGGTGAGGGGTCCCTGTTCGTCCCCTTGGAGGTCTGGTTGGGGGAGGAAGCCTGGCTCGCGACTGGTGTTGGGTGGTGGGGTTGCTGATCTTCTGATGGGTGGTGGTCGAAGTCGGCATCGGACTAGTTGCTGGTGTGTGATTTGAAGGGCTACTTTCTATGTCTCTTGTCCCTGCTGGTGTTCGGGCGCGACGGGCCACCCTGGTCACGTTTGCGTTGGTGGGCGCGACTAGCGCGGTGTGGGTGGTGCGTATTCCTGCGCTGAGGGACAAGCTGGGCCTGTCCGAGTTGCAGGTAGGCATTGAGGTTCTGGCATGGGGTGCCGGCGCCTTGGTAGCGATGCAGTTTTCGTCGCGACTCATTGCTTCTTATGGCAGCCATCGCATCCTTCGGTACGGTGTCTCCGCTTCTGTCGCAAGCCTCCTTCTCCTGGCTTTCGCCCCCAGCTTCCCTTTCTTGGTCATTGGTGGTCTCATATTTGGATCACTGTTCGGTCTTGTGGATGTGGCAGCCAACGCGCAAGCTGCTCTTCTTGAGCGTATGCAAGGCCGTCCTTTGATGGGAAGAATGCATGCTGGCTGGAGTCTCGGAGCTGTCTTGGGAGGGGTGTTCGGGTCCGTAACGGCAGGGCTGGGCCTTGGCTTTACAGCCTCCGTCGCCACTGCCAGCCTGCTCGCACTTCCTGCGGCTCTGCTATGCATGCCTCACTTCATGACCGAAGGCCAGACGAAGTCTGGTTCAGCGGATCACGACAAACGCCGCAAGCTGCCGCGAACCGTTTACCTCCTGGGCATTCTTATTTTTTGCGCTTTCCTGGCGGAAGGATCAGTTGCCGACTGGAGCAGCCTTCATCTTCACGATGGGCTGGGGGCTTCCCAGGCCATCGCTGCTCTTGGATATCCCGCTTTTGAGCTCGCCATGCTGATCGGCCGGATGTTCTGTGACGCCGTTACCCAGCGGTTCGGCGGACGGTCCCTGCTTGCTGCCGCCGGAGTGGCAGGAGCTGCAGGGTTCGCTACATTCGTTATGGCCCCTGGTGTTGTGTCGGCTATCGCAGCCCTGGTGCTGATAGGCATAGCCGTGTGTGTAGTGGTTCCGTTGACGTTCTCACTTGCCGGGATCATCGGTGATGACCGCGCCTCAGCTGCAATTGCCCGCGCAGGAACCTTCGGATACTCCGGGCTGCTGCTGGGCCCCGTGGCCATCGGCCTCATCGCAGAACATTCCTCACTGCGTACAGGCTTCGCCGTCATCATCATCGCCTGCCTGACGATCACCTTCGGCGCCTTGGCGCTCCCGGATCTGCGTATCAAAGCAACCCACCAAGACGCCCATGGCCAGAATGCCTGAACCTGACACTGTGTCGGGAAATGCGTCCTGAACACGACACGGGGCACTCTATGCAGTAAGCACGATTCAAGCGATACATCGCGGAGCGTTCATCGGTCCACAGTGCACAAACCTATGCACTTAAGGGCCATGAGATGACACCGATTCGGCCCTAATATCTCGACCAAACATCCACCGCAAACGATCAGGGACGCGCCGTGCAACTCGAGATGCGAGACGTAAACCAAGAGTCTGAAGACCTCCCTCCACATGACGACCTGATGCACACAGGCGAAATGGGAGATTGCGTCAGCCTCGTCGTCCTCTGGGGACGAAACATCAATGGACGATACAACCACGTGCGTGGACACCACGGATCCGGAGGATTCCACAACATAAACCTGGACAGCTTGTTCGCCGGAGTTCCAGTAAATGCAAGCACCAAAGTAGTGGTCTGCCTGGGCTCCCTATCAGGAATAAACTCGTTCGAAATCGAACGCATCACAGCCGCAAGCGCCCGCTGGGCTGGCACTACCGAACAGTGGACCCACATACACACCAGAACAGACTACTCAATCGACCGCTGGGGAACTGTTCGCTGACAGCGAGAGCCAGAGCCAATACAAAGCCCTCACGGCAGGGAAATCCAAGACACGTCGAACAGCAAGGACTTCCATTCCGCAATCAGCGAACCCATCACCATCTGAACCAGATCAGCCCCATAACACCTTCAACAGCGAAACCACACATACAGCAACCCCAGGTACCCGCAACCACATAGAAACAGCACCCCACCCTGACCCCGAAGTCCACAGGCCGGGACGCCGGACCGAGCGCATGCGTGTCAGACGTCCAGAACCTCAAGGTCTCCCTCGATGCCCCGGCTAAGACCGTGTCCTATGTGGTGAGGCGGACGAGACGTTTGTAGCAGCACAGGGCGGCGGCGAGGCCGAGGAAGGCGAGGTAGTTGCGGGGGTGGCGT
>NZ_JBIVUF010000058.1:0-4878 GCF_044757085.1 Streptomyces sp. NPDC091376 | reverse complement strand
CGCGATCTCCCACAACCCGTCCGGAACAATCCAACTCCACGTATCCCGCCCCATGAACAGTCCAACGAGCCAGCACCACATAGGACACGGTCTAAAGCGAAGCGCCTTGCCTGGACGGACGCTGTCATTGGGCTGCTTCATATGCCTCGCGGACCTCGGCGGGGATGCGGCCACGTTCGCTTACGTCATGGCCGTTTGCCTTAGCCCACTCACGGATCCTGGCCGCCGACTGGCCTCCCGTCTCTACTGCCTGCTTGCGACGCGCTTCTCCCTGGCCTTTACGGCCGGTCTTCCGTCCTGCTTTCAAGTACGGACTGAATACTTCGAGCATCCGATCGTAGCTGTCCGGAGACAGGTCGATCTCATACTCCACGCCATTGAGCGTAAAGGCGTGAGTTGCACCCTCGCTCGTCTCCTCGCCGGTCACGTCATCGATGAAAATGGTTACATGCTTCTTTGCCATGGACTGAGAGTACATCTGAAACCCCATGAGCACCATAGAATAGACACGTCGATATACCTTGCCCGTGGATACCCGCAGATCTCCAGCAGTTGCCGTATACCCCTTCCACTCGCCCCTTGTGATCGACATTCGGCGAGAGGGAACATCTCCATTGTCGCGAAGGTGAGTCAAATGGTACGCAAGCCCCATTCCGGGGCATCGGGCAGGTTTCCGTGGTCTATGAAGAAGTGAGCAGGAAGCCCGCTGACCTGCGCATCTGCCGCCGCGAATCTTCAGGCGAAACGGCGCAAGGCCGGGGATCGACCGCAGCTGGAACCGCAGGGACTGACCACTGCGCGCCTTCACTAGGTGAAGGGAATCGGTACCCGTCCTCAGCAGCACGGACTATCTCACTCGCCGGATCCCGTATGCGGGGGCTGGCACTAGCCCCGCGGGCACTGCTGCCTTTCGCTGCTGCCGCAAAACGCCTGAGGAACCGGCTCGTCGGCAGATACCTGTACCAAGCCAGGTCGGGAATCTCTAAACTGATCGGACTCTATTGATACGTGGGTACTCTCCATCCAGGAGCCGAGCTGCGGCGGCGCGCGAGGCAACAGATTACGATGCCTGTGGCGGCCCCGCAGCGGCCTGCGCCTGCATTATCAGTCCCCCGGAGAACAGGTTCGATGCCGGAATGAAGGACACCCCCTAGTCTTCTGAGTCAGGAATTCTGTTCGGATGTATAAGCTTGCTTCATGGCACGGACGGGGCGGCCGAAGGCCGAGTTGAGGCTGTCGGACGAGGAACGCGCCGCGCTTGAGGGGTGGGTGCGGCGTCGTTCCACGCCGCAGGCTTGGGCATTGCGGTGCCGGATCATCCTGGCCTGCTCCGCGGGCGCCTCGAAGAAGGATGTGGCTGCTCAACTCGGCTCTACACCTCATGCGGTGGGCCGCTGGCGGGCTCGGTTCGTGCAGTACCGCATCGCCGGTCTTGGTGACATGCCGCGTCCCGGTGGGCCCAGGACAGTGACTGACGAGCAAGTCGCCGCGGTGGTCACCAGGACGCTGGAATCCACACCGAAGAGCGCAACACACTGGTCGACACGGTCGATGGCGAAGGAGATGGGCCTGTCGCAGTCGTCGGTGTCACGGATCTGGCGGGCCTTTGGGTTGCAGCCGCACCGGTCGGAGACCTTCAAGCTTTCGACCGATCCGTACTTCGTCGACAAGGTCCACGACGTCGTTGGGTTGTATCTCGACCCGCCGGAGCGGGCGCTGGTGTACTGCGTGGACGAGAAGTCGCAGATCCAGGCCCTGGACAGGTCCCAGCCCGTGTTGCCGATGATGCCCGGAGTTCCCGAGCGGGCGACTCAGACTACCTTCGCGCCGGCACCACAACGCTGTTCGCCGCACTGGAGGTCGCCACCGGCAAAGTGATCGGCTCCCTGCACCGCCGACACCGCGCCGAGGAGTTCAAGATGTTCCTGATCAAGCTCGACAAGGCAGTGCCCGCCGGCCTGGATGTCCACCTGATCTGCGACACCTACTCCACCCACAAGACTCCCGCCATCAAGAAGTGGCTGCTGGCTCACCCGCGCTTTCACCTGCACTTCACACCGACCGGTTCGTCCTGGCTGAACCTCGTCGAGCGATGGTTCGCCGAACTCACCAACAAGCAGATACGGCGAGGAGTCCACAGATCCGTCCAAGCCCTGGAGAAGGACATCCGCACCTGGATCGCAGCCTGGAACAGCGATCCGCAGCCCTACGTCTGGACCAAGACCGCCGACGAGATCCTCGAACGCCTCCCCTCATATCTGAACAGAATTCCTGACTCAGAAGACTAGATGGCCGGATCACGCTCAAGGCGGCTGCTGCAGGTCTGCTCGATGCGTCGGCATCCAAGGAGTCACCTGGCCCAGCGGCGCCGGACCGTAGGCGACCGCGGTCAGCGCAGAGCGGTGAGGTAGCGGTTTGGCGCGTCGAGGGCTGCTGCTTTCCGGGTGAGCAGAACGCTGAGGCAGTGGTAAGTAAGATCACTCGAGCCGTACACATGATGGGCGATCAGTGCCAGCTGTTTGAGTTGCTCGTCGGTCATGGACTCAGGGTGCCCGAAGTCGCGTACGTACACGACGTCAGCTTCGAGGAGCTGGTTCCGGGCGCGGCGGAAGTCCCCCTCAAAGACGACGGGAGCGATCGCCCAGCGTTTGATGGCAGCAAAGGCATGCGGGATGAAGCCCTGGCGGCGGAGCTGCTGATCCACGTCGCCGAACGTGGGCTGGTCCTCGTACAGCGGAACGAAGGAGACCTCGGTATGGACTGCCACTGCCTCGGCCAGTTTCTGCCGACCGCCCTGGAACACCATTAGTTCAGCGCCTTGAATGTCGACCTTCAGAAGGTCGAAGGCGCTGACCTCATCGACGTCGTCCAGCTTCCGGGTGTCAACCGGGACCTCCTCGCGGACTCGGCCCCACTCGGTGAATCCGTTGAAGAGCCTGAGCCTGTTCGGATCGGGTCGGTACAGGCTGGTCATGCCGGAGGTGGCGGTGACCCGGAGAGTATGGGGGGCGCCGTCACCGATAGAGTCGGGCAGATAGGTCTCATGCGGGCCCTTACGACGCTGCAGCTCAGCCAGGGCATCGGGCTGAGGCTCGAACCCGGTCACCCGGCACAGGCCGGCTCGCAGCATGTCGTGGTATGGCGCCTCCCCGTCGATCGGGTTGGCGCCGATGTCGATGACATGGGTATGCCGGTCTGGCTGCACCAGTGCGAGTACGGGTGAGGCGGTGGGGGCGGTGACGGTCATTGCATTCCCATCCTCACCTCAGGCTGCCGATTGGCACTTCGCGTCCAGCTTGCGCCGGGCGAACTCCAGGTTCTTGGTGACCCGTTCGCGCTGGTCGTCGGGGAGTTCGCCTTCGATGAGGAGGCGTTCGCAGCACTGCTGGGACTCCTGGTAGGCGCCGACCCAATAGGCAGACACAGCGAGTTCGTCGAGCGCGCGCCATTCGTGCCACGAGAACTCTACGAATAGGGCATCCTTCGGGTACGGGATGCGCACCGCTTCTTTGGCGAACATGTACGCCAGGGGCCAGCGCTTCTCGAGGCGGCAGATGCGCGCTAGATCGCCGATCGCCTCGGCGCGCGAGGGCCGACTCTCGTGGGCACGGAGGTAGCGGTCGATTACTTCGGCCAGCGGCCGCCCAAGGCTCGCAGCGAGCCGTGCGGCGTAGACCTGGGCGAGGTAGGTCTCCTCCGTGAAGCCGGCCATGCCGGCCCGGTGGTCGTATGCAGCGAGAGACTTCTCCGGCTCTCCCGCGTCGCGCCAACTCTGGGCCAAGTAGAATGCGTACCGAGCATTCCCGGGTTCCTTGGCCAGCCCTTGCTCGAGGATCTCCGCGTCCCGCAGGTACTTCTTCCGCGGGCCGCCTTCGCGGAGGCGGGCACCACCACCGACGGTCAGGATGTTGACCCCTTCAAGCTTTCCGAGGCTGCACTGCATGCCGCACTCAATGTACTCGTGGAGGACTCCGACGTAGTGCCAAGGCAGCCGGGTAGAGACCAGCGCACGCCGCCAGTGGATGATCGGCCCGTCGTGCAAGGCGATCTGATAGGCGTCGAGACTCAGGTCCGACATCAGGAACTCGGGCCGCACCTGTAGTTCGTCATCCGCATCGATGAACAGGAGGTAGTCAGCGTGGGAGCGAGCGAGTTCGATTGCCTCGGTACGGCTGCCGTCGAATCCCCTCCACGGTCGCTCGTGCAGGACCCCGGGCAGATCGCTGAAGCAGTCCCGGACGGCATCCTGAGTGCCGTCCGTGGAGCCGGTATCCACGATCACCCAGGTGTCGATCAGGGGACGTACCGAATCGAGGCACTTCCGGATGGTCGGAGCCTCATTCTTCACGATCATGTTCAGACAGACTGTTGGTTTCACGGGCCCACCGCTGTAGTAGATCAGTCGTCCGAGGCGGACGGCTGAGCCGGTGTCGGATCTGTGACCCTAGTGGCCGCTCTGGCGGCCTGGCCGAAGGCTCGCCGAGTTCCAACGGGGCCCCGAAAGCGACTGTCCGAAGACCTGCCGGTCCGCTTGGCGCAAGGATGCACTAGTACGACCAGTGCGACCGGCCCCGTTGTACGCCATCAGAGGGGCCGTTGGTCTCGGCAGGCAACAACGAACTGCACCGACCGCTCGAGCCGCCGGCTGTGCTGCAACAGGCCAGCCTCGCACACCAACTCCTGACGTCCGCCTGATGCACACCATGGGCATCAGGCGTACTTGAAGTTGCCGCACGTTTGCCAAATCACACAGATCCACTGCCCAGCTTGCAGGTGGCGTGATCACTGAGCATTTTCAGCGGTGAGTCTCCGGGGTGAGGAGGGCTTTGGCGATTGACGTGAGGCGGTTGGGACTGATCCGTGCCTTCCGGAGGATTC
>NZ_JBIVUF010000057.1:0-3206 GCF_044757085.1 Streptomyces sp. NPDC091376 | reverse complement strand
GCGGGGTGGTGGGTGGCTGGTCGTTGCTTGAGAACTGCACAGTGGACGCGAGCATCTGTGGCCAAGTTTTTAAGGGCGCACGGTGGATGCCTTGGCACCAGGAACCGATGAAGGACGTGGGAGGCCACGATAGTCCCCGGGGAGCCGTCAACCAGGCTTTGATCCGGGGGTTTCCGAATGGGGAAACCCGGCAGTCGTCATGGGCTGTCACCCGCTGCTGAACACATAGGCAGTGTGGAGGGAACGAGGGGAAGTGAAACATCTCAGTACCCTCAGGAAGAGAAAACAACCGTGATTCCGGGAGTAGTGGCGAGCGAAACCGGATGAGGCCAAACCGTATGTGTGTGAGACCCGGCAGGGGTTGCGCATGCGGGGTTGTGGGATATCTCTTTCATCGTCTGCCGGCGATGAGACGAGTCAGAAACCGTTGATGTAGGCGAAGGACATGCGAAAGGTCCGGCGTAGAGGGTAAGACCCCCGTAGCTGAAACATCAGCGGCTCGTTTGAGTTATTCCCAAGTAGCACGGGGCCCGAGAAATCCCGTGTGAATCTGGCGGGACCACCCGCTAAGCCTAAATATTCCCTGGTGACCGATAGCGGATAGTACCGTGAGGGAATGGTGAAAAGTACCGCGGGAGCGGAGTGAAATAGTACCTGAAACCGTGTGCCTACAAGCCGTGGGAGCGTCGCGCATCGAGCTTGCTCGGTGCGTCGTGACTGCGTGCCTTTTGAAGAATGAGCCTGCGAGTTAGCGGTGTGTAGCGAGGTTAACCCGTGTGGGGAAGCCGTAGCGAAAGCGAGTCCGAACAGGGCGTTTGAGTTGCACGCTCTAGACCCGAAGCGGAGTGATCTAGCCATGGGCAGGTTGAAGCGGAGGTAAGACTTCGTGGAGGACCGAACCCACCAGGGTTGAAAACCTGGGGGATGACCTGTGGTTAGGGGTGAAAGGCCAATCAAACTCCGTGATAGCTGGTTCTCCCCGAAATGCATTTAGGTGCAGCGTCGTGTGTTTCTTGCCGGAGGTAGAGCACTGGATAGGCGATGGGCCCTACCGGGTTACTGACCTTAGCCAAACTCCGAATGCCGGTAAGTGAGAGCGCGGCAGTGAGACTGTGGGGGATAAGCTCCATGGTCGAGAGGGAAACAGCCCAGAGCATCGACTAAGGCCCCTAAGCGTACGCTAAGTGGGAAAGGATGTGGAGTCGCAGAGACAACCAGGAGGTTGGCTTAGAAGCAGCCACCCTTGAAAGAGTGCGTAATAGCTCACTGGTCAAGTGATTCCGCGCCGACAATGTAGCGGGGCTCAAGCGTACCGCCGAAGTCGTGTCATTGCGATATGTACCCCCAACGGGGATCGTGATGGGTAGGGGAGCGTCGTGTGCCGGGTGAAGCAGCCGCGGAAGCGAGTTGTGGACGGTTCACGAGTGAGAATGCAGGCATGAGTAGCGATACACACGTGGGAAACGTGTGCGCCGATTGACTAAGGGTTCCTGGGTCAAGCTGATCTGCCCAGGGTAAGTCGGGACCTAAGGCGAGGCCGACAGGCGTAGTCGATGGACAACCGGTTGATATTCCGGTACCCGCTTTGAAACGCCCAATATCGAATCAGACGATGCTAAGGCCGTGAAGCCGCCCCTGATCTCTTCGGAGTGAGGGGGAGTGGTGGAGCCGCCGGTCCAGATCTGTAGTAGGTAAGTGATGGGGTGACGCAGGAAGGTAGTCCAGCCCGGGCGGTGGTTGTCCCGGGGTAAGGGTGTAGGACGCACGGTAGGCAAATCCGTCGTGCATATAGTCTGAGACCTGATGCCGAGCCGATTGTGGTGAAGTGGATGATCCTATGCTGTCGAGAAAAGCCTCTAGCGAGTTTCATGGCGGCCCGTACCCTAAACCGACTCAGGTGGTCAGGTAGAGAATACCGAGGCGTTCGGGTGAACTATGGTTAAGGAACTCGGCAAAATGCCCCCGTAACTTCGGGAGAAGGGGGGCCACATCCGGTGATCACTTTTACAGTGTGAGCTGGGGGTGGCCGCAGAGACCAGCGAGAAGCGACTGTTTACTAAAAACACAGGTCCGTGCGAAGCCGTAAGGCGATGTATACGGACTGACGCCTGCCCGGTGCTGGAACGTTAAGGGGACCGGTTAGCTCCATTTCGGTGGGGCGAAGCTGAGAACTTAAGCGCCAGTAAACGGCGGTGGTAACTATAACCATCCTAAGGTAGCGAAATTCCTTGTCGGGTAAGTTCCGACCTGCACGAATGGCGTAACGACTTCTCGACTGTCTCAACCATAGGCCCGGTGAAATTGCACTACGAGTAAAGATGCTCGTTTCGCGCAGCAGGACGGAAAGACCCCGGGACCTTTACTACAGTTTGATATTGGTGTTCGGTTCGGCTTGTGTAGGATAGGTGGGAGACTGTGAAGCGGCCACGCCAGTGGTTGTGGAGTCGTCGTTGAAATACCACTCTGGTCGTGCTGGATGTCTAACCTGGGTCCGTGATCCGGATCAGGGACAGTGTCTGATGGGTAGTTTAACTGGGGCGGTTGCCTCCTAAAGGGTAACGGAGGCGCCCAAAGGTTCCCTCAGCCTGGTTGGTAATCAGGTGTTGAGTGTAAGTGCACAAGGGAGCTTGACTGTGAGACCGACGGGTCGAGCAGGGACGAAAGTCGGGACTAGTGATCCGGCGGTGGCTTGTGGAAGCGCCGTCGCTCAACGGATAAAAGGTACCCCGGGGATAACAGGCTGATCTTCCCCAAGAGTCCATATCGACGGGATGGTTTGGCACCTCGATGTCGGCTCGTCGCATCCTGGGGCTGGAGTCGGTCCCAAGGGTTGGGCTGTTCGCCCATTAAAGCGGTACGCGAGCTGGGTTTAGAACGTCGTGAGACAGTTCGGTCCCTATCCGCTGTGCGCGTAGGAGTCTTGAGAAGGGCTGTCCCTAGTACGAGAGGACCGGGACGGACGAACCTCTGGTGTGCCAGTTGTCCTGCCAAGGGCATGGCTGGTTGGCTACGTTCGGGAGGGATAACCGCTGAAAGCATCTAAGCGGGAAGCCTGCTTCGAGATGAGGACTCCCACCTCCTAGAGAGGGTAAGGCTCCCAGTAGACGACTGGGTTGATAGGCCGGATATGGAAGCCCAGTAATGGGTGGAGTTGACCGGTACTAATAGGCCGAGGGCTTGTCCTCAGTTGCTCGCGTCCACTGTGT
>NZ_JBIVUF010000056.1:0-5248 GCF_044757085.1 Streptomyces sp. NPDC091376 | reverse complement strand
CCGGAACAGCACCCACAACTCGTCCGGCACCAGCCGTTCAACCAGATCCGTCATGCACGGATCAACGAGCGATCACGCCATAAGAAACGACGTCTTAAGCGCCCCGGACCCGGAGGTGCGTGCCAGTGGACTATCGACGCGGATGGAATTGCTGCGAATATTGAACTGGAGACTCTCCCTCCGAACTGGGGTACTGGCACCGCATGCGCCCGGCCGGTGGACCCCGATGCCATCGAGGGCAAGTTCTCGGACTTCCCTCGCGATAGGACTAGGTGGAATATCCGCGATGTAACCGACCCTAATGCGAAAGCATATTTCAAGCAGGAGATGGAAGTTGAAGTCCCCCTGTACAGGCAAGTGCTTCATGCTTACGACAGCGACGGGTTTGGAAATCTCTTGGGAGAGGTGGCGGAGAGAGGGGCCGTCCTCGAGCCGAAGGAATTTGGGAAGGTTACCTTTGGATAGTCTGCTAAATTCTCCGATGACGGGGCAATCAGTCCCCGTACATAAGCTAGCGCCGACTCACGCGGCCCGGACCGGCTGAAACGGTGCGCAAACCACTCGTCCGCCGCATCCAGTAGGCCTCATCATCATTGCGGCTCAGAGGACACTTCGTATTCCGTTTAACATCCACATACGGTCGCAAAGTGAAATGTGCAGGTTAACGCGCCATTAGTCTACGTTCTCGACCCATCGCGCGTCTTGGCTCACTGTAAAGGTATCCATAATCATGGGGGTCCCGGACTGCTTACACGTCACCTTGATCCACGTATTCACTGGGATCGGCCTATCCGTCCTTACCTGCACCCATTTTCCGCGCTCGCGTCCCTGTTCGTCAAGGTGATCAACGGTCACGCTCCCCTTGATCCCTGTATCAACGAATGTGTCTCTCTGCTTGGAGAATTGAACTCCGGCCTGACAGGATCCATCCCGCAGGTGGAAGTCAACAGTGTTGTAATTCCAAGTAACTTCCGGGGGGAGGGGGAGGCCGATGTCCGTTGGACCCCCCATTTTGGCGTAAAAGAAGTTCTTCCCGCCATCGGTTCGAGTCGCACTCGACCACGAGGCGCCATACCAACCATTAGCAAAGGCGTCGCGGGTACCTGCGCCGGCGTTATTACTGACCCAGATCGAAGTGATAGTTGCCTTTGGGACGGGGGTTATGTTTACATTGTACGGGTAGGAGAGTGGGGTTTTGATCGCATCGTGCGAAGGGACATTCATCCAGAGACATTCAGGGTATCGAGAGCCGTGGTCTTCCTTGTCGTACCAGCCCCAATAGCAGGTTTGGTGGGGATAGTATTCATCAATCGAGTCGGCGGCTGCAGTGGGCGCAATCATACACGCGGAAGCGGCGCTGACAGCTATCGTCGCCGAAAGAATTCTCGACCTCATTCTTTTCACGATGCATTCCAGAGAGTCAGGGGATGTTATGCGCAAGGCGCCTGTGCCGTCGCCGAGCTTAAGAGAGGGATCCAGTGATGGCGTGAGTAAAATGTGCGGATCCTGTCTCGCGCCTTCGCGCATGCGGCCAGGCCCTCCCGCATTGCCGATGAAGGCTGGGCCGCAGCGTGGCGGCAGGCGATCGATGACCAGCTACTGCGGCCTCAGCGCAGGCAGAAATCGGACGGCTCGCGTATCCGGCCACTGAACCTCTTCACGTCGGCGGTTCGGGGTATCGGAGGCGACCGCGTGGCGCTACGTGGACGAGATCCTCGGCGTCATCGCGTCCTGGGCGCCGGGCCTACGCGAAGCCCTCGTCGGACTGGGTGAAGGCGACTTCGTCATCGTTGACGGCACTCTCCTCCCTATCGACCTCATCGCCGCGGACGAGCCGCGCTACTCGATGAAGCACCGCCGCCACGGGATGAACGTGCAGGTCATACCCGCCCGGACGGCACACCCACTCTGGCCCTCGAGGACTTTGCCCGGCCGAACCCACGATCTGACCGCCGCCCGCCCCCACGGCATCATCCAGGCTTGTCTGACCAGGGAGATCCTCGTCCTGGCCGACCGCGCATACCAGGGTGCCGGCGCCACCGTCCGCACCCCTTATTGCCACCACCGCGAACAACCCGAGCACTACCAACAGTTCAACCGCGATCACGACCGCCTGCGGGCTCCCCGGTGAGCGCGCCTTCGCGCAGCTGAAGTCCTGGCGCATGACGCGCCGAGCCCACTCAACTAACCGCCTCAGCAGGATCATCAAGGCCATCCACACACTGCTGACCTGCACCTATCAAGGATGAAAAGGGTTCACTGAGCCCCGAAGCCCCGTGACTGGCGGGGGAAATACCTCGTCCGCCAGCTCCGGTTCATCCACATCCGCCGGAGCGAGCGCTCCTCTGGAACCGTCCAGTTGCGTTCAACCACATCGAGGAACACAGGAGCCAAGTCTTGCCCCCAGCATTTACACGGGCAGTTAGCCGGGTCGACCGCCGGGCATGGCTTCACGGTTCCTCCCACGCAGATACAGGTCAGGGGGCTCCCTGTTGATGACTACGGCAGCCGCCGTCATGCCGCGGCAAGTTGCACGTGCTGGCTGCCGAGAGCGGACCTACGCGGCAGGCTATGCCCGGCAAACCTGGACATGTATGAGTACTCGATGCCTAATCCTGATGCCGCGCACGCCACCCGCCGCCTGCATGCCATGCCACCGCCTGCCATCCAAGGATGGGTACGTACTGCTCACTGATCCCGGCCCCGGTCAGGACAGAATTCACCTCGAGAGGCACGGCTTGCCGTCACAACCGGATCCGTGCCTCTCCGCAGAACGCGTGTGGCAACGATGTTGCAGGCGGGAGGCCCGGCCGCAGCCGACAAATCCTTCCGCCGCAAGCCTCCTCCGGCCATGCCGTGACGCTGCCCCCAGGGCGCAGGGCACGCGCGGCTGTACGGGAAACCGCGGCTCCGCCGCCGCAGACGGCACTTCCCCTCCAGCAACATCACCGCGGCGCAGCGACAAGGGCAAAGGGCACGCAAGCAGTACCTGCCGCCGGAGCAGCCGATGCACCACCGGCCAATCCGGCGGGGCGCCGTTCAGCAGCGCCTGTCCCGGACCAGCAACCTGAGCAGCCGCGGCCGCCCGGCGTCCGGGACATCCTCCAGGCCCCGGAGACCGCGAGGATAGGCGCGCCGCAACGGCATATGGAGCCGGCGCCCGCAGCAAGCACGGAGAGGGCTGCTTGCTGCCGGCAGTAACAGCCCCATGCTGTGCGCCCGCGCGCACATGGCACAGGCAGCCGTCAGGCTCCTGACACCGTGCTGCAGGGCGTGCGTGAGAGGCCCTCCCCCTCATGCACGCTTCCGGCACACCCGGGCGGCTGACAGGCTACGACCGGGCCCCCGGACCCTGGCCCGTATGCTGCCGGGAACCCAAGTACCGTGCGAGCAGCCCGAGGAGTAGTGACTGGAACAGGACCGAGAGGACCAGCGCGGGGTAAATCCAGGCGCTGTCCGCCAGTTCCACTCCAAGCACCGAGCCTGCTGAGAGGAAAACGAAGAACGTCGGTGCTGCCATCATGAAGAGGAGGAAAGCGGCGAGTGAGGCGTCTTCGTGAGCTACAAAGAAGGTGTCCACGGTCACGAACAGCGCTACCGCCGCAACGGCGGCAAGGTAGGCAAGTGACGCACAGTTGGCTATAGCCAGCCGGAAGAGAACTGACGGCCGCGCATACTCTTTCGATGCAAATACCATATCGAGTACCCCTAGTGTGTGATGCCTGGAGCGTAACCACCAGAGAAGCGCTCTAACTGAGTAGCAGTACTCATCTGTCAGGCGGTACCGCAGCACCGCCGTACCGTCTTCAAGCCCGCCAGCACCATCACACGGAGAAGCAGAGCAGGCGCACTGGAGCACGCCGCGCGGAGACCGACTCTGAACCCGCGCCAGCAGACGCCTGAACTGTTCCAGCACTGCCGCCAGGTCCGTGCCTCTAAAGGAGCGACGCCGGCCCGCACCTCACAACTTTGTGTACTCAGTACAGTATCCAGTACAGTGAGGGCCCGGCCGGTCAGAGCGAGCACACAGCGCAGTGAGGCGCAAGCGCCAGGCATCGGCCAGCCCGGGCAGAGCGCTGCAAACAGGAAGGTGAAGACGTGAACCCGTTGCTGTATGACGAGGCGATCCGCATCCGGCAGGAAGCAAAGCGGCTGCAATCTGAACTCACCAACCTGATCGTTGACGAGCACGTCGGCGGCCGGACACCGAAGACCATGGCACACCAACTGGACCTGACCGAGTCGTATGTGTACCGCATCCTGCGCGACAACAAGTGGGAAGCCGCCTGGCGGGTCGAAGAACTCACAGGCAACGGTAGATGGCAGGAACTCAAAGAACTCGCACCAGGCATCCGCTGGTCCGGCACATGGAACACCAGCGAGACCGCTGAACAAGTCGCCGCCCGCATCATGACCGAGCTCTCCGGCGCCACCCGCACCAAACCTCTCCGCATCCGCATCTGGCGCGGCTCACCCATCGGCAACCCACGACTCACCACCGAACTCCCCCCATCGGCCTGACGAATCATGCGCTACGCCAAGTGAGGAGCCCTTGCGGGACGGGCACCAAGACCCGCTCGCTACAGCCACGGCAACCGAAGGCCAGGCACACATCCTGCTCCTCGAGATCCCCGACCTCAGGCCCAGAGCCGATGCCCGCCCTCACTCACCGGCCGATGGCGGCGCCGAACGCGGGTAAGAACTCCCACTCGCCACGACCAAGCGCCACCACACCCGCCCGTGTGGCCCCTCTGTACGCGACTGTTCGAAGGGGTGACGAGGAGGGCTGAGACAGGGCGTGAAGGCCGTGACAGACATCGCAGACCAGGACTGGGAACGGCATAGCAGCTGAGGTCCCGGGAGGAGACCGAGCGGTTTCCCCAAGACTGTCTGGTGATGCGGGTCGGGACGCGCTCGGGCCGGTCTTCGCCGACGCCGAGTTCCAGGAGCTGTTCCCGGTGCGGCGGCGCCCGGCGGCGCGACCGGCACAGCTGGCGCTGGTGTCGGTATCGCAGTTCGCGGAGGGGCTGACCGGCCGGCAGGCCGCGCATGCGGTCCGCTCGCCTCTGGACTGGAAGTACGCCCTGTCGCTGGAGCTGGCCGATACCGGGTTCGCCTTCTCCGTGCTCAGCGAGTTCCATGCCCGGCTGACCGGGGGGTGCCTCTATGTCTTTCGTCAAGCGAGGCGTGGGGTTCTGGGTTCGTAGAAGGTGCCGTCGCGGAGCATCGCGAAGAGCACGTTGATCCG
>NZ_JBIVUF010000055.1:0-5345 GCF_044757085.1 Streptomyces sp. NPDC091376 | reverse complement strand
TCATAGATGGGTGCGTCCAGTACGGCGGCCCAGCAGGTGCTGTGCGCTTTGACCTCGCTCAGGGCGGCTTCGCGCAGGTTGTGCCATACATGCCACCGGTCAGCGACTTGGACCGCGTCAGGCAGGGCGCGGCGGATGGCCTCGGCGTAGGTGGCGGAGCCGTCGCGGCACACGACCTCGACACCCGGATGCTCACGCAGCCACGTCTCGAGCGTGTCGGCCGTGCGGTCGGGCAGCACGTCGATCCGCTCATGGGTCTCGGCGTTGATGATCACGGTGGCGTAGCGGTGACGCCGGCGCAGAGCGAAGTCGTCGACGCCGATCACACGGGGCACCCGCCCGACGGGCAGCGGGATCCGCAGCAGCGTGCGCAGAGCCGTGTGACGCGACAGGCTCACCGCGAGTATCGCCAGCAAACGCGTCCCGGCCCGGCCCGCTAACTCCTTGACCACGGCCTTGACTTGCCTGGTCAGGCGGATGGTTCGCCGCTGATATCGGTCCAGCACTCCGGGCACCTGCTCGCGGAAGGTGTGGCGGCAGCCGCGCGTGGGACACACCAGGCGCTGCACCCGCACGCGGACCACCACCCGTCGTTCATCGACCGGCACGTCGGCCACCGTCCGCCAGTGATAGCCATGCACGCGTTCCGACGAGGCCCCGCACACTGGGCAGACCGCAGTGTCCCGCGGAGTCCGTGCCCGCACCACGATCCGCTCGCCTTCGTCGACCACATCCTCGATGACCAGCGGGGACAGGCCCGAGAACACCGTCTGCACGAGCTCGTTGACATCCTTCACGCGAGGGTCAACGACGCTCACGACTCTCCGTCACCACCGAAAGTGAGACAGGGCCGTTTACTGGACAGACCCCACCGCCGCCCGGCTCGACGGACGGGTCGTCGTCCGCAGTGACGAAGGGATAGGGCTTTGCCAGGTCCTGAGCGCGCATGAGGCGTCTCCTTACCTGTCGGATCCGGCACTGCCGCGCACGGCGCCGGCCTGCTGGTAGATGTCGGGGATGCCGTCGGCGTCGTCGTCGCGCGTCTCTTCCTCGTAGAGGCGGCGGTAGACAGCGTTGCGGCGTTTGATCAGCACAGCCGCCAGCCCCACCGCGATCAGGGATCCGACGAGCACCGCGGCCTTGATGCGTTCCGCGTCGGCGGGATCAGGGAAGGCGAGTTCGCCGATGAGCAGGGCGACGGTGAAGCCGATACCGGCCAGGACCGCGAGGGAGAAGACGTCCGCCCATTCCAGGTCCGGGTTGAGACGGGCGCGGGTGAAACGTGCCGCCAGGTACGTGCCGGCGAAGATGCCGATCGTCTTGCCGACGACGAGGCCGAGGACGACGCCGAGCGACTCGGGGCTGGTGAACACCTCGCCCAGTGCCGTTCCGGACACGGTCACGCCTGCGGCGAAGAGGGCGAACAGCGGTACTGCCACTCCCGCCGACACCGGGCGCAGCAGGTGCGCGGTCTTCTCGGCGGGTGTGGCGTCCTCGCCCTTGTCGCGGGTGGTTCGCAGGATCAGGCCCATGGCCACGCCGGCGACGGTCGCGTGGACTCCGCCGTTG
Organism: Streptomyces sp. NPDC091376; assembly: GCF_044757085.1. Taxonomy (NCBI): domain Bacteria; kingdom Bacillati; phylum Actinomycetota; class Actinomycetes; order Kitasatosporales; family Streptomycetaceae; genus Streptomyces; species Streptomyces sp. NPDC091376. The sequence continues at coordinate 3,776 of NZ_JBIVUF010000055.1, read as the reverse complement.
TACATCAGTGCCCAGATGGCGATGCCGAGGGGTGCGTACCACCACCAGCCTCGCACGCGGAACCGCTGGAGGACGTAGAAGAGGACCAGTCCGGCGAAGGCGCCGCCCAGCGCCCAGAAGTTCAGCTCACTGGTGAAGAAGATCGCGATGATCAGGATCGCGCCGAGGTCGTCGACGACGGCGAGGGTGAGGAGGAAGGCCCGCAAGGCGGCCGGGAGATGGGTGCTCAGGACGGCCAGGACAGCGAGCGCGAAGGCGATGTCGGTGGCCATCGGCACGGCCCAGCCGGCCGGCGAGCCCCCGCCGGCTGTGGCGGTGGCCGCGTACAAGGCGGCGGGTACCACCATCCCGCAGATCGCGGCGATGACCGGCAGTGCGGCCGTGGCGGGCGTACGCAGTTCGCCGACGACCAGCTCTCGCTTGAGCTCGATGCCGGCGACCAGGAAGAAGACGGCGAGCAGTCCGTCAGCGGTCCAGTGGCCGATCGAGAGGTCGAGGCCGAGTGCGGGAATCCCGAAGTGGAAGTCGCGTATCTGCTCGTAGACACCGCTCCACGGGGTGTTCGCCCAGATGAGCGCCACGATTGCCGCGGCGAGCAGCACCAGACCGCCGATGGTCTCGGTGCGCAGCGCGTCGGCCACAGCGTTGCGCTCGGGCAGAGGGAGCAGACCGAGGAACGTGGTGCGCTGACGTGGGGTGTCTGACATGGGGAGGGGCCTCCGGGCCGTCGATGGAGCGGGCACGCTGCGCCCTTGACGCCGACCAGACTTCCCGGCACACCCCGCGTCGCTTTGACGCGTTCTTAACACCCTAACCAGATCGAGGGGCTGTCACCAGACTGCGCTTCATCTGCGGGAATGGGGCGAGGGGGCCCGCATACGCAAGGCGCGGGCGTATGCGGGCCCCCTCAGGAGCCGGGCCGCGGGGGCGGTCAGACGGTGGTCTTCACCGGCTCCTGGTCGTCGTCGACGTCGTTCGTCTCGCCGGCCTTGCGGGCGCGGACGAACTCCAGGAAGGAGTTCAGTTCGCGCTTGACGACCGGGGCGAGGAGGTAGAGGCCGATGATGTTGATGACGGCCAGCATGAAGAGCACGGCGTCGGCCATGTCGATGAGGGTCTGCAGCGTGAGCAGGGAACCCGCGACGGCGAACAGTGTGTAGAGCACCTTGAAGGTGATCTCGCTGGCCCTGCTGCGGCCGAAGAGGTGCGTCCAGGCCTTCAGGCAGTAGTAGCCCCAGGTCAGCACCGTCGAGATGGCGAACAGCATCACCGCGACGGTGAGGATGTAGGGGAACCAGGGCAGCACTGTGCCGAAGGCGTCGGAGGTGATGGTGACGCCACCGATGGACTCGCCCGCGCGCGCCTCGGCCCAGCTCGCGGGGTTGGCGATCACGATGGTCAGGGCCGTCATGGTGCAGATGACCACGGTGTCGATGAAGGGTTCCAGCAGGGCGACCAGGCCCTCGCTGGCGGGGTGCTTGGTCTTCACCGCGGAGTGGGCGATCGGGGCGGAGCCGAGGCCGGCCTCGTTGGAGAAGGCGGCACGCTTGAAGCCGATGATCAGTGCGCCGAGGACACCACCGGCGACGCCCTCGGGGGCGAAGGCGCCCTCGATGATCGAGGCGACGGCGTCGGGGACGGCGCTGACGTTCACGAGGATGACGACCAGGCAGGCGGCGATGTAGATGCCCGCCATGGCCGGGACCAGCTTGCTGGTGACGTTGGCGATGGAGCGGATTCCGCCGAGCAGCACGATGCCGACGAGCGCGGCGATCAGGATGCCGAAGAACAGGGCGCCGGCGGAGGAGCCGAGCGCGCCGTCCTCGCCACCGGTGACGGACACCAGCTGGGCGTAGCTCTGGTTGACCTGGAAGAGGTTGCCGCCGAAGAGGCCGAAGAACAGGACCATGAAGGAGGCGAGGACGGCGAGGACCTTGCCGAGGGTCTTGCCGTTCTTGCCGAAGCGGTCGGCGAGGCCCTTGGGGAGGTAGTGCATCGGGCCGCCGGAGACGGTGCCGTCGGCGTGCACCTCGCGGTACTTCACTCCCAGGGTGACCTCGACGAACTTGGTGGCCATACCCAGCAGGCCGCAGAGGATCATCCAGAACGTCGCGCCGGGACCGCCGATGGACACGGCGACGGCGACACCTGCGATGTTGCCGAGACCGACCGTGCCGGAGACAGCGGCGGTCAGGGCCTGGAAGTGATTGACCTCACCGGCCGACCCCTTCTCGTCGTACTTCCCGCGCACCACGTCTACCGCGAGGCGGAACTTGCGTATCTGTACCAGGCCGAACCAGCCGCTGAACACCAGGCCCGCGATGACGAGCCAGGCGACGATGAGGGGCAGGTCCGCTCCGCCGACGCGAACGGAGAAGAAGACGATCTCTCCGAGCCAGGCGGCGATGGGCTCGAAGAACCCGCTGACAGCCTTGTCGACGGAATTGGTGATGGAGTCGAGTGACACAGTGGCTACCTCGATGGCGCAGGAAACCGGCGCCTGGGAGGAGCGCCGGGTGATGTGCGGTCTTTGAGCGAATCCGCTCCTGAGAGTCTGGCTATCCGGCTACCGGCCAGACGGTCGGCGGCCCTTCACACGACGAGGCGTAGTCCGAGTTCGTTAGCCGTCCATCGCATGGGAACACCGGATCCTGCTGGGAGCGTCAACTGAGCAAATGTCGCACTGTTGTAGATACTTAAAACAGGGGGGTGATGCAGGACAGTGCAATCTCGCATGCCGACTCTCGCCTGACGCAAGACCGCGAGCCACCAGATTCTCTGATCCCTGAGGGTGCTCTCGTTTTGGTGCGGCTACATCCGTGATACTTACCTAATGGAGTTGGTGAAGCTTCCCCGTGATCTTGGACACTCGATGTTTATGCCGCGAGGTTGTGTTGGTGCCGCTGTCGGGTCTCGGCCGGGGTGAGGTAGCCGAAGACCTTGTGCTTGCGCAGTCGGCGGCGGTTGTAGAACGTCTCGATGCAGTCGAAAACCTCGGCGCGGGCGGTGGCCCGGTCGGGCCAGACGCGGGTGCCGATCTCTTCTTTGAGCAAGGCCCAGAAACTCTCCGCGGCGGCATTGTCGAAGCAAGATCCGGTGCGTCCGCAACTTTGCCGGAGGTCCAACTCGCCTATGTGGCGGCGGATGTGGCTGCTGGTGTATTCGCTGCCGCGGTCCGAATGCGCTATGCAGCCGGGCTGGAGACGACCGCGTCCGGCGGCCATCTTCAGCGCGTCGACGACGAGCTCGGCGCGGTGGTTGCCGGCCATCGAGTAGCCGACGACCTCGCGGGTGGCCAGGTCCAGCCAGCAGGCGAGGTAGAGCCAGCCCTCGCCGGTGGGCAGGGCGGTGATGTCGCCGACCAGCTTCGTGCCGGGGGTCTCGGCGTGGAAGTCTCGGCCGATCAGGTCGGGGGCCGGCTTCGCCTTCTTGTCCGGCCGGGTCAGCGACCGTCGCCTGTGGCGGTGGCTCCCTGGATGCCGTGCTCGCGCATCAGGCGGGCGACCCGCTTGCGGTTCACGCGTCGCCCCAGGTGCCGCAGCTCGGCATGGATGCGCGGGACCCCGTAGGGGTGGCGGGAGCCGACGTGGATGACGGTGATCTCGTGGGCCAAGGCCTCGTCGGCGGCCTTGCGGGCCGAGCGGGTCTCGGCCGCGGCGAGCCAGGCGTAGAAGGAGGAGCGGGCCACCTTGAGCAGTCGGCACAGGAAAGCGACGCCGTGGGTGGTCTTCTCCGCCTCGATGAACGCGTACGTCGCGTTCACCGGTCGCTCTCCT
>NZ_JBIVUF010000054.1:0-5780 GCF_044757085.1 Streptomyces sp. NPDC091376 | reverse complement strand
CGGAGAGATCCCCGTGAACAGCTGATGCGCCAGCACCGCCTGATTGACCATGATCGCCACAGCCGGATCATGCCACCTGCCAGACACGACGCCTCACCCGCTATCACGCACCAACTCGTTAAGGGCTGTCCCGCAACGGACTTGGAACAGGGCTGCTTGAGCCCGGCCAGGCCGGTGCAGGCGGATACTGTGGAGCGGCGCATCGGCGGTCTTGGGGGGACGAGTGGGACGTAGCAGGCTGCCTGTGGAGAACGCAGGCAATGGCGATCTCTGTATCTTCATCGAGCCGTACGGTGAGGACTTCTATCTGAAGCCCGGGGAGGTCTTCACGGTCGCGCCTGAAGCCGAGGGGATCGATGTCTGGTTCTCCACCCTTATCTGGGAGGGAGGCATCACGGTGTGGCCTTATGAGGACGGCGATCCGACCAAGATTGTCCTGGAGTACACAGTGACTGACGCCAACGGAACCCGGCTGGAGTGCGGTCACCAGAGGCCCCCGAAGCCTGGTGGCTCTGACGCGGCTGAGCTGGGTTGACCCTCGTGGTCACTGGGTCAGGGCAAGATTCTGCAGCTGGGCGATGCCCAGCATGGCGTGGTGGACGCCGGCGCCTCTGAGGCGGCAGTCACGGAGAATCTTCCACGTCTTCATACGGGCGCAGACGTGCTCGACGCGCGCTCGGACCTGTCTGTGAGACCTGTTGTGCTCTTCCTTCCAGGGCGTGAGTTCGGCCTGCCCGCGCTCGCGGCGGTGGGGAATTACGAGACCGGTCCCTGGATAGCCGCCATCGGCAATCGTGGCTGTGCCACCGACGGCGGCCTTGGCGCCGGACTCCTCCCAGGCCTTGCAGTCGTTGCGGTTTCCGGGCAGCGGCCGGCCGACGACTACGACCCGTCGGGTGTCCGCATCGATGACCACCTGGTGGTTCGTGGAGTAGCGGTAGTTCTTGGATCGCTGGGCGAGGGTGTGATCGCGAGTGGGCACGAGCGTGCCATCCACGATGAGAACCGTGCCCTTGCGGAAGCGTTGCCGCTGGATCAATGCCAGACGCGGCCCCAGGTCATCGACTACGCGGTCGACCGTGGACTTCGAAGCGCCGAACAAGAGCGCGAGCTGCCGCATCGTCAGGTTGGTCCGCCAGTACGCAGTGACCAGCAGCACGCGGTCCTCGAAGCAAAGCGTCCAGGGACGTCCCGGGCGCGCTACATGTGCACCTCGACGGCGCAGAGCAGTGACCAACTTGCTGAACTGTCGAGGGGTGAGACCGCTGAACGGACGTATCCAGGACGGCTCAGACGCAGTGATCACAACAGCCACGGGGCGATCGTCCCACCCACGAACACCGTTGCGGGACAGCCCTTACGAGCTCGTGCATATTTGGCGGTAGCGCGTCGAAACCGTGATCGTTGATCATGGTTGGTGTGGTGGGGAACCGAGCGCGTGCAGCGATCATCCGAAGCCAGCGGATCACCGGGCTGACACACGAGGTGATCGCTGAACTCGTCGCTGAGGTCGGGCCATTGTGGCTTGCGCGGCACCAAGCCGGCCTGACTGCACGGCCCCGCCGCAGGGCCGTGGGGGCCGGGGCGAAGCACAAACTGGTCTTCGTGGACCGGCTGTTGCACACTGGTCAGCCTCCGCCACGGCGCCACGCACGATGTAGTTTCTCGGTGAGCTGGGGTGATCGGTGGGCATGCTCGGGGCGTTCCGAGAGCCCCTGCCGTTGTCGAGGTGTCCGTTGTCGCTCCGTCCTCGTTCCGGTGAGCAAGTCCCGCCTCTGACCGTGCAGATCGCGCGGGCGAGCAACCCGGATGGTACGGCGGCGATGTGGGTGAGAGACCGCCTGGACGGGCTATGGCGTGACGAGGACTTCGCGGGCTGGTATCCGCGTGACGGGCGTCCGGGTCTCTCGCCCGCCCAGCTGGCCACCGTCTGTGTGCTGCAGTTCGTGCTCGGTCTGTCGGACCGGCAGGCCGCCGAGGCGGTGCGGTGCCGCATCGACTTCAAGTACGCCATGGCCATGGAGCTGGACGATCCCGGCTTCCACCACAGCGTGCTGGCCGACTTCCGCGACCGTCTCACTGAGGGCGACCGCGCCGACCGCCTCCTCGACCTCGCCCTGGGCGCGCCTCAAGGAGGCCGGCCTGGTGCGCGAGCGCACCACACAACGCACCGACTCCACCCACGTCCTGGCCGCGGTCCGCGACCTGACCCGGCTGGAACTGATCACCGAAGCGGTCCGCGCAGCGCTGGAGGAAGTCGCCGGTACCGCCCCGCACCTGCTGGACGAGGTGGTCGATGAGGACTGGGGGCGCCGTTACGGCCGTCCGGTCCGCCTGGGCAAGAACCCCACCAGGCCCAAGACCAGGATCCTCGCCACCGGCAACGACGCCATCCGGCTCCTGGAACATCTCCACCAGCATGGTGGAGACCGCGCGTTCGGCCCTCGTGTCCAGGCCCTGCGCCAGATCCTGGTGCAGAACTACCACCGCGACGCCGCAGGCCGCTTGCGCTGGCGCGCCGCCGAGTCGGAAGACGGCCCCGGGCTGCCACCCTCGTCCCGGGCGATCGTCTCGCCCTACGACACCTCAGCCCGCTACGCACGGCACGGGCACATCATCAGCTGGAAGGGGTTCTCCGCCCATCTCACGGAGACGTGCGCCCCCGACGGCCCCAACGTGATCACCGACGTGGCCACTACCGCGGCCACTACCCACGACAGCAAGGTCCTGCCCGGCATCCACACTCGCCTGCACCGTCGCGGACTGCTGCCCGCCGAGCACCTGGTCGACGCTGGCTACACCTCCCTGCCCCATCTTGCGCAAGCCGCACGCGATCACCAGGTCACCGTCTCCGGGCCGCTCAAGGCCAACCCCACCCGGCAGCACCGCCGGGGTGAAGGCTTCGCCCGCGACGACTTCCACATCGACTACGACCGACAGCAGGTCACCTGCCCCAGGGGCAGGTCAGCCAGGGCTGGCACGGCCCCTACCCGACCTCCTCACCCACCGCGGCCCCGCTGATCGTCGCCCGGTTCACCAAGAGCCAGTGCCACCCCTGCCCGGCCCGCGCCCATTGCACCACCTCCCGCGACAGCCACCGCACCGTCGGCTTTCCGCCGCGAGAACTCCGCGACCTGCAACTCCGCGTCCGCGCAGAGCAACAGACACCTGAGTGGAAGACCCGCTACGCGGTCCGCTCCGGAGTAGATGGAACAGTCAACGAGTTCGCCCACGGACACGGCATGCGCCGATGCCGCTACCGAGGGCAGGGCAAGGTCCATCTCCAGCACGTCCTGACCGCCATCGCCATCAACATCGAGCGCCTCAGCGGTCTCCCACCGACCGAGGAAGCACCCCCTCCCCGCCGACCGACCGCCTTCCAGACCTACCTCGATCAGCACGAGATCCCCCGGCTGAAGTCCTGGCGAACCCTGAGCACCTGACCCGGCAACTCCAAGATCCCCGACAGAATCAAGCTCAAAGAGCGTTTTGTCCCGGCGAGGGCGTTTGGTAAGTCGCGGCAGGTCGGGGGTTAGCGGCTGTGCGCCGTGAGCGTGTGAGGATGCGCTCGTGGATTGCGATGTGTGTGGCGGGGCGATGTGGCGATGGCCGGTGCCCTCGACTGCGTGGCAGGAGGAAATCTGGTCCTGCTCTTGGTGCTACGCCGCCACGCATGTGGGTGGTGAGTGGTTCGAGATCGCACGACCGCCGTACCTGCCGGTGGAGACGCGCTGGGAGAAGGCCGTTGCGGACGGTCTTCCTGCTGACATCTCCCACGCCTTCGGAGCCTTCGGCAGGACCCTGTGCGGGATCCGGATGGCCGGCATGTCGCCGTCTGACCACTGGTGGTTGCCGGAGCGGGAACATGCCTGCAGCGCCTGCCGTGAAGCGGCGGTGGTCATCGATGGGCGCTGGCCGCAGGCGATGCGGGGCGAAGGTGCCCGGGTGACCGTGGCTCGACCGGCCCACGGATAGGCGGTGCTCGAGCTCTGCCAGCGCCGAATGGCGGCTACGAGTACTTCCAGTTCGGTGTGGATTCTCGGGTGAGTCGCCGGCTCATGAGATTGATTATCGCGACGTGGATTATGGCCTCGGAGCGGTGCGGGTGGGCCTCGTAGTCGCGGGCCAGGCGGCGGTGGTTCATCAGCCAGCCGAAGGTCCGCTCGACGACCCAACGTCGGGGAATCACCTTGAATCCCTTGACGCCGGGATCCCGTTGGACAACTTAGACATCGATGCCGAGGCCTGCGCCATGGTCGATGACCTTCGTTCGGTATCCGGTGTCGGCCCAGGCCTTGGTCACGCGGGGGTTCTCGTCAGCGATGCGGGACAGTACGTGGATGCCGCCGGCGTTGTCGGAAACGCTCGCCGCACTCACCCAGACGGCGAGCAGGAGGCCGAGGGTATCGACACCGAGATGACGCTTGCGACCTGCGATCTTCTTGCCGGCATCGATGCCTTGGCCGGCCGCGGGCATGTTGGCGGAGGTCTTGACGCTCTGTGCGTCCAGCACGCAGGCACTCGGCTCGGCATTGCGGCCTTCAGCCTCGCGGACCAGGCGACGCAACAGGCCGTTGAGTTGCTCGAAGATCCCCTCCTTCTGCCAGGCGGCGAAGTACCCGTACACCGTTTCCCATGGGGCGAAGTCGTGAGAGAGGTAGCGCCACGGGATCCCGGTGCGGTCGACGTACAAGATGGCGTCCAGATCCGGCGCAGATCGTGCTCGGGCGGGCGCCCGATGTCCAGGCCCTTGCCTCTTCGCTCGGTCCGCCAGGCCGACAGAGTGGGTTCCGGCAGTTCCCAGCGGGCGTCGGACAGATCGCTGGGATAACGGCGGTGTCGCTTCATGTTTCGGTAGTACCGACGGACACGGCGTCTTCCCAGGGCGCAAACGGAGCCAAGCGGGGGCGCCTTGGGATCAGACAGGAGCGAGCTGGCGGAAACGGACTGATTCACAATGCCCGGTGTCACATGAGATGCATCGAGCCACATTCCACCCGGCAACCCCAGACCAGCCCACCCCATAAAGAACCATCAAACACTCTTGCTGGGACAAAACGCTCTTTCAGACCGTGTTTGAGATCTGCCGTCTCCCGTTGCCAAGGCGGTCGTTGAATCCTCTGAGGTATCGCCCGCTGGCCCTTCCGCTGCGGTCGGGTCTGAGGCTCTGTGGCAGATCTCAAACGCCGTCTCACGGCTAGAGTTCGCCCCTTTCACTTCCTGGGTTGGTGCGGTCCCGATGAAGCTGTCGGATTGAACGGTCTTTCTGAGGTCTGTGGTGTGGCAGCCGCGACAGGTGATGGCTTGTCCGAGTGATCTGTCCGCCTGCTGGGAGTTGAGCGAGCCGGTGGCTGGTGGCCTGGTGAGCCAAGCGCTCACGCTCATGGCCTGGCCGAACAGGCCGCCGCCAGCTGAGTCGGGCGCCAACGGGAGGGGCCGCCTGACAACCAGCCGAAACCCAGAGCCGGCATGGCTGGAGGGACGTGATCCATCGCCGCAGGCGGCGCGCAAAGCACTCTTGACGGGACAGGCCGGCCTTCATCACGATCAGGTGGGCGGCCTCGCGCAGTGCTCACGTCTCGCTTCATTCCTCGCGCTGCGGCAGCCCTGACGGGCTGCCGCAGCGACCAAGTGAGTCGCGCGCTCTCCCGGTGGGGTCTGCCGCACAATCGGGTGACGTCTTGACCTGCCCCACCGCTCAGGTTCCAGTTCTGCTGGCTAACTGTCGGCCTTCACGAAAGGCTGCCGGACATGTCCCGCGCCTACCCCGCTGAGTTCCG
>NZ_JBIVUF010000053.1:0-6537 GCF_044757085.1 Streptomyces sp. NPDC091376 | reverse complement strand
CCATCCCCGCAACTACCTGGCCTTTCTCGGCCTCGCCGCCGCTCTGTGCTGCTACAAGCGACTCGTCCGCCTCACCACATAGGACACGGCCTTAGACATCGTCTCTTATGGCTGACGTTCGCGCCGTTGACCGACCGGGCGGGTGTCAGTGCGATGTGAGAGCGTCCCGGGCATGAGTTACGACCTTGCTGTCTGGGAAGGCGAGAGGCCGGAGGATGACAAGACCGCCGGCCAGGTCTTCAGCGATCTGTACGACCGCTACATCGACGGCGAGGTGGAAGAGCCTCCGTCCGAACGCATTGCGGCATACGTCGCCGTGTTGCTTGAGCGGTGGTGTGACATCACCGAGGACGGCGATGGCACCTCGCCCTGGTCCGCCGGTCCGTTGATCGACGAGGCCAGCGGTCCGCTGATCTACTTCGCCATGCGGTGGAGCATGGCCGAGGAAGCGTCGGCCTATGCGGTGGCCGTCGCCGAGTCCATGGGGCTGGTCTGCTTCGACGTGCAGCAGGACCGGCTCAGGCCATGAGCGGAGCAGCCAATCGGCGGTAGCCGATCAGGATTGCGGCTATGCCGACGAAGGCAAGGAAGTGTTCGGCCTTGCGTTCATACCGGCGGTGGAGTCGGCGACAGCCGGCCAGCCAGGACACGGTTCTCTCTACCACCCAACGATGGCGGCCCAGCCGCTGTGAGGTCTCGACGCCCTTGCGGGCGATGCGGTGGCGGATTCCACGCTCGCGGAGCCACCGGCGCAGATGGTCGTAGTCGTAGCCCTTGTCCGCGTGCAGCTTGGCCGGCCGTCGACGCCGAGGTCCGCGGTGGGACCGGATGGGAGGGATGCCGCACACGAGCGGCTCCAGGCCCTGGCTGTCGTGCATGTTCGCGCCGGAGACGCCCAGGGACAACGGGAGTCCGTTCCGGTCGGTGATCAGGTGAATCCTCGATCCCAGCTTGCCGCGGTCGGTCGGATTCGGTCCCGTCAGCGGCCCCCTTTTTGCCGCCCGCACACCGACCGAGTCGATCGCGCACCGCGACCAATCCAGCTCACCCCGCGCCCCGAGCTCGTCGAGGATCACGCGCTAGAGCTTCGCCCAGACCCGCTCCCGGCTCCACTGGGCGAACCTGCGATAGACCGTGGGCCAGGCCGGGCCGAACACCGGCGGCAGTTGCCGCCACGTGCATGACGGGACGTCGCCACGAAGATCATCGCAGCCAGAGCCTCACGGTCTCCCGCCCGACGTCGGCCACCGCCCTGCGGACGTATCACCACCGTCGGCGGCACTACCCGCCTGAGCAACACCCACAACTCGTCCGGCACCAACCGCTCAACCAGATCCGTCATGCACAGATCAACGAACGATCACGCCATAAGAAACGATGTCCTAGAATCGGCATTGTGGTGGCGAAGTACCGCTTCCGTCGAGGACGCAGGCTTGCTGTTCGTAGCCGACCCTGCTTCCACGAGCCCATGCCTGGAACCTAATTACAATGGTCCCGTTGGGCTTACCCAGCCATGAAAAGCCTAGTGAGGCCGCCCTCTGGGACGGCCCCCGGGTGGCTAAACGCCGCCTACGAAACGTCTATCGAACCGGACGCTTTCCGTAGTATGCGTGGACCGTCCTCCCCAACTTCCGCTGGATTGTACGTAGTATTCGTATTGTCTGCTCGTCATCAATCCCGACTGTCGTTTCCCATTCGACCCCTGAGCCTGCTAGGTCACTCACAAACACGATCTCGCAAGAAATGAGTGTGCGCGCCCATTCGACGGGGGACAACGGATCGTCGTTACCGAGCGAATCTCTGAGCTTGCGGCATTGGATCAGCAGGTCGTCTACGTCCTGGAAACCCATCCCCATGGCCAAGTGATCGCTGCAGCGAGCAGGTCCATCCCACTCGAGAAGAGCCCTGCGTAGGAGCTCGACCTCCTCGCGCAGGAGGACGTCACTAGGCTTGACGTTGCGTTGAGTCACTACTCGAGCCCTTCCCAGTAGTTTTCCAAGTTGGTCGGCTTATAGATGCTTCCACCATCTGGAGACATGGGACTATGGATCACAATAGTCTTACCGTCCGGACCGAGGAATGCCTTCCTTCCGCGCGCGAGAGTCTTAGTCTTGATGGGACTCTGCATCACGGTTTTGGCGAGCTCTGCAAGATCTTTGGTAGACATGCCAGGAAAGTCTCCTGCGTGCTTGCCGTACGCATGCCCCTCGGCAATGGCCTCTGCGTCCTCAATACGGTCGGCGTCCGTGCACCATTCAAATGAGCGTGCAAGGCGTACCAGGCTCCTGGTGCCTGGGATCTTTCCTCGGAAGCACACGGGCGCTTCCTTGATCCTTGATCCCTTGGCAGCATCCTCTGCTGCGTCATACCCCTTCTTGACAAGCTTGAGCTTGCCGATGGGAAGGATGGATGCGATGGCGAGGGTGCATTTGCCGAGAGTTGGGTCTTCGAAGCAGTCCACGGCGTCATTGATGCCAAGTACTTCCCAGACGATCTCTTTCATGAGCGGGTCGATCGCGGGGAGCACTAGTTCTGTGTCGCCGTAGGCACAGGGCGGGAGGTGGTCCCGGTTCACGGGAATGAAGCACTTGGGCTTGCTTTCCCGCTCCTTCTTGCGCTGTTCTTCAGCGAGTCGGCTTGCTTCGGCCAGTTCGGCTTCACGCTTGGTGACTACGTCTTTCCACGCTGCAGTGGCGAGGTCTGCCGCTTCTTCTGCGTTCTTTCCCGCTGCGAGCGCGGAGGCCTCAGCGTCTTCTGCGGCTCGGCGTGCTTGATCGGATGAGGTGCGTGCGTAGCTGGCGGAGAATTCGGCTTGGGCGGCGGATTCTTCGGCTGCGATGGCGTCTTGTTCGGCGCGGTTGGCGGCGTTGCGTGCGGTGGTGGCCGAGGTTGCAGCCTGGGCGGCGCTGGTTGCGGCGGCGTCGGCTGCTGCGTCGGCCTGGTCGGCGTAGTCGTCGGCCTGGTCGGCGCTCTTCTTCGCCTCGGCTGCTGCTGCTGTGGCTTCGCCGGCGGCTTGGTTGGCTTCGGCTGCTGCTTTGGCGGCGAGCCAGCGGTTCTCCTGGGCCTTGGCAGCGATGACGCCGCCCTCGGCGATGAGCCGTTCGACCTGGGCGATGTGGGTGAAGGCGAGCTGGTCCTTGCGGTCGGCCATGTACTGGCCGGCTTGGACGAAGGTGTGGAGCTGGTCGGCCGGGCCTGTCAGGGCGATCTTGGCCGCGGATTTGACCTCGGGTCCGCCGTTGTTGAACAGCTGGGTGGCGGTCACTCGCTCGTCGGTGTTGCGGGCGGCGTACTGCCCGTTGTTGAGGAAGCCGAGCAGGGCCTGGTTACTGCCGTCTTCCAGTGCCGCTCTGGCTGCTTCCTTGACCGCGGTGCCACCGGCGTCGTAGATCCTGGTGACCTCGACGCGGTAGTCGGTGTTGGCGGCCGTGTGCCGGCCGGTGGTGTAGAAGTCGCGGATCTGCTCGTCAGTGCCGTTCAGGGCCTCGGTGGCCGCGGTACGCACGGCCTCATACGGACTGGTCGAGGCGATGTCGGCGACCTGCTGGCGCAGCTCGTCCTGGACTGCCTGGTCCCAGCCGGTGCGCAGGTATTCCAGAACGTCGGCGTCGGTGCCGGACAGGGCCCGAATGGCGGCCTCCTGGCGCCAGGAGCCGAAGTACTTCAAGGCACGCAGCGCGACCTCGCGGCCCTCTGCGGCAATCGCGGCCTGGTCCGCGTCCGGCTTGGCAAGCTCGGTGGCCAGTGCCTTGGTGTCGTCCTCGATCGCCTTACCCTCGACCACCGTTCCGGAGAGCTCGACGGTGAAGGTGTCCGCGACCGCCTTGTGAGTCAGTGCGCTCTCGATGGATGCGGCGGTGCGGGTGTTCAGGTCTTCTGCCTCGGTCTCCCGGGCGATGTCGAAGGTCTTCTTCGCAGTGGCCACTGCTGCCGTGGCGGCGTCGGCGGCGACCTTGGCGGCATTGGCCTGTTTGGTGGCCTCTGCGGCGTGGTTGGCTGCCTCGCCGGCATGCTCGGCTGCCTCATCAGCGGCAGCCGCGGCGTTCTCGGCGTGCGTGGCGGCCGAGTTGGCAGCGTCACGGGCCTCGTTGGCGGCGGTGGCCGACTTACGGGCCAGCGCCTCGGCCGCATTGGCGGCCCGGTTGGCCTCGTTCGCGTGCCGACGGGTCTCCGCAGCAGCGGCCCGCGCCTCGGCCGAGGACGCCCCGGCCGCATCCGCGTAACCCGCCGCCTCATCGGCCGCGTCCGCCGCAGCATCCGCGTTACCGCTCGCACTGCGGGACGCCGCCGCCGCTTCGGCAGCCGCCAGCGACGCCTTGCCGGCCTGCTCGGCAGCCTTCGCCGACTTCCGGGCGAGCGCTCCCGCATCCCGCGCGGCCTTCGCCCGGTCCCGCGCGGCCTGAGCCTGACCAGCGTCCTTGCCCGCGGCGATCGCCGCGTTCGAGGCCCGGGTAGCCGCATCCGCCGCAGCCGCGGCCGCGTTCGCGGTCTGCGCCGCAGCCAGCGCGGCTATCCGCGCCGAGCGGTTCGCGGCATTCGCCGCACCGATCGCCGTCTGCGCCGCCTCCGCGGCGGCCCGCGCGGCGTCCGCGGCCTGCTTCGCCTTCACCGACGCACGCTTGGCGTCGTCCTTGGCGGCCTCGGTCTCCGCAGCCGCCTTCTTGGCCGCCTGCTTGGCCAGCTCCGCTGCCGCGATCGCCTTCCCGGAAGCCTCCTGGGCCGCCTTGGTAGCGTCCTCGGCCTGCTTGCCGGCCTTCTCCGCCTGCTCGGTGAGCTGCGCGATGGTGGCGTGTTCCTGGTCGCGGTTACGCGCCACGAACTGCCCGACCTCGACAAACTCGACCAGGTCGGCCGGAGTGCCCAGCAGCGCGAGCCTGGCCGCGGCTTTCACATTCGGCCCGCCGCTGCTGTAGAGCCTGGTGACCGTGACCCGGTCATCGGTCTCCCGCGCCGTGTACTGGTCCACCTCGAGGAACTTCTTGACGTCCTCAGGCGTGCCCTGCAACGCCGCCGTACCCGCGTCCCTGACCGCAAGGCCACCAAGGTTGACGACCCGCGTAGCCTCCACCCGCATATCTAGCTCATGCGGGGCCTTCCACCCACTCTCCAAGAACGCCTGGACATCCGCGGGCGTGCCCTGCAGCGCCTGCTTCGCCGCATCCCGCACCGCCAGACCGCCCGCGTTAAGAACACGAGCGACATCCACCCGGTCATCGATCTGCTGAATGGAAGGTTCCTCCGCAAGGAACTGCCGGACGTGCTCATCCGTCCCCAGCAGCGCCTGCTCAGCGGCCTCCCTCACCCCCACGCCGCCATACATCCAGTACCCGACAACGATTCCACGATCGAGTGCCGGGTCAGTTGTCGCTGCGTACGACGGGTTGGCTCCCAGCAGCCCGGCCGCGAGCGTGACGGACAGCACCGGCGCCCATGTCCACCGCGAGACAAGGGTCCGCGAGGCAAGCTTGCATTGAGGCTTGGAAGGTCCTCTCGAACCTATCGATCGAAATAGCCGCTTCACTCAACTACCCTTCTTCGCCTAAAAATGGACATACCAGAGAAATTTGATTCAGTTTGGCCGGCATTACAGTGACGCGGATCGCCACGGCAAGGCGTTGCTAATGGCAACAGACCCGACGGGGGCTCAGGGCTGCACCCCTCTCACGTGAATGAATGATGGGGAGTGCTTCACGTGGATCTTACATATGCTTTACTTCAGCCAACTGGAGAGCCTTGTTCAGATTTGCTCCCAGTCGGCTCACTTCCCGAGAGGACCCCGATGGCGATAACCCGTGCCCGGAAGACGCTTCTGGCCGGACTCACCGCGGCAATCGCGGCGGGCCTCGGCGCCACCGCCCTGGCCGCCCCGCAGACCGTCCCGTCCGCTCCCCGTGCGGCCGGCGACATGCCCCTCGCGGTCGAGGACTTCAACTACCCGGGCGCCGACAAGGTCCTAGCGGAGCGCAACATCACCCTGAAGCGCGGCGACGGGCACATCGTCCTCACCGACATCACCGACGTCGGCCAGTGCCTCGCCGACCCCTCGAACCTTCTGGTCGAGTCCTTCCTCGGCAAGTTCTGCTTCAGGACCAACGCCAAGACCGGCTACCTGACCCTGGAGCTCCCCAAGGCCTTCAGCCTGTGGACCGGAGACCAGCCCGTCCAAGCCACCCTGACCGCCGAGGGCGAGGAAACCGTCGTCAACGCCCCCGCGAACGACCTCACCGCCGTCGGCGTCGGCGGCGGCACCGACCAGCAGTCCACCCTGGTCGAACTCCGCCTCAAGGGCTGACCAGAGGAGCCCACGCCCCGCTCTCGCTTCCCACGCAGGCCACTCCTCTGCCTGCGGCGGGGCCGACGCACCTCTTTCCACCGCTCCGCTTCCCTCGCGCGACGACAGATGGGCAAGCCCGTCCTCCGGTCCGCCTGAACTACATGTCTAAGACCTCGTTTCTTTTGGTGGTTCTCGGGGCCGAGCTGCGCAGGGATACTGCTGTGGTGCTGTTGACGTGGATCGCTGAGGTGGCGGCCGAGCCC
>NZ_JBIVUF010000052.1:0-6554 GCF_044757085.1 Streptomyces sp. NPDC091376 | reverse complement strand
GGAGCCCCAAGGCTGAAGAGTTGAGCTTAGACACCTTGCTCAACAGCCCTGGGGCTCCGCCCGTTTCACAGCCACCCACACGTCACCCGATCGGTAGCCACTCTGAAAATGCTCACGGCAGAGCTGCTGTACCGGGACTCGCTCCGGATCGAGCACGCAGCCGGGAACCGGCAAGGCCTGCACACCGCCATCACCCGCGTACAACAGATCAATTGCACCTACGACATCTCGATGGAACCGTTCACCGAGCAGACCATCGATCTGATGCTCTCCGACCGGCTCGCCTCCGCCCACGCCGACAGGGCCTGACACAACGAAGCCGGGGACCGGACCGCATCGGGGGATGTACTGACCGGCACCCGGCTGAGCGAGCGTACGCCGCATACCCGCCGCAGAAGGGGTCGTCCTCGAGTCGAGCTGCACGGCCAAACCTCCCAGTTGTGCAGCTCACGAACCATCACGTCGGCGGTTGGGTCGTTCCAGTGACGTGCATTGCTGTCGCCCACTCCGGGATCGGCCGCCACGCGCCCGCCGGGCGCCACACCAAGGCACTTCATGCAAGAACGTGCATACCCACGTCTGTGCATGGACGGCCGAGCGTGACCCTCGTACCGTCGTGTTCAACGGCCCAACAGGGCCGACGAACAAGGGGTTTCGCATGGCACGTGAAGAACTGACTCGGCTTACCGGCAACGGGAACGGCGAGTGCGGCGAAGACGGTTGCCCGAATGTGTACCGCACGGAGCGCGGAACGTTCGTAGTGCAAGGCGACGTGTCCGACGCCTTCGCTCCGCAGCCGGGGGAAGGGCTTGTGGAAATCCCCGAGAGCGTTCTTCGGGAGGCATTTCGTGCTCTTGGATGGTGACGAGTGGCGGGCAACGCTCCGGGGATTCCAGTCCGAGGCGTGGCGACTAGAGACGCTGCCCCAATACCTCGTACCGCAGGAATCCGAAGAGCTCGAAGCCTTCCGAGCCGGTAAGCGAATCGACCCTCACGCTTACTCGTCCACCTACACGGAAGACCTGAAGAGACTGCGCGGCGAAGGGAAGCGTAAGGGTCGAGTGCACATCGTGACTCGGCCGCTCTCCGAGTATCTGCAATTTGAGTTCTCCCGGTACTACACCCCGCACGTACTGGCCGGGGAAGACGTCCGAATCCTCGACGTGACAGTCCGCGAGAATCCGTTGCCGGACGTTCGCGACTTCTGGATGCTCGACCGCTCGACGGTCGTCCTCATGCACTACGAGGACGACGGAAGGCAGATCGGCCGTGAACTGTACGAGGGTGAGCCGGCCGACTTCGTCGAGTACCAGCGAATCGCTGTTGCCGAGTCGGTTCCGTTCCTGGAGTACGTGAAGGAGTGACGTTCGAAGCCGAGCAGCTCGGCGAGTCCGGCCCGGAACTTGCTTCGCTGCTCCGAGATCTACGCAAGCGAGCCGGTCTCTCAGGGGATCGGCTCGCAGCGCGCTGCAACATGTCTCAGTCCAAGGTGAGCCGGATCGAGAACGGCCGGACGCGGCCGTCTCTCGTTGACGTCGAGCAGATCCTGAGAGCCCTTGAAGCTCCGCCCGATCTGGTCGCCGAGGTGTCGGCGCTCGCCAGGCTGGCCAACACCGAGTGGCGGAACCTTCGAGAGCTTCGGCGTAAGGGGCTCGGGACGCGACAGACGGAATTGAAGGCGCTCGAAGCGTCCTCGACGCACATACGCTACTTCCTGCTCTCGATGGTTACTGGGCTGCTGGCAACACCCGAATACATGAGGGCAAGCCTCGCTCACTCCCCGGCGGATACGAATAAGGCAGTGGCGGGGAAGCTGGAACGGCAAGCCGTCCTGTACGACGAGTCGAAACGTTCACGTTCACCCTGACCGAGCAGGCGATTCGCTGGCCGGTCGTTTCACCGTTGGCGTTGGCCGAACAGATGGACCGCTTGTCTTCCCTGTCCTACCTTCCGAACGTGCGAATCGGAGTGATTCCCGTAGGGGCACCTACTCCCAGAACTCCGCTGAATACCTTCACCATCTACGACGCTTCCTTGGTCACCATTGAGACCTCGGCGGGAAGCCTCGTATTGCGCGACGGCCGAGACGTTCAGAGCTACTTGAAGGAATTCGCAGGGTACGATGAATGTACGCTGTTCGGGGAGGAACTTCGAGCAAGGCTCGCCGAGTGGTGTGCAGCCTGCCGCTCATGATCTTCAGTCCACAACGCGAATGAAGCGCGACCCGATGCACATTCCAAGGGATCATCCTTCGGCAGACACGCAGTCGGGGAGGCCATACGGAATGAGCACACCGAAGACGACAATGACGGGGCCGGTACACCTCGCGACTCCCGTCCGAGAGCCGGAGCCCTTAGCGAACTGCCGAGAATGCCTCAGCATCGCCGTGACTCGAACCAACGCCCGATCGGTCGGGGACTACTCGAAGGCGTCAGACGCGAACGTCGCCCTTCGTACGCACCTGCGGGAAGAGCACGGGGACGAGTGATGGCGCGCTCTGTCATGCGGTTCGTGACACACAGGATCACGCAGCATCCGGACACTGAGGTGACCTTCGAGGCCGAGTGCCTGAAGTGCGAGTGGCAGGCGATACCCTCGACGGATAGCGCTGCCGTCGACGTCGAGTGCTTGGGCCACACTGGCAGGACAGGACACCCAGGGTTCCGGCGCTTGTGCACATCCTTCGCTCTCATCGAGCGAGCCGAGCGATGAACGGCATACGGCACTATCAAACGCCAGCGCCCCAGCGGTTCTCAGCGGACGAGACGGGGCAGGTCAATGTCGACCGAAAGGCACCGTGGTCTTGATGCACTCGCGGTAGATGCCAGTGGCGACATAGGTTGGCGCAGCTCAGAGACCAGGCGGTGCCGAGCCGCGGAAGCTGTGGCCGACGGCACCGTATCGGGGAACCTCGGTGGGGCCGGTGGTGGAGGTCGGCTCGCGCGCGGTGGAGATGCCCAGCAGCAACCCGCCCAGTCAGGCAGAGGGGCGCCGCCTGGCGCCGCCGCCGCTGCCGGTCAGCGGGATCAGTGTTTCCAGATGAGCGCCTTTGACCCAGGAACCCAGCAGGTCGCGGTGCAGGGCCACGATGTCCTGGCGCAGCGCCAGCCCTAGTGCAGCCTTCGTGAAGGTGCGACAGGTGGTGACGAACAACGCGACGTCCGCGCCGTGCTCGAGACGGGCGGTGCCGACGAACTTCTGCATGTCCTGCGAGGACACGCTCCGGTGCGGCGCATACTTTTTGCATTGAACGACCAGCTTGCGGCCGTCGGCCAAGTAACCGACGACGTCCGCGCCCAGGTCGCCGCTCTTGCCGCTGACGACGACCTTCGTACAGCCGTCCCGTCGGCACAGATCGGCGACGTACGTCTCGAAATCCTGCCACGACAACGCGTCGACCTCGGCCATCGACAACTCCCGCGCCCTGGCCTCCTCCCGCGCGCGCCACGCGCGGTCCTGGCAGACCGTGAGATGGTGCGCCCGCCACAGCGCCCATCCAGCCCCGCTCACCACGGCCGCGGCGAGCACGGCCACCAAGACGGGCCACACCACCGCCCAGTGGCCAGCCACCCACACCGCGGCGGCAACCGCCGCCACCGCACCCCAGCCCTGCAACTGCCTGCGCGTTCTCTTCTTCAAGCGCCGGCGCCGTCGACGTGCCGCCATCACTCCCCCGCTCCCCAGACCCGTGCCCCGCAGTGCGCACCGAGGGGCGCCGGCCGGACCGTACGTGTGCGGCGGCTCATCGGCCGGCCTGGGTGACGCTGCTCGCAAACTGTCCCAAGATGTTCAAGATCCCCCGGCCCGCGGGGGTGGGCGCAATCAGGACGCCCAGTGCCAGGACGATGACGACGGTCAGCTTCTCGTCGAAGCGGCTACGGGCCTCCGTACGCCGCCGCAGCCGCCAGACGACGATGACTGCCAGCAGCACCGCCACATTGATGGTCAGCAACCGTCCCAACCTCCCCCACACGACCGCTCATCACCACGCGGGGACGGCAGCACGCCACCCCAGCCTCCTTATGTAGCCGGGCCTCAGCGATGTTGGGACCGGGTTGCCGACGAATGGCACAAAGCCATCGGACCTGGCCGAATACCGCACGGCGGATCAGCCGTGACGTGCGGCACGGCGACGTATACAGAAGCCGAGCACGGCAGACGGCGCGAGGCCCCCGGCGCGGCTGTGTCACAGCTGAGCTGACAGCCACCTGAGCAAAGCCTTCCGCCAGCGCCGCTCCGCACCTAGCTGATCATCTCGCTGACATGGCCTCGGCCCCCGTGGCAGGGTGCGGTGATCGGATCAGCAGACGGCAAGGGCTCCCGTGGAAGCGCGGATGTGGAACGGACTGGTCGGCGTCGCGAAGGAGACGTACACCGCCTCGCTGGGCGAGGGGATCGTGCCGCGCCCGCTCATGATGCCGCTGGTCCGCGGCGAGCTGATCGGGCTGATCTGGGTCCACCCGCTCCACGTGGGCAAGGACGCGCTCGCAGGGATCGCCGAACTCGCGAACATCGCCGCAGCGGCGGGGCGCTCTACCACGTCCACCGCCTGTTCCTGCTCTCCGCCGACGGGGAGCGGCGGCCGGTGATGCGCTCCACAGAGCCCGTCGACCTCGGCCGGCGCAGCAGCTCGCCCGGCGCCTGATCTCCATGTCCGAGAGGAACTCTTCGCCACCGTCCCCGCCCGCATCATCGACAAGCAGGACAGGAACTTCGAGTTGGAGTGGACCGCCCTGATCTCGGGCTCCGCCGCACAGCTCCCCCTCGCCTGAACCACCTCTCATCTCCAGTCCGAAAAGGCCTCTCATGCGCGCGCTCCTCGCCATTGCCCAAGCTCGTGCCTCGCTTCACCCTCGCCGTGCTGTATCTGGCCACGCCGTCCGGGGCTGACGTACGGGCCTCCATGCAGGCCAGGCTTCTCGGCTGCATGACCACCCCGGCCCAGGGCAACGTGCTCCCGCCCGGCGCCCTGTACGCCTGCGACAACGGCAAGTTCGGAAAAGGTTGGCCCGGGGCCGCTGCCTGGTTCGCCTGGCTGAAAGCGACCATCGACCGCTACGGCCGTGACCGCTGCCTGTGGGTCGTTCGCCCCGACGCCCCCATGGACGCCGCAGCGACCCTGACCGAGTCGCTGCCGTGGCTGGAGCGGATCCGCTCCCTGGGCATCCCGGTCGCGTTCGCCCCCCAGGACGGCAGCAAGCACGACCTCATCCCCTGAGACTTGATCGACGTGCCGTTCCTCGCGGGCTCCACCGAGTGGGAAGGTCGGACCGGCCGCCCACCGCCTCAGCTGACACGCCGGGGCAGCGCGAAAGAACTCCTTCCTCGGCCAGTGTCTCGACAAGCCCGTCAGCGAGTCGCCAGCGGCCGCGAAGCAAGGCGCGCGAGAGGCAGACCGATGTGCTCTACCGGCGGTAGAATCGACGGCATGAGTAAGCCGACGAGCATCAAGACCAGCGAAAAGGTGCGCGACCGACTGCGCGCCCTGGCCGACGAGCGCGGCACCACTATCACGGAGCTGCTGGAAGAGCTTGCTACCCGCGAGCTCACGGCTGCCGAGCGTGAGCAGCGCGCCATCGAGGCCGCTTCCGAGCTCGGCGTCGAGTACAACGAGCAGGTCGAGCAGGCCGGCCAAGACGCCTGGGCGAAGATCCGCGCCCATCAGGCCGGCGCCGCAGCATGAATCTGACGGCCGTCCTGGACCACACCGCATTGACCGCCCTCTATCAGGCGGACCCGTTCTTCACCGGCCTGTATATTGAAGCCTCCCGCGGAACCGGTCGGGTCCTGGTCCCGTCGCTGTCCGTCCTGGCCGCCGAGCATCAGGTTGCAGGAGCGGGCAAGCACGCCGCGTCGCTGCGCTTCGCGGAGAACGTCTCCTTCAGCACGGCGCACGCCGTCGACGCGATGGACTGGCGAAACGTGGACTGGCCAGTGGCTCACGCGGCGGCGATCGCCTGGCAGGCTGTCAAGGCGGGTGAGCCGCTCACGGTCTTGTCACTCGAGCCCGAACTGTACGCGGGGACGGGCATCACCCCGCTGAATCCCACCTGATCCCGTCGCATCCAGACGCCGGCGCACTTCGCAGGAACGGCGGCCGTTCCCACAGGAGCCGGCCGCCGACTGCATTCTCAGTGCCCGTTGCACAGGTACTCGCGCCGTTCGGCGACCAACGCCCGCCAGCGGCTGCGGGTGGGCTGCTAGCCGTCCAGCCACCGCGCCGCGGAGCGTGAGGCCAGCCATGAAGTGGGCGATGTCGACGTAGTACGCATGGTCGCCGCCTCGAGGGAATTCACACAGGCGAGCGATGGCCGGGGTGACTGCGTGGTCGTTGCCGGCACGGCGTGGTGGAAGCAGATGGCGAGTTCGAGGCTGGCCGCGCCATGGGTAATGCCGGAGATGTGAAAGCACCGCAGGCATGGCGTGAATCTGCAGGTCATCACAGCTCCCGACGGCACGCTGGTGTGGATCTCGCCCGCCCACGCGGGCCGGGTGCACGATCTGACCGCGGCCCGCCACCACCGGATCATCGCCACCTGTATCCGCCTTGGCAT
>NZ_JBIVUF010000051.1:0-6695 GCF_044757085.1 Streptomyces sp. NPDC091376 | reverse complement strand
CCGTCGCACCCGTCGCACCCGTCGCGCCCGTCTCCCCCGTCGCACCCTGCGGACCGGACCCGCCCGTCGCACCCTGCGGACCGGACCCGCCCGTCGCACCCGTCGCACCCTGCGGACCGGACCCGCCCGTCTCCCCCGTCTCCCCCGTCGCACCCGTCGCACCCGTCGCACCCGTCGCACCCGTCGCACCCTGCGGACCGGACCCGCCCGTCTCCCCCGTCGCACCCTGCGGACCGGACCCGCCCGTCTCCCCCGTCGCACCCGTCGCACCCTGCGGACCGGACCCGCCCGTCTCCCCCGTCGCACCCTGCGGACCGGACCCGCCCGTCGCACCCGCAACGCCTTGAAAACCCTGCGGACCCTGAGCACCGTCGATGCCGTCTTCGCCTGCGACACCCTGCGGTCCCTGTGGCCCTCGCCTGCCTAGCGGTTCACGGTCTCGGTCTCGGTCTCGGTCTCGGTCTCGGTCTCGGTCTCGGTCTCGGTCTGCTGTCGTGGCCCCATTCGGTCCGGGCAAGCCCAGGTTGTGACCGGAACCGGTGCGATCAACGGCGTCAACGATGCCCTCGGCGCTCGGGGCCATACTGAGCACCACGGCAAGAGTGCCTCCTGAAACCAAGGTGACAGCTTTCGCCCGGCTAATACGGATGCTTTCTCGGCTCACCAGCGAACCTCTCATAGAACGAAGGGGACAAACCTCAAGCTCGAATGCCATCTACGTGACATAGCCCCGGAAACTCCAACCTGCCAGTTCCTGCAAAACTCTGATCAAGAGGTACTCCGTGTCGCGCCTGATGTCACCCGCGTGGCCGCGGGTTCTTTCGCTCTATTGCTGCGGTACGCCCCTACGTGGAGCAGTCGGTGGCCGCCGGCACCACATCGCGACAATAGCGTTCGCAGCCGCAACTGAACCGGCTGGCTATCGGCCTCGGGGCACCCGTCCACGTACCCAGCCCGGCATTCGACAAGGCTCTCCCCGGCTCCTGGCTCGTCGACCTGTCAAACATCCGCCTCGACCCCCGCTGCCCAGCCCCTTAAGGAGTCTCGCGTTTCTCGGACAGGGGTCTGATTGTTTATTCACGAGGTGATTCGCAACTCCGTGTATTCGGCGTGGACTTCTCGCACCCGAGCCGTCAAGCGGAATCTCAAGCAGATCCAGTATCGCCCGCACCCCTCGTCGACGGCTGCCTCGCTGGCACCGATCTGATCATGGACAGCTGACCGAGTTCAGGTTCAATAGCGGTAGTCCGCACTCGTCCCGACTCCCAAACCCGCCGCGAACTCAAGAGCCCCGGGGTTGATCATGATGGAAACGTGAGTATTAATTACTCTCATTCGCCTCACGCAACCACGGGAAAATGATCAGTGAGGAGGAATGATCTTTCTGCTCCCCATGGAACTGGAGCGGAAATCACAATCAAGCCATTGACGATTTACCATTAACTCAAGCATGGAGGGACATTATGATTCTGACGGGCAAAGCTAAGACTATTTCCACTGCGGTGGTAGCAACGGCCGCCCTGGGGGTGGCAGTGGGGGCAATCCCTCAAGCATCCGCAGCGCCTAGTAAGCCTACCTGTGCCGCCTCGGTCTCCATTTCGGGAAGCGAGGTATCTAATTCTGCCTGCTCAACGGATAAGAATTACGCCGACCTGTTGCAGGCGGCTCAGAATATTATTAGATACCAAAACCCTGCAGAGTATGGATATGGATATGATGTCACTGTGAGAACCTGTCAGGTACAGAAACGTGCTGGCATCGGTGAAGTGAACGTATGTAGGAACCTGACCATTTCGCAATCTTCCTAGTGTTCTGAGTCAGGAGTTCTGTTCAGATATGCAGGCTTGCCTCATGGCCCGGACAGGGCGGCCGAAGGCCGAGTTGAGACTGTCGGATGAGGAACAGGCTGCACTCGAGGGGTGGGTGCCGTGTCGTTCCACGCCGCAGCGACGTGCCGTGAATGGTCCTCGCCGGCCTTGAAGTACTGCTCCTGGAGGCCCTCGGCGGCGATGTCCCACAGGTGCTCTTCGGTCGAGCCGGTGGCCTGGGCGTCGAACAGCCGAGCCACGTAATCCGGCGGGAGATCCTGGGTGACGAGACCGATCCGGGCGTCCTCGGTTGTCCCGGGCGCGGCGGTGAAGCCGAACCTGGCCCGGGTTCCGATAGGGAGAAGCAGCAGGCGTGGCAGCAGGGGACAGCTGTCCGAGCCGGGGCGGACTCGGGCGAGTGCGTGGGCTTCGGTGTCGGGTCAGGTGCCGGGTCGGGTGCGGGATGACGGGCGGCGAGCCCGTCGGGGCGCCGACTGTATGCGCCCCACTTGGGCGGGCGCGGCTCGGTCCGTCCCGACTCGCAACCCGTCAACGGTCTCACGGCGCACGGACCGTGCCCGGGCGACCCGGTCCTGGCTCAGGCCCGCGGCTTCCCGCAGCCGCTTGCGCTCCGAAGGGTAGGGCAACGCGTCCTGTGCCGCCTCCTCCAACAGCCCGTCGACTGCGGCGAAGAGCCTGTCCTGCTCGTTGGGCACGGGGAACACCTCCGCCGCACACAGTACTCACATCGCACCTTGGATCACACACGGAACACACGCCCGGACCCCGTCAGCCGCCGTCGTGTCGGCCCCCGGCGCCGTTGCCCTTCCCGAAAGCCACCCCCGTCCCCGTCAGATCGGCACGGATGCCCTCGCGTTCGACGACTATGTCCTTGAAGCGTATGTCCCCGGCCGGTGTCTTCGGCAGTTCGAACGAGAGCGACAGCCGGTCGGACAGCTGCGGGGGCCGCAGCTTGAGCAGGCCGCCGATCAGGCGCGGATCGATGCCCGCCTTCTCCAACAGCCAGGGGTTATCGACGACGACGTCCAGCAGATTGACCTTCATCAGCTGCTGGAGGAAGCGCGGCGTGCCGGTGAGCCGGTTGAGTTCCTTCTCGCTGCGAAGCGCGCGGTCGATCTGGGACTGGGGTATGCCGAGGCGCTTCACCACGGCCGGCAGGTCGAGGAGCGCCTTGGCCCTGGCCGCTTCACGGCTGATCCGGGTGGCGGCTTCACGGTGCAGGCGCAGGCCCGAGTGCGCGGGGTCCTTGCCGGGCCGGTAGGTGAACAGGCCGGGGACGTCGAGGCGCATGTTCTCGACCGTGGTCGACACGGCTCGCTGCCCGTCCTGTTCGATGCGCGCCTCCGCCCGTACGTCGATGCCTCTGCCGGCCACGGGCAGCGAACCGGCGATGTGGACGCCACCGGGTCCCGCGTTGCTGAACTTGACGTGTGAGGCACCCAGTTCGCGGTTGAGGTCGTCGAACGAAAGCAGGACGTCGCCGTCCATCCGGTCGACGACGGCGCCCTGGAGCGCGGTCGGCAGATCCCCGACGACACGGATGTCCTCGGCGGTGGCGTGCACTTCGGCCAGGGACACCTTGTCGGCGGCCACGTCCGGGAGGGTGACGTCCGCCCGGTCGATCCTTTTGTCGAGCACCTGGGTGAGGAAGGGAAAGCCGGCGATGTCGACGTCAGGACGCGCGGCGAGGCCGAGTGAGTCCTGGATCTTCTCCTCGGCCTTCTCCTCCGCGTAGTTGACGGCGAGGCGGTCGCAGGCGGTGAGGAGTGTGGCGCACACCATGGCGCCGACAGTCAGTTTCAGCGCGACCGGAACGGCCGCGAACCGGCTCCTGCCGCGGTGATTGGGCGGTGCCCAGTCCTCCGGATCGTCGTCCGAGGGAAGAGCGAGGCCCGGAGGACCGCCACGTTCACCGGCATAGGAGCCACCGAGGCCGGGTTCACGGAAGTCGGGATCGCCGAGGTCCGGTTCGCCGAAATCGGGTTCAGGGTCTGCCAGTTGAGCGAGCTCGTCGTACGGATTGCCGGGATGCGCGGTGATGCGTGTGGGGGGTCGCATCGCCTCATCCCATCACGATCACCACCCTCGAACGCAAGTCCGACCCCTGTGGAGCCCGCCACTCCGGCTCGGTCAGTCCTGGGCGATCCGGCGTTCACGGGCGCTGATGGCAAGGTCGTTGATGCTCGCGTAGCGCTTGCGCATCAGGCCGTTCTCGTCGAACTCCCAGTTCTCGTTGCCGTAGGCGCGAAACCACTGACCGCCGGTGTCGTGGTACTCGTACTCGAAGCGGACCGCGATGCGGTTGCCCTGGTAGGCCCACAGCTCCTTTCGCAGGCGGTAGCCGAGTTCCTTGCGCCACTTGTCGGCGAGGAAACCCACGATCTCTTTCCGGCCGGTGAGAAACACATCACGGTTGCGCCACTCGGAGTCCTCCGTGTAGGCGAGGGCGACCCTCTCGGGATCGCGCGTGTTCCAGGCGTCCTCGGCGAGCTGGACCTTCCGCAGGGCGGATTCCTCGGTGAACGGGGGCAGGGGCGGGCGCTGCGGAGTGGTCATGACGGTGCGGTCTCCTTGCCTCGACACGGCGAGAACGATCGTTCTCATCCTGTCGCGTACTCTACGAGAACGACGGTTCTCACGCAACGGAGTGATCACGGCATGGACAGCGAGGCGACCCGGACACAGATCCTCGACGCGGCCGAGGAGCTGTTCTACGGCCAGGGCATCCAGGCCGTCGGAATGGACGCCGTGCGCTCCGCGTCCGGGGTCACGCTGCGGCGTCTGTATCAGGCCTTTCCGTCGAAGGGCGCGCTGGTCGAGGCGTATCTGCTGCGGCGTGACGACCGGTGGCGGCGGAGCCTCGCCTCGTACGTGGACGGCGCGGACGCACCGCCGGGGGAACGACTCCTCATGGTGTTCGACTGGCTGCGGCGCTGGTTCGATGAACCGGACTTCCGCGGCTGTGCCTTCATCAATGCCTTCGGGGAGCTGGGGGCGACGGCTCCCGAGGTGGCCGAGGCGGCGCGGCACCACAAGGAGGCGTTCCAGCAGTACATCGCAGGGCTCGCGAGCGATGCGGGAGCGCCGGGACGGGTCGCCGCGGCTCTGACACTGCTCGCCGAGGGCGCCGTGACGACGGCCGCCATCACCGGCTCGCCGCAGCCCGCGAGCGACGCCCGTGACGCGGCGCGGCTGCTCCTGGAGTCGGCGGACGTGGGCGCCTGACGAAGCACGTCCGGCGCCCCGCCACCCGTTCGACGGAACTCGGCTCTCCGTCCGGCCGCGTACGGGCCAGGCCCCGGCCCGGCTTGCCAGAGTGATCGCACAAGTCCCCTCTCCAGAAGGAGCGTTCCGTGCCGATCACGCTCTCGCGCACCCGCCTCGCCGTCGCGGCCACCACCGTCGCCGCACTCGCCGGCGGAGCGCCTGCCGCGTACGCCGCGCTGGACGGTCAGCCGCCGGCGACGACGGGGGCGGGGGCGACGGGAGCGACGGGAGCGACGGGAGCGACGGGAGCGACGGGACGGGCGTACGTGGAGACACGCCTGCTCTTCGGGACCACGCGACCCGACGGCGGCCCCGCGGTCACCGAGCGGCAGTTCACCGCGTTCATCGACCGGTACGTGACGCCCGCGTTCCCGGACGGACTGACCGTACAGGACGGACGGGGCCAGTGGCGCGACAGCACGGGGATGATCGAGCGCGAGCGGTCGTACGAACTGATCCTGCTGTACCCGGCCGCCCAGGGCGGCAGCCGCGACCGGAGCGTCGAGGAGATCCGTGCCACATACCGCCGACTGCACGGCCAGGAGTCGGTCGCCAGGATCGACGAGTGGGTGCGCGCGGACTTCTGACCGGCGCCCGCACGGCCGCCCGGCGGCACCCCCACGGCAGGAGCCCTCCGGTCGAGGGGGCGCGTTCGGGGAACAGTTCCAGATGGTTTATCGTTCATCTAGACGTGGGCCGGACACCTCACCCGTCGGTGACGGTGCGCCCACCCCGAGCGGCCCCGGCCGGCCTCCCCCGACCGGCCGGGGCCTTCCTCTGTCCCCCTTCTCACTCCTCCTGGGACGCAGCCGCCCGCGATGAGGCAAGGACGTGTTCGATCGAGTCCGCCTCCGTCGCGCTCTTGTCGGACCGGTGACGTACGACACGTGCGAAGCGCAGGGCGACGCCCGCCGGGTAGCGCGTGGAGCGCTGGAGTCCGTCGTAGGCGATCTCGACGACGAGTTCCGGGCGTACCCGTACGACGAAGCCGTCGTCGTCGACCGCGAGTTCCGTCAGACGGCCGGTCTGCCAGCGCAGCATCACGTCCGTGAGCCCCTTGAACGTCTTGCCGAGCATGACGAAGGTGCCGTCCGCCGCGCGTGCTCCCAGGTGGAGGTTGGACAACAGCCCGGTGCGGCGTCCGTGCCCCCATTCGGCGGCCAGGACGACGAGGTCGAGGGTGTGGACGGGCTTGACCTTGAGCCAGGACCTACCGCGACGGCCCGCGACGTAGGGCGCGTCCAGGGCCTTGATCATGACTCCTTCGTGTCCGCGGTGCAAGGTCGCGGCGAGGAAGTCCTCGGCCTCGGCGAGCTGCGGCGCGGATGCGGGATCCTCGACGACGACGCGGCGTACCCGCATCGGCTCGGGGACCAGCGTGGCCAGCGCCGCGTGCCGCTCCCTGCCCGGCAGATCGAGGACGTCACCGCCGTCGGCGGCTAGGATGTCGAAGAAGACCGGTGAGAGCGGCACCGCGGCGGTCGCCGCGGCCACGTCCGTCCGAGAGCCGACGCGGGAGGCGATGTCCTGGAAGGGCAGCGGTCTGCCGGCCTGGTCGAGGGCGATCACCTCACCGTCGAGGATGAATCCGTCGCCCGG
>NZ_JBIVUF010000050.1:0-6760 GCF_044757085.1 Streptomyces sp. NPDC091376 | reverse complement strand
GCCCCCGTCGCGCCACTGCGGGAGTCGTTGGTGCAGGACTCGCATGTGGTGCGGGTGAGCGCGGCGGACGAGACCGCGCTACGGGCCCTCGCCGGCGCCTACGCCGAAAGGTTCGAGACGGCACGCGACGACTGGGAGACCGCCGACCTCTGCCACACCGCCAACACCGGCCGCTCCCCGCTGGAGTTCCAGACCGCGGTGTACGGACACACAGCCGCCGAACTCGCCGCCGCGCTGCGCTCCGTCGCCGCCGGCGGTGTTCCGGTGGCTCGCGTCGACATCGACCTGACCGCCGAAGAGGCGGCGGGCCGTTCCGGGGCGACCCGGTCGACGCCCACGCCCGCGCCCGCCGACGTCGTGGACTGGGTCAGGGCCGGGTACGCGCACATCGACTGGGCCTCGCTCTCCGCGAAGGGCGCCCGCGTCACGGACCTCCCCACCTATCCGTTCGCGCGAGGGTCGTACTGGCACACCACCGACCGCGCGGTCGTGCCGGGTTCGGCAGCGGCGGGCGGCCAGGCGGTACGCGTCGAGTGGCGCGCCCGAGAACTGGCGCCCGCGCTCGTGGCCGCCCCGGCCACGGTGCGCCTCGTCGCCGCCGACCCCGAGATCGGGCGGGCGCTCACGACTGCCCTCCGGGACCGGAGCGTGACCGTCGTCGAGCCCGGCCGAGAGGCGGACGCGACCATCGTCGTCGACGCCCCGGACAGCCGGAGGAGCCAGGGCGGCCCCACCGGCGAACTCAGTGGCTTCTGGGAAGATTTGGGCAACACGATCAAGACGCTGCCCGCGTACGGGAAGCTGCTCTGGGCCGGATTCCACGACGTGGCCGTGCAGCCCGGCGAGCGCGGCGACCTGTCACCCGAGCGGGCCGCCATGGCCATGGCCGTACGGGCCGCCGGGGCCGAGAACCGAAAGCCCACCGCGGTGGTCCATCTGGACCCGGCCGACCCGGCCGAGGCGCACGCCGTCCGCCTGGCGGCCGAGTACGCCGCCTTGAGCGCCGGCCCGGCGGCCGGGGCCGACGCCGGCACGGTGGCCGCCGCCTACCGGCGAGGCGTCAGGTACACCCCGGAACCGGTGCCCACACCGGCCGGCCCGCCGTACGCCCTGCCGGCCTCCGGGTACTACCTGGTCACCGGAGGACTGGGTGCCGTAGGGCTGCGCCTGACCGAGCGGCTCGTCGACCGGGGAGCCAAGCGCATCGGCATCATCGGCCGGTCGGTCGTCGATGCCGAAAGCTCCGCCCCCCTGCGGGAGCTGGCGCGGCGCGCCGAGGTCGAGTACCTGGCCTGCGACGTCTCCGACCCGGCGGCGCTCGCCGCTGTGGCCGGGCAGTTCGGCCGGCGCTGGGGCCGGCTGGTCGGCATCGTGCACTCCTCCGGCGGGGTCAACCCGTTCGGGGCGATGCACCGCCGGACATGGGATGACGCCGAGAAGGTGCTCGCCCCCAAGGTCGCCGGCTCGCTGAACGTCGTACGGCTGGCCAAGGAACAGGGCGCCGACTTCACCGTCCTGGTGTCCTCGATCGCCGGCACGCAGGCGCTGGCCGGCCGGGGCCTGGTCGACTACAGCCTCGCCAACGCCTACCAACTGGCCCTCGCCGAGCGGGAGAACGACGCCGTCACCACGGTCACCGCACACGCGTGGCCCAACTGGACGGGCATCGGCATGAAGGCGGACGCGTCCTTCTCCGCCGCGTACTCGCTCAGCGCCGAGCAGGCACTGGACGCCTTCTTCGACCACCTGCGCTCGGGTGGCGCCGTGATCTTCCCGGGAAGCGCTCCCGCCACCCCGCCGGAGGCCGCCGAGTCCGTGCCGGCGGCGCGGGCCGAGTCCGCCGAGTCCGTGCCGGCGGCGCGGGCCGAGGCCGGCGCGTCGACGGTGGCGCGGGTCGCACCACATGTCCCCGCAGCGCGCACCGGGCAGGACGTCACGGGGATGCGCGCACGGGTCCGGGACGCCTTCGTCCAGGTGCTCGGGGAGGACCCGGGAGACCGTCCGCTCCAGAGGCTCGGGCTGGACTCCCTGGTGATCGCCGAGCTGACCACGGCCCTTGAGCAGCGCAGTGATCTGACCGTCGATCCGTCGCTGCTGATGCGGGCGCGCACGGCCGACGAGATCGCGGCCGACCTCGCCGCCCATGCGGCGCCGGTCTCCCACCGTCCCCCCACCCCCGACCACGAGGACGTGCCCACCTCCGCGCTGAGCGCCTTGCTGCGTCCCCTGCTCGAGCACGACGGACAGCGGGGGCCGGGGCAGGCATGACCGGAGAGTCGAACGAAAGGACTGCTGTGAGCGAGCTCGACACCCGCATCGCCGTGATCGGCCTTGCGGTACGGCTCCCGGGCGCCGAGGACGTCGTCGACCTGACGGCACTGCTGGGCCGCGACGGGGTCGAGGTCGGCGAGGTCCCGCCGAGCCGGTGGGCCCGCGAGCTGTACCGGGGCGAGGGGCCCCACCAGGGCACGCACCACCGCGGCGGCTTCCTGGTGGACCCGTTCTCCTTCGACCACGAGGCGTTCGGCATGACCGCCGAGGACGCCGTACTCCTCGACCCCCAGCAGCGAGTGATGCTGGAGGTCGGCGCGCGGGCCCTGGAGGACTCCGGCTACCTGGGCGTGCGCCGGCGGCTCGACGCCGGCGTGTTCGTCGCCGCACGCATGAACGCGTACGGATTCGACCAGGGCCGCGGCACGGTTCCGCCCGGCCCGGGTGGCCCCGTCGGCATACCCGGACCGGCCGCCCTGTGGGGGCGGTCACAGAACTTCATGGCGGCCTGGCTGTCCGACCGCTTCGACCTGGCGGGCCCGAGCCTGGTGGTCGACACCGCCTGCTCGTCCTCGCTGTCGGCGGTCTGGCTCGCCTGCCAGAGCCTCGCGGCCGGAACCTCCGAGCTCGCCCTGGTCGGCGCGGTCGACCTGCTGATCGACCCGCTGACGTTCGTCCTCCTTTCCCGCACGGGGGCGCTCTCCCCGGACGGGCTGTGCCACACCTTCGACAGCAGGGCCAACGGCTATGTGCCCGGGGAGGGAGCCGCCGCTCTGGTGCTGAAGCCGATGCCGGCGGCGCTGGCCGACGGCGACGTGATCCTCGGAGCCATCAGCGGGGTCGCCGTCAACAACGACGGCCGCACCATGGGTGTCACCACGCCGAACCTGGAAGCCCAGATCGACCTGCTGGGCAAGGTGTACAGGACCATCGACCCGGCGACCGTCCAGTACGTCGAGGCGCACGGCACCGGCACCGCCATCGGCGACCCGATCGAGGTGCGCGCGCTCACCGAGGTGTTCGCCGGGCACGGCGTCGCCCGGAACTCCGTCGCGCTCGGTTCGATCAAGCGCCGGATCGGCCATCTGCACTCGGCGTCGGGACTCGCGGGACTCGCGAAGATCATCGTCGCGATGCGCGAGGGTACCGTCCCGGCCGTGGCCGTGGAGTCCCCCAACCCGCGCCTCAACCTCGCGGACAGTCCTTTCCACCTGCCCGGCACACGCCAGCCCTGGCCGGACGCTCCGGTGCGCCGGGCCGCGGTGAGCGGATTCGGCTTCGGCGGCACCAACGCCCATGTGGTGGCCGAGGCCGCCCCCCGCACGGACAGCACCCTCGCCGGGTCGACAGCGCTCGACGGCCGGCCCGTGCCGGTCCATGTGCTGCCGCTGTCCGCCGACAGCCCGTACGCGCTGCGGGAACTGGTCGCCCAGTGGCTGGAGTTCCTGCCGACCCTGACGGACGGGCCCGGCGAGCTCGGCGACGTCTGCGCCACGGCCCGCCTGGCCCGGCCGCACCGAACCGAGCGGCTGGCCGTCGTCGGGGCGAACGCGGACCAACTGGCCACCGCACTGCGCACATGGCTCCTGCGGGCCGGTGCACAGGAGGCCGGTGGCGCCGACGGTCCCCGCACCGCCGTGTCCGTACGTCCCGAGGCGACCGCCGTCCCGCCCGCGTGGCTGACCGCCCTCGACCGCTCCGCACCGGCCGTTCACGAGGTCCTCGGCCTGTTCGAAGCGGCCACCGGTGCCCGACTGGACACGTTCTCCGGCGAGTTGCTCCGGATCGCCTCCGGGGTCGCTCTCGCGATCGCGCTGCGCGACCTGGGACTGCCCGAAGGCGCGGTGGACCTGCCCACGGGGTGGGAGGCGGTCGGGGACTTCGTACGTGGACGCGTCCCGCTGGAGCAGGCGCTGGCCGACGTCCTGCGGAGCGACAACGAACTCGTGCGCGACGCACAGGACCCCGCGACCGACGGCCACGACGTCGGCACACGGCTGGCCGAAGCCCGCGACGAGCGGGAGGTCGCCGTGGTGCTCGCGGCGATCGCCGCCGAGCTCTTCCAGGAGGGGCAGGACATCGACTGGGCGGCGTTCCAGCAGGCCACAGGCGTGTCGTGGAGCAAGCGCCTGTTGCCCTCCGCCCAACTGCGCGGCCGCGCCCTGAACCTGGCCGAGCCTCTGCGCTCGGCCGAACCCGGGACGCCCGCGGAGCTGGTGGCGGACGAGGGGACGGCCGGATACACGTTCTCCCGTGTGTTCGGCCCGGCCGAGGCGCCCATCGCCCAGCACGCGGTGTATCGCACGCTCATGCTCCCGGGCGTGGCGTGGTTCGACTTCCTGCGCGAAGGTGCCGCACTGCGCGGCGAACTCTTCCACGGGGCCCGGGACATCCTCTTCCATCGCCCGCTCATCCCGTCCGGCGCCCACCGGGTCACCGGCCGGGTGGACGCGGAGAACCGGTTCAGGGTGGAGGACCCCGAGAGCGGGGAACTCTTCGTCACCGGCCGGCTCGCCACCGGGCGCCCGCCCGAGCCGCCGCTTCCGGTTCCCCTGGCGTCTCTGCTGGCCGACTGCGCCGGCTCCGCCGTGCACGCGGGCTCGGGCCTCTACCGGTGGTTGCGGCGGATCGGATACCACCACGGCCGCTACTACCGGAACATCTCCTGGGTGGCGAGCCTGCCGGACGGCGGCACCCTCGCCCGTATCGAGGGCGCCCGGCAGCGGGAGATGAACCCGCCGGGCGTGCAGCTGTTCCCCGGGCTGCTGGACAGCGTGACGGTCGCGGCGATCGACCCGGCCAACCCCGTGTTCGGCGCGGCGGACGCGTCCGCGTTCATCCCGCTCTCGGTGGGCCGACTGGACGTCCTCGGACCGCTGGACGACGCCGCCTACGTGCGGACGGAGATCGCCTTCTGGAACGACGAAGCCTGCCGGGTCACCCAGACAGTGACCGATGCGGCGGGGACACCGCTCCTGGTCTTCGGCGACATGGCGTCCAAGCGGGTTCCCATGCAGGCGTTCAGCGCGGGGGAGACGCCTGCTCCGGTCGCGCCGGTTGCGGCGGTCGTGCCGCCCGCGCCTGTCGCGGCGCTTCCGTCGGAGCCGACGTCGCTCACGCCGGCACCACCACGTTCCGCTGCCCCGGCGGCGCCCGCCGCCTCGCGGTCCGCGCGGGCGCTCACCTGGTTCCTGGCGTTGACGGGCACCTCGGAGGAGCACATCGACACGGAGTTCCTGTCCGCCGGGTTCGACTCGGTGGGCCTGGTGACGCTGAGCGAGCGCATCTCTCAGGAGCACGGCCTGTCCCTCTACCCGACGGTCTTCTTCGAGTACCCGACCCCCCGGCAGTTCGCCGACTTTCTGGTGGAGGAGGCACCGCAGCTCGTCGACATGCTGGCGGCCCCGGCCGCCCAGGTGTCGGAGGCCGGCCCGGCATCCGAGGTCGCCCCGGCATCCGAGGCGGCTCCGACTGTCGCGGAAGTGCCCGCACCGGTGGCGCGGGCGACCGTCACGCCACGAAAGTCCGAGGCCGAACTCCCGGCCGAGCCCCCAGCGGCCGCTCCGGCATCACGGCCGCGCGACATCGCCGTCGTGGGCGCAGCGGTCAAGCTGCCCACCGCGGGCAACCTGACCGCCTTCGCCGAGCTGCTCGCCGAAGGCCGGGACACGATCGGCCCGCTGCCCGAAGGGCGTTGGGACAAGGCGACCGGACCGGTCCCTTACGCCTCGTTCCTCGACAGTGTGGACGAGTTCGACCCGGCGCCCTTCCGGATCTCGGCCCGCGAAGCCCCCCTGATCGATCCGCAGGCGCGGATCGTGTACGAGACGATCTGGGAGGCCCTGGAGGACGGAGGCCGGATCGGCAGACGGGCCGACGGCGCCACCACCGGTCTGTGGATCGCGTACAGCCACGACCACTACCACGAGGAGAGGGTGCGCCACGGCGTACCCGACGGGCGTGGCCTCGGGCTCGAGGCGATGATCGCGAACCGGCTGTCCTTCCTGATGGACTGGCACGGCCCGAGCGGACTGGTCAACACCCTCTGCTCGTCGTCTCTGGTCGCCATCCACTCGGCACTCCAGCACCTGCGCACCGGTGACATCGACACGGCCGTCATCGGGGCCGTGCACGCCGGCATCAGCCCGGAGTACTTCCGGTCGATGGGGGACCTGATGGCTCTGTCGCCCCGGCACCGCAGCCGTGCGTTCGACCACACCGCGGACGGATTCGTCCCGGGAGAGGGAGCCGTGGCCGTGGTGTTGCGGCGGTACGACGACGCCCGACGGGACGGTGACCGGATCCGGGGTGTCATCAAGGGAGCCGCCGTCAATCACGGCGGACGCACCACCCGCTACTCCGCACCCAGCCCGCGAGCCCAAGCGGCCGTCATTTCTGCGGCGTTGGGTGATGCGGGGGTGTCGGTGGAGTCGATCGGGTTGGTGGAGGCTCATGGGACGGGGACGTCTTTGGGTGATCCGATCGAGGT
>NZ_JBIVUF010000049.1:0-7004 GCF_044757085.1 Streptomyces sp. NPDC091376 | reverse complement strand
CCCCCAGGTCATCCGTTCGACAGGGGGGACCAGCCATGCCGGGCCCGGAGGCCAGCGGCCCTCTTGCAGGACCGCGAAGAAGATAACGGGGGGGGACGCGGGTCCGGCAGTGTCCGACGCGGTGCTGACCGCCGCCGGCGAAGCCGGGCTGGTCGCGGCGGGCAATCGGCAGCGCACGGACACCACTCATGTGCTGGCGGTGACCAGGGCCTGAGCCGTCTGGAGTTCCTCGAGAACGCTGCGAGCAGCGCTGAACCAGATCGCCGAGTCGGCCGGGAACGCTGGTCACGGTGGCCAGCGCGAGTGGTTCGACCGGCACACGGCCCGGCCGGAGGACAGCCGTTCGTACGGGCGGGCGAGCATGAAGCACCCGCACGAACTGTCCGCGAGAAGAATCCACGACGAGTACGCTTTGCGGGTAGTTATTACCGATGACCACTTGCTTGCGGCTCCGGTATCTTTCGACCCTGCGCAGCCGACTACAAGGGGAAAGATCTCTACCCTTGAGGCGGCTACCGGCTCGGCCAAGTGCAAGATCGGCAGACTCTTCTATTGCGGCTTTCGAGCGTCAAGTTGGCATGCCAGTTTCATCCGGAATGATCAATTAGAGATCCTGGCGGGGCGTGGAGGCGAGGCGAGTGGCGAGCCTTCCCGAGCTCCGCGTTGCCAGTAGCGAGTGGGCGCCCGAATGCGGTACTGCAGAAATCCTCAGGGGACGGGAGAATGAATTGAACATGCTTAAGAAATCCGCCATAACTGGCGCTATCGGCATTGCGCTTGCCCTTGGCTCCATGGGTCCGGCTGCTTCAGCGGGGGCTGCGACGGGAGAGCCTTGGGCGAACCTCGCTTGTACTGAGTGGATCCTGGAGAAATCTAACGGAAAGGAATATCGCACTTGCCTGGACCGCTACATAGAGTTCAAGAACTGGAAGCAGCCCGGTGAATTTTCGGCGGGATTGGCGAATAACGGATTTGACGTGCATTCACTCCAGACCGTTAATGACTTTCATGCATTGTGGGGTGTAAGAAGCGGGGTAGAGAAGATCGTGGGATGCGTAACAACTACGACGTACATCTCGCCGGACGAGGGCTTTTCCGATGACACGGTGATTGATGGCGTAACGGTCTATCCCCCGCGGCTCCTCGCTGCTCTTGAAGGCCGCTCTTGGACAGGAGGATGTCCCTGAACCTGGCGCTTGAGAACTGATCACCGAGTGGCGAACCCCGCCCCGGTCAGCCTATCGACGTCCTGGGCCAGACGCCTGCGACGAGGACGCGGGCGTCCCGGGCCTGCTGGCCCGCTTTCCGGCCGGTCTTGCTAGTGGGTCAGGCACCGGTCAGGGGCCGCTCCCGCCGCGCGGCGGGGTGGTGCGCTGCCCCGCGTGCGACAGGCCTGCCTCGGGACCACAATCCGGGGCGACGCGGTTCCGGTGACAGCAGGTTCGGCAGGCGGCGGTCACCGCCAGTGCGGCGGCTCGCTCAGCGCTGCACCGCGGCGGTAGCCGTCACCGGTTCCGCAGCAACACGCACTTGCCTGCCCGTCCGATCGGTGCAGGGCGTCGGCGCCTGCAGCAAGTTCTCGGATGTGGTGTCAGGTCGTGCGACGGCGAGGGTGGCGCTTCCCTCATCGGCGAGAGCCACCAGGACCGCACTCGGTGCGATCCAGGCCGGCGGCCTGTACCAGCGTGCTGAGGATCGGCACCCAGATACCGTCCGCGGGCCATAACGATCACGGCCTAGGTGCGCTCCGCTCACCGGAGGCCACCTGAGAACAAGACCAGCGGTGCCCAGCTGTAGCGGATCGTCACCCCGTGCTCGGCGAGGACGTCGGCTTCCCGGTGCCGAAGCTCATCGTGGGACTCCGAAGCGAGCGATGCGAGCCACCGCGCGAACACCATGGGCACCTCGCCGGCGGCCACCTGAGGGGCTGCTTCGCCGGTCACTGGCTCACCTCCACGTGGCGATGCCGAACATGCCGGCGCATGTTGCGCACACCCGAAGGCGGACTCCGGCCGCGCGGAGGGGCAGGAAAGCGTTCATCGGCCCAGAACAAGCACCAGCAGCAGGACAGCCCTTCGTACTGCGAGGGGGTGCTCCTATCTCTTTGGTCAAGGGAAACGGGGGTGCGTTGGGTCGGCGAGCCGGGCAGCATGGCGGCGTGGCTGATCTGCTGTGGGATGACGTGAGTTCCTTCTTCGATCCGGATTTGATGGGGTCGTTGCCGGACGTGCGTGTCCCGGATGCTTCGGTGGAGGACTGGCAGGCGGTCCTCGATCTTGTCGCGGAGAAGGGTTGGAAGTGCCAGTACTCCGAGGGAGAGACGGCGCTTCCGGTGCCCCAGGCGGAGGCCGTGCTGTCCCGCCCGGCGGATGCCGAGTGCCCGGACCTGCGGGTCTGGCCGACTGCCGATGTGCTGGCGATCTTCCGTTTTCATGCCGACGATGAAGTCGACTTCGACGTCGACCTGCGGGAGTTGCAGGGCCAGGACCGGCTTGATGTGTTCTGCGGCTTCCTCCGGGAGATCGGGCGGCGGCTGGGCAAGCCTGTGCTGATGGACCCGGAAGGCAACTATGGCCATCCGGTGCTCGGCTTCGATGTCGAGGCCGATCGAGTCGTTCTCCTCGCAGATCCGCAGGTCAGATAACTGCGGCCGACGGCCGAGGTTCGTAGAAGACACCTCACGTTGTTATGCCGTCAAGTCAGGGACGTCCGGCCCATGTAGCGTGACCTCCCTATTCGAACGGGTAGGGGTGGAGCGATGGTCGACGTTGTGCGCGTGATGGAGGCGCTGGCTGAGCAGGGCGTAACGGTGCTCTTCAAGGCAGATGCGGAGCGCATGCGTGATGGCGTCAGGCCGTGGACCTTCGTCGCGAATGCTGGCCCCTTCCACGAGGACCTGCTCGTGCGTACTGATGCGGCTTCGGTGGAGGACTGCCTGAAGACCTGTCTGCCTCAGCTGCGTGACCGCGGGCTGGTCATCCCTGAGTGATGGCGGCTCAGTCGGTCGATCTATGCAGCAGCGGCTTCTGTCGCTTCGGATGAAGCCGGAAAGGCCAGGCTCTCGTCGAAGCGTCGGCGGTGCTGGAGGCAGTGATAGAGCTGACCGATCATGCGGTTGAAGAGATTGCGTTGGGCGGCTGCGTGCCAGTCGCCGCGTTCGCGTCGTCGTCGATAGTGGGTGTTGGCGCCGGTAGATGCTCGTAGCGAGGCGAATGCCCACAAGTAGCCGGCGTGGTTGAGCCGGTCGTTCTTCACCCATCGCCGAGTGATGGACGACTTCTTGCCGGAGGCCCTGGTGATGGGTGATGAGCCGGCGTATGCCTTCAGACCGCGGGCGTCGGTGAAGCGCCCACGGTCGTCGCCGATCTCAGCGAGGATCCGGGCGGCGAGCTGGATGCCGAGCCCAGGGAAGCTCAGCAGGATCTCGGCGTCCGGGTGCTGAGGGAACGCCCCTTCCACCTCCTCGGCGAGTTGGTCGGCGGCGGTGCAGGCGGCCTCTAGCTGGATGAGGAGGGCGAGCATCTGCTTGCCCAGTGCTTCCTCGATGAGTGGCGGTTGATGGGCCCACTCGGCGCGGAAGACGTCGCGGAGACGGTCGGCCTCCGCCTCGATGCCGCGCTTGCGGCCAGCGCGCTTGAGCGCAGCCTGGAGCTGGGTGCGGGTCAGCCGCGCCGCTCGGGTCGGAGTCGGTGCTGCCCGCAGGAGTTCGCGAGCCTCTGGACGGCACAAACCGTTGGTCCAGGTGGCGAAGGCGTCGAGGGCGGCTGGATAGTACTCGCGCAGGAGGGAACGGAGCTGGTTGGCGAGTTGCTGTCGGTTCCACAGCGAGTCCTGCTGAGCGCGAGCCAGGACGGCGATGGCCCGGCCGAGGTCGCTGTCTTCAGGCAGGGGGCGGTGGGCGTGCATGTCGGTGCGCAGGATGTTCGCCAGCACGAGAGCGTCGCCAGGATCGGACTTCTTGCGCGAGACGCTGTGCCGGTCGCGGTAGCGTGCGGCGGCCATCGGGTTGATCGCGTACACCTTCCGCTTCCCGGTCCGCAGCACCGCGACCAGCAGCCCTCGGGAGGTTTCGATCGCCACCGGGATCGGGTTCTCTTCGGAGTCGCCGTACTCGGCGAGCAAGTCCAGCAGCACCTTGTAGCCGGCCGCGTCGTCGGTGATGTGCCGCTTGGCCACCAGCGTGCCGGCGTCGTCGACCAGCGCGACGTCGTGGGTTCGTTCGGCCCAGTCGATTCCGCAGTAGATCAAAGTCCCTCCCCATATGCAGGTGTTTGCGCTGGTCACGAGCGCGTACAGGGCCACGCGAGCGACCTAATCCCAGGCATCAACCGGTTCACGGCAGTGCCTCCACCTCACTAGCCGTTCGTGGCACCAGCGCACTCCACGGGCCCCGGTCTCTGCGGGAGCTGTAGCAGCCCGGGTGGAGCAAGGGGTCACCGTGAAGTGGGCTCGTGCCACCAACCTTCACGTGCGAGTGCATCGATCAGTGCTGACGGCCGTAAGCGACCGATGTCGCCTCTCTTCTACGAGACTTCGACAAGTCCGGTTCCATCAAGACGTCCACCGGCGGTTACGACCGTCAACTTGCGAGTGGTAGCAGCCGCGAAGACACCGAGCGCCGCCGATCTCGCCAATAGACGTTCTCGCCTGGACTACTGAAGGCATCCCCACAGCGCCTCCGCGACTGACACCACCGCGAGCGCCAGGCCGTGCACCTGACTAGAAACGAGAGGCTCCTCGGTGTCCGCCAGATGTCACGGCCAGCACTCGAACATCCGAAAGAGCAACCGCCCCAACGGAATGTTCTTCACATGGGATTAGGTTCCGTCGCGGAGCATCGCGAACAGCACATCGGCCTGGCGTCTGGCGAGGCAGAGCAGGGCCTGGGTGTGGTGCTTGCCCTGGGCGATCTTCTTATCGCAGTAGGCCCGCGATGCCGGGTCGCCCAGGGCGGCGAACGCGGAGAGGAAGAAAGCACGTTTGAGCTGCTCGTTTCCCCTACTGTGAGCTGCTTGTTTCCCCCTCCTGGATGGCTGTTCGCCGCGGATCGAAGAGCCCGAGCTGCGGGTCGCCGGGGCAAGTCCCGCGTAGGCGGCGAGGTGGCCGGCGGTCGGGAAGGTGCTGCCGTCGCCGACCTCGATCAGGATGCGGGCTCCGGTCCTGACCCCGACTCCCGGCATCGACGTCAGGACCTTCGAAAGAAGATGGGCATCCAGGAGTTCCTCGATCCGTCCGGCCAGCAATTTGCGACGGCCAAGGACGGCGGTCAGTGATCCGGCCAGGCTCGGGACGATCAACGCGGCCGCCTCGGTGCCCGGAACGGTCACGGTCTGCTCGTCGAGCGCGGCGAAGATGTCCTCGACCAGCCGCTCGGCCATCCTTGGCGCCTTCGGCCGCAGCAGGGTGACCAGCCGCCGTCTGCCGGCCTTGCGTATCTGGGCCGGTGACCCGAACCGCTCCAGCAGCGTCGACACGGCCGGGTGCTGCAACCGCGGCCCCAACACCCTTTCCAGGGACGGATGGATCTGGGTCAGCAGACCGTGCAGCCGGTTCGCGACCCTGGTCGCTTCGCCGGCCAGGTCGTCGAACCCAACGATCATCTCCAGCTCGGCGACCGTCTCGTTCCCGCCGTCGATCGCCCGCAGCGTGTACGGCATCGCGCGGGCCGCGTCCGTGATGATGAACGCGTCCCTGGCGTCGGTCTTCGCCTCGCCCGGGTAGAGGTCGGCGATCCGCCGCATCGTCAGCCCCGGGCAGGTAGGCGACCGGGCAGCCCGTATCTCGGGCCACTGCCAGCGGCAGGGCGCCGATCGAGGCCGGCTGATCGACCACGACCAGCACTGTTCCGTGCTTGGCCTGGAGTTTCGCGAACAGTTCGCGGAGTTTGGGCTCGGTGTTGGGCAGGCGCTTGTCGAACGTCTTCTTCCCGGCCGAGGTGACGACGGTGGCGTGCTGTTCGCCCTTGCCGACGTCCAGGCCGAGGAAGACGTCGATGTCGCCGGTGTCGATCACGTGCCAGCCCCTCCATCACGCTTGCGTCCGGCCTTGCCTCGGCACCGAGCTGCCACATCCACGTTACGGAAAGCTCTTCCGGCTCGGGTGAAGCCAGTGCTCAAGCC
Source organism: Streptomyces sp. NPDC091376 (assembly GCF_044757085.1). Lineage (NCBI taxonomy): Bacteria > Bacillati > Actinomycetota > Actinomycetes > Kitasatosporales > Streptomycetaceae > Streptomyces > Streptomyces sp. NPDC091376. The sequence goes on along the minus strand of NZ_JBIVUF010000049.1, from coordinate 885 downwards.
CCTCATCAGCGGTCCGTCGATGCCTCCGGGCCGGTGACACCACCCCCCGAATCATGCACAACAATGCCGTTGCTTTTGGAGTCACTGCCATCTGTGGTTCAGGGTGATGGTGGTGGCTGGTCGGTGTTGGCTGGCGGGTTCATCGGGGCCTTGCTGGTGAACGGGGTGATGCACGATTTGATCTTTCGGGGGCAGTCGCGTGACCGTCGTCGGGGCAGCAAGGCCCGGGTGATCTCGGCGAGGCCGAGGCGACGGTCACGTCTGCGTGCTGAGGGGGAAAGCCAGTCGGCGCGATCCGAGCGGCGGACGACGTGCAGGGCTCGGGTGAACGAGGTCCGGTCCGCCGTGCACTGCGCGATGCGAGCGGCCTCGCCGAGCAGGCCCGTGGTGCACGATCAGGTGGGCGAAGATCTCTTGCCGAATGCCGTCCGGGGTCTGTGAGCGCAGGACGGGTCTGTCGCGCTGGTGGGTCTTGATCTCGTCGAAGACGAGCTCGATCTCCCAGCGTCGTGCGTAGAGTTCGGCGAGCTCGGAGGCCGGGTACTTCTCGTGGTCCGTGAGGCTGGTGATCAGTCGGATCATCTCGGCCTGGCCGTCGATCCGGTACTCGACCACCCGCACCAGGAGCGGCGGGGCTTTGCGGGTCCCGGTCGCTTTGCTGTGCTTGTTCGCCTCGATCCAGGCCAGTTACTGAGGTTTTCGGCTTGTCATCGGGTAGTGATGGTTCATGATCCCTGCGGTATGCCGGTGTTATGCGTTGTCCGGAGGGTGGGGGCCTGACTGCTGAGCGTCGGCCGTTTCGGGAGAGGATCCGGCTGAAGGCCGGCGTGTGGTTCGCGGCGGGTGAGAGGACCGCTGTGATCGCGAAGGATCTGCGGGTGAGTG
>NZ_JBIVUF010000048.1:0-7143 GCF_044757085.1 Streptomyces sp. NPDC091376 | reverse complement strand
ACGCCACCCCCGCAACTACCTCGCCTTCCTCGGCCTCGCCGCCGCCCTGTGCTGCTACAAACGTCTCGTCCGCCTCACCACATAGGACACGGTCTAAGGTGTCACGGTCTCCTGCGCGGAACTGCGTCCAATTTCATTGGCCTTCGCCACTGAGGCTACCGCTTCCCTCGCCGCGGCCAGGGCGGACTTCGTCAGCGCGGATGAGTCGGGAGTCGGAGCCCCCTCGTAGCCCGCACCGTTGTACCTGAGGGTCATCACGACATTTCCCGTTCGAACGACGATGTCCGCGTGCCTGAACTGCACAGCGCCCGCGGTGGTGTTGTAGCTCAGTACCGTGGCCTCCTCGCCGATACCCCTTGCGGGCGAGACCAGGAGGCTCCTGGAACCCTCAGTCGCACGGATCTTGGAGACTTCCTTTCTATACGTGTCACGAGCGGGCTGCTCACCACCCGCCTGTCCGGTTTGGGGTCCGAACCGCCGGAAGAAGACATCGAGCCAGCGGTAGGTCGAGCCGTTGACGCCCAGGTCCTTCAAACCGTTCCAGTAGCACCAGCTGCTGTTGTTCGGGTCACCGCCAGTGCTGCTCGTACCTGCTTTGCTCTTGACCTCCGGTACCAGGGCATCGACTGTCGTGGCGGTGAGCGCTTTGCAGGGGGAGGGCAACTTGACGAAAACTGCGGGTGCCACGGCCATCGGGGACTGCTGGCCGGTGGTGGAGGAAGCCTCGGCGGACGATGTGGGGCGGATGCCAGAGGCTGGAGAGCAACTAACGACTCCGAGCACGATTGGAAGGGAAGCAGCGCATGTGAGTGCGCGGGTAAGCCGGTCGGCTGAGTTGTGCATGGATTATTGTTTCTTTCGTGGCGCGTTCCTCCTCGGGTGCCCGGTGATCTCAGGGTTCCGGTACAAGAGGCGGAGAGGGGAAGCGTCCATGTTCGAGGGGGAGGAATCTGAGGGGGAAAGCGATGACGGCCGGGTTCCGCTCGCTGTCTGGAAGACGGCTGGCATCGTGTACCGGCGCGGCGGCGTAGTAGTGGAGACGTAACTCCAGGGGGAATCAGTGTCGTAGTGCAGGCCGCCTGTGGTGAGGAAATGACACTGCCTGACTGAGGGCGCGAGAACAATTGCTTCGAAGAGGCGGGGGCGAGGTCACACTGGTTGAGTGGAAGCGCCATCGGGGTGCGTCCGAAAGGGTCATGAGAACTCGCACAAGCCTTGCCCGCAGGTCCGTCGAGCACGTCATACCTGGGTGGTGAGGCCGACTGCATCGTGTCAGAAGGGCCGGGTCAGGTTAACCGGAGGCTTCTCGCGGTGACATGAGTAATGCGTGCCTAATGGCTGGCGGGCATTCGGCGATCTGCGGCCGAGTATTCGTCTGTGTCGCAGACGGAAACTGCTCCACATGCCCTGCGTACACGCCAACGAGGCAGTGGGAAAGCATGCACCGGTCATTTTTGGAGTGGAGGCCTCAAGCGGTGGTATCTGGAGCGAGTGGAGTAGCTGGTATAGGTCAGCGCGTTCTTTGTGAATCGCGGGTCGTGGGGTGGTGGTTTTCCTCTCTCTCAGGGATGCGAAATGATGTGCCGCATGCCGTGCATATGATGGGTGCCAGTGCGAGTACGGACATGACGACCCTTACATTGCGCCTGCAGTCGCACACTGCTTTTACCCGCCCGACGGCTCTGCTGAAGGGCCTGTGCCTGGATGCCGGATCGTAGAAGCCTGCTGCACTGTCGGACAGAGCCAGTGCAGAGTGGGCGTTCAGGGCATGCTGGAACCGCTCGATGGCGGGCAGGTAGAGCCTCCTTGTGTCCGTGCGTATCTGGACCAGGGAGAAACCGTGGCTGGGATGGGGATGCTCAGAGTGCTTCATCCCGAGTTCCTCGGCAGTTGAGAGGAAACGGCGGTTGTGATAGCGGCCACCTCGTGAGGTGTCACGGAGACCGCGTGCCGCCGCGATGCCGTGCGCGGCTTCATGCAGCAGGCGCTGGAAGGAAAGCCCCGCCCCGCATACGGCTGAGGATTCCCCAATGAGGGACTCTGGAGTGGTCAGGTCGGGCAAATCTGGGTGATGCTTTTGAATAGCGACCCATGCAGCTGTAAGTTCGGCGGCGAGGACTGGGAGTGCCATAATCCGACTCTAAGGTTGAAGGGATGAACAGATCCTGAGTCATCGTCGGGAGATCGCTACACGCAGCGTTCTGGCATTCTCGAGGGGCGCCACTGGCCTGAACCGGAGTCGTGCCCGAGTTGTTTTGCAGGACACAGTTGCGCTTAGGTAGCGAAGACGGTTGCGATGATCCGGCCGATGCGGTCGCCGCGTAAGGGGACTTCCAAAGGATTCCGTATGGGCTGCGTCACCGCATCCCCGTCCGTCCTGTCATGGGCACAGGCATAACTGAGTGAGTCGGCCGTGATCGTGAGGAATGCAGCAGGCTGGGCGAGCGGCCGGAAGTGTCGGCAACCGGGGCGACGAGAAGGGTCCTTGGCGCGTTCACCTGTGCTCAATTTCTATGAGTAATCTTGCCACGCGCCGTAAGGCGCGTACTGGAGCGTAGTGCACAGAGCCACTCCCACAATATAGGGAAATGCTACTCACGCGTTGAGGGTGTTTCAGAGCTGCTGCGTTCACGCTTGGGAGGGGGATGCCCGCGTCGGTGTTCAGCATGCAAGATTGATCATGCCAGGCTTTCGGTAACAGGCCGGCGACTGTGTCCTATGTGGTGATCGGTCGTTGGGCTGTTCATGGGGCGGGGTACGTGGAGTTGGATTGTTCTGGATGGGCTGTGGGAGATCGCCGAGCCGCTGATCCCTCCGTCGAAGACGCGTCCGCAGGGCGGCGGAACGCAGGACATGCCTGATGAGACGCTGTTCGCGGCGATCATCTATGTGCCGGTGTCCGGTTGCTCCTGGCGTGCGTTGCCGCCTTGCTTCGGGATATCGAAGTCCACCGCCCACCGACGCTTTCTGATCTGGTCCAGAGCCGGTGTGTGGGGCCGGCTGCACGAGGCGATCCTGCACCGACTCGACGACGCGCAGCTCCTCGACCTCTCCCGTGCCGTCCTCGACTCCGCCCACGTCAGGGCGAAGAAGGGGGCGAACTCACAGGTCCGAGCCCCGTGGACCGGGGCAAACCGGGTTCCAAGATGCACGTCCTGTCGGACGCGAACGGACTGCCCCTCCTCGTCGGCGTCACCGCCGCCAACACCCACGACAGCGAAGCCCTGAAGCCCATGGTCGCGGGTCACCAAACGAGACACGACCCGCACAGCGGCCGCCACTTCAAGCCGCAGCGCCTGCACGCCGACAAGGCATACGACATCCACCCGCGGAAATGCCATCCCAGAGCCACCCACTCAGGAAAAGGACTCTGAGCTGCTCGTTTGCTCCCCGTTGGGCGCGGCCTGGCTGTCGAAGTCGCCCCGGAGCGGGACGGCGTCGAGTGGATCATCCTTGCTGGTGTCGATCGTGCCGTCGGGTCGGTTGTAGACGTCGTCGGCGAGGGTGGAGTCCGCGTTCCAGTCGCCGGCCGTGTTGCGCTCGGTCAGAGAGGCCAGGGCCTCGGCCATGTCGGTGTTCGGGCTCGCCCGCAGGCTGTGGGAGGTGATCTTGAGGCCGTTGATGCTGGCGACGCCGGCGGCTGCGCGTGCCCTGACCATCTCGAGCGGGTGCTTCTGATTAGCAACGAGGCTTCTACGTCAAGCGGATCCTGGTCTACTGGCCCCAACCAGGAACTGGACGAGAACAGGTCTTACAGTAGGGCTTGCCGGGAAACAAGTCGTGGCTTCCAGTTGCGGGGATCGTTGTTTTGGTATGGGGAGACGAAAGGGGATCGAGGCCGTCCTGGCTGCGAAGTTCCAGGCGTTGTTGCCGCATCTGGACGAGCGTCAGCGTCGACTGGCCATAGGGGCGGAAGCGCGGTCGCTGGGGCATGTCCGCCATGTCGTAGATCCCGTACGGAATCGCCTTCTCGGCCTGGCCGGGGAAGTCGTGCGTGTTGACCCTCACGGGGGCGGGATCAGGCTCGTTGCTGCTGCGGCGGGGGTCCGGGAGGGCACGGTCTCGCACGGGGTGGCTGAACTTGACTCCGGCCAGGCCCTGTTGGGGCGGGTCCGTCGTCCTGGTGGAGGCCGGAAGAAGGCGACCGATCTGGATGCGGGGCTGCGGCCGGCGCTGTTGGCGTTGGTCGAGCCCGATGAGCGGGGCGATCCGATGTCGCCGCTGCGCTGGACGACGAAGTCGACCCGGAATCTGGCGGCAGAGCTGACCAGCAGCCTGCGGGCGTGGGGGTAGTCGTGCCGTCCGACCGCCTGCCACCAGCGGCGGATCGAGGCAACGGCGAACGCCGCGGTGTCGTGATCGGTGCCGATGGGGACCCAGCCGGTGTTCGAGGCCGTCGCCGCCTTGCACGCCACCGCTTCCACGGAGGCTGGAACTACACCTTTCACCCCGCAGATCATCAACCGGGCCCAGCCCCGCTCCGGCAGCGCGAGTGGTCAGCCGAGGGCTCTCGCCCCCTCACGCTCCACGACCTGCAGCACCCCGAGCTGACCGGCATGCCCCGCAAGCAACTCAACGACCTCACCGACACCTTGATCCCCGCGCTTGAAGAGCACCGCGAACAGGTCCGCCACGCAGCCCGCGGCGGACCACGCCGCGTCGCCCCAGGCACCGGCCGCAAACACTCGCTTCAGGAGCTTCTCGGCCAGCTCTTCACCACCACTGCCATGACCATCAGCCGTGCAGTGAAAGACGTCCGCCCGCTCCTGGAAGCCAACCGTGTCTCTCTCCCCGCCTCAACAGCCCGTTTCCGCACGCCAGACGACGTCGCCCGATTCCTCGACCCTGACGAAACCAAGATCAAACCAAACGTGCTGATTCCCGGCAAGCCCTTAGGCGAGGCCAGTGCCGACGTGTACGAGTGGCCGTTCACCGGCTTGAAGGCCGGCCCTCTTCCTCGTCGGCCGGCTGGGGCCGGGATTCGCGGGAGTATCTGTCCCGGCCAACCCACAGAGTGAGCATCATGCTGCCGACCGCCAGAGCGACGATCCCCACGTTGAGGATCGCAATGATCGCATCACGGAGCATCGCAGACCCCCACTCAGTTGGCGTCGCTGTATGCACTGGCATGGTGGTTGAAGACCAGTCGGTTAGCTGCTGTCTTCGATTATCTCACCAACTCCATCCGATAGGATAGGTACTTTCTACTCGAACAGAGACGTCCCGGGAGTCGTCGCGCACGAGGGCGCCGCGGACTGGCCATCCTTGGCCGTCGGTTAGCTAAATGGACCCTTCTTCACTTGAGGGCAACCCGCGCCAGACCAGCCAAGAACTCCTGTATCTCACCACCTTACTCTGAAGAATAGTGTGATGCGTCATCAGGAGTGGCGGAGTAACTTGTTCTATTCGCGGTCTTGAGGCCGAGACCGGAAGCTATAGAGCTGACGCGAGTGTAGGTGGAGTATGCGGTATCGGGAACGCAGTACTTGTTTCCGCTGCTCACGATGCCGATTATTCTTCCTTTGGCGATCAACGGACCTCCGGAGTCGCCGCTGCAAATACTCTCAGCCTTGCCCGGGCGAGGCAGTGCGCAGAACGTTACAGAAGAGTCATTAGCCCACGGGCCGCACTTGCTCATAGGCGCTGTTACTAGCGTGGCCCGCTTCAGGCGTGACGATGTGGACGGATCAGCCTCGATCAGACTCGACCTGTCTTTGGTCGCACCCCAGCCAAGTGCCTCGGCGTTACGGCCATAGTTATACAAAGAGCTGTTGCTGTCCAATGCCAAAGGCATGGTCTTGTACGGCATGGGCCTATTCAGAGTCACCAACGCGGCATCGTAGTCGCTTGCGACTCCTTCATAGGAGGGGTGGGTCTCCACCTTTAGTGCATTCCGGATCTCGCCGCCCTTGTCTGCCAGATTTGTGCGGCCACCGATTAGGCGGACTTTGGACGCAGGGATGTCAAGATCTTCGAAACAGTGTGCGGCGGTAAGGACTGTATCGGGAGCGATCAGCGCTCCGGTGCAGAATTGACCCTTCTCGGGATGAAGAATTCCGATCAAAGATCGGTAATCCTTGGCCGGGACATGCTCTCCCCCCATAATTGCGTGCGCGGAAACTAGCGTGGTGGTCGTGAAGAGCAGGACTGCCGCTCCTGTCACACTCAGACGTCCAAGACTTCTCATTCGTGCCTCCCTAGCGGGGTGAATTAAGAACTGTCAGATTCCGGCTAGTGCGATCGGTGCACGCGTGCGCCGATCTGATTCCAACACCATGGACGCCTGGAGTTGGCTGCCGGGTGCAGGTAATAACTACTTATTCTGGTTTGCCCTCCACGGTCGATCCCGGACTGGTTGGCATCGCCCGTCAACGGTGCAGCGGCTGTCCCACAGCCACGCATTTTGTGCCGTTTGAGTCCCGAGTAGGGCTCCTGTGCTAACCCTGACCAGTCGGGCAGTTTCCTGCCCAACGGGGCTGCCGTGAAGGCGGGGCTGAACCACTCGGTCTCGGATGCGGGATGGGGGTGTTCGTGACGATGCTGCACGCCAAGGCTGAAAGCGCCGGACGATAGAGTAATCGCTGTGGCCCCCAGCAACACGTCCCGGACCTGCCCCCCGATGCGGACACGTCTCAGCGGAGAACCGGCCCACACAGGAGAAGTTCCACTGACTCTCCTGCGGCCACAGAGCGCACGCGGCCACGGTGGGTGCACTCAACGTTCTACGGGCCAGGCTGGCCCCGTCGCGAAGCCCCAGCGGCATAGCGAGAAGCCCCCGGCTCAGCCGGGGGAGTGGTCACGATGACGTCTGCATCGGGACGACGACGGAGGGGGCGGTCGATCAGGGAGGCGGCGCGGGCCTCGCGTTGTATGCGCAGATGGTTTGCGCGCTCCCGCTCGCTCAGGTGCTCCGGGACGCGCGGCTCTTCGAGTGCCACGTCACGCTCGGCGGCCTCGTCGTGGACGCGCCAGACGGTGCCCATTTCACTGGGCCGAGGGCTGGAAACTCTGCACCATCGTGTCGAACTGCTTCCGTGTGGTGGACCAGTCCTTCGCGGGGCTCGCCATGTAGAGGGCGTACTCGGTGCCGTCGTCCGCGTAGTAGACCTGGTCGATCGCCCGGCGCTCGCCCGCGTTGTTCTT
>NZ_JBIVUF010000047.1:0-7197 GCF_044757085.1 Streptomyces sp. NPDC091376 | reverse complement strand
CCATCCCCGCAACTACCTGGCCTTTCTCGGCCTCGCCGCCGCTCTGTGCTGCTACAAGCGACTCGTCCGCCTCACCACATAGGACACGGCCTAAGGTATAAATTGCTCATCCGTTGTGCAAGATGAGAGCCCACCCTGAGTCGGGACGTCACCAGATTCGCGGGCGTGCTCTGGGTGTGAGCAAGTCTAGTGCGAGTTGTGATGAAACCTTTCGAGACGACACGGTTCGGTGAACCTCAACGCGGCAGCCTCGTTCTCCCTACCTGCATAGGTTGCTGGCGAACGTCGCTGCGTACAGCACCATGCTCTGCGGGGAGTTGGTACCTGTTGGATACGCCATTGGACCTCATGCGGCCGCAGTGGTCAGTCGGCCTCGTCCGCCACGACCTGCACAAGGGCCGTGCTCTGGCACACAACCATTCACAGCAGCTACTGATGTCCCAACCCTGGCACACGCTTCCTGACGTCAGGCGTCTATACCGGGACCAGTCAGGCTCCCGTCGGCGCCCCCGAGGGCGAGATCACCCGGACCCGCCTCCCGGCCGTCCCCAACCGGTTCCCCTGTCCCTGTCACCAAGCGCTACTCACACCCCTGCTCACGGATCAGGAAGCCGGCTAACAGCCGACCAACTGCTCCGGAGCCAACAGGTGCGGCGGCCACCTTCCGTGGTGATATCACGACAGAAGGTAGCCGCCATTTGATCACATCCCGCACCTGGCACAGCGCTCGTGCCCCATGCTCCTCCCCCGGTGGAACCTGTGCTCCACTCAGTTCCTATTGCGGGGACGGATGTTCACAGATGTGCAGCGCGTCAGCCCTCGTCCCCGATATCCATGGCCTGCTCGAACAGTTCGAGCGAAGTGGCGTCGAGAGCAGCACCGGCCGTTCCATTTACTCCGTTCGTGCTGTATGTACCGTGATTGACGCCTACCAGCCGCCACTCGTTGGCGCTTTCAATGAAGATCGGACCTCCCGAGGCGCCGCCTCCGAGGTTGCTGCACACGTTCCGCGCCTGAAGGATTCCCCCTTCCGGATCGCTCTCATTGCGCAGCACACCGGCGAGCGTCTCTTCACATGTTTCCGGTCGGTAGTAGCTATCGGCCTCATCTTCCTCAGCTTCCTCAACCTCGGGCGCATACTTCGGGTAGCCCATGATCCTAATGGAGTCATCTTCCGCGCCTGGACTCATGGGAACCCAGCCGGCGACGTCTCCAATCGATTGATCACCGCGGGGCTCCAGCACGATGTAAGCCACGTCGTACGCGGTGTGCGCCCAGTCTGAATCCGAGTCAGGGCTGTACTTGGGGTGTACGAGAACCTCTGACGACCGCCAATGAGCGTCAAAGGGTGGGTTCTCCCTCTCGGAACTCCAGCCAGGAGCGAAGAACACCGCATCGTCTGCGACCTGATGCCCGCGTTCATCCTGAACGCAATGCGCTGCCGTGACAATGACGTCCCGTGCCACCACTGTGGCGCTGCAACGGTCATGGCGGCCGATCGAAGCATCGCCGCGATCATGATTGAAGTCCACAGCCAGATAACCCACCTTATGTGCAACGGAATCCGGCGGAGTGATGACCTCGGCCCTGGCGGTCGACACCCCCAGCACAGAACATGCTCCGACGGCAACCATTACAGCAACGGCAGAGGAACAACGTAGCACTTCTGAAATACTCCTAACGATTGGTCAACTCGCACGCTTATCAAACGAGTTATCTACGAGCCGACAGAGTCGATGGCTCACACTCTCGCGTGGGCAGGAGGTCAGTTGCAGAGCAATAGCTACCTACTTCCCGTGCGCCAGACCAAAGCACCAACGCAGTTCGCATAGTTGGGGTCTGCCGCACGATCGGGTGACGTCTGAACTGGCTTGCCCTGTAGGGCGGGTGGAAAGGATGTCGCTGTGCCCAAGCCCTATCCCGAAGAGTTCCGCCAGGACGTCGTGCGGGTCGCGAGGAAGCGTGGCCCGGGTGTGACGGTGGAGCAGGTTGCCACCGACTTCGGGGTCCACCCGATGACGTTGTGGAAATGGATGCGCCGGGCGGACATCGACGACGGGACCAAGCCCGGAGTGACCAGGCAGGAGAGCGCGGAGCTGCGGGAAGCTCGGCGGCGGATCAAGCTGCTGGAGCAGGAGAACGAGGTCCTGCGCCGGGCCGCGGCCTGTCTGTCGCAGGCCCATCTGCCGGGAAAAGGATCTACCCGCTCGTGAAAGAGCTGGCCGCGGACGGGACGCCCGTCACGGTCACGTGCCGGGTCCTGAAGCTCGCCAGACAGCCTTACTACCGCTGGCTCGACAAGCCGGTGACCGACGCCGTGCTGGAGGAGGCGTATCGCGCGAAAGCGCTCTTCGACGCCCACCGCGACGACCCGGAATTCGGCTACCGCTTCCTGGCCGACGAAGCGCGCGGCGCCGGGGCCCGGATGGCGGACCGGACCGCGTGGCGGATCTGCCGGGACAACCGCTGGTGGAGCGTGTTCGGCAAGAAGCGCGGCAAGGGCAAGAAGGCCGGCCCGCCCGTGCACGACGACCTGGTCCGCCGCAACTTCACCGCGGACGGGCCGAACCGACTGTGGCTCGCCGACATCACCGAACACGCCACCGGCGAGGGCAAGCTCTATCTCTGCGCGATCAAGGACGCCTTCAGCAACAGGATCGTGGGCTACTCCATCGACGAGCGGATGAAGTCCCGCCTGGCCGTGGCCGCCCTGGACAACGCCGTGGCCCGGCGTGGAGACGTCGGCGGGTGCATTCTGCACAGCTATCGCGGATCGCAGTTCCGCGCCCGGAAGTTCGTCCGGGCGCTCGACCGCCACCGGATGGCCGGATCGATAGGGAGGGTCGGAGCTGCCGGCGACAACGCGGCCATGGAGTCCTTCTTCAGCCTGCTGCAGAAGAACGTCCTCGACCGCCGTGTCTGGGCCAACCGCGAAGAACTCCGGATCGCGATCGTGACCTGGATCGAGCGGACCTACCACCGGCGCCGCAGACAAGCCTCACTCGGCCGGCTGACCCCCATCGAATTCGAGACCGTCATGACCACGCCGGCCCTCCAGGCCGTGTAACGAACCTGTCACCCGAACCTGCATCAGACCCGGGGCCGGCTTCGCCTTCGCATCCGGCCGGGTCAGCGAGCGGCGCTTGCGCCGTGTGACGCCGCGTATGTCGCGCTCGCGGATCACGCGGGCGACGCGTTTGCGGTTCACCCGTCGGCCCAGGCGTCGCAGTTCGGCGTGTAGGCGCGGGACACCGTAGGTGTGGCGGGAGGCGATGTGCAGCACCGTGATCTCGTGCCCGAGCGTGTCGTCGGCGGCCTCCCGAGCGCGGCGGACCGCCTCGCCATCACACCACGCGTAGTACGACGAGCGGGCGACCTTCAGCACCCGGCACAGCAGAACGACCGCGTAGTTCGCCTTCTCCGCGTGGATGAACCGGTACAGCTCGCTCACCGGTCGTTCTCCTTCACGAAGAAGGCTGTCGCCTTTTTCAGGATCTCGATCGTCTGCTGCTGTTCGCGGTTCTCCCGCCGCAGCCGCTTGAGCTCCTCGCGCTCGGCACTGCTCAGCTCACCGCCTGTCCCCTCGCCGTGGTCCGCTTTCGCCTTCCGGTACCAGCCGCGCAGGGACTTCGAGCTGATGCCGAGTTCCCGGGCCACCGCAGTGACCGTCTTGCCCGAGGAATCGACGAGCGCGATCGCGTCCCGCTTGAACTGCTCGGTGTACCGCTTCGTGTACTTGCTTCCCACCTGGTGCTACTTCCTCTGGAACCTCAAGATCCCAGTCTCCAGGTGTCCACGATCAAGGGGAAGCTTCAGCTCTGAGTCGGGAGTTCTGTTCGGATATGTAGGCTTGTTTCATGGCGCGGGCGGGTCGGCCGTAAGCCGAGTTGAGAGTCCTCGGATGAGGAACGGGCTGCACTGGAGGGGTGGGTGCGGCGTGGTTCCCCGTCGCAGGCGTGGGCGTTGTGGTGTCGGATCGTCCTGGCGTGTGCCGAGGGTGCCTCGAACAAGGATGTGGCGGCCCGGCTGGGTTCCACGCCTCATGCGGTGGGCCGTTGGCGGTCCCGGTTTGTGCTGTACCGGATCGCCGGGCTGGGTGACATGCCGCGTCCGGGCGGACCCAGGACGGTGACGGACGAGCAGGTCGCCGCGGTGGTTACGAAAACACTGGAGTCCACGCCGAAGAACGCGACACACTGGTCGACACGGTCGATGGCGAAGGAGATGGGCCTGTCGCAGTCGTCGGTGTCACGGATCTGGCGGGCCTTTGGGTCGCAGCCGCACCGGTCGGAGACCTTCAAGCTTTCGACCGATCCGTACTTCGTCGGCAAGGTCCACGACGTCGTTGGGTTGTATCTCGACCCGCCGGAGCGGGCGCTGGTGTTCTGCGTGGATGAGAAGTCGCAGATCCAGGCCCTGGACAGGTCCCAGCCCGTGTTGCCGATGATGCCCGGAGTTCCCGAGCGGACCACCCACGACTACCTTCGCGCCGGGACCACCACACTGTTCGCGGCACTGGAGGTCGCCACCGGCAAAGTGATCGGCTCCCTGCACCGCCGACACCGCGCCGAGGAGTTCAAGAAGTTCCTGATCAAGCCCGACAGGAAGTACCCGCCGGCCTGGACGTCCACCTGATCTGCGACAACTACGCCACCCACAAGACCCCCGCCATCAAGAAGTGGCTGCTGGCCCATCCCCGGTTCCACCTGCACTTCACACCGACCGGTTCGTCCTGGCTGAACCTCGTCGAGCGATGGTTCGCCGAACTCACCAACAAGCAGATACGGCGAGGAGTCCACAGATCCGTCCAAGCCCTGGAGAAGGACATCCGCACCTGGATCGCAGCCTGGAACAGCGATCCGCAGCCCTATGTCTGGACCAAGACCGCCGACGAGATCCTCGAACGCCTCCCCTCATATCTGAACAGAATTCCTGACTCAGAAGACTAAGCCGTGTCCTATGTGGTGAGGCGTCGTGGACCTCGATATGGGGCGGGGCACGTGGAGTTGGATTGTTCGGGACGGGCTGTGGGAGATCACGAAGCCGCTGATCCCTCCGTCGAAAGTGCGGCCGCAGTGCGGCGGGACGCAGGACGCGCTTGATGAGCCGCTGTTCGCGGCGATCATCTATGTGCTGGTGTCCGGTTGCGCCTGGCGGGCACTGCCACCGTGTTCGGCATCCCCAAGTCCACCGCCCCTGCCGGTACTTCTATTCTGGCTTGAGTGAATCCATCCCTGGCCTAGCCCTGCGCCACTCACCCCGGGTGAAGTCTGGAATCTGCTGCGGTGCGCCGTTCGCCTTCACCGACAGATGGCTTAGCGGCACGGGCGCTGTCCACGTGGCTGCGTCGTATACGTCGAAGTCGGGGACGAGGCCCAGGTGCATGCACTGCATCAGTCGGAACATCATGATGTAGTCCATGCCGCCGTGGGCACCGGGCGGGTGGGGATGATCTTTCCACAGCCAGTGGTCCCAGTCGGCATAGGCGCCGAAGTCGCCCCACTCGTCGTCCGAGTGGTCTGTATCCAGATGGATGCGGGCTGGAAAGTCCTCAAACACGCCCGTGGTTCCGCCGAGGCTGTTGATGCGACTGTAGGGGGCGGGCGTCGTCACACCGTGCTCGAGACGGATTACTCGTCCCTTGGCCGTCCGTACGATGCTGATGGTGCGATCACTAGTGACATATGTCTCTTTCCAGCTTGGGTCGCCAGGCGGAATGTGGGCCTCGCGATATTCAGCTAGTCCGAGCGCAGGTGTGCCGAGACTACTGATGCTGACCGCCCGGTCGCCGCGGTTGATGTCCATGTAGTTGGCGACCGGCCCGAAGCCGTGGTTCGGGTAGAGATCGCCGCGTAGCCGCGTGTGCCAGAGCCGCCGCCAGGGCCCCTCGAAAAACGTCGGCGAGAACATCTGGCCCCGGTGATCGTGAATGTAGGCGCCCGCTCCGTGCAGCAGCTCTCCGAAGACGCCCGCGTGCGCCATGCGCAGCACGCGCATCTCGTTGCGGCCATAGCAGCAGTTCTCCAACTGCATGCAGTGGCGTCTGGTGCGCTCGGATAGATTGACCAGCGTCCACAGCTCTTCGAGACGCATCGCGAGGGGACATTCCACGCCAACGTGTTTGCCGCCCAGCATCGCCGCCGCTGCCATGACGAAGTGCACGTCCCAAGGCGTCGCAACATAGACAAAGTCAACATCGCCGCGACCGCACAGATTCTCGTAGTCATCCTCGTTCTTGGTATAGATCGCGGGGGCAGGCTGACCGGCCTTTATTACCTTGGCAGCAGCCGCCTCGGCCTTCGTCCGCACCACGTCGCACACCGCGGTTACCTGCACACCGGGGAACCGCAGGAAGAGCTCGACTAGGGAGCCGCCGCGGTTGCCGAGCCCGATGACTCCGACCCGCACGGTGCTGCGCCGCTCGAAGGGAACTCCCGCCATGGTGCTGTCATACCCAATGGACGCCGCATGGCTGGTCTCCATAGCCGGAGCCACCGTTTCTCCAGCAGAGGCAGCACTGCCGCTGCCGAGGGCGCCGAGCCCTAGTCCCGATCCTGCAACACCCGCCGTGGTCCACAGAACGGAACGCCGGCTCACGGACTCGTCGTCGACTCCTGCTGTATCCACGGAAACTCCCTTGCTGAGCTATCCTTTGCGACCATCTTCGATTGCAGACGGGAGATGGAAGACGCCTAATCCGCTGAGCGGCATACATCTACACGTAAACTCCCACCTACTGCAAAGTACCTGGCGTACGCCCAAGTGACCGCAGACACTCCGGCCTCCGCACGGAACCACAGCTCGTAAGTCGGCTGCAACTCACCACACGGGGATCTGTAAAGATCACGGCGTAACTGGTTGGTTGGCTTGGTCAGATTCGGTTGTGGGTGAGGCGTCCGTCGAAGGCTTACGACCTCGTGCGTGATTGGGGGTGACGACGGCTGAGCTGGGTCGTTGGTCTGTCTGTGGTGGGGGTTGAAGCACGCAGGTTGATCGTGTCGGAGCGTCGCGTCACGGGACGGGTCTGGTGCAGGTTTGGGTGACGGGTTGACGTGCCCCACGGTTTGGGTTCCAGCTGCGGTGGCTAACTGGCGGCGGGGATGGTGTCTTGTTCGGAGAGTAGTTCGTACTCGATCGGGGTGCGGTAGCCCAGTGCTGAGTGGCGCCGCTGTGGGTTGTGGAAGACCTCGATGTACT
>NZ_JBIVUF010000046.1:0-7639 GCF_044757085.1 Streptomyces sp. NPDC091376 | reverse complement strand
GTGATCGTGGAGGAAGCCCCCGTCGCGCCACTGCGGGAGTCGTTGGTGCAGGACTCGCATGTGGTGCGGGTGAGCGCGGCGGACGAGACCGCGCTGCGGGCGCTGGCGGGTTCGTATGCGGATGCTCTGGGTGGCATGTCCGGGGACGAGCTGGGGGATTTCGCGTTCACGGCGAACACCGGTCGTGCCGGGCATCGTTACGGCGTGGCGGTTCAGGGTGCTGACGCTCGCGAACTGGTCGCCGGCCTGAACGATGTCGTGACAGGTCGCCGCGCGGTGTCCCGCAAGGGTGGCAAGGCTCAGCCTTCGGCGTTCATGTTCACGGGTCAGGGTTCGCAGTACCTGGGTATGGGCCGTGGTTTGTATGCGGTGGAGCCGGTGTTCCGGGCGGCGTTGGATGAGTGTGCTGAGCTGTTGGCGGGGCATGTGGATGTGCCGTTGCTGGAGTTGTTGTTCGGTGGTGTGCCGGGTCGGCTGGATCGGACGCGGTATGCGCAGCCTGCCATTGTGAGTGTTCAGGTGGGTCTGGTGCGCTGGCTGGAGTCGGTGGGGGTTCGTCCGGATGTTGTGGTGGGTCACAGTCTGGGTGAGCTGACGGCGGCGTGGGTGGCCGGTGTGGTGGATGTGGCGGATCTGCTGCGGTTGACGGCGGTGCGTGGGCGGTTGATGGAGTCGCAGCCTGGTGAGGGTGCGATGGCGGTGGTTCACGCGGATGCCGAGGCGGTCCTTGCTGCTCTCCCTGCTTTTCCGGGGGTGGAGGTTGCGGCGTTCAATGCGCCTCGTGTGGTGACGGTTACGGGCTTGGCGGATGTGGTGTCTCGGTTCTGCCGGGAGTCCGGTCTGCGGACTCAGGTGTTGACGGTGAGTCATGCGTTTCATTCGGTGGCGATGGAGGGTGCGGTCGCGCCGTTCGTGGAGGCCGTTGCTGCCACGGCGCTCTCGGCTCCGGTGATTCCGTTCGCGTCGACGGTGTCCGGTGGCTGGCATTCGGCCCTGTCGGCTACGGATGCGGGTTACTGGGGGCGGGCGATTCGTGAGCCGGTTCGCTTCAGTCAGGCCGTGGCCGCGCTGGGTGAGGTCGGTCCGGCGGTGGTGTGGGAGATCGGTTCGCAGCCTCAGTTGACGTCGTTGGCGCGGGCGTCGTGGGGCGGGACGGAGCCGGTGTGGATCAGTACGTTGCGGCGTGACCGTGTTGATCAGGTTCTGCTGCACAGTGCGGTGGCCGAGCACTACAACCACACGCGTACTGATCTGGACTGGGCCGGTCTGCATCAGGGCAAGGGCCGGCGCACCACCACCATCCCCACCTACCCCTTCAACCGACAGGAGCTGGCCGCGCCGCCTGCTCGCCGCAGCAGGACCGAGCCGAGCGCCCTCAGCCACCCGCTGTTCGACCGTCACTACGAGCACGTGAGCGAGGGACAGTGACGCACCCGGCCGAGACCTACGAGAAGACGTTCACGGGCCAGGAGCCCTTCATCGCCCAGCACCGCTCCGCGGGCACCGGGCTGCTGCCCGCCGCGGTGCAGCTGGAGATGGCGATGGTGGGGGTCGCCCGGCGTCGCCCCTTCACCCCGCTGGAGCTCACCGATGTCACGTTCCTGCGCCCCCTCACCATCGCCGACGACGCAGCGGCTCCCGTCCGCCTCGACGTGTCCTTCGGCGCGCAGACCCGCTTCGAGCTGAGCACGATGGTGGCCGGCGACCGCAAGCCGCTGTCCACCGGAACCGGCCGGCTGCTCCCCGACGTCGTCCAGGCCCCGTCCGCCGGCACCGGCCCGCAGATGGCGGGCACGCGGACGATCACCTCGGAGCGGCTGTACGAAAGCTGGTCGCGTGAGGGCCTGCAGTACGGGCCCGACTTCCGTACCGTCAGGGAACTCGCCGTCGGGGACGGCGGCGTGGCCCGCGCCACGCTGCGGTCCGACGCCGAGCCCATGCCCTGGTACGCCCATCCACTGCTGGTGGACGGCGTGTTCCAGGTCGTCAGCTGCGCGCTCCAGGACCTGACGGGTGAGGCCGGCCCGTATCCCATGCTCCCGATCGGCGTCGCTCGGGTCGCGGTCCTCGCCGATCTCTCGGGTCTGTCGGGCGGTGCGACCGTCCTGGTGCGCCGGACCGGCGTCGACGGCGCCTACGCGACCGCGGACGCCCTGCTGCTGGGGCCCTCGGACGAGGTGGTCGCGGAGTTCGAGGGGCTCCGGATGCGTCGTACGGCCGCCGTGTCGCGACCGGCCGTCGCGCCGGCCGCGCCGCGGGCGGCCATGCTGCCCATCACCCGGATCGACTGGCGGCCCGCGTCGGCGACCGACGAGCTGCACGCCCCGGCGACCGGAACCTGGGTGGTGCTGCACAACGGCGGTACGGGCAGCCCGGGTGAGCGCGTCGCCCGGCAACTGCGCGCCGAGGGAGCCCGCGTGATGGAGGTCGGCGCCGGACCGTCCGGGGCACAGGTTCACGACCGTGATCGGCGGATGCTTGCGCAGCCGGACGAGGATGCCTTCAGGCGGCTCTGGGAGGAGATCGGGGATCCGGTCGCGGGTGTGGTGCACCTGTGGAACGCCGTCGACGCGCCCGACGGCGCACCGGGGGAGGAGGCGGAGCTCAGCCTCGGCCTGTACGGCTGCCTGGCCGCCCTGCGGACCCTCGGCGAGCGGCAGCGCAAGTCCCGCTTCTTCGTGGTGACCAGGGACGGGCAGCCGGTCGCGAACGGCGACCGGCCGGTGCCCGCGCGCGCCGCCCTGTGGGGCTTCGTCCGCACCGCCGCCATCGAGTACCCGGGCCTGCACCCGCGCATCCTCGACATCGACCAGTTCTCCGACGACGCGCTCCGCGCAGTCCTGGTGGAGCTCGGTGCCGCCGACGGCCCCACCGAGGTCGGCTACCGCCAGGGCGTGCGCCACGTACCCGTCCGGGTGCGCGACCGGTCGGCGTACGCCGCGCCCGACGGCGGGAAGGGGCCCATCAGGAAGGGCGGCCGCTACCTCGTCCTCGGCGGGCACGGCGGGCTGGGCCTGGAGGTCGCCGACCGGTTCGCACGGGAGGGCGCCGGCGTCGTCGCGCTGGTCAGCCGTTCCGGCGCGGCCGCTGGTGACGACGACCGGACGGCCGCGATCGGCGCGCGAGGGTGCGAGGTCGTGTCCTACAGCGCGGACGTGACCACCCCCGGTGCCCTGGCGGCCGTGGTGGCACGCTTCCGCGCCGCGTTCGGCGAGTTGCACGGCGTGGTCCATGCGGCCGGCACGCTCAAGGACGGGCTGATCCGCAGCGCCACCGCCGAGGACATCGCGGCGGTGATGCGCCCGAAGGCCGACGGCGTTCGAGAGCTGGCCGCCGCGGTGGCCGGTCAGGACCTGGACTTCGCCGTGCTGTTCGCGTCGGTCTCGGGCACGTTCGGCAACCTGGGGCAGGGCGGATACGCCGCGGCCAACGCCTACCTCGACGCCTTCGCGCAGGCGCACGGCTCGCCGTGGCTGAGCGTCGCCTGGGGCCTGTGGGGCGAGGTGGGCATGGGCACGGCCGTCGCGGAACAGCTGCGGCGGCGCGGAGTCCGGCCGTTGGACACCGCGGAGGGCCTGGACGCCCTGGTCGCGGTACTGGGGGCGGAAGAGGACCCCCGCCAGGTCGTCGTCGCCCACCCGGACGCCGGCGACGTGGTCGTCGAGCTCGAAGACGCGGGCGCCGAGCCCGGCGCACCGTCCGGCGTACGCGCTGAGACACGTGACGGCGCACAGGTTGCCGCCGACTCGACCGGGGAGGGCGACGGGGAGCGCGTCGGGGACGCGCTGGAGCGGTTCCTGGCGGAGCGGCTGGGCGTCACGTCCTTCGACCGCGACACTCCGCTGTCGGACTACGGCATGAGCTCGATCATGAGCGTCGAGCTGTCGGAGGAACTGTCCCGCAGGTGGGGTGTCCATCTTCCGGCGACGCTCTTCCTGGAGTACGGCGAGTTCGCCGAGCTCGTCGAGGCCCTGACCGGCCGTTACGGCGCGGCCGTCGCGCTTGCGGCGCCGGAGACCGCCGGGCCCGTGACCAGCGCGACCGTCGAGGCGGCTGTGACGGCCGTGACTGCCCAGTCGGCCGTGACCGCCGAGACGGCCGAGACCGTCGAGACGGCTGTGACGGCCGAGACCGTCGAGACGGCTGTGACGGCCGACTCCTCGAACCGCCCGCGCTCGCGGCGGCACACTGTCGCCGGCCGCGCCGCGGACGTCGCGATCGTCGCCGTGTCCGGTGATCTCCCGGGCGCGGTCGGTGGGGTGGCGGAGCTGTGGCCGCTGCTCCGCTCCGGCGGACACGCCTTCACCGAGGTGCCGGCCGAACGCTGGGACATCGACGCCCACTTCGAGCAGCGCGGTCCCCGTATGACGGGCACCTACTGCCGCACCGGTGCCTTCGTCACCGGTATCGACCGCTTCGACCCGGCCTTCTTCGGCATCTCCGTACGCGAGGCCGAGGAGATGGACGTACAGCAGAAGCTGCTGCTGGAGCACGCCTGGACGGTGCGGGACGACAGCGGGCTCGCCGGCCGCCGCGACATCGGTGTGTTCGTCGGCGCCACCTACACCCATCACCGCGACACGCAGGGGCTGGAGAGCGTCGGACCGCACACCGCGCTCGGCTCCATGAACGCGGTACTGGCCAACCGGATCTCGTACGCGCTGGACCTGACCGGCCCTTCGCAGACCGTCGACACCCTGTGCTCGTCGTCCCTCGTCGCCATCCAGCAGGCGGTCGCCGCGGTGCGCGCGGGCCACTGCGGCGCCGCGATCGTGGCGGCCTGCCAGGTCGGTCTGACTCCGTGGTACTACCGCAGCCTGAGCCAGCTCGGTGCCCTGTCCGAGACCCGGCCGCGACCCTTCGACGAGCGGGCCGACGGATTCCTGCCCGGCGAGGGCGCGTTGGCCGTGATGCTGAAGCCGCTCGCGGACGCCGAACGGGACGGCGACCGGATCTGGGGCGTCATCCGCGGTACCGCCGTCAACCACGGGGGCCGCGGCAGCGCCCTGCCGGTGCCCCGCAGCGAGGCCCAGGCCGCTGTCGTCCGGGCGGCACTCGACGATGCCGGCGTGGCACCGGCGGACGTCTCCCTGATCGAGACGCACGGAACGGCGACCCGGCTCGGCGACCCCATCGAGATCGCCGCGCTGACCGAGGTGTTCGGCGGCGACCCGGACCGCGGCGAGCCGTGTCACATCGGAACCGTGAAGGGCAACATCGGGCACCTGGAACCCGCGGCAGGACTCGCCGGCCTGCTGAAGGTCCTGCTGTGCCTGCGGCACCGCGAGATCCCGCCCGTCGCCGGTTTCGAGACCCCCAGCAGCCATCTGGACCTGTCCGCCGGACCGTTCGTGATCCCCGTCGAGCCACAGCCGTGGACCTCGGACGGGCCGCGCCGGGCGGGCGTCAGCTCCTTCGGCATGGGAGGGACCAACGCGCACATCGTCGTCGAGGAGTACGTCCAGGAGTCCCGGCACGCGGCGTCGGGCGAGGACACCCGTACGGCCGCCGCCGTGGCGGACGAGCACCTGCTGGTGCTGTCCGCACACACCCCGGACGCCCTCGCCCGTCGCATGGCGGACGTCCGGTCACTGCTGCGGCAGGGGAACGCGGCAAGCCCGAGCGCCCTGTGCCGCTCCAGTGCCGTCGGTCGCGACCACCAGGCGTACCGGGTCGCGGTCCTGGGAGCCACGGCCGACGAGCTGCGTGCCGGGCTGGCCGAGGCGCTGCGCCTGGCGGACCGGGCACCTGGCACTGTCCTACGCGGCGCAACGGTGCTGCACAGCGTGTCGACGGGGCTGAGCGGCCCGGCTTTCCGCTACGTCGGCGGCGGCACCGTCGACTGGGCCGTGGTGTACCCCGGACCGCCGGGGCGCCGCCCCGTCCTCCCGCCCTATCCGTTCGGCTCGCGATCCGAGGCCGCCGTGACGGCAGCCCGGACCGTACCGGCAGCCCGGGCAACACCGGCAGCCCAGCCCGCGCCGGACGCGCAGGACACGGCCGAGGTCGTACGGCGACTCTCGCGCGCCCACCGTGTGCTGGGCGAGGAGACCGTCCCCGGAGCGCTGCCGGTGGCCCTCGGGCTGCTGACGAGCGGTGCCCTGCGGCAGATCACCTTCACCGGACGCGGGACCGGGGACCATCCCCTCACGAGCGATCTGGACGACCCCACGCGTACCGGGCCGGTCACCTTCCGGCACGCCGGCCGGGTCATCGCCCGGCTCACCACCGCCGAAGCCCCGGCCGCGCCGCCCGCTGCCGTGGACCTCGACACCCTGCGGGCCCGCCTCGACCGCACACTGGAACCGGCCGGCCTCTACGCCTGGTTCGTGGCGAAGGGCATGGAGCTCACCGCGCCACTGCGGTCCATCACCGAAGTTCACTACGGGCCCGACCGGGTGCTCGCGCGGATCGACGTCCCGCTCGGCAGCCCCCTGGAGGCCGAGGCGGTGACACTCGACGCCGCCCTCCAGGCCATGGCCGTACTCACGTTGGCGGATCCCGCCGCACCGTCGGCCACCTACCTGCCGGTCTCCATCGGCCGGGCGGTGCGCTGGGCGGACGCGGCGCAGGCGGCGTTCGTCCTGCTCGAAGGCGCCGAGCCCGACAGCGACGGCACGCGACGCGGCGACGCGTCCGTGCTCGCCGCCGACGGCCGGGTGCTGGCCCGGCTCGACGACGTCGAGTACCGGACCGTGGCAGGCAACGGCGCCTCACCGTCTGCTCCCACCCGCCGCGCGCCGCAGGCCGCGGCGGCGGAGGCGGCGATCGTCGCGGTGGTCCGGGACGTCCTCCACGACCCCGGTGTCACGGCGACCACATCCCTGTCCGCCGTGGGTCTCGACTCCATGCTGGCGACCGCCATAGCCGCCGACGTCGAGGCGGCGTACGGGGTGACACTGAGCCCGACGGACGTCCTGGACGCCGCGGACTGCCGCGCTCTCGCCGCGCATGTCGCCGAACTGGCGGGCGACGGCGTGTTCGCCCCGTCCGCGGCCGACGAGCGGCCGGCAGCCGACGAGCGGACGGCACTCGACGAGCGGCCCGCGGGCCAACCGGCCGCGAGCCATGGGGACAGGCCCGCGCCGACCGCGGTCCGCGACACGGCCCCCGACGACACCACGGACGAACAGGACGTCGCCGTCATCGGGCTGGCCCTGGCGCTCCCCGGCGCCCCGGACCCGGAACGGCTCTGGTCGCTGCTCACCGACGCGGGCGAGGAGATCCGTCCGGCTCCGGCCCACCGCTGGGGCCGGTACGCCGACGGGAACGAGCCCGACGTGGGCGGATTCCTCGACAACGTGGAGGAGTTCGACGCCCGGTTCTTCGACTTCTTCCCCAAGCAGGCCGAGGTGCTCGACCCCCAGGCCCGCTGGCTGCTCCGCACGACCTGGGAGGCACTGGAGTCGGCCGGCCTCCCACCGCGCGAACTGTCCCCGTCCACCGGTGTGTTCGTGGGCGCCAGCTACCAGCACTACAAGGACTACAACATCGCTCCGGAGCTGGACGCACCCAGCGGCCTGGGCAATCACAACGCCTTCCTGGCCAATCGGGTGAGCTTCTTCCTGGATCTGCACGGGCCGAGCATGACGATCGACACGTTGTGTTCGTCGTCGCTGGTCGCGTTGCACACGGCGGT
>NZ_JBIVUF010000045.1:0-10293 GCF_044757085.1 Streptomyces sp. NPDC091376 | reverse complement strand
GAGGACGCCAGACCCTTCAAGTGGACCAGGACCGCCGACCAGATCCTCGACCGCATCTGCCGCTACTGCGACAGGATCCCCGAACCAGGTCACTACCGAGACGGGCCTGGACTATGCCCAGCCAGGCCGGTTCCGTTCCCAGTCGGCGGCTTTGACCGCACTGCAGCCGTCGAAGGCGAACAGTCCGCGAGCATCGGTAGCACGTGCCTGAGGTGGTGGGCTGCGCGAGCGGTCCGGCCACTACCTCGAACAGCGCTTTGAGCGGAGCGATCCCCAGACGCCGCCACAGACAGCGAAGAGCCAGCCCTCTCGGCTGGCATACGTTCCGCCCGGCGAGGGCCGCCGTCAGCTTGTCCCGCGCAGATAGCCCAGCGCAGGGAACAGGGATAACGCCAGGACGAAGTCCACCCCCGAGGCGCGATGGAAGGAGACGTCGTCGACGCTCAAAAACCTGGCACTCCTCCAGGACTGCATCGACGAGTTCAACAGGAAGAGAACGAGTCAGGTCTCCCAAGTGACCCGGCGTGAGCAGGAGTTCTTCCTCATGTCCACGCGGTTCGGGCACGGTGGTGGCACACTGGTTGGCCAACGGGATCTCTTGAGCGAGTAGATCTTGATCGATCCCTCGCTTACCGACTCAGCGACATGCATTGAGATCACCCTCTTGACGGACGGTCCCGGTGCTTAACTCCGTGGCCTTGGGCGTGAACGACGTCCTCATGCTCGTCTGCGACTGTGAGGGTGATCGCGTTCCGCACGGGGCCGCGGCCTGACCTGGTCCGGACTTGCCCCGTGATGCGGGACACTCGTTGCTTACGCTGCAAGGGCGTGTTCCTGCTCGTGTCGCTGTCGGATCTCCAGCGGGGTGAGGTAGCCCCAAGCCGGATGCTTCCGCAGTCGTCTGCGGTTGTGAAGGTCTCGATGAAGGCGAAGATCTCCGCGCGAGCAGTGGTCCGGTCGGACCAGCGGCGGGTGCCGATCTCCTCTTTGAGCAGTGCGAAGAAGCTCTCGGCGGCGGCATTGTCAGAGCACGAGCTGGTTCGGCCCATGCTCTGCCGCAGTCCCAACCTGCGTATTTCCTGTCGGTCTCGGCGCGATGTCGTGTCGTGCAGGTACGAGATTGCCCTCCGTGGGCGGGAACGGGTGAGGCGCGACAGCAGCTGTCTTCCTTCGGAGTGCGGGACAACGCAGTGATGATGGGTGACACGGGCCCGCACCAGGCCGCCTGCCACATCCCCGGCGTCTCAGACCGCGCGAACTGTCGTACCTGGCGAGGGGGGACTTACTTTCCTGCGCTCGTGGAGGGAGAGGGGCTGGTGGAGTCCTTGAATCTTTTCGGTACCTGGGACTGCAGGGAGGGATCGACCGCAACGGCTCGGCGGAAAGCATCCCGCGCCTGACCGTGCCGCCCCCTCCTCGTCAGCATCTCACCGAGTTGATAATAGGCCGTGGACGCCTTCGGGTTGATGGCGACTGTCCTCTTGAGCAACGCGATCGCCCGCTCAGCATTACTCGTCCTGAGCAGCAGAGCCGTGTTGAACAAGGCCGGGGTGTACGACGGGTCGATCTTCAGAGCTGAATCGTACGCCTCAAGGGCATCGGCGAGCCTGCCCTCCTGCACCGAGACGACACCGAGGTTGTACCAGGCGAGCATGTTGTCCGGGTCTGCCTGCAGAACCCGCCTGAACGTGGTTTTCGCCCCATCGAAGTCCTGGTTCTGGGCCTGTAGTACGCCGCCCTGCAATAGCTCGGCGGCGTTCAATGCTGGACGTGGTGCCACCGCAAGATTGGCGCCCGCAGTGCTCGCCTGCTGGAACAACAGGGCCCAAACGGCAGCTCCAGCCGCGCCCGCGACTGCTGCACCGAATCCTGTCAACAACTTCCTATTTTCCACGTGCTCACATTTCATGAGGGCGGGAGGGTGCTCCCGAGTTCACGACAAGCCCAAAGTGTAACGACGCCACCGAACCGCTGGCATGGGTCAAAGATACGTAGCGATTCTATGTTTCGTCACCCGATACGGGAAAGTGTCGCAGGACGACATGGAATTCTCGCATGATCACACTTTCGTGGCAGGCGGCGGGCAACATGTCTACACCCGATGGCCTCACGATAGTGTCACGCTATTGCGTTGGCGAACGTGCGACGATGAGGGAAATGTTAAGATCCTGGCCGCCAGAGAGCCGCTATGTGCAGGCCGCCACACCCTAGCCTGCCGCATTAGTTAGGATAAACAGCTGATGCCAAGTAAGAATTTCGACACTCTTGCAAGTGCTTGGTCGACCACGAATGGTTTTGGCGGATTGCGGCTGCTGCTGGCCCTGGCAGTCGTGGCATCACATGCATTTCCGCTGGGTTTCGGAGAGGAAAACCTGGGGAATTCCCTGAGCCGAGGCCAGACAGATGTTGGCACCTTGGCAGTTTGCGGCTTCTTCGCGATCTCCGGTCTGCTCATTACTCGAAGCGCGCTCCAACTCAGCCCTGGTCGATTTATCTGCCACCGCGCGTTGCGGATCCTTCCAGGATTCTGGTTCGCCTTGCTGGTCACCGCGGTTGGAATCGCCCCCCTGGTGGCAGGAGCAGAAGAATTGGCGAAGGATAAGTTCTGGAACCACGTCCACGGCCCTTGGGAATACATTTCCTCGAACTGGACCGTAGGCATCAATCAACAAGGAATCTCGGGCCTTCTGGGATCAGTTCCGTTCGCGGGAGTTTTCAATGGATCGCTCTGGTCACTCGCGTACGAGTCGTTGTGCTACGCAGGTGTGGCAATTCTGGCCGCAGTGGGAGTGCTGCGCCGAGCGCGTTGGATCATCCTGCTGTTGACGTCCTTCTCATTCGGTGCTTTGATCATGGAGGCGGTTACTTACCCCCTCCTCCGGGCTCCCACATATGCCCTAGACCGAGGCAATCTCGATATGCCGATTCTGGGTAACCTCTTCGCCGGACACCTGCTCGCATTGAGCTTCATGTTTGCGTTGGGGGCTCTTGCGGAACTCTACCGGGAAAATCTCCCGATGAATACCCCAGTTGCGGTGGGATGTGTCGTGCTCTTTCTGGTTTCTGTCCGCTGCGGATGCTTCTCTGTGGTCGGGCTGCCAGCATACGCATACTTGCTGCTCTGGGTGGCTATGCGCGCGCCGGCCGCACTACGGAAGATCGGCAGGAGGAGTGACTACTCGTACGGAATTTACATCTACGCTTTCCCCATCCAGCAGTTGTTCTCGGTTGCCGACTTTACTCGGTGGGGATTTCTTCCGTACTTTCTACTGTCGGCAGTCTCCGCATTGGCCATGGCTGTCGCGTCTTGGCATCTCATCGAATCTCCAGCCTTGCGTTTGAAAAAGGTCTGGTCGGCGACAAGCAATTTCACCAGAGAACCAGAGCCGAGAGGCACGGCGGTCACAGGAGCAAAGAAGGTTGGATCTAAGAACGCAATTGTCTAGTGCCCTGGGCCGGAGATCCGTCGTTAGTTTGTGTATGACTGCTTCTGCGGATGTGCCGGTGCCTCGTCGTGGTCCGAAGCTGGAACCGTTGTTGTTGTCGCCTGATGAGCGTGCGGTGTTGGAGCGTTGGGCTCGCAGGGCGTCATCTGCGCAGGCCGTGGCCTTGCGGGCCCGTATCGTGTTGGCATGCGACGGTGCTGATGTGCCGCCGATTGTTGTGGTGGCACGGGAGTTACGGATCGCGGCGGACACGGTCCGCAAGTGGCGTCGCCGGTTTCTGGCGGCCCGTCTGGACGGGCTGGTGGACGAGCCCCGGCCGGGCCGGCCGCCCACCATCAGCGTGGACCAGGTGGAGGCGGTCGTGGTCAGCACGCTAGAAGAGGTCCCGAAGAACGCCACGCACTGGTCTCGTGCGTCCATGGCCGACCGCAGTGGCCTGTCGAAGTCGACCGTGGGCCGGATCTGGCGACGATTCCAGCTCAAGCCGCACCTGAGCGACACGTTCAAACTGTCGCCGGACCCACTGTTCGTGGAGAAGGTCTACGACGTGGTGGGGCTGTATTTCAACCCGCCCGAAGGTGCAGTGGTCCTGTCGGTGGACGAGAAGTCCCAGATCCAGGCTCTGGACCGCTCCCAGCCAGTGCTGCCGATAATGCCCGGCATGCCCGAGCGTCGCACGCACGACTACGTCCGCAACGGCCTGACCACCTTGTTCGCGGCCTTCGACGTCGCAACCGGCGAAGTCATCACCTCGCTGCACCGCCGGCACCGGGCCGCGGAGTTCAAAAAGTTCCTCACCAAGATCGACAACGAGGTCCCCGCACACCTGCAGGTCCACTTGATCTGCGACAACTACGGCACCCACAAGACCCCGGCCATCAAGACATGGCTCGCCAAACACCCGCGGTTTCACCTGCACTTCACGCCCACCGGCTCCTCCTGGATCAACCAGGTCGAGCGATGGTTCGGCTTCCTCGCGGACCAGAAGATCCGCCGAGGCGCCCACAAGAGTGTGCGCTCCCTCGAAGCTGACATCCGCGCCTGGGTCAAGCAATGGAATGAGAACCCGACCCCGTTCACATGGACCAAAACAGCCGAAGAGATCCTCGACTCACTCGCCCGCTTCTGCCAACGGATCTCCGGCGCAGGACACTAGGGCCTGTCCGATGGGTCAGGTAACCCGCCCGTCGGCCGGTCGTTCTGTCCGGTGTGGGGCGGGGCGATCTTTCTGATGACGAATGGGCTCGACTCGAACCGAGTCTGCCCAAGAACGCTGGGCGGGGCGGACGTTGGCAGTGCCATCGGCTCGTGATCAACGGGATTCTGTTCCGGCAGCGCACCGGTCTGCCGTGGCGAGATCTTCCGACCCGCTTCGGGAAGTGGAAGACGGTCTATGACCGCCATCGCAGGTGGTCCGCAGATGGCACGTGGGAGCGTGTCCTGCGGACGGTCCAGGCCGACGCCGACAGCGAGGGGCGGATCGACTGGAGTGTGGTGAGCGTGGATTCGACGGTCTGCCGCGCCCATCAGCATGCGGCCGGGGCTCATCACCGCGTGCCCCGGGTGCTGGGGCGTCGGCGCCGCCCGGCCGAGCATCGCCTTGATGAGGCGCTCGGTCGGTCACGGGGTGGTCTCACGACGAAGATTCATCTGGCGAGTGACGGCAGCTGCCGCCCATTGGCTGTGCTGATCACTCCCGGACAGTGGGGTGACGCGCCACAGCTGATCAAGGTAATGGATCGTGTTCGAGTCCCTCGCCTAGCTGGCGGTCACCCGCGGACGCGACCGGACCACGTGTGTGGCGATAAGGCGTACAGCTCTCGCCGGAACCGCCGCTACCTGCGGCGACGCCAGATCAAGCACACCATCCCTGAGCCGAAGAACCAGAAGGCCAACCGCCAACGGCGCGGTAGCCACGGTGGGCGGCCGACCGGCTTCGACAGCACTACCTACAGAAGGAGGAACGAAGTCGAGCGCTGCTTCAACGCGCTCAAGGGCTCCAGAGCCGTGGCGACTCGCTACGACAAGAGGGCCTACGTCTTCCACGGCACGGTCACTCTTGCGGCGATTCGGTTGTGGCTCCGCTACTGATATCAGCCACCGCAGCGGATGCCCCGGTGGTTGCCTCAGTCGTCGGCGGCGACGATGAGCGTGATCCGTCCAGCCGAGCGGTCCACGAGCACGAGCTCGTGGAAGTAGTCGTGCACGCGTCCCCAGTCATGAATCGCCTCATCACCGAGCTCGCTGAGGTAGTAGATGCCATCGGCTGCGGCCAGGCGGGCGAACACCTCCCGCTGCAGCTCTGCCTCCAGCTCGGTGGGCACGTCCCAGAGCGGATCCACCCACTCCCGCACGATCTGCACGGCCTTCTCCTGGCTGATGGGCTCGTACAGGTCGGAGGTGATCAACCGCAGCCAATATGGACCGTGCCGGGGCCCGTCCGGCAGCACTCCACCACCTGCATAGTCGTCCCGGAACTGCTCATGCCTAATCAGTGCAGCAAGCAGCCCTCTATCGTCCAACGACTCCGCAGAGAAGCGGAGCTGCTTGATGTCGACCCACCGAAAACCGTGCTCCTTCGGATCCGGGACGTAGCGTCGAAAGTTGATGAAGACGCTTTCCTCGTGAGCGAGCCCGTTGTCCATGGCGCCAGCCTAGAAGGCAAGCAAGGGGATCCTGCCGACTCACCGGACAGGCCCTAGGTGTATTGACCTGGAGCGTTGTTTACGCGGGTGATGGGTGGCTGGCCTGCGAGTGCGGTGTGGCATCGGTGGTGGTTGTAGGTGTGGAGGAAGTCTGCCAGGGCTGCGGTCCGCTCGGTGTTGCTGGTGTAGGGCCGCAGGTAGGCCCATTCGTCCAGCAGGGTGCGGTTGAAGCGTTCGACTTTGCCGTTCGTCTGAGGCCGGTAGGGCCGTATGCGTTTGTGGGCGATGCCGGCCGCGGCGAGTGTGTCCCGCCAGAGGAACGACTTGTAGCAGGAGCCGTTGTCGGTCAGCACCCGTTCGACGGTGATGCCATGACCGGTGAAGAACGCCTGGGCCCGCTGCCAGAAGGCTGCGGCGGTCTCCTTGCGTTCGTCGGTCAGGACCTCGCTGTAGGCCAGGCGGGAGTGGTCGTCGACGGCGGAGTGGATGTAGCTGTAGCCGATCACCGGCTGGCAGCTCTTGCGCCGGGCGGTGGTGGCCTGGCGGTTGCGGTCGCCGGCCGTCCTGCCGACCGTGCGCCAGCCCCCGCCGTCAGGGATGTTGCCGAGTTTCTTGATATCGACGTGGACGAGCTCGCCGGGCCGGGCCCGCTCGTAGCGGCGGACGGGCTCGCCGGTGGGCCGGTCCAGCCAGGCCAGACGGTGCAGGCCGTGGCGGGTCAGGATGCGGTGCACGGTCGAGGCGGGCAGGCCCAGGATCGGGCCGATGCGGGCAGGGCCCAGCTTGCGGGCCCGGCGGAGTTCGCAGACACGGGCCTCGACCGCGGGGGCGGTGCGGTGCGGGGTCGTGTGCGGCCGGCTGGAGCGGTCCTGCAGGCCCGCATCGCCCTCCGCCCGCCACCGGCGCACCCACTTGTGAGCTGTGGCCCGCGAGATCCCCATCTCGGCAGCCACGTGCGCGACCGGCCGTCCGGAACAGACCCGTTCAACCAGCAGCCGCCTCCCGAAGACAGTCAGCCGGGCATTACGGTGGGACACGAAGGCCTCCGTGCGGTGAAGATTCGACACCTCCACCACACACGGAGGCCTTCGCCATGATCAAGACCCGTGCGTGTCAACAACGCTCGTGATCAATACACCTAGGCCGTGTATCGAAAGTGGATCTTGGACTGTGAATGATCATGGTTCATGGGTCGGGGAGATCTCACGGACGAGCAGTGGGCGGTGCTGGAGCCGTTGTTGCCGAAGGGTGCCAAGACCGGGCGACCGCCCGTCTGGCCCCGGCGGCGGCTGATCGACGGCATACGGTTCCGGGTCCGGACCGGTGTTCCCTGGCGAGACGTGCCCGTCGAATACGGGCCATGGGGCCGGGTCTACGACCTGTTCCGCCGATGGCAGCGGAACGGCATCTGGCAGCGGATCCTGACCCGTCTCCAGTCCTTGGCCGACGCGAGAGGTGCGATCATGTGGGACCTTAGCGTCGACTCCACGGTCTGCCGCGCCCATCAGCATGCGGCCGGGGCTCGTAAGCAGTGCGACCTGCAGAAAGAACCGCCGGGTGGCGTGTCCACCGAGCCCCGCGATCACGGACTGGGACGGTCGCGCGGCGGGTTCACCACCAAGCTCCACCTGGCCGTCGAACAGGGTCAGAAGCCCATGTCGATCGTGGTCACGGCAGGACAGCGCGGAGACTCGCCGCAGTTCGAACCCGTGCTGGAGAAGGTGCGCGTGCCCCGCATCGGGCCGGGCCGGCCACGCGTCCGTCCCGACCGGGTGCGGGCGGACAAGGCGTACGCCTCCCGCGGGAACCGCGCCTACCTGCGCCGCCGCAGGATCCGCTGCACCATCCCCGACAAGGCCGACCAGGCCCGCAACCGCCGGAAGCTCGGCTCCCGCGGCGGTCGGCCGCCGCATTTCGACCCAGTCGACTACCGCGAGCGTCACGCGGTCGAGTGCGGGATCAACCGTCTCAAGAGACACCGCGCCGTCGCCACTCGATACGACAAGCTCGCGGTCCGCTACGAAGCGACTGTCCTCGTCGCTGCCATCAACGAGTGGCTGTGACCCGCATCCGTCACACGGCGGGATCCACGTTCCACGCCTCCGGCAGATCGCTGCCACAGAAGACGCAGACGAAGTCGTCCTCGCGCACGATGTTGTGCTCCTGGCAGTCGGGGCACCGCCGGAACACCACCTCATGGGTGAAGCCGGAGGGCCGCCCAAGTTCTACGTCGTCCAGAGCATGAGCGACTGCCGACCAGGAGGTGACGTCCGGACAGTATCCGGTGGACTGGTTGCTGACCTCGCCCACGGTCCACCGGTCTGCCTCACGTATGAAGCTGATCTCGCCGGCACTCAGAACCATGTCCCCGCCAGCGCAGGCCACGTGCTCACTTCGCCGCGGCGCCAGCCGAAGCACACCATCCGTGCCGACCACGAAGGTGAACGGTTCCGTCAGCTCTGCTGCCGATCGCTCAGCGATCCAGCCGTCGAAGTCAGCCGCCGAGCCGATTCGGCACCCGCCACCGCCAGGCCGGACCGCAGCCTTCAGCTCAACGGGTCCGACATATCGGTAACTCCGCCCCCACGCACTCACGCCAGCCAACCTAAAGCACTTCCGGCACACGCCCTAGGGGGATAGCCCGGGTAACGGGGACAGTCTATCCCGTTACCCGCTAGTATCGCCTCTATGGTGACGGTCCGTCAACAACCACTCATCCAAGGAGAATCGATGCTGGCCACTCCCTCGCATGCCTGCCTCGCTTCGCGCAAGCGCCTTACCCACCGGCGACCTGGACACCAGCGAGATCCGCTCACCGCTGGACCTGAACTCCCCCGACCACGCCACGGGCCGCGTCGACCAGGTCCTGTCCCGCCTGGAGCCTGAGCGCCTCCACGCCGCGCTGACGTACCAGATGAGCCGGACAGACAGCAGCAGTCTCCGCCTCACCCTCGAGGCCGTGTGAATGTCGGAGCAGACGTCGCCCTGGCGCTCCCGCCCATCGGCAGCCTCACGCAGACCACGACCTCGCGGCTACCGAGCCACACCCGAGCCCTCACGGGCTGCTCCTGCACCACGGTGGCGAGGACGCTGAGACTCGGATCCCGGCAATCCGTTCCCTGCTCGCGTCCGCAGAACCGTCCCCGATCCGCCTGGTCGAGCACGCCACCGACGCCGACAGCGACGGGGCGAGCGACGGCGGCCGCCACGAACCCGACAGTGGAGCCGAGGCTCCAGCCGAGCCGCTGCACGAGGACGCAGGAACGGACGGTTGCGCGCGGCCTGGACATCGACGAAACTGCCGAAGTGCTCTACCGCGACTGGATACACATCGAGTGGACCGCCGGAACACCACAGGAGTCCGCAAGGCCGTAGTGCGTGTTCAGCAGGTCACCCGCGCCTACGAGATCTCGATGGAGCCTCTCACCGAACAGAACTTCGACCTCGTACTGTCCGACCGCCCCGCCCCCGCCCGCGCCGACGGGGCCTGACACCACGAAAGGCCGGGCGATGGACCGCGACGGGAGGGAAGCGCGGCCCCGCTCCCAGCTGACCGAGCGTACGCCGCTCCCCCGCCACCGGCGGGGTGCGCTACTCCACCGGCCCGGAGGTCTGCACCAGGGGCCGGGCAGCGGCCAGCACCTCAGCACGCGCCTCGATCGCCCCCACCGGCATGGCGCAGTGAGCATTTTCAGAGTGGCTACCGATCGGGTGACGTGTGGGTGGCTGTGAAACGGGCGGAGCCCCAGGGCTGTTGAGCAAGGTGTCTAAGCTCAACTCTTCAGCCTTGGGGCTCCGTTGATTGCCTATCGTGCCGTACTCGACGTCCCGCACGCACTTGTGGAGTGGGTGACGATGCTGATCGTCACTCGCGAGGGTGAGCGCCGGTGCAAGCTGCCGCCGTCCCGGCGTGCCCTGGCCGCACTGGTGTACCTGCGCAAGAACGACACGCTCACACAGATCGCCGCCGGATTCGGTATCAGCGTGGGCACCGCCCACGCCTACGTTCATTCCGTCGTGACACTCCTGGCCGCCCGGGCACCAGGCCTGACCGCGGCGCTCAGGTCGACGAACGCACGGTACGTGCTGCTGGACGGCACCCTGGCCGAGTGCGACCGGGTGGGTGACAGCCGCGCGGACTACTCGGGAAAGCACCGCAGGCATGGCGTGAATCTGCAGGTCATCACAGCTCCCGACGGCAC
>NZ_JBIVUF010000044.1:0-14504 GCF_044757085.1 Streptomyces sp. NPDC091376 | reverse complement strand
CGCGATCTCCCACAACCCGTCCGGAACAATCCAACTCCACGTATCCCGCCCCATGAACAGTCCAACGAGCCAGCACCACATAGGACACGGTCTTAGGCGGTCCGGATGTGGCCGATGGCGGAGGCGTCGAGTTCTGCCGAGAGGTTCATCTCCTTGGCGAGCTCTATGGGTGCGCCGAGGAGATGGCAGATCATCTCCGCTGCCCGGTTGGCCGCTTCGGGCAGGGTCCTTCCGAAGCTGGCCTCGTCCCGGTGATAGGCCGTGGCGGAGAAGTAGCCGTCGGACCAGCTGATCCGGAGCGTGATCGGAATGGTCTTGAGCGTCTGCCACCTGCTTACGCGGGCGTACTCGATCAGCGTGGCGGTGGGGCGGCGGGCTATATCTTCCCGCCCGTCGAGCCACGTCTCCACGGCGGCGATGTCGGAGGTGACGGTGTCGGTATCCCTGCGGTGGTCGTAGCAGTGGTACTGCAGATCTTTGTTGACGTGGATGACGAGCACGGCTTCGTCCAGCGCGCCGAGACACCACGTGACCTCGCCGTGGTTGAAGTCGAAGTCGAAATGCCAGCCGGGCCGGTGTGCGAGGAGGTTGCCGAGCGCCTGCCACGCAAGGGTGCTCTCGTATCCGCCGCCGAAGGTCTCGCAGATGGTCCCGTAGTTGCTGTTCTGGAGTTCGTCCTGACGGACTTGTACGCGGGGTTCTGGTCCATGCTCGGAGCGTAGGAGAAGAACGGCGAGTTGCTCCCCCGGGTCCGCCCACACCAGCCGACTCGCCGCTGGAGCGGAGCGGGCTGTTATGCCCAGTGGATGCCGAGGTTGGCGAGTTGGGTGCGTTGTTCGGGGGTCAGCCGGGTGCGTCTGCTGCGGGTGTTGGTGAGCCATACACCCAGCCGGACCGGCGTCCCGTCGGGCAGATGTTCCTCGTGGGCACGAGGCACGATCACACGTCCTTCGCGTGCGGCGTATTGGGTATGTCGTCTCAACGGGATTGCGGGTTGCAGGTCTTGGGGCAACTCTCTGACCTGCAGAGCTTCATGGATTGAGAATATGATCAAGTGGGGCCTGGTCGACGGATCAGTGCTGTGAACTGCAAAGCTTCAGAGATTGAGACAGTCGGGCATCCCCAGTGAGACGACCTTATGTGAGGCAGGGAGGCAGGGGGCGCTGTGATCATATCCGGCGGTTACTCAGGCGAGCCGCCAGCCTCCACGTCGTTTGGGTACGGGCTCGCAGTTGACCGGGGCGGGGGACGTCGTTTACCGGCTGCCCCCGCACGACATGCTCGGCGAGGCCGGCTACTCCCTCGTCAGTAACTACTTGCTGCGCCGCGTCTTGCCCTACTGTCTGATGCACAACATCATCAGCAAGCTCCAGGAAGCCATCCTGTCCGACCTCATCGGCAGGCAGAAGATCGAGTGCGCACACGCCGAGATTCGCCACCGAGCTCGGCGTGTGTGCACCAGCATTGGCCACGCCCTGGACGCCCTGTGCGGCAAGAACCTCATCCGCAAGGTCAAGAGGTCCTCCTGCCAGCTGAACTCCCGAGTCGCGTGTGGACTCCAGCATGATGTCGAAGCGCTGCTGGATCGCGTAGGCCTCGGCGGCCTCCATCTTCGAGTCGTCGCCGCAGTGCGGCCTCGCCTCCCGCAAAGCGGTGCTCCGGAGGCTCGATGACGCTACGGCGTTTCGCATCGAGATCATTGTTCCCGCGTCTTACTCCGGCACCCGTGGGTCCATCGCCGGCTCGGCGTTACGAAATTCCGCAGCGGTATCTGGACGAACTCATAGGCCAACTACCTGCTGTTTTAAGTGAGTTGACGTGGCAGTCGCGTCTCTGGCATCCTGGAAATGGCACTACACGTGTGTCCACACGCACTACGGCTCCTCTTCTCCCCGGTGAAGATGGGCCGTTTCTGTTTTCCAGAACCGCTTCCCGACCCGCTGAGCCCCTGGGTGACTCCCCAGGGGCTCTTTTCGTCCCTGGAGGTCAACCTTGCCCACCCTGCCTGCCGCCCTGTGGGGGGCGCCCTTCTGGTTCGTGGCACTGGCCGTGCTCGCCCTGTTGGCCGTGCCCGGCCTGGTCGCCTTCATGGGCTGGCTGATCATGCGGCGGGCGGCGCCGGACGATCTGCCACAGGTCCTGTTCGGACTCAGCCATGTCATCTCCGCGTTCTGCGGCCTGTTGCCCTGGGGCAAGCCGTCGGTTCCGCCCGCGCCGCTTCAGCCGGTCGTGCGGGATCCGGAGCCCAGTACGCTGCCGGCGCAGACCCTGGTGGTCATGCGGAACGACGTGGCGCTGCAACCGGGAAACGGGGGTGGGGAGCGATGACTGGCCGGCAGTGGGGGAGGGCTGTGGTGCGCCCCCGGGTGGAGCGCACCACGTCCTGGAGCACCGTTCTGCGATCTATGGACCGTGAGAGGGCGGAGACGCTCTTGGCCTGCGCGTTGTACGGAACGCGGCTTGAGGAACTCGCCCACGCTAGGGGCCAGAACTGGTCCAGTGCATGGATGGCACGGGCGGGAGCCGTGTATCAGGCGCAGAAGCTCAGTGTGGAGTTGCAGCTGGTCAACATCTGGTTCCCCGAGGGCGGGGACACCCTCGTCATCGATGACGGCCTGCGGGCGCTGATCCGTGAATGGAGGATCGAGGAGCGGTTCGCGCCGCGCTGCCAGCAGTGCGATGCTCCCTTCGCCAGGCGAGTCCGGGGCGGTCGGCGGCCTCGCGACTACTGCTCCAACGCCTGCCGCCAGAAGGCGTACCGGCGCCGCAAGGCCACGTCGCACGGGGCAGCGGAGCAAGTCCCCGAGTGCCACACACCCGAGGACGTGCACCGTGCCTTGGGTGAGGGCCAGAAGGTCGGGGAGGTTGCAATTTGCAAGGTCTGCGCACCGGGCTATCCCATCCGAGCCCGGCTGACGGATGAGGTGTGGGCACCAGTCTTCGGGCGTCACCCGTTCCCGGACTGAAGCGACTGCGCCGCTGGTCGCGGGAGCTACCTGCTCAGGTGCAGGCGCGGGCGGCCACGCCTCCGACGACGAGGGACTTCCGGGCGGGCGGTGAGGTCGTTCAGTGGGGGTGTGGAAGTTCGGGTCGGTGCAGGCGCGGGAACGTCCTCGCAATGGCGTCCCCACAGAAAGCCGGGCCTGCGTGACTCGAATTCGAGTCAGATCGTCCGAATTGGACGTGCAGAACAAACCCGTGCGGATGGGTAACGCCGCACTGCGCCGCGGCCGCCGGCCTCGTGCAGCTCGGCTACCGCCTGAGCTGAGAAGCACTTGGCCGCTCACGTACCCCCGGCGGTAGCCCGCTCGGGAGCACCGGCCGCCCGTCGGCTGCGCGGCCAGGAAGGGTGGGGCCGGGTGACCACACCGTGGCCGCGCACCGAGTGGCCGGGGACTATCCAGCAGGGCGCTGCGTGCGGCGTTGTCAGCCGGCAACTCCGGAAGGGTGGCAGCGGCGGGCCTTGCGCCCTGACCCGCAGGGGCAGGGCGCATTCTTGGTCACATTGCGCCCCGGCCCCTGGGGCGGGGAAGGGGTGGGGCGGCGGACCATGCTCTGGCCGCGGGCGCGCCAGCGTTGCAGCGGCGCGGGGAACTGCCCGTCCCGCTCGAGCACCCAGGGGCCGACGGCGCCGAATGCCTCGTCCCCCGCGCCGCTGGAGAAATCTCGGATCTCCTGTTCGGTGCCCTTCAGCAGCAGTCCGGCGACGGCCGGGTAGCTCTTGCCGCGATAGGGGCCAAATCCCTGCACCTCGAAGATGTCCTTGGCGAAGGCGGCCCCTGCGGCCAGCGCCGCACCGGCCACCTCGCCTCCCTCATCCAGCCGGTTGAACAGCCGGATGAGTTCGCCTTCCGCATCGCTGTGTGGTAGGTCCTTCTCCTGCTCCAGGGCATCGGCGAAGCGCCCGCGGATCTCGCCCGGGGTGCGGTAGGAGAACTCGTCCGCCTGGCCCCGGTGTTCGAAGTGCAGGGTGTAGATGCCGGGCTGCAGCTGCGACTCGTGGGCGTGTACCGCGCTGGTGGACTCAAAGCCCGCGAAGCGCACCATGAGGTCGCGCACCGTTCCCTTGCGCATCTCGTCTCCCAGACGCGAGTGAGGGGAGAACAGGTAGGGGCACACTTGTGCCGCATACAGTGCGCACACTTCGTGCACCGGGGCCTCCCCACTGATGACGGCGGCCGGCAATGGCCCGTCTTGGAAGACCATCTGCCAGCGCAGCTCGTCCGAGAAGGGCATGCCGCACACCGCACACCAATCGAACGCGGCCAATGCCAGCTTCCGCCGCTCGCTGATGCCTCCGAAGTGCACCTCCTTCGGGCTGCGGTCCACCGTCGCAATCACCGGATAGCCACGGCGGTCGACCTCAAGGTGGCTCATCCTTCGAGGCAACGCAACCGTCCCCTGCGGCGTGTGCTTCACCCTCATCCCCCTTCACACTCGACCCGATCACGCTCGGGCCGTACGAGCAGGAACTCATCATGCAGGCCAAACCGACAGACGTCTCAGCAAAGACGATGTGCGAGCCCTTGCACCCCGCCCCTCCCGGGCTACCCCGGGCCTGGCCCGTGCCGGGCCAGCACCTACGGGCCCCCGCCCGGCGGACCCTAGGACGGCAGCCGGGTAGCACCCGCAGCTGCCCGACTGCGTATCCCGCCCGTGGAACTACCGGCTGCAGTAGACGGTGAAGTCGCCGGCGCTGGTGTCCCGGACGAACTTCTCCGCGCCCGCGAGCAGCAGGAGCTGCTCGTCGGTGGCCTTGCGGGCTTGAAGGCCGGGCTGGGCGATGATCGTGTGGAATCGGGGCCGCAGCAGGCGGGCCTGGTCACGGATGGCGAACAGGTCCTTGGGGCCGCCGACTTCGTAGGGCGAGACACCGCCGGTGCGCCGGGCGTATTGCACGGCCCGGCTGTGCAGATGATCCAGCAAGGGCAGGGCGTTCCGGCGCCGCCACTTGGCGCCGCGCATGGCTTGGCCGCACACCTCGTACAGGTCCTTCAGCCGTGTACCGGGAGCGGGCTTGGAGGAGTACTTGCAGTGCACGAGTGTCACATCCAGGTAGCGCCCGTCGATCCTGAGGCCGACGAGGTCGGCTGCTTCGCCCGAGCCGTCGTCGTCAAGAAGGACGTCGAAGGATCCGGTGGCTTGCAGGTGGGCCGACATGTAGTACTGGATGGAGTCGGTCCGGCGCTCCGGCTTCTGTGACTCCTTGCTGAGGTCCACGCCTCGCCAGTCCAGCGGCGTGAGCAGAGCCGGGTCGTAGGGGCGGCGGGTGTAGCGCGGGGCGATGAGTTTGCCCTCGTCGTCGATGAGGCGGTCGCCCTCCAGGAACAGGTCGGGCCTGTGCGCGTTGAGCCATGCCTCCAGCGGCTGCGGCTCGGCAGTGGGGCCGCTGCCGACGATGACGGCGTCCCGCTCGCGCGGCCGGTAGACCAGGCCTTTGGCGTCGTAGTCCGCCTGATAGGCCACCCGCCAGGCGGGGGTCGTCAGGGAGAACAGGAACGGGCCGGTAGGGGCGTAGTCGTCGACCTCTAGGTCCACGTCGGTGAGCGCGTAACGGACGTTGTCGTAGGTAAGGGTGTACCGGTCGCGGGAGCCGAGGTAGACCTGCCAGGGCCACTCCACGCCCAGCAGCGCGTACGGCGGCCGTGCGGTGATGTCCTCGGGGATGATGAATCCGTCGAAGACCTGCTCCAGGTTGATGGTGCTGTCTAGCAGTTTGGTGCCCTGCTCATTGCACCAGTTGGTCCAGGCCTTCAGGCTCGGCGCGGTTGTGGGGGACCAGAACCGGCCCGAGTGCGCCGCACTGATCGAGACACTGTCGCCGTCGTCGAAACCGGACGCGGCGATGTGAGTCTGGCTCTTGTGCTCCTGGGCGGTCGTGAAGCCCTGCGAGACGTCACTGCCGACGTGAAGGGAGAAACGCGTGAAGTAGTCACGCGCGTCCTTGAGCCCGACGTTGGTCGGCACCAGCCGGTCCAGGCGGGCCAGCACCCGGAAGGTGCGCTTGCCGTTGATCAGTTCGCAGCTTTCGCCCAGTACTGCCTCGGCCAGGTCCTTGTAGGTGCTCGACTTCTCCGAACCGTGGATATACAGCAGCCGCCTGGTGGTGTCGAAGTAGAGCACGATCAGCTCGTAGACGACCTGTTCCAACTCCTGTGGTGCGCCCCAGCGCACGGGAGTGCGGCGCTCGATGACATACCAGGCGACAGGGGAGTCCTCGCCGCCCAGGGCCATGGCGTCGTCCAGGACGCGTTCGTTGTCCTTGCACAGAGTGAGGGCGGCCTCGGGCCTCCACACTGTGGTAGCTGTGCGGTAGGCGACCGCGCTCATCTTCGGCTCCAGCACGCTGACCGCCACCTCCTCGGGCGCGCCGTTGAAGGTCGTGTCGAAGGCGCTGGTCTCCTCCGCGGAAAGGGTGGCGCGGTCAGTGAGGTCGCGCAGCAGATGGTTCCAGTCAGCGTCCTCGCGCAGCAGACGGCGCAGCGGTGAGGCGCCCGCGCCTGGTTCCTGCGCGACGAACACGGTGGCTTCACCCAGGCCGTCCGCGGCCCGCGTGAACCGGCCGATGAACTGGATCATCGGGCTCAGGCTCTTGCGGGCCGCATGCATGGCCGCGATCTTCAGGGCGGGCTCGTCGAATCCCTCGCCGAGCATGTCGACGCAGATGATGATGCGGCAGTTGCGCTGCCGCAGCGCGGTCACGGCTGCCTTGCGGCGTGTGACGCCCACGTTCTGGTGGACCACGGTGGGATTGAATTCGGGCGCCAACTCCTGGTAGAGGGCGCCGAGTTCCTCGGCCTTCCGAATGCTTTCGGCCCGCGCCATCAGCAAGTGGTCGTGTCCGGCTGCCAGATCGGCACGCAACTGGCCCACGGCCAGCTCGGCCAGCTCCCGGTCGACGTCCTCGACACCGAACACCGCCCGGTAGTTGATCCGCCTGAAGTACTGAAGCCGCTGGGCCTCCCGCAGCGGAAAACGGAACACGGTCCGACCGGGAAGCCTGCGGCCGTCCTCCCTGAACGGGGTGGCGGTGAATAACAGCACCGGACGTTCGGAGAAGTCATCGATCACCCGCGCCCACGTATCCGCGGGGGAGTGGTGCGCCTCGTCCACGATCAGATGGGAGAACGAGGACAGCAGCGCCATCCGCACATTTCCCACGCTCCTGTTGAGGATCTGAGGGGTGGCGACGACGACATTGCACGCTGCCACGAACCGAGCTGCCTCCTCAGGGTCCTTGAACCCGTGCTCGAGCCGGCCCACCCGCGGCCGCAAGGCGGCGGGAGCGACGATCTGCTCCTGCTGCAGAATGCCGAGCATCTCGAACTTCCCTGCGATCTGGTCCCGCAGCGCTGCACTGGGCACCAGCACCAGTAGCCGCTCCATCCGCGCGGCCACCAGCAGAGCCAGCATGGTCTCGGTCTTGCCGGTGCCGGTGGGCATGACCACGATGCCACGATCGGCAAGCCCCGAGGCCCAGTGCCCCATCACCGCGTGCAGGGCGCCGATCTGCGGGCGGCGCAGACTGCGCGGCTCATCGTACGAACGAAAGCCGATGGCCTCCCGATACGACTCCACCACCGACTGCGGCGTACAGGACCGGCTTCCCTGCCAGCCTACGTCCCGACCGGACCGGCTGGGCAGCACGGCCGTCAGCCCGTCGGCCGCCTCCGTTGCCGCGCGCACCGCGGGCCAGCTGCCGTAGACGTTGGAGACACGCAGCACTCCGTCCTCGTCAGAGACCTTCAATGCGCCACCGGGAACCAGCAGTTGGCGGACCTTGTTGCGCTCGAATCTCTCTTCAGCCCACACGGGCTGGGTGCTCACGTTCATACGAGGGGCTCTCTGTTGCAGATCTGAGCACCGGCCCGCGGTGGGCCGGGTAGGCGAGGGGCCGATGCGAGGGTCACGGGATCGGCTCCCCCTCGACTTCCACTCACCGATACCCATTGTGCGACACGGGGTTTCCCGAGCGAGTGTCCACGGAACGGTCAGGCAGGATCGAGCCGCCGCCTACGGACCAGACATACTGCGCACGAGACTGTAAGGCGCGCATCCACGCGCCGAAGGCGCACTCGGACAGCGAGCAAAGTGGCGCCGCCGGGGCGCCCCGCCGGATGCACCGGTCAGCAGCCACCAGCGTGTCACGGTGCGGCGCCGTGCGGGAGGATGGCTCATGCAAGATGCGCAGGCCGGGGCCTGCGCCCCCGTACACCAGTTGCCGGACCGGCTGCGTGCGGTTGGGCCGGGCTGGCACCCCTGCTCCTGCGGCTGCACGAGCAACTCGTTGCCCGTGAACCGGACTACCGCGTCGCCAGCCTGAAGGAGAAGCTCGGCGGCGTCCGCATCCGCCTCGCCGCCGCCGTGCATCCGAGGTACGGGCTCTACTTGCCGCGGCCGAGGCGCAGTCCACGGCCACCTGCGAGTTCTGCGGCGCACTGGGGCGTCGCCGCAGGCGCGGGGACGCCGCCCACGGCTGGATCACGACGGTGTGCGACAGCTGCCACACGGCGTGGTCCCGTCACACCATCCTGATCACCGGAGGCGTCGTGCGCCGACGTGAGGAGGCCGTCCCCGGAGACCAGATCGGGGCGCTGGGCCTGGTCCTCAACGCCCTCGTGCTGTTCAACACGCGGTACATGGACGCCGCGGTGAAGCAGCTCCGCGCCGACGGCTTCGACGTCCGCGATGAGGACGTCGCCCGCCTCTCCCCGTTCGTGCGCCACCACATCAACGTGCTGGGCCGGTACTCCTTCCAGCTCCCCGACCTGCCCGGCGGGCTGCGGCCCCTGCGGGACAAGCACGCCACCGACGACGAGTGACTACGCGTTCTCGCCGTACTCGGCGACGTAGGCCGCGTAGTTCTCCGCGAGGACGGCTCGGCCGGCCTCGGCGGTGAGGAGTTCGACCGAGGCGACGGCCGGGATCTGCCGGTCCTCGACGGTGGTAGTGATCAGCTCGATCCGGCAGGCCAGCTCGGCGACGACGCTGGGCGCCGACTCGACCAGCAGCTTCCCGTCCCGCCACGAGAACCGCGGCGCCCGGCCGATGCCGGTGCTGCGAACCTTCGTGGCCAGGAAAGCCGCGTGGCGGTACGGGAGGTCCGGGTTCTCGGTCAGCATCTGGTAGACCCGCTCGGTGTCGCCGCCGTGGCCGACCAGCCCGGTGCACGGCTTGATCGGCCCGTCCGTATCGCGGGCCATCTCCTCCGACGCCCATCAGGTGGTGGTGCACTTGCGGCCGGTGATGACTTCGAGTTCGTAGAGGCCGCCTTCGGGTGCACTCTCGGTTCTGACCACGCGGATCTGTCCGCGGGCCTCGCAGTACTTACCGGTGCCGCCGGTGATGGCGATGAGATAGGGGGTTTGCGGGTTGCGTGTGGCGTTCTGCCAGGTGAGCTGGCCTTCTTCGAGGACGTAGGCCCCGTGGCAGGTTTCGGTCCGGGGGGTGGAGTCAGCCGCGATGC
Organism: Streptomyces sp. NPDC091376; assembly: GCF_044757085.1. NCBI lineage: Bacteria > Bacillati > Actinomycetota > Actinomycetes > Kitasatosporales > Streptomycetaceae > Streptomyces > Streptomyces sp. NPDC091376. The sequence goes on along the minus strand of NZ_JBIVUF010000044.1, from coordinate 5,038 downwards.
AGTTGGTCGTGACGAAGCCGACGTTCTCGCCGTTCCGGTCCAGCAGGTCGGCGGTGACATTGGGGAACTGTCCCTGGGAGTTGGTGGTGGTGAGGGTGAATCTCTTCACCCGGTCCTTGTCCTCGCCGGTGTCCGCGTGGGCCAGCGGTGCGCTGAGCACGGCTGGGAGAACAGTCAGAGCGCACAGGGGCAGTGCGAGTGAGGCTTTCATAGGTTCCTCGTTTCTGCGGGGTGGGGGGTCCCTAGTCGATCTAACGCTGGGCCAGATCGGATTTCCTGTAGTGGACCGCCGGACGGGTGTACGCCCGACGCCCCAAACACCCCAGGCAGGAGCGTATGCGCCACCAGAGTGGTTTTCGGAGGAGGTACGGAGGGCCCGGGTGTACTTGCCGCCCTGGCGCGCGGCCTCGCGGGCGCGCTGCGCGGCGGTGGACTGTTTCTTCGGCACGGTCGACTCCAGCCTGGCGTACCCCCACGCTCCCCGCCGGCGAATCAGGCCGGGACGGTCCGCTGCACTCGCGGGCCCGGAGGACCTTGGCCGACGGTGCGCCGGGCGGCGTGGGCGCCCGGCACGGCGGCGAAAGGCGGTACGCGTCTGGCCGTGGACCCTCCACGGTAGAGCACACCACTGACACACGGTCAGCGGCGCGTGTCGCCGGGCGCGAGCAGGCTGGTCAGCTCGGAGATCGCCTCGGGAGACGGCTTGAAATAGCGGCGGACGTTCTCCGGCTTCTTGTGCCGGGACTTCGCCATCAGCATCAGCAGGGAGGCGCCCTGCACGCCCAGCTCGGTCAGCCCGGAATGGCGGTACTCGTGCAGGTCCCAGCCGGTCCCCGGCCCGCGTACGGCGGTGTGCTCGTCCAGCAGGGTGCGGGCCTGACCGTAGGAGAGGCGGGCCAGGCCCGTGTCCGGGCACACGTCGCGCGGGCTGACGACCTTCCCCGGCCCCGGGCGGCGGTGGGTGACGAAGACCGGGCCGCGGGTGCGGCCCTTGAGCAGGCGGGGCAGGAGACGGGCGGTGCCCGCGTCCTACTGTAGTAGACGGTTTCCAGCACGAAGTCCTCCCGGGCCTGCCCGCGTCGGCGGGCCTTGCTGCGGGCACCCTTGGCCTTCACCGGGCAGCGGCGGGCGGCGAGGTCCAGGTCCTCGATGTTCACCCCGAGGATCTCCTCCGCGCGGGCGCAGGTCTCGTAGAGCATCCGCCACAGTGTCTTCTCCCGCAGGTGGACCTCGCGCCGGGCGATGAGCCGGTCCACGGCCATCTTCGAGCGGGCCGGGGTTTCGGAGTCCGGCACCGTCAGCCGCTTCGTCCAGGCCGGAACCTGCGGGCCGTCGTAGCCATACTCCGCGCACCAGCCCAGCCACGAGAGCACCGCCGCCCGGCGGGCGTTCCAGGTGTTGACCGCCGCGGTGCCCCACAGCAGTTCCAGGGCCTCGCCGATACGCCGGACCGGTTCGGCGAGCGCGGCGGCACGCTCGGCATCCCGCTGGACGGCCAGGCGCCGGTCCTCGCAGGCGAGTTCCTGGTGCAACCGCTGATCGGTCCGGGCCAGCTCCCGGCGGAAGACGGCTGTCTCCCGTGCGGGCCACGGCCGTGACCGCTCGTACGCCACTGCCTTCTCGGCCGCCGGCGCCACGTCCTGTCGACAAGCTCGTTGTCGTACAGCACCGTGCCGTCGCGACGTACGACGGTGATCCGGTCGGCCAGCTGCTCGGCCTCCATGACCGCGAGCGTCGCGAGCATCTGCTTCGCGTACGTGTCGTGGTTCTCCCACGACACGTACCGGCCGCCGCCGTCGATCGCCTCGGGTAGGAAGCGGTCCAGGATTCCGAGCTGACTTCACGCCGCCACCACCTCGACGCGGGAGCTGGCCTGCCGGTACGCACCAGCGGACGTACGGAACTTGGCGGGACCGGCCAGGGCCGGCTCTACCACTGCGTCGAACCCGTTGGATGCGGACGTACTCCTCGACGGCGGACTGCCAGCGGCGCGTGTCCGGCCGGACCTTGACGCCGGCCGTGCGGACATCGACGGCCAGGAGCTCGGCGTAGTGCTGGTGCGCGGCCTTGTACAGGTCACCGCCGATCTGCACTGCGCCGCCGCGACGGTCCAGCACCGCTTGGACAAGGTCGGCGACTTGGGATTTCCCTGCGCCCGGCTGTCCGCCGACGATCACGACGACTGGCCGGTCCTGGCGGGCAGCGTCTTTCGTCCATGCCGGAAGGATCACCCGGGGTGGAACGTCGCGGCTCTCGTCGTCGGACAGTATGGCCAGATACGACGTCCCTGTCTCTCACCGGTTCTCCTGGGCGGCTACGAGCGTCTCCTTGCTGGCCAGCCGCCAGACTTGATGAGACAACTATAACATACAAAAATCACGAACGCGACGGCATGGCTGCGGCGCCTGCCGTGTTGCTGGCTCGCGTGCGGCGGGACGGCTCGGGGTGTGGGCACATAGAAGGCCGGCACCCAATCCGCCGAAGCGGGTGGCAAGGGTGCCGGCCAACCGAAACACGCACTCCGTGGCTGAAGGGTGTTCTCGATGGCGAGTGTATCGGGCCGGTGTCACGCAAGGTGCACGTTTCTTGTTGGCGGTGATGTAAATGGGTTATTGTTGTCTCATTGGTGTGTCGTGGCAGCACGACGGCACCGAACACACCTCACGCAAGGAGCAGCTCATGCCCGTCTACCTCGCCCGGCGAGATGCCGGCCACCACGTCTAGGAGCTCGAAGCCCCAGCCGTCACCGACGCTGCCGAGCGCGCCGCCCACGACAGCGCACAGCTGGCCTGGCCGGCCAGCGCCGCGGCCGCGTCCGCCGAACTTGCCCGCGACTTGGCCGACGCCGATGCCATCGTGCAGTGGCACCCCGACGTCCTTGTTCTTTCCGATCTCGCCTCGGGCCCGGGCGACACTGCCGGCATCCGCGTCCGCGCCACCGGCCGAGCCCCGCATGCCCTGTACGTCATCACGGCCGCCGACCTGATTCCGTTCGCCCACGCCGCCGGCGCCTTCGCCTTCCTCCAGCCGTTCATCGACGCCGCCGCCCGCAGCTGCGACGCAATGCGGCGCCGAGCCCGGCGAACCGTGCCTGCCGAACCCCTCGACCATCTGAACCGTCCGCTCCGGGCGGGGCGCTGACACCGGTGCCTCGCCCGCCCCCTGATGGAGATACGAAGAAGATGATTCGCGCCGGACGCCTGAAGTACGCACAGACGATGGCCGACCTGGCTGCCGCTGCCGGCAAGCCGCTGGGCACCTTCCGCAACACCAAGCCCTATGAGCAGGAGGGGCACCCCGCCCCGATCAGCTCGCCCGACGCGCGGGCCAAGCTGTGGGACAGCGAGCAGACGAAGGCCTTCTGGGCCAGCGAGCCCGTCCCCGCCCTGCCGGACGCCGATGACGACGAGGACCTGCTGGACCGCCATGAGGCCGCTGCCGAGCTGGGCGTGTCGCCGGCCAGCTGGAACAAGTACAAGAGCGACCCGAAGCTGACCGAGCACGTCGTCCTGGTCCCGCAGGAAAACGGCACAGAGCACTGGCCGCGCCGCGTCGTGCGCGAGTTCAAGGAGTCCCGCCCCGGCCGCGGCGCCGGCGGCGGACGCCGCACCGGCAGCGGCGACATGATCCCGCGCGACGAGATCCTGCCCCGCATCACTGAACTGCTCAACGACAACCCGGCGATCACGCTCACCGAAGTCGCCGACACCCTCGGCATCGCGAAGTTCCCCACCGCCCAGGCCGGACTCGCGCAGGTCCGCGGCCGGCGCATCGCCGACCTGGTCGAGGCCGAGCCCCAGCTCACCCCGCTCGAGGCCGCCGAACGCCTTGGCTACCCCACCGTCACCCACCGTGGCGCCACGACGATCGCCGAGGCCGAGCTGCGCACCCGCCGTGCACGCCCCTACCTGCAGCAGGTGGCCGACGCCCTGGCCGAGGCCGGCGTCGCCGAGCCGGTCCAGGTCGAGGTGCGCCAACTCGCCGACGAGTACCTGGCGGCCGCCGTCCCGCTCACCGCCGGCCAGACCTCGCCAGCGCTGGTGTGGGACGAGCGGTACGGATGGCGCACCGCGACCAGCCGCCGCCACCCGATCCGCAAGGACACCGGAACCGCTCCGGAAGGCGAAGGAATCCGCTACCTCGCCAGCAGCATCAGGCCGGAGCCGGCGGAGTTGCTCGAGCAGCTCGCCGACGGCCGCAAGGGCATCTCGTCGGCGGTCTTGGTCCAGATGTAGGGTTTCGGTGGGTGTTCCGGGCGTCGATCCAGGTGCGGATGTCCTTCTCAAGGGCTTGGGCGGATCTGTGGACTCCTCGCCGTATGTGCTTGTTGGTGAGTTCGGCGAATCATCGCTCGACGAGGTTGAGCCAGGATGAGCCGGTCGGTGTGAAGTGCAGGTGGAAACGGGGATGGGCCAGCAGCCACTTCTTGATGGCGGGTGTCTTGTGGGTGGCGTAGTTGTCGCAGATCAGGTGGACGTCCAGGCCGGCGGGTACTTCCTGTCGGGCTTGATCAGGAACATCTTGAACTCCTCGGCGCGGTGCGGCGGTGCAGGGAGCCGATGACTTTGCCGGTGGCGACCTCCAGTGCCGCGAACAGTGTGGTGGTGCCGGCGCGAAGGTAGTCGTGGGTGGTCCGCTCGGGAACTCCGGGCATCATCGGCAGCACGGGCTGGGACCTGTCCAGGGCCTGGATCTGCGATTTCTCATCCACGCAGAACACCAGCGCCCGCTCGGGCGGGTCCAGGTAGAGCCCCACGACGTCGTGGACCTTGTCGACGAAGTACGGACCGGTTGACAGTTTGAAGGTCTCCGACCGGTGCGGCTGCAGTCCAAACGCCCGCCAGATCCGTGACACTGACGACTGCGACAGGCCCATCTCCTTCGCCATCGACCGGGTCGACCAGTGTGTCGCGTTCTTCGGCGTGGATTCCAGCGTCCTGGTGACCACCGCGGCGACCTGCTCGTCCGTCACCGTCCTGGGTCCGCCCGGACGCGGCATGTCACCCAGCCCGGCGATCCGGTACAGCACAAACCGGGA
>NZ_JBIVUF010000043.1:0-15904 GCF_044757085.1 Streptomyces sp. NPDC091376 | reverse complement strand
GCCATCCCCGCAACTACCTGGCCTTTCTCGGCCTCGCCGCCGCTCTGTGCTGCTACAAGCGACTCGTCCGCCTCACCACATAGGACACGGCCTAAAGGCGGTGGCTGCGGCGGGTGGCTGCCTCGCGGCGAAAAGTCACACCGGACAGGGAGATGAAGTGTCCGCCAGCAGGGACTTCAAAAGTCCGCCCACACGGACGGCGGCATGTCCGTGGACAACCGCGCCTATCAGGGCGCCGGCGCCATCCTCCGCACGCCCTACTACCACCACCGCGAACAACCCGAGCACTACCAACAGTTCAACCGCGACCACGCACGACTCCGCGCACCCGGCGAACGCGCCTTCGCCAAGCTGAAATCCTGGCGAATCCTCCGGCGAGCCAGATGCTCCGCCCGCCGCATCAGCACCATCGTCCAGGCCGTCCACGCACTCCTGACCTGCAACTATTCAGGATGAAAGAGGTTCAGTGAGCTTCTTCGAGTTGGCCACCGATCGGGTGATGGGCCCTGAAGCGCAACGAGCGAGGTCCCCGGGCTGTTGATGGAGATGTCTGACGTCTCCATCACGTTGCTCGGGGGCCTCGTTGGTCATTCATCCTGCCGCACTCGATCTGCCGCATGCACTCGTGGAGTGGGTCACCATGCTGATCGTCACCCGTGAGGGCGACCGGCGGTGCAAGCTCCGTCCGTCGCAGCGCGCGATGGTGGCACTGGTGTACCTGCGCGAACACATCACTCTGGCGAAGATCGCCGCCGGGTTCGGGATCAGCGAGTCCACCGCCCACGCCTACACCGGCGCGGTCGTCGACCTGCTCGCCGCGCGTGCGCCGGGTCTGCTGAAGACACTGCGCGAGCGCGAACCCGACTTCGTCCTACTCGACGGCACCTCGCCGAGGGCGACCGGGTCGGAGACGGCCGGGCCGACTACTTTCACAAACACCGGCGCCACGGCGTGAACGTGCAGGTCGTCACCGACCCTGGTGGCCGGCTGTTATGGCTCTCGCCCGCCCTGCCGGGCCGCACCCACGACCTGACCGCCGCACGCACCCACCGGATCATCCGCATCTGCGAGCGCCAGGGCGTTCCGATCGTGGCCGATCTCGCCCACCAGGGCGCCGGCCCATGGCTGACCACCGGCATCAAGCGCAAGCCCCTCCAGGAACTCACCCCCACCGAAAAGACCCGCAACCGAGCCCTGGCCGCGGCACGAGCACCCGTCGAACGCGGCATAGCCCGCCCGAAGTCCTGGCGGATCTTCCGCAGATCCCGATGTAGCCCCAACCACATGACATCAATCACCAAGGCCATCCCCGCCTGGAGCTGCAACGCTGAAGAAGCTCAGTGAGCGAAAATTGCTTATGTCATTCAGGTCCTTTAATCGCCATGATGGCCCAGGTAGAACCGCGATGACTGCAGGCGAGATTCGAGCCGCCGCGGTAAAGAAGCTCCAGTGAAGAAAGAATCCGAAAGTTAATGAATTCCAAGAATCTAACCGTATGGGGAATGAGTGTTTGCCTGGCGGCGACGTTTTTCATGGCCAGCGTCAGCCCGGCAGGCGCAGACTCTCCGCAGGCTCCGAAGAACCCACAGTCGCAGCGCGGCACGCTTCTCGGTTTCGATGTTTCAGCAGCGGTCACGTCGGAGCTTGAGAGACTAAAGGCGCGCGAGTAGGCGGAGCTCGAGAGGCTAGATGCGGAGCGTGAGAAGCTAGAGTCGGTGCGCGCTCAGCGGGATGCACTAGCAGAAGCACGCAAGGCGCGAGCAATGGTAGAGGCCGAGATCACAGTCCGGGTACAGGATACGATCTCAGCGTGTACGTTGCCGATGATAGATGCGGCGAATGAGGAGAAATACCAGAAGGGGGCCGCAGAGCAAATCCTTAGGGTTAGTGAATTTGAGATGGAATTCGGGAAGGCGGCAAAGGAGGGGCTGATGACTCAATTGGAAATCCCGTTGGGTGAGAGCATGGATGAGAGCATCCGCCACTGGATGGAGAGTGCCTGTGTGTAGTTGCTCGTGTTGATTAGGCATGGCGCCTTCCGGTGAGGTGGCAGGCTCGTCGTCCAGCCCTCCTTTCAGTTCCTGCAGTGCCGTGCCGAAGTTCGAAGCTGCCGTGACCGACCCGGCCGGGCACGTGCTGTGGATGTCGCCGACCTTGCCAGGCCGTGTCCACGATCTGTTGCGGCACTGCTTCTCTGCCTCGGGCGGGGCTAGCCAGGTCTGGCCCCATACGTGGGGGCGGGGGAGTTATCGCGCCAATGCCTTCTTGAGTTCTCTCCGGTTTGTGACGCCGAGTTTTCGGAAGATGCTGAGCAGGTGGTTGTCTACGGTTCGTTTCGACAGGAACAGCTTTTGGGCGACCTCGGCGTTTGTGTCGCCTTCTGCGACGAGCAGGGAGATCTCCAGTTCACGGGCTGTCAGGGGTGTTTCGGCGGCGGTGGAGGCGATGAGCGGGGTCCATGCTCCTTCGCACTGTCCCAGCAGGCTGTTCATCATGCGGAGAGATGCCATGGACTGCCTTGTGTTTCCTTTGCGCTGCCAGTTCTCTGCTGCTGCTGCTGCTGCTTCTGCTGACAGCAGCAGTGCTCCGGCTTCCTTGAGCTCGTGGGCGGTGTCCATCAGCATTTCTGGGTCTTGAAGATGCAGCGCTTCGGCGAACCGGGAGCGGATGGCTGTGAACTTTCCAGACGAGATTTGTGCGAGATGCTTGAGTCTTTCGTATGCCTGGTGTTCTCCTCCGAGTCTGCACAGATCGGTCAAAAGTCTCGCTTCACTTGATACGTGGCCCATGGACTGTGCGCGGGAGCTTGCTTCGGTGAGCAGTTCGCGGGCGTGAGCGAGGTCGCCGGAGGTGGCGGAGAGCCAGACGTGTCCGAGGCAGAGTTCGGGTGTGAAGGTTCCCCAGGGAGTCATGCCGCGGGTCTCTTGCAGGGCTCTGCGTGCGGCTGGTCTGTCCTGAACCATTGCGGATGCTTCTGCCAGCCGGCTCAGCGCGGGATGGAGAGGGCCGAGGAACCCCTGGTGGCGGGCCAGTGAGACTGCCTGTGAGGCCCATCGGCGTGCGGTACGTGGGCGGCCTTCGAGGAGGGCTGCCCTGGCCAGGGCAGACGCCATCATGGTGAGACCCTCGAGGTCGTTGTCCGTGTTCGCCTCGTCCCATCCCTTCAGCATCATCATGTAGGCCTGGCTCAGTGAGCCCGACTCCTGGATCGCGCATGCCACAGGGGGAATATTCTCGGACGGGTGCAGGAGCGCAGGGGGGTCAATCAGCTGTTTCCGCTCCTCGTAGGCATGGTGTGCGATGGCGAGACCCTCGTCGACTCTGCCTTGGAAAGTGAGGACGGTAGCCAGAGTGCCCTGCCCCACAGCCCGGATATGGGCATTGGGGATATTCTCCACCTCTTTCAGGTGATCCAGAGCGTCCCTCATTCTCCCCGTAAAAGTAAGAAATACCCCCTGGGCTACATCCAGGGTAGCTCTGGCCTCGGGAGTTGTGGCTCTCTGGGCGGCTTCGGCGTTGATCCGCAGGGCCTCCTCAGGGGCCGCGAGAGCCCAGCAGAGGACGCGCTCGAGAGCGAGCGAAGCGTACACATGCTCATCCTCGCGTTGAGCGCGAGTCGCGGCGATTTTCAGCACTTCTACCGCTCTATCGGCTTCTCCGAGCTCGTAGAGGGCTTCCCCGAGGAGCAGCCGGGGCCAGAATCCCTCGTCCACACGGCAGGCTGCCTCAGTGAGAACTTTGACTTGCTCGTAATCGAATGAACGGCGTGCGAGGCGGGAGCCCTTGAGGAGAGTGCTGGCATCCACTTCGCCACTGGCGAACAGTTCCCACTGCGCGATGTAGCGGAAATCCTCCTGGCGGCGAGCCCCAGCAGCGCGGATTCGCTCAGCCTGCGCCAGCAGCAGCATGCTCTTGCGCGTGGAACTTACAAATGTGCGGAGTACTTCGCCGTAAACTGGGTGTGCCAGATCGGCCATGGTCCTGCGCCCACGCCTTGTGATCCTGATGAGGCCCGCGGATTCCAGTGAGGGCACCTCGGACTGGTAAGGTCCGATACCGGACGTTCCGCAGAGAGCCAGAGTTTCCAAGAATTCTCTACCCTCCGCCCCTGCGCTCTCTACTCTTTTCCAGACAAGTTCCGACAGGTGCGGAGTCGGCTTGTGATGCCCCGAAATCTCCCACATCTCACCGTCGAACGTGAGATTCCCTGCCTGGACAGCTCCGATGACAAGCTCGCGAAGGTAGAGAATGTTTCCTTCGCTCACATGGAAAAAATAGTCAGCCGCGCGGGGTCCCACCAGGCCTTCGAGGGTGGCGGAAAGAAGCGCCTCGACTTCCTGCTGGTCCAGATAGGCGAGTTCTGTTCTCCTAGCGGAGTCCTGGTAGATGAGGCGTGAGACACTCTCTGACGTTTCACGGTGATCTTCTACGGACGCGATCATAAAGGCGATACCCGATGTGGTGAGCTGCTCAAGTACCGTCGCGGAAGCATCGTCCAGGAGATTGATATCATCCACCAGGACGGCAATCCAGCCGCTACCCGACTTACTTCCCCTGTGACCTTTGTGCAAGTGCGCAATGATCCCTTGAAAGGACTCCAGGGGGCGCTGCAGATCAAAGTCCTTGGGGAGTACATGGGCGAGCGCAGCCAGCGGAAAAGTCGTCTGAGGAGTCGTCACCGTCCGCCATGTGAGATATCCCTCGACCTGAGCCGCTGCCAGACATTCTTCCCCCAGCCTGGTTTTCCCGGCGCCTTGCGGTCCTTCGATGAGGAATGAATGAGAAGTGCTGTCCGCCAGTACTTCCCGGAACAAGTTCATTTCCTTCTGCCGCCCGACAAAGGGCCAGGTGCCTGTGACTCTTTCCATTCACGCCTGCCCGGGGCCGTCGACGAAAGGGGACGAGCGCCGAATCCACGGCGGCACACCGCGAACCAGTCCTGCAGCCCATGAGCCGTTCGGCCACGTCCGGTCATGGGTGACATACCTGATCATGGTCGGCATTCCTCCGAGTATCGTCTGGAGGATGCGCCGCCGCCACAGCAGGAAGGGCGCGGAGTGCCCCAGCGTGCCCCGCGTGCAGCCAGCGCTCCACGCGCATCCTCCGGCATCCGGGTACCAGGCCGGTACTGCGACGGTGGCTTCTTCCCGCAGTGTGCTGGCGGCAGGCCATCTCTCCGGCAGCCGCAGATGCCAGCTGCGGGGGGTTGAGGCTGCTGTCGGAGTGATGGTGGCCAGTCCGGGTGCGGCAGCCGTCAGTGGGGAGCGCGGAACAGACATGCCATCCGCCGGCAGAGGATGCGAAGGGGGGACTGGTGAAGACGGCGCTGGGCGCGGGGCGTGCTTCAGCGCACGCTTTCGGCCTGGTGAGGACCAGGGCGCATGAGGACAGTTGGCTGCCGGTGAGCCAGCAGTGTCCGGCGCGCTTCGCCGGGCCGCGGGGAGAGGGCTGAGATTACCCAGGTGGGCACAAGGGCAGGCGGAAGTAGGCCCGGGCAGGTCCAGCCGGCTCTTCTCGCCAGCCTGCGGCGGCACACAGGGCCGCGACCGGATACGGCAAACAGGGTGAGGAGGACCGGCCTGCCGGCACTGAGGCGCCCTGCCCTTGCAGCCGGAGCGGCGGTACACCACGGCACCCCCGCAGCAGCAGGGGACATCAGGACCGGGCCGGTTTGCCCGGGTACCCGTCCCGGGCACCGCAGCCGAGTGCCCCGTCCCCTGCAGGGATGGTGAATGCCTTGTCCCACGGGCCGAGACTGACAGCGATGGGTTCAAGGGCCTGGGTGATCAAAGCCCGGACCCGGGTCGCTGCGTTGTAAATTCCCACGCTGGGAATCAGATTGTCCGGCTCGGTGGAGTAAAGAACGCATCCGAGTGTGGAGCTTGCCGTGGCGCACCACTGCGCATAATCCACCATTGTTGCGGCACCCCGAACAATGCGGTCCAGGATGCAATCGAGCCCGTGCAGGACCGAGGGACAGGGGGATATGTCAGCGAGCTGGCAGTCGATACTCTCCCAGATCGTGGCCTGGTAGTACCTGCCATCGGGGTCTGCAGGGCGGTGTACGCGGCGCAGGTCCGCCAGGGTCCGCAGGAGCTGTTTCGCCCAGAGGCGGTACAACTCCCCGTCTGCGGGCTCGGCGGCGGCGGCCCTGGAGTGAACCGCGGCGAGAAGGAGATAGCTGTTACCGGTCGCAGGGTCTTGGTTCTCGGCATCCATGTTCGTCCCCTCGGGATCTGCCGGGACGGGTAACGCTGACGGGACGACCTGATAGGTCGCATTTCCGACTATTTAGTAATGATTGTTGCGTCGCCGTCACGCCGCATGAGTAACAGGTACCTGTCCCCTCTCGCGGATTCGTGGAGCATGAGCGGCCCCGACAGGCGGTGAGCACCTGCCGTATCCAGGACGGGGCGCTGCTGAGCAGCCGACCGCACAGGGGGAGCCGCCGCGCCATCGCTCGCAGAAGAGCGTTGATGTGATCTTAAAGCCCGCCCAGGGCTCCTGTGTTCTGCCTCGGAGCGGACTCTGGTGGCCGGCCCCGCGCGTGGACATACTCCGGCGGCCCGCTGTCGTTGACGGCCTCTTCCAGTTGGCAGGGCACTCGTACGCGGGTCCTGCCTGCTCGCGTCCTGCCCCGCTCACGGCAGACGGAGCCAGCAGAGGACGAGCACCTCTCCTGGGTGCTGAACGGGTCATCCCTCAAAGAGGCGACGAGTGGCCGGCCTTACGCCGGGAAGCCGAGGAGCCTTGATCGTGTATGGCGCACGTCACCTTCTGACAGAACTTGCGTCAGATCTGAAAGAAACTTGCGAGTAACGGTGGACTTGATCGTCGGAGATTCTTAGGCTCCTTGCAGCGCCCCACTGACCTGGTACGTCGACGCGGCGCCAAGGGACTAGGAGGAAGCGCATGGGGAACCGGCTGGCGAGGACCGGGGCGGCGATCGGGGTGGTTGCTGCACTTGGCGCCTGCAGCACTAACGGGGGGGCGCAAGACCAGAGCCCCGAGTTCACCGGCCGCGGACCGATCACACTGGCGGCGGGCAAAGACAATAGTGGGACGCTCACGAAGGTGGTCGACCGGTGGAACAAAGCGCATTCCAAGGAGCCTGTCCGCATCATCGACCTGTCAGATTCACCGGATGAGCAGCGTCGCCGGATGATCCAGAACGCCGAACTCAAGTCCGGCGAGTTCACGGTGCTGAGCCTGGACACGGTATGGACGGCCGAGTTCGCGGCGAACCGCTGGGTCCTCCCGATCCCTGAGGATGCGATCGATCCTTCGGCATTCCTCAAGCCCACGGTGGAGGGAGCATCGTACCGAGGGCATATGTACGCGGTTCCGGAGACTTCGGATGGCGGACTGCTCTTCTACCGGAAGGACTTGCTGCAGAAGGCTGGGGCGAAGCCGCCGGCCACCTGGGGGCAGATGCGCCAGGCCTGCGACAAGGTACTAGCCCTTCCTGAAGCTGAGGGCATGTCATGCTACGCCGGGCAGTTTGAGAAGTACGAAGGCCTCACGGTCAACTTCGCCGAGATGGTCAACGGCGCCGGTGGATTGATCATGGATGCCGAAGGCCGCCCGGCTGTTGACAGCCCGGAAGCTGAGCGAGGGCTGCAATTCTTCGTCGAGGCCTTCAAGGAAGGCCTGATCCCAAAGAAGGCAATCACTTTCAAGGAAGAGGAGGGACGACAGGCTTTTCAGGGCGGGCGACTCGTATTCCATCGGCAGTGGCCGTACCAGTACGCCCTGGCCAGCAACGAAGATGGTTCCTCTAAGGTCTCCGGCCGGTTCTCGGTAGCACCCTTGCCTGGTATGGATGGACCAGGCGTGTCGAGCCTTGGCGGCCACAACCTCGCTGTGAGCGCCTTCGCTAAGAATAAGGCGACGGCACTTGACTTTGTGAAATTCATGACAAGCGAAAAGATGCAGCGTGAAAAATTGCTGCTCAACTCGAACGCCCCAACATTGGGGAGCCTCTACGATGAGAAGAGTCTCATAGCCAAGTATCCCTATCTCCCCGTACTCAAGCAGTCCATCCTGTCAGCGACCCCACGCCCCCGAGTGGTGCGCTATGGGGACGCCACAACGGCTATCCAGGAGAGCGCATATAGCGCACTGAAGGGGGAGACGACGCCACGCGAGGCATTGAGGCAACTGCAGGGCAAGCTCGAGCGGATCAGCCAGGGCGAGTGAGGAATCGATCTCTCACGGTTGTCGCTGACGCCACAATCGTGACCTTCGCAGACGCGTAGTTCCTCCACTCCAAGGTGATACCAAATGACCACTCCGGCTGCTCCGTCGAGCAACCCCTCAGCTTCGTCTCACGAGAAGCTGTTGCCTGCCGAGAAGCGCAATCGCAAGCGAGGCACGGGTTCACTGGCAATCCTGCTGGTATCCCCCGCAGCGGCAGTCCTCGGACTTGTCGCCGGATACCCGATCCTCGCTGCTTTCCGCGAGTCTCTTTTCGCCGCACAATCCGGGCTTGACAGCTCAGGCTTCGTGCAAGACGGTGAACGTTTCGCAGGCTTGGACCACTATCTGGACATCTTCAGGGGACAGGCAGGCGAGCGTTTTTGGAACGCCTTTGCCAATACGACGATGTTCACTTTCACGACAGTTCTGGTCGAAGTCCTCCTAGGGATAGCCATGGCACTCGTGATGCATAAGGTCGTACGCGGCCGGGGGATAGTCAGGGCCAGCATCCTGGTGCCGTGGGCCATCCCCACGGTCGTCTCGGCTCTGCTCTGGCAATGGATCTTCCAGGCGGACGGCGTTGCTAACGCTGTGCTGGGCCACGAGATTCTGTGGACCACTGACGGGATCGCCTCCCAGCTTGCAGTAATTGTCGCCGATACCTGGAAGACCGCGCCGTTCGTTGCACTTTTGGTCTTGGCAGGACTGCAGTTGATTCCCGCGGAAGTCTACGAGGCGGCTCGCGTCGACGGAGCGAGTGCCTGGCAGCAGTTCACCAGGCTCACCATGCCGCTGATCCGACCAGTGCTGCTGGTTGCAGTGCTGTTTCGGCTCCTCGACGCTCTGCGTATGTTCGATCTCCCCTATGTCCTCGTGGGCGCACACAAAAACTCGGTTGAGACGCTCTCGATGCTCGCGTACGACGAGGCTGCCAACACACGATACGGGCCTGCTGCCGCATATTCCGTAGTCCTGTTCTTCTATGTGGCTGCCGTGGCGTTCGTTTTCGTGAGAATCCTCGGTGCCGAAGTCTTCTCCACTGAAAGCGCATCGAAGCAGAAAACTCCACGAGAAGAAGAACGCCGTATCACTACGGGAGCCACGGCATGAACGCGGCCACTCAGCTTTCCCGCTGGTCATCGAGCACTGTGAAGAAGGCGAACCCAGGCATCCTGGGAAGGATCCTGCTAGTCGCCTACTGCCTTATCCCCTTCTACTGGATGGCAGTATCCAGCTTCAGGAGAAGCTCTGACATATTTGAGAAGTCAGCTTTTCCTTCTCCCTGGTCGCTGGAAAACTATCGTGCCGTCCTGGCACCGGACAGCGGATTCCTGCGCGCAATGCTCAACAGTGTCATCGTGGCCGGCGCAACGACCATTCTGACGCTCATTATTGCCACCTTCGCAGCGTACGCGCTCGCCCGGCTCGAGTTCAGGTTCAAGAATGTTCTGCTCGCAGTCGTCATCGGCACGTCAATGTTCCCTGGCATAGCCCTCGTCGTACCCATGCTCAAGCTATTCTCAAATACCCTACAATGGGTGAACACTTATCAGGCAATGATACTGCCATCCATGTCCTTCGCCCTTCCGCTTGCCGTATGGAATCTGACCGCATTCTTCAGGCAGTTGCCCAGGGAACTTGAACAAGCGGCAATGGTGGACGGGTGCACTCCAGGCCAGGCGTTCCGCAAGGTCATCATCCCGCTGACCGCCCCGGGGGTCTTTACGACCGCGATCCTGACTTTCATAAGTGCCTGGAACGAGTTCATCATCGCCCTTTCCATGGTCAACGTTTCTTCTATGCAGACCGCCACGGTGGCCATTGCGCGCTTTGGTGGATCCAGCGGATTCGACATTCCCTACGGAACTAAGATGGCCGCCGGCGTACTCGTGACTGTCCCGCTCGTGATCATGGTTTTGGTATTCCAGCGCCGGATCATTGCCGGTTTGACAGCCGGAGCGGTCAAGTGACAAACGCGCGAACGCAAGAAGCAGGAGTCCTTGATGCCACATGACCACGCACCCGGATCATCCACCTCAGAGCTTGAGTGGTGGCGTAGTGCGGTCATCTACCAGGTGTACTTGCGGAGCTTCGCCGACGGCAACGGCGACGGGATCGGTGACCTCGCCGGCCTCCGGCAGCGCTTGCCGTACCTCGCTGACCTTGGCGTCGACGCACTGTGGCTGAATCCCTGGTATCCCTCTCCGATGGCTGACGGAGGCTACGACGTCGCTGACTACCGCGACATCGCTCCGGAGTTCGGCACACTCGACGAAGCTGACGAGCTCATCGCGGAGGCACATCACCACGGCTTGCGCATCATCATCGATGTCGTTCCCAACCACACATCATCCGAGCATGCCTGGTTCAGAGAAGCCATCGCCGGCGGACCGGAGTGCGCAGCCAGGCAACGCTACATCTTCCGCCCTGGATCCGGGCCGGAAGGCAGCCTTCCCCCCAACAACTGGCGGAGTGTCTTCGGTGGTCCGGCATGGACCCGGATTATCGAACCCGATGGCTCACCAGGGGACTGGTACCTCCACCTCTTCGCACCGGAACAGCCTGACCTGAACTGGGAAAGCTCCGTGGTACACGCGGAATTCGAATCCGTCCTGCGTTTCTGGTTTGAACGCGGCATCGACGGCGTCCGCATCGATGTCGCACATGGACTGATAAAAGATCCCAGCCTGCCCGACCTGAACCACACGGACGCTGAACTCCTGGGCTCTGCAGCACACCCAGGTCATCCGCACTGGGATCAAGAGGGAGTCCACGGCATATTTCGCAGCTGGCGCAGGATCGCCGACTCCTACGACACACCGAAGCTGTTCGTAGCCGAAGCATGGACACGCACGCCTCAACGCCTCGCACGTTACGTCAGGCCCGATGAACTGCATACCGCCTTCAACTTCGACTACTTGACGGCGCCCTGGCGCGCGCCGCACCTCAGGCGAGCCATCGACAGCTCAATCACCGCGATGAGCGCTGTCAACGCCCCCACAACTTGGGTGCTGTCCAACCACGATGTGGTCCGCCACCTCTCCCGCTACGGCTGCGTCCAGCCGGAAGACGATCTCGGCCCGCTCAGCGTCGCACAGGGAGCCGGTCCCCTCGACCTCACCCTGGGTACTCAGCGGGCACGCGCTGCCGCGCTCCTCACTTTGGCTCTGCCGGGAGGCGCCTACATCTACCAGGGCGAGGAACTCGGCCTGTGGGAGGTCGATGACCTGCCCGATGACATGTTGCAGGACCCCACGTGGGCTCGCTCCGGGTTCACTCAGCGAGGACGCGATGGATGCCGGGTCCCGCTGCCCTGGTCCGGTGACGCGGCACCATTCGGGTACAGCCCGCGCGACGCGTACGCCCAGCCGTGGCTGCCGCAGCCCGCCGCGTGGAAGACGCTGACGCAGCAGGTGCAAGGAGAAGACGATGCCTCAGTACTTGCGCTCTATCGCCAGGCATTGCGTATCCGGAGCGGTCACCCTGCACTTGGTGACGGAACCCTTCAGTGGGACAGCTCATCCTCTCAGGAGGTTCTCTCCTTTGCACGCCATCCGGGCTTCCGCTGCGTAGTCAACTTCTCTGCCAGCCCCATTCCCCTGCCGTCGCATCGCAAAGTGATTCTGTCCAGCTCCCCGCTCACACCCGATGGACAGTTGGCAGGCGACACAGCTGTCTGGCTTGCCGGCTAGTTGCACCAGCTTCTCCACGCCGACGGAAGACGGAGAGGAAGTCCTCACCGGCGGTGCTTCCCGTGATGCTCGCCATCAGTCGCCGCGTTGCTCCGGATGCGTGCATGGCACAGAGAGCCACCCGTCCCAGCGGGCGGCCGCTGATTGCATGACTGGCGATGGATCGGCGGTCGCCCAGCTGCCAGAGAAACCGGCCCGGAGCGAAGGTGTAGGAACCCATCCATCCGCAGCCTCGGCGTGCTATGCAGCGAGGCCGATACACCATGGCGTCGCGACGTAAGGAAGAGCAGGGGAACGAGCCGAGTCTGCCAGCCTTTTACCGAGGCGACTGTGCGAACGGGTGCTCAATGCCCTGAATAAAGGCAGGGCAGAGCCTCTTGCGTAACAGAAGTGCCACAAAAGACAGCCCCAATGGAAAGCCACATGAGTACACAATGCTCAGGACCGTTTGTTCGTCTCCTGAGAGACTCCAATGCCCGCACCCACCCCCTGCGGGAACGGATCCTCACAGCGGTATCCCTCAGTCAGGCAAAAAGATCGGAAATTGCGAGGGAGAAGGCGATGCAACAGTCACTCGAGGGAAGATGGCCCTTCGTTGGACGGGAATCCCAGATAGAGTCCTTCTTGGCGGCACTCGGTGACATGCAGTATCAATCATTCATAATTAAGGGTGGCACAGGCGTCGGAAAGACACGCCTCGCACATGAGTGCTTCAACCGCGCACTCACGCAGGGTCATAAGGGTGGAAGGAGTGCCATTAATACTCCTGATGGAGCACCGCTCGCCGCACTGGCCCATCTCCTGCCACAGGGCTACAGCCCGGAGAACCCGCTGGAGTGCTTCCAGTGGGCAAGCGACTCGATCAGCAGGTCCGCTTCCACCAGGCCTCGCCGGCGATTTGTTCTTCTGGTCGACCAGTTGGAGTACCTTGACCTAGCCTCTATCACCCTCATCTCTCAGTTGCTGGACTCAGGGAAGATATTCCTTCTGGCTACGGCTCGGTTCGGCCGGCACTTGAGCGAAGCCGCCTCGTCGCTCGAACGGGCGCACGCATCCCGCACTGTTGAGATTCGTGAGTTTACCCACGAGGAAATGTCATCGCTTGTCGAAGCTGCGGTCGGAGGTCCTGTAACCCCCTATTCTACTGCCGCACTTTACCGGCACAGTGAAGGTAATGCCCGCCGAGTACGTGAACTGGTTTATGGAGCAGTGAGTTCACGTATTCTTGCGCACGATGGAGAAATCTGGCATCTCGGAGGGAAGCTGGAGAGTACTCGTGCAATCCGGGACACATTTCAGTCGACTCTAGATGGAGTGGGGGATGAGGCGCGAGACCTGCTCGACACCATCGCCCTATGTGGGACGGTTGGCGCCCGGGAATTCCCCGCTGAAACCACCAGCAGGCTCGAGTGCGCCGGACTGGTTCGTGCCAGAAACGAAGGAGCACGTGTCGGCCTGTCACTAGTACACCCGCTGCATCGCGAGATGCTGCTGTGCGGCATGCCGGAATCCAGGAAGAGAAGCTTGCTCGCACAACAGATAGCCCGTATTCGTGCGCGTGGTGCTCGGCGTCCCCAGGACCGACTCAACCTAGCGCTCTGGGAACTTGAGGTCAATGGGAGGGCTGACCGCTCCCTTCTCATGCGGGGAATGAGAACCGCGCGCAAACTGCGGGATTTCTCTGCGATGCAGGCTCTGGCTTCGGTCGCAGCTCGTACCCAGAATGAGTTTTTCCCATGGCTCCTGTGGGGCGAAGCACTGCACGAACTCGGAGATTTTCGGCTTTCTGAACAAGTACTGGTCCATGCAGAGGAACTTGCAGAGAACGAGCGGCAGTTGGTCCGCGCGAAAATACTGCGCACGCGGAACCTGATGTGGGGACAGGGAAATTATCGCAAGGCGGCTCAGGTAGCGACTGAACGACCCGGGAAAGTGCAGTCGGAAGCTGGTCTGACGGCGCTCGCGGAATCTGAGGCGGCACTCTACACATTCATGGGGCAGCCTACTGCGGCGCAGAGCCTGCTGGAAGGAAAGACCCCCTCATCAAATCTATTGGCCCGCCTACCGCGCGTATGGTCGATG
This sequence comes from Streptomyces sp. NPDC091376, assembly GCF_044757085.1. Taxonomy (NCBI): domain Bacteria; kingdom Bacillati; phylum Actinomycetota; class Actinomycetes; order Kitasatosporales; family Streptomycetaceae; genus Streptomyces; species Streptomyces sp. NPDC091376. The sequence goes on along the minus strand of NZ_JBIVUF010000043.1, from coordinate 1,931 downwards.
GCAGCCCGCGGTCGCGCCACGGAGGCACTGCGACTCTATGACGGGCTAGGCGCACTCGAAGCGTACGCGGACATCGCGAAGCTCTCGTATTCCCGGCATGCCATAATTCCGACGGTCTTTGCGACAGGGGAAGCGGGACGACTGCGAGATGCCTACCTCCTCGGCCTGCAAAACTGGGTCCGTATCCATAACCTAGATCTGCATTATCTTGACACCCTCCTCTCTCTGATGATTGCGCGGTGCGCCGTCCTCATCGGAATTCCGCTGACCGCACGCCGGTGGGCCGGGCAGGCTGCAGCGATGGCGCGGCAGGCCGAATCTGAAGGGGTCTTGTTCGCATCCCTGCACTTGCTTACGGAGTCAGCCCTGATGTCCGGTGACGAGGACGCCGCCCGGCGCGCTATGGCGCAGGCGGACGCACTGCCGGTATGGGGACCCTTTAGCTCTGAAGCCGCTATCGGCCGTGCGCGATTCTCTATCATTGACGGAGACCCCGTACGCGCGAAAGCGTTCCTGACGGAAGCAGCATGTGAATCACGCGCTGAAGGAAACATTTCCAGTGAAGTAAGACTGCTTACTGAACTGGGACGCCTCGGCGAGCCGAGTGCGGCAGCAGACCGACTGAGGGAGATCTCCAGCTCATCCAAAGACCAACTTGCCGCCGCCTGCGCCATGTACGTATCGGCGCGAGCCAGCGGAGATCCGAAAGAGCTCTTCAGCAGCGCACATAGACTGGAGCACGTTGGCGCATTGCTGCTGGCCGCTGAGGCCGCTGCGGCCTCAGCGGATGCCTGGCGCCGGCGGCATCGTACCCGGGAGGCGACGGCTGCCGGAAACCATGCAGCACGATTGGCCCAGATGTGTGAAGGTGCGAAAACAGTTCACCTTGCACTGTCGCCGGAATCGGCACACCTGACCAAGCGTGAGAGAGAGATATCAGACCTCATCGTGCAAAGGCTGACCAATGCCGAGATAGCCGAGCGGATGAAGATATCCCGACGGACCGTTGAGAATCATCTTCAGAACATCTACAGGAAGCTTGGGGTCGCGAGTAGGAGTGAGCTGAGAAACGAAATTACGTGGAGCTGACATTAATTGATTGCCTGACCCAGCTTTGATCCTCGTCCGGAATGTTAGAATGAGATCTCAGCGAAGAATCGTCAGTGTGGCCCACTGTATGGATCCGCTGGAGAGGGCCCGGGTGCCGAAATCCGTAGCTACACCGGAAACTCTGGGATGCCGTTCTTGACTACCTATCCGGGGAGGCGAAGGGCGCGGATCAGTAGCGTGCCCACCGTCCGTGACGGCAATACGAATCTCGTTCTCGGGACACTTGCGCGAGAGGCACACACAAATGGGAGGAAGCGAGTTCCTCATAGCCCGATCGACGAACTCCGCCACGGTATACAGGACGTGTTCGCTGACCTCATCCGCTAGCTCCCAAGCTCGCGACACCGACAGAGCAGCCCGCCTGAGACCGCGCTCAGTAGCGTTGGGCTGCACCAGCCAGACCAATAGGTCCGAGGACGGGCAAGCCCCTGATGTGTCGTGTCCTACCCGAGGAATCGTCACGCCATCTCCTCAGCCGTACTTGGAACATTGCCGTGCTGGGCGGGGTCGGCCGTCGGCTTGCGCTCGGCACGGACACGTGGCGCAGGACAGATCCCTGGAGCCGTCCGTGATCCCCTGGACTTCCATGGTGTCGACCCAGGACAGCCAGGAGATGAGCACCTTCTACTCAGATGGCCTCGCACTGAGCACGTGGCAGCTTAACGAGCTCGTGCGTTGTCGCGGTCCCGAAATCGCAGCAGGTCAAGAGCCTTGCTGGGTTCTGGCGGATCGATGAGCTCTTCGATGGGGCCCCGGAAGACGTCTGGCAACGGATCTCCTGCGGTCCGGGCGCCAAGGGCCCACGGGTCTATGACTGGGCC
>NZ_JBIVUF010000042.1:0-17626 GCF_044757085.1 Streptomyces sp. NPDC091376 | reverse complement strand
CGTTGACGACCTCACGCAGGTCGGTGGTGGGTTCCCGGCCCTCGGCGCGGGCTGCCCGCCACTCCAGCAGTAACGGCTCGATCAACTCCCACTGGAGCTTGACTCTGTCGGGGATCTTGGAGCCTCCCGGTGCGCAGGGGTGATCGGTGGGCATGCTCGGGGTGTTCCGAGAGCCCATGCAGTTGTCGAGGTGTCCGTTGTCGCTCCGTCCTCGTTCCGGTGAGCAAGTCCCGCCTCTGACAGCGCAGATCGCGAGGGCGAGCAACCCGGGCGGTACGGCGGCGATGTGGGTGAGAGACCGCCTGGACGGGCTGTGGCGTGACGAGGAGCTGGCCACCGTCTGCGTGCTGGAGTTCGTGCTCGGCCTGTCGGACCGGCAGGCCGCCGAGGCGGTTCGCTGCCGCGTCGACTTCAAGTACGGGCTGGCCATGGAGCTGGACGATCCCGGCTTCCACCACAACGTGCTGGCCGACTTCCGCGACCGTCTCACCGAGGGCGGACCGCGCCGACCGCCTCCTCGGCCTCGCCCTGGCCCGCCTGAAGGAGGCCGGCCTGGTACGCGAGCGCACCACACAGCGCACCGACTCCGCCCAGGTCCTGGCCGCAGTCCGTGACCTGACCCGGCTGGAGATGGTCACCGAAGCGGTTCGCGCCGCGCTGGAGGAAGTCGCCGGCACCGCCGAAGGCTGGGGGCGCCGTTACGGCCGCACATCCGTCTGCACCGCCGCGGCCTGCTGCCCGCCGAGCACCTGGTCGACAGCGGCTACACCTCCCTGCCCCACCTGGCACAAACCGCACGTGACCACCAGGTCACCGTCTCCGGACCGCTCCGGGGCAACCCCACCCGCCAACACCGCCGGGTGAAGGCTTCGCCCGCGACGACTTTCCCATCGACTACGACCGGCCAGCAGGTCACCTGCCCCGAGGGGCAGGTCAGCCAGGGCTGGCACGGTCCCTACTCAACCTCGCTCGCCCACCGCAGCCCCCACTGATCGTGGCACGGCTCACCAAGAGCCAGTGCCACCCCTGCCCGGCCCGCGCCCAGTGCACCACCTCCCGCGAAAACCACTGCACCGTCGGCTTTCCCTCGCGAGAACTCCGTGACCTGCAACTCCGCGTCCGTGCCGAGCAACAGACACCCGAGTGGAAGACCCGCTACGCGGTCCGCTCCGGAGTCGAGGGAACAGTGGGGGAACAGTCAACGAGTTCACCCACGGACACGGCATGCGCCGCTGCGGCTACCGAGGCGAGGGCAAGGTCCACCTCCAACACGTCATGCTGCGGACAACTGGCGCAGACGCCACCAGGCAACAGCCCGACACAGCCACTACCGACGGCGGTCAGCCGACGAAGTCAGCGGATAAATCACGAACCGCACCGAATACTACACGCCCTTAAGCAGTGATCTTTGCTGCGAGGAACTTCATCTGCGATTTGGTCAGCTCCTTATCGTGGAAGAAATTCATGACCTTGACGATGTTCTCATAGGTATCTATATCCTCCAAAACGGAAGCGAGGATGCCAAATTGATTAGTCTCGAAATGCTTGATCATCTCGGCTATGATCTTTGGCTGGGGGAAGGTTAGCCTGTTGTTGGTGGCGCGGGCGAGCCGGACGAAATCCGCAAAAAGGCGGCCGATCTGCTGCCTCTCATTTTCGTCGACGGCATCCTTTCCGAGAATGCCGGCGATATCATCTCCATTTTTGCCGCGCATGGAACAGAATAGGATGAAATTCTCTGTTTGCGCCGGATTCATGTCCGCGACGGACGTAACCTGATTGGCGAGAGAATGGAGATCGCCCTTCTCGAGAGTTGGCAACTCGCTGGGGAGGTACTCCGCCATGGATTCACTTCTCAACACAGAGGCAATTCGTTTTCGATACTCCGCATTTTCCAGTTGGGCGTCTTCTTGTGTTGATCGCAAGGTCGTCAATATGTGTTTATAGAGAACCAGGGTTTTGTGTTCATTGATCATTGAGTAGAGTAACTGTCGCTGAGGCTCGGTAACGGTGAGATGGGGAAGGCCTTGCAAAAGGCTCTCCGGTGTGACTATCGAATCGCCACCCCGGACCAAATCATCGTAAATTTCCTTAAAACTCCTCCGGTAGCCATCCCAGTATTTTTCGACACGCCCTGCATTTATCGCCCTGCGGAAAGCGAAGAAGTGATTCCGCTGCTCATCCGCGGTGAAGGGGTCGTCTTTATCGAGACGGCTGATGAACTCCTGGCGGTCCACTTCGATTTTCTTGATTCGATAGTGGCAATAGGCCAGAAAGTGGTACCTCTCCTTGGAGTTGTGTTTCGCCCTTTCCTTGAATTCATCGAAATCAAGGCGGAGGTAGTCGTATGCTCTGCCCTCGCTGAAAAACTTACGGCCTCCCCATTGCCAGCTCTGCAAATCCTCTGGTATGCGATACCCTAGTTCAATCATTTTCTGCTCGTAGGATTTTACGAACTCCGGGTCGGACATGGGAACTAGCAGTTTGAAGGCTTCGCGGTAGAATTCGTAATATGGACCGAGGTGTTCGTTCAGGAATATATGATAGTTTTCATTCTGTATAAATCTGTCGAGATCCATCCTGTGGGTGCCGAAATTGGAGGCGCAGAACCTCAGGAAATTCTCCCTGTATCGACCCTTGAGTGAGTCGGCATTGGTCAGGCGTAGGTGTTGATAGTTCTCCTCTGTATAGAAGTTGGCCCATCCGCCCGTCGTGAGATCGTCAGGGAAGGGGTACTTGACGGTGATGCTGGAGAAGGAATCGAAAACATATTTCAAGCCCTCGATCCTTTCGCGCCCAAGCTCGGAGTCGGACATGTCGATCTTTGTGGGATCGTCAGGGGGGGTGTGCTCAACAGTGATGCTGGGCAAGGGGCCACCGAAAAAGGATCTTAGGCTATCGAGCTTTTCGTTTTCAGGCTCGGAGCTGGGCATGCCGATCTCCCGGACGTTCCCCGTCTCGGAATCGGAAATTTTTGGGCAGTGCTTTTCGAAAGCGGTGAGATACTCGCCCCACAGCTTCCCGACGTCCCGGGTGGGCCATGCGTCTGGGGCGTCGAGAAGAGCGATCTCATCGTATGACAGCGACGCGTTTCGGCGATAAAATGCGAGAAAGGGTTCCCTGAAATTCGGGTGAAGCTGCTGCACGTTCTCAAGGTGCAGCTTCCTCAGGAGATCCAAGGTTTCCTGGGTGTAAAGCTTCGTCCATTTGCCGCTCAAGTACGGTTGGTGGATCTCGAGATCGCGCTTGCTCTCATTTCGAATCTCCTGCAGAATGAAATCGTCATCTGCGTCATGCCGGAGTCTCTTGGAAAAATAATCGGAAAACCGATCGGATATTTGTTGCGTTCTCCCTGCGTTGAGGGCTGCGGACGTGGGTCCTTTCACGTCCAGGTGAACCCGGAGGGAGTCGGGCTTCTCCTCGGAGTGGCGAGGGACATTGAGGCCGGTCAATGCGGCAAGATCTTCATCTATTAGACGGCCGGTGTGTGCCGGTTTTAGAGGGCTGATGCGTGCGTGGAAGTAATCCAGATAATCATTGAAGATGGGTCGAAGATCTTCGGCGTGCTTCCTCGCCAGATCTACGAAGGCCTCTATGGGGTCGCGATGGATGGGGGAGAACTCCTCCTTGTCTTCTCCGGGTACATATTGGTAGTAAGTCAGGAAGTGCTGCAGGTATCTTTCGTCGAGGTTGATCAATTCTTCAGGGTTCGCTTGATATGAAGCCAGGATTTCGTAATTCGGAAACGTGTAGATGTGGTCCCAGCCTTGGAGAAAGTCGTGGGGGATAAACGAGTCGCTGCTTTCCATGTCGAATCATCCTCAGGGCTGAGAGTGTAGTTGCAATTCAAGCGCACCCCAGTTTAGTGGGGCATTTCTGCTTCCGAGTGGCATTAAGGTGTAGGCGAACGGGAAATTAGCCTCGATCTTTCAGGCGCGATCGCTGCCGATTGAGGCAGGGCTGATTCAAAGTCCTGATGATCATGAAGTGGGCTGGCCAGGGGAGGCTGAGGAAGTCCAGTGGCAGGGTGCGGGGCTGGTGGGAGCCTCGCGGCGGGCGGCAGCGGTGTGGGTTCGAGGGCTTCTTCGCGAAACGCGCGAGCCTGTTCGGCTGGGTTGAGCTGGGGCTGACGGCTCGAGCGTATCTGAAGGCGTTGCTGGGAACGGTCGAGCGGAAGAACTCCTGGCGGATCGCCGCGTGCATCGGGCGCGTGGCATCGGATCAGGTGAAGACCTTGCTGCGCAGGACGGCGTGGAATGCGGACGCACTGCCCGACGGAGTGCGGGTGTTCGTGGTCGAGCACCTCGGTGAACCCGATGCTGGGGCCGATCCTGGACGAGACAGGGTCTCAACGTGGTCACCGATTGGGTGACGAGACTGTGGCAGAACGGACGAGGCCCCTTGGGTGTTGAGACAGATGTCTGACGTCTGAACTCTGCACCTGAGGGGGCTCGTTCGATCGATCTGACCGCGGCCCGCCGCCACCGCATCGTCATCACCTGCCACCGGCTGGGTATCCCGGTCCTCGCCGACCTGGGCTACGGCGGAAACTTCGCCGTCCCCGTCCGGCGCCGCCCCGGCAAACAACTCACCGCCACCGAGAAGTCGCTGAACAAAGCCCATGCACGACTCCGCCACCCCGTCGAGCGGGGCATCGCCTCACTGAAGACATGGCGGATCTTCCGCCATGCTTCGTTGCAGTCCCACTTGGCTCACGTCAGCAGCCAAAGCCACCCTCACCCTTGAGAAGCGCCGCTGAAAAGGCTCACTGGGCCCACGCAGAACGGCCAGGCCGCGGTGCTCCTGGCGTACGCCACCAGCTACGGGTCTGCCCTCATCGCCTACGCCCTCTACCTCGGACACCACGGGGCCGGTAAGCGCCAGCGGTGCAAGGTGGCCGACGTGCGCGTGGACCGGGTCGAAGCCAGTGGTCACCCAACCTGAACTGGGAAGATGCCTGGAGGAACGGTAGACTGCGCGGTCTGCCCCCTTAGCTTGGGTGGCCGCCGACGCCGTCTACGGCCATGACCGGAACCTGTGTGCTGGACTCGAACGGCTCGGCAATGGCTATGTGAGGGTGGTGCCGCGCGATGAGACGGTCGACGCGAGCTGGCTCGGTTCGATGCGAGGTGACTTGCTCGTTGCCAGTTATCGACGGTTCTCGAGCAGCGCTCGTGCAGGAGGGCGCCAAGGGCGAGCGGCACGCCTGCGCAATGGCGCATTGGTCTTGGTCCTCTCGGCCGGGCCGGGCCGCAAGGGCTGGCAACACCTGCCCGACACTCCATCGGCGACACGGAAGAACGGCCCACTTCGCCGTATGCGCCGCCCGCACTGGCACAACGCTGCCGGCAGTGGTGCAGGTCGCGGGACTGCGCTGGGTGCCCGAAGGCCGTCTCGACACGGGGAAGGCGGACTGCCGCCTGGACCACTACGAGATGCGGCACTGTGAGCCCTGACGCCGCCACATCGCCCTGGCCATTGCCGCGCGTTCACGTACCGTGCACCTGATCCACCCCGCGCACACCACCATGGATTGCGCACAGTGCGGAGCGAGAGCCAAGCACACATCCCCCCGCTCTCCGGGAGAACGTATACCTGCTCCGCGTGCGCAGCGGTGTCCCCGAGGGACAAGAACTCCGCCCGCGTCATGTCCCCCACCGACCGGCTGGGAGGTACCCCCATGTCCGGGTTGGTCTCAACCCGGCTGGTGCTGATCTTGTAAGCCCTGCCAGTCGCTGAGGATCAGGCCAGGTGAGCGGTAAATCCCTTCCTTTCAGGGGGGGGGAGGAGCCAACAGACCGCCTGGCACATGCCCTCCGTCATCGTCGCTCAGTACTTGTGGGCGCAGAACCCACCAGAGCATCGAAGAACGGATCCACTACCCGCATCTATGGCAGCGCGCTCTCGAAGCTCGCCTGTAGTACTGGACGGAGGAACTCACCCAGCCAGTTGGGCGCTACGTTCCAAGCCCTGTCTTGTTGCCGGGCCAGGGCGACTGTGATTCTTCGATTTGGATGCGGATCTGGGAATGCTGGTGGGGGTGACGAACATGCTTCGTCACCCTCACCGGTCTGGGCAGGTTCAGATGAGGCCTTCGCGGATGGCGTAGGCGACGGCGTGTGGCCGGTTGCGCAGGTGGAACCTGTTGTTGATGGCGTGGAGTGTGTTTTTGACGGTACGTTCGGAGTAGGACAGCTTTTGGGCGATCTCCTGGGTGTCCAGGCCCTGGGAGACCAGGCGTAGGACGTCCGCCTCCCGCTCGGTGATGCCGGAGTATCGGAGCCCGCGTGGAGTCAGCACCTGGTTCTGGAGCCGGGAGACCTGCTTGAGGAGCCGTCCGACGAGGTCCGGAGGGACGACACCGGCGCCGCGGTCGACCGACGTGATGACCTGGACGAGTCCTTCGGGGGTGATGTCCTTGCGGCGTGCCAGGCCGCTAATGCCGGCCTCGGCAGCGGCGAGGACGCCTTCGTCCTCCACGGAGGAGGCCACGAGCACGATCCGGTCCAGGCCTTGTGCTCGGATGGACTTCACCAGGGAGATCGCGGCGTCGTCGACCTCGTCGACGACGAGCACGGCGACCGTCTCGGGCGCGGCCTCGTGGCGGTCGAGTACACGGATCTCCGGGCGCGCGCGCAGGGCGGCTGTTACGCCCATCTCCGATATGGAGTCCAGTGCTTGGACGGTGACTGGGATTCTGTTCGACATCAGGTTTCTTCCCCTCAGGGCAACGGATGCAGGTGCCGGGGTCTGGAGAAGTGGAGGTACGTGGGGGGTACGCCCGTTCACCGGCCCTGTTCCTTCATGCTGCCTCGCCGGACCTTAACGGGGGGCTATCTGCAGCCATGCGAAAGATTGTCCGTGCGGGGGCCCTATCGGGCTTGCGTCACATTTGGTGCTCCTGCGCGCCGATGACGACACGGACGGTGGAGGTGCCCTCCTCCAGGGAGACGCGGTAGTGGCAGACGCCGATGCGCTGGGTGCGCTTCTCGTCGTGCCAGCCGAATCCGGAGAAGCACAGCCACGAGTTCGCGGTTTGGTCCTTGTGGATCGTGGTGACGCCGGTGCCGTTCAGCAGGACGCTGCCGATCGAGCCGCCGCCCAGGTACTCGCGGAGTTCCACCTTGCACTCCAGCTCCCCGGTGCCGGTGCGCGGCGTGAAGCAGAAGGTGAGCATGTCCGCTTCGAAGTCGACAAGCCCTTCACGGATTTCGTTGCAGGTGATGTCGAACTCGAAGTTGTCGTTGCTCGTCCACCCCGACGGCGGCTCATGGCGTATGTCCATGGAGCAAGTATCCCTGTGGGACGTACGATTTGGCAGGAGGCCGGAAGGGCAGGAGATGTGCCCCGCCGTCTGCCCACTGGCCGATACTGGGCTTCCATGCCGTCACGGATAGTTCGTTCATGGGAGTTATCGCATCGCTCGATGAGCAGACAGTCGCAGTGGAACCGGGTGGCACCGCCACCTGCTCGGTGAGGATTCACAACACCGGTCAGACCGTGGACAGTTTCACACTGGACGTGCTGGGCGAGACCGCCGAGTGGACCACGGTGGAGCCCTCCAGTATCAACGTCTTCCCCGGAGATGACGCGCGGGCGACGCTGACGTTCGCGCCGCCACGGTCCGCGGAGGTGACCAGCGGCGGCAAAGCGTTCGCCCTGCGGGTGATGGCCCGGGAGGACACCGAAGGGTCGGTGGTCCAGGAAGGGACCGTCGAGGTCGGCACCTACACGGAGGTCGCCGGCGAGCTGGTGCCCCGCACGATGCGTGGGGCCCGGGTCGCCCGTACCAAGGTGGCGGTCGACAACCTGGGCAACGGACCCGTCACGGTCCAGCTCATGGGCAGTGACGAAAGCGGTGACCTGGCCTTCCAGTTCGTCCCTCCCAAGATCACGATTGAGGCGGGGACCACACGGCTGGTCCCGCTGCGTGTGCGGATGAAGCGGCGCTTCATGACCGGGCAGCCGAAGACGCTGCCGATGGAAGTCACCGTTCTCGCCGCGGACGGCAGCCGTACGCAGATTCCCGGTGTGGTCGTCCAACCGCCGCTGCTGCCTCGCTGGCTGCCCAAGGCGGCCACGTTCGCCACGGCCGGGCTGGTCCTGGCACTGGTCATCGGCCCCACCATCCTCAACGCCGCGCCCAAGTCCAGCGCCGCCGAGGGCACGGTGTCGGAGGATGCCGGCGGCGCCACCGGTGGCGGAGAGACCGGGGACAAGGACGGTGAGGGGGCGAAGGAAGGCGAGGGTGACAAGCCCGGAGAGGGCACCGCGAGCCCCTCGGATGCGCCCGACGGCTCCACCGGGGGTTCGGAGGGCGGCAGCTCCGGGGGCACCTCCGGGGGAGGCGGCGATACCGGCAAGCAGAAGATCAGCGGCTCGGGCGGGGGGGCCGCCGAGGCCGCCGTCACGATCGACTCGCTCACCTTCCGGCTGGAGTCGGCGGTCAAGCCGGCCGACAAGGGCCCGTTCACGAGCTACTCCCGCAAGGTGGAGGAGGGCCAGACGATCAGCATCAGCGACATCGTCCTGGAGAACGCGCCCGGTTCCAAGGGAACATTGGAGATCCGCAAGAACAGCGAACCGCTGCTGCGCTATGACCTCGGTCGCCTCCAGCGCGACGCTGCTCACTGGCTGGAACCCATCGTGTTCGAAGCGGGTGACCGGATCGTGCTTGCCGTCCGTTGCACTGAGAGCGACGGCGACACCTGCGCGCCGGCCGCGCTGTTCTCGGGACGCGTCATCACCCGCGAGAGCTGAGACCCGTGCCCGTTCCCTGCGCCTGCCTGGGCCGCGCACTGTACGCAAGGGGTCACTGATGCCTTCCGCTCTCGCCGCGCGCATGGGCGACAAAGTCGTCGGTACCGACCGGCACATCGTGCTCATGCCCGCCCCTCCCGGTCCTCCGGTGCCCACCCTGCTGCCGTTCCCTTTCCAGGCCACCATTGCCGGCGGCTGCTGCCCCAAGGTCCTCATCGGAGGGATGCCCGCGGCGACAGTATCCAGCACGGTGACCATCGCACCCCCGCACATCCCTCCGCCGACCGCGCCGTTCCAGATACCTCCCACCCACACCGGCACCGTCCTCGCCGGCAGCGCATCGGTGCTCATCGGAGGTAAGCCGGCCGCGCGGGCCGGTGACTCGGTCCAGACCTGCAGCGATCCTGCTCCCGCCCCCAACGGGCGGATCCAGCCGCCGATGAAAAACCACAGCGTGAAGATCGCCTGACGGTCGCACGACGGCTCCCGCCGCGGGTCACCCCGCGGCGGGATCAGTGGTTACGGATGACGTCCGGGCGTGACCACGCTCTGCGCGTACGCCGACAGCTCGTAGCTGACCGAGCCGACGTCGCAGCCGTCCGCCGCGATGGCGGCGAGGGCGCCGCCTTGGGGTATCCGCGTGACGAAGAGGATCCCTCGATCCATCTCCACCATCGTCTGCAGCACGGTGCCGCCGCCGAACAGGGCGCACGCCCCGCCGCCGAGGCTGACAAGCCCGGTGGCCAGAGCGGCCAGTTGGTCGGCTCGGTCACGGGGGAGGCCGGCCGAGGAGGCAAGCAGCAGCCCGTCCGCCGAGGCGAGCACCGCTTCTTGCACCGACGCGGCGTCGATGAATTCCTCGAACGCCGTCTGCGTGTCTGTCTCACTGTGCGTCGCGCCGTTCATGAAAGTTTTCCTAGCGTTCGATGCGTGATGTCACGGACTCTTCCCGCGCGTTCGCGGCTCTCACCGCACTGCCGCGGCGGTGCGGGCTCGTAGTGCCTGCCGGACGGTCTCGGCCAGCGTCTCCCGCACGTCCGGGCGCTCACGAGCGTCGGCGTACAGCACCGGCACCGAGGCATCCACGCCCAGCGCGGCGCGTACCTGGTCGGGGGAGTGGGGCCGCTCACCCCCGAAGGGGTTGAGCGCCACGACGTAGGGCAGTCCGCAGTTCTCGAAGTAGTCGACGGCCGCGAAGGAGTCCGCCAGACGGTGGGCATCGGCGATGACCACGCCGCCCACGGCGCCCCGGACCAGGTCGTCCCACATGAACCAGAAGCGGTCCTGGCCGGGTGTTCCGAAGAGGAACAGCACCAAGTCGTCGTCGATGGTGATGCGACCGAAGTCCATCGCGACGGTCGTGGTCTGCTTGCCCGGCGTGTGGGCCAGGGCGTCCACGCTCTCGGCCGCCTCGGTCATGACCGCCTCGGTCCGCAGCGGCGGGATCTCCGAAATCGATCCCACGAACGTGGTCTTGCCGGCCCCGAAACCGCCGGCAATGACGATCTTGGCGCTGGTGACCAGGCGTGTGCCGGTGTTGTTCACGATTCGCTCCCTCAACCCGCGTCAGATCCGGTTCAGTCCGTGCAGCACCCGCTCCAGCAAGGCGGCCGGAGCGTTGCCTTCCAGGGCCTCGTGCACATACAGCAGGCCGCTGTCCGCCAGGTCGGACACCAGCACGCGGGTCACTCCGAACGGCATCTGCAGCAGTCCGGAAATCTCCGCCAGTGACCGAGGCTCCAGGCACAGCCGACAAATGGCGTCGTGCTCCGGCAGGACGGACCCGCAGCCGGGGTTCCCGCCCTGGGTCTGCACCATCGTCTCCAGCCGCAGAGGCCGGCTGGCATGGGTGCGGCCACGCGTCAGGGTGTAGGGGCGCGGCCCGATGCCCTCATCCTGCATTGGGGGCCACCGCGTTCCCAGGAAGCCGCTCACGGGCCCGCCTCCAGTCCCTCGTGGCCCCGCGGCAGCGGGGGGACGGACCCGAAGGTGTGCGTGCTCCCGCGCTCGGCGGGCGTCAGGACAGCTCCGCACTGCTGTGCGAGCCGCGCCATGTGGTAGCCGGCCAGGCCCAGATCGCAGTCCGGTGCCATCAGGACCGCCAGCAGCGCCCCGCGGGAGATCGCCATCACCACCAGGGTGCCGTTCGCCATCTCCACCACGGTCCTGCCGACACCTCCCCTGCCCAGCATCCGTGCCCCGCCGCCGCTCAGGGCGACGATTCCGCTGCTGACAGCCGCGAGCTGCTCCGCCTCGCCGGGTATGCGCGCCGAGGAAGCCAGCAGGATCCCGTCGGAGGAGACCACCGCCGCAGAGCGGATCCCCGCCATGAGCCCGGTGAAGCGGGTGACGATCCAGTCCAGCCCGCCGTCTTCACCAGCGCCGGGCGGCCGTGCCGTACCTTCGCTCAGGTTGGTCCCGTTCATGCGTTCTCGCCTTCCCGCCACTGCCGGACGTCGCCGCGGGCGTAGTCCTTCTCGCCGCCGGCCCGCGCGATTCCCCGCTGCAGCGCGCCGAGCCGGCTCCGCAGTCGTTCGGGAGCCTCGGCAGCCGGCGGAGCGGAGCCACGCTCCGCGGTCGCCGGGCCGACCGGTTCGCCGGGTGCAGCGTCCCTCAAGGCGCTCTCCCCGGGCTCGGGGATGCTGCCGGGACGCAGGTTGGCCATCGGTACCCGGCGGGGGAGCCCGGAGGGTTCCTCATGCGACGGTTCGCCGGTTCCGCCCGATTCCGCGGCGGGCAGCGCCGCGACGGGCCCGTCGGTGGCCTCCGCCTCGTGGGGGAGGGCCTCCCGCGACGGCGCCGTGAGCGCGGCGGCCTCGTCGCCGTCCGCGTTCGGCGGCGATCCCGCCCCCGGGTACTCCTCGCCTCGGGCGGGCAGAGCGTGGGAACGGGCCGCAGACCGCCCAGACTGCCCGGCGCGCAGGTCGGCCGTGTCGGTTTCGAGGTCCGACCAGGAGTCCTGCTCGCACAGCTCAGCAGGCAGGATGACCATCGCCGACGTGCCCGGCGCGGCGGTCCGCAGCGAGACCTCAACACCGTGCCGACGGGCCAACAGCCCCACCACATACAGGCCCATGTGCTCCGAGGCATCGGGCGCCAGCGCCTCCCGCTGGGCGAAGTGGCCGTTGGCAAGCTCCAGCTTGCGGGCGTCCATACCGATACCGAAATCGCGGATCTCCACCAGCACACGGCCGTCCGGCAGCTTCTGGGAACTGACCTGGACCTCGTTTTGGGGGCTGGAGAACATCAGCGCGTTCTCCAGCAACTCGGAGATCAGGTGAGCGATGTCGCTGACCGCGTAACCGGCCACCTGCACCGGCGGAAGCGCGAAGTGGGACACCCGCTCGAACTGCTCCACCTCCGACATCGCCGTGCGCAGGACGTCCAGCAAAGGCATCGGCCGCGCCACCCGCGACGAGCTGCTGCCGCCGGCCAGCACCAGCAGGTTCTCGCTGTTGCGACGCATCCGCGTAGCCAGATGATCCAGCTCGAACAGCCGCTTGAGCTGCGCGCCGTCCTCCTCGTTCTGCTCCAGAGCGGTCAGGATCAGCAGCTGACGCTGCACCAGCGTCTGGTTGCGGTGCGAGAGATTGCGGAATAGCGTGCTCACTGCCTCCCGCAGCTGCGCCTGGTCGCCCGCCAACCGAACTGCCTCGCGGTGCACCGCGTCAAAGGCCTGCGCCACCTCACCGATCTCGTCCCCGGTGGTGACCGGGTTCGCGGGCACCGTCAGGTCGATGTCGGCCACACGGCTGCTCTGCAGATCACGCATCAGCCGAGGCAGCCGGACCTCGGCCACGTCGGTTGCTGAGTCCCGCAGCTGCGACAGACCGCGAGAGATGCTCCGCGACACAGCGAACGCCAGCGCCAGCGCCGCCACCAGCAGCGCCGCGGTGATCGCCGCGTCCAGCCGTGCCTGCCAGACGGCATCGTCGTACTGCGTCTCACTGCTGTTCACCAACTCGGTGGAGAAGTGCAGTGCCAGCTTGTCCAGTTGGGTCACCCGTGTTCCGAAGTCCTCGTACCAGGACGCGGGCAGAGCCGAAGCCTGCGACAGGTCCTCCGGCGCCGCCAGCAGCGCCTGCAGAGCCTTCTCCGCGTTGGCGGCGTGGGGAGACGAAGCCACCTTCTGATAGGCACCCAGGTTCGCCTTGTCGGCGGACATCGCGAACTCGCGCTGAGCCATGTCACGGATCTTCATTGTCGCCAGCAGGGCCGCCCGCTGAGGAGCCGAGAGCGTGCCCGAAGCCACCGCCTGAGATGCCAATGCCCGCTCGCTGGAGAGCATCGACGTGCTCAACGAGAGCGTGTACAGGGCCCAGCCGTGCGAGGACTCGTGGTTGAGCTGACCGTCGAGCTCGTTGTCGATCCCGAGCAACGACATGATCATCTGCAGGTAGGCGGTGTCCGCCTCCGGCCCCGTCAGTCCGTGGTCGACCGCGGTGCGAATCTTGGGAAGCTCGGAGAAGGCCTGGTCGACCCCGCCCAGACGCGTGCTCAGACGATCACTCGGGGACAAGGACTCACCCTCGTGACGGAAGCGCCGCTCGAGCTCCGAGGTGTGCTGGCGAATCCGCGCCAGCCCCTCGGCTCCAACCGCGTCACGCGCCGCAGGGTCCACCGCCACGTCACGCTCGCGCTGCAACTGCTGGACCAGTTCCGTACCGGTATGGGACAGCGCGGCCACCTGATGGAACTGCTCATACCGCTCCGCGTCGGACAGCGAGTCATTGACCCGCAGGCCCCCCAACACGCTCGCCGCCAGCAGTGGGATCGCCATTACAGCGCACAGGCGAGCGCGCACCCGCATGTCCCTCAGCCGCAGACGCCCAAACGGCGATCGGCGCCGGCCCTCCCTCGGCGGCGCGTCCTCCGCAACGGCCGTCTCGACCACGCGTTCACTCTTCGTCTGCCGGGAAGGGGCGGTCTTGGTACGACGCCGGGACCTACGGTCGTTTTCCGCGCGCATGAATCAGTCACTTTCGCTGTTCAAAGCCCCAAGACACCCGACCGGCGTGTCCGAGGCGGAGAAGTCCCCACCACGGGCGGGGACAAGGACACCGCGACCCGCCCACGTGTCCAAGGCGAGTACCTGACGGGCGAGGGCCGCTTGATCGACATTAAGGCCGCCACGGGCGCCAGCAGGTCGGCCGATTGCCCGACCAGCCGGGGGAGAGCGACATCCCCTCTCCGGCGATGCCGTCAGGCGAACCGGACCCTGCCGCACCCTTGACGGAACCCTGACCTGCCCCCGCGACTGCCCCATGAACCGCCTCTACGCGCCCCCTGCGGGACGCCCTGCACGAGCCTCCACCCCCTCCAAGCCGCGCGCCACCCGCCACCGGCTTCTCAGCACCCACGCCCTCGCCCGGGTGCAGCGACGCACAACAGCGGGCCGGCACCTGCTCCCGGCGGCACCGTGACCATGAGCCGTCCCCGTCCGCGTGAGCAAAACACCTCACGACCCCGGTACGTACTCCGGACACACCGACGCTGCAGGGACATAAGCAGACGCCGCAGGGGCATAGGCAGACGCCGCGGGGACGTGGTGAACAGGCACGGCGTACACGCGGTCCGCCCCGGGCCAGTAGAGACCGAACGCCTCCCACTCGGCCCTGAGCTCGTCATACACCGGTGTGGACTCCACGGCCGCCCGCGCGGCGTAGCCGTAGCCATAGGCCGGCGGATCGGTAGAAGGCGTCGGAATCATCGCAGGTCCTTTCAACGGGGCTGATGCCTGACATTCCCTCCTTGCTGCTCTCCTGTACAGCACCCCGTCTTTACAATTCCCATATCTTGCAGTTAATGCTCCTCTAGGCTGCCTCTCCCTATCTTCGCGGCCATGCGTGCACACCATGACCGAGACCTCCGCCCGGACGCTTCCTCGATGCCCCCGGGCTCCGAGGCGACCGACCGTCCGGCGCGGGCGGGCCGGTTCGGCGTGCGCCCGAACAAGCCGAAGAAGACCGGCTGGCGCCGTCTGGTGCCACGCCCCCGTACGGCGCTGCTGTCGGTCCTGTGCGCCCTTGTGCTGCTCATGGCGGCGCTCATCGCCGGCTACTTATGGGTGGACATCCCCGACCCGAACAAGCAGGCCAAGCAGCAGAGCAACGTCTGGCTCTACGCGGACGGGACCGAAATCGGCCGCTCGGGCGCGGTGCACCGCAACAATGTGAAGATCGACCAAATCTCCCTCGCTGCGCAGCGCGCGACTCTCGCGGCGGAGCACCGAAACTTCTACAAAGACCCCGCGATCTCCGTGATGGGAATCTCCCGCGCTCTTTTCAACAATGTCAAGGGGGGTGCGACCCAGGGCGGGTCGACCATTACCCAGCAGTACGTGAAGAACTACTACCTGAATCAGGACGTGTCCTTCGCCCGGAAATTCAACGAGCTCTTCATCTCTTTGAAAATCGACAAGAAATTGTCAAAGGACGAGATCCTCGCGGGCTACCTCAACACCAGCTACTACGGCCGCGGGGCCTACGGCATCGAGGCGGCCGCCCAGAGCTACTTCGGCACAGACGCCAAGAACCTGACCGCCTCCCAGGGCGCCTACCTGGCCACCCTGCTCAACGCACCCGGCCTCTACGACGTCAAGCAGAACCCCAAGTACCGGGACAAGGCCGTCGCACGCTGGAACTACGTCATGGACGGCATGCGGACCATGGACTGGCTGACGCCCGCCGAACGCGCCTCGGCGGTCTTCCCCGAGCCGCTCGACCCCAAGCCGTCCAAGGGCATGTCGGGCCAGAACGGCTACCTCATCCACGCCGCCCGCCAATACCTCATCTCCAGCGGAACCGTCACCGAGGCCCAGCTCGACGCCGGCGGCTGGCAGATCACCACCACCCTCGACAAGAACAAGCAGCAGGACCTCGTCAAGGCCGTCGACAACCAGCTGCGCTCCCAACTGCGGCCCGAAATCCGCGCCGCCGACCGCGACGCGCGCGTGGGAGCCGCCTCCGTCGAGAACGGAACCGGCAAGGTCGTGGCCCTCTACGGAGGCCCCGACTACGTCAAACAATTCATCAACGACGCCACACGACGCGACATCCAAGCCGGCTCCACATTCAAGGCCTTCGCGCTCGCCGCCGCACTGGAGAACAAGGCGACCGACACCAAGGGACGGCGTATCACGCCCGACTCCATCTACAACGGCAACAACGGGTACCGCGCCACCAACGGCTACGCCCCCGGCAACCAGGGCGGCGTCAGCTACGGCGACATCTCCCTACGCACCGCGATGGCCCGCTCCGTCAACACCGTCTTCGCCCAGCTCGCCCAGGACGCAGGCCTGCCCGCGGTACGCGACGCCGCCGTGGCCGCGGGACTGAACAAGGACACCCCCGACCTCTCCACCTATCCCTCCCTGCCCCTGGGCGTCGCCACCCCCAGCGCCCTGGACATGGCAAGCGCCTACGCCACCTTCGCCGACCACGGCACCCACCACAGCACCCGACTGGTCACCTCGCTCAACCGAGCGGGCGACGAGCACCCACTCCCCAGCGCCGAAAAGACCCGCGCCTTCAGTGACCGCACCGCGGACACCGTCACCGACGTCCTGCGCAGCACAGTGGACTCCCCGGCCGGCACCGCCAGCGCCGCGCGAGCCCTCGGCCGCCCCGCCGCTGGCAAGACCGGCACCACGAACGAGAAGAAGTCGGTCTGGTTCGTCGGCTACACCCCGCAGCTGACCACCGCCGTCACCGTCTTCCGCGAAGACCCCGACAGCCACGCCCGCCTGAGCGTCAACGGACTCGGCGGGAACGCCACCGTCGGCGGCGGCACCTTCCCCGCCAAGATCTGGACCGCCTACACCAAAGCAGCCCTCTCCGGCACACCCGTGGAGTACTTCTCAACCCCCCACGGCACCGACACCGGCAAGAGCGGGAAACCGGGCGGCTCCGACCTCGGCAAGGACAACCCCCGCGACGACGCCACGCCAACCCCCACCCACGAACCGACGCCGCCCTCCTCTCCCGCCCCCTCCACCACCCCGCCGGCACCGAGCCCCGAGCCGACCCGCACTCCGCACGAGCCCGGCGGGCCCGGTGGCCCCGGCGCGGACGACCCGCCACGCGGCGAGGAACCCGAAGACGAGCCCGCCGTCCCGTCCAAGCCGCCCGCCACCGAACCGACGGACCGGGACACCCCGCGGTCCAAGCCGCCCTGGCCCTGGAAACCCACGAACTGACCTCCAGCCGCCCCGGGCAGCCCCAGCCCTGCGCCTCTTCCCGGGAAAGCGGTTCCAACAGCACCTGAAAAGGGATGAATCGCATGAGTGGAAACAGGCACCGCAGATCAAGGAAACCGATAGTCGTGGCCGCGTGCGCGGTCTCGGCGATGCTGTCCGCGCTGGTACTCCAGCACGCCAGCGCCGGAACCAGCGAGCCCTCGACGACCACCCCGAAACCCACCCTCGTCAACGGCGGCTTCGAGCAGCCCCAGCAGACGACGAGCGGCTGGGTCGAGGGGAAGCACGTACCGGGGTGGAAAGCCCTTGACGGGTGGGTCGGTATCGGCGTCGGCCCCGACACCTCGCCCGAAGGGAAACAGTACGGCGCTCTCTACCCGCGAAGCCCCTTGACGCAGGAGGTGGCGACGACCCCCGGCGAGGAAATGGTCTGGCGCCTGAAACACTCCGGAGTCCCCGGCGACAAGCCCGCCGTCATGTGGCTCTCCATCGCCGACGCCGCCTCAGCCACCGAGAGATATCAACAGCCCGCGAACGGGGACGACAAGTATCCCCTCGACATCGCCGACGGCGACAAGTGGGGGGAGTGGTACGGGATCTACCAAGTCCCCACCGGACAGACGTCCACCCGAGTCTCCCTCTTCGCGAAATACGGTCAGAACAATGTGG
>NZ_JBIVUF010000041.1:0-23300 GCF_044757085.1 Streptomyces sp. NPDC091376 | reverse complement strand
AATTGCGGCGGAGCCTGACCGGGCGCGAGCGGCACCGGCGCATCGGGCTGGTGCGGCTGCTTCCCCGTGTCGGCCGTCGAACCATCGCCTATGAGGCGCACCGGCTTCTCCTGGGGCGCCTGGCCCTTGCCGTCACCGCCGCCCCCGTTTCCTCCGTCGGCGCCGCCGCTGCTCTTCCCCGGCTTTCCGTTGCCCGAGCCCGTGCCGCAGCCCGCGACACCGATCGCCGCTGCGGCGCCGAGTCCCGCTCCCAGCAAGCCCCTTCGTGTGATGTTGCGCATGCCGACCATCCCGTTCCCTGTCGCGTTCGCCGCAGCCGTACTGCCATCAAGTGAGATGGCGTGCGGAACGGGAAGGTTCCAGGGACTAACACGGAATGTGCTGGACAGCCAGATGGCTATGCGCCAAAGGCTTTTGACTTTCCCTTGACCGGTTTGGCACCGGCGAGAAGATGCGCCGGAACGAGGTCGCGCGCCGGCTCCGAGTATCCGACCGAGACGATCTTGTCGCCCTGATAGGTGAAGGTCGTCAACGACGCGAGCGTGCACTGCCGGCGGCGCGGGTCGTGCCAGAGCCTGCGCTGCTCGACATGGCTGCGCACGATCCAGATCGGCAGCTGATGGCTGACCACGGCCGCCTCATGGCCGCGGGCCGCGTCCCGGGCGGTGCCCAGCGCGTCCAGCATCCGTGCCACCTGGTCGATGTACGGCTCGCCCCAGGACGGCCGGAACGGATTGGTCAGGTGCTTCCAGTTGCCCGGCTTGCGCAGCGCGCCGTCGCCCACGCCGAAGGTCTTGCCCTCGAAGACGTTCGCCGCCTCGATCAGCCGATCGTCGGTGTCCAGGGTCAGACCGTGCGACTTGGCGATCGGGGCCGCCGTCTCCTGGGCACGCTCCAGCGGAGAGGCCACCACATGTGTGATGTCGCGGTCGGCGAGGTGCTCCGCGACCCGGTCGGCCATCCGTCGTCCCAGCTCGGACAGGTGGTAGCCCGGCCGCCGCCCGTAGAGAACGCCGTCCGGGTTCTCCACTTCGCCGTGCCGGATGAGATGGACGACCGTCGTTTCCGTATTGATCCCCGAACCGGTCATGCCGT
Source organism: Streptomyces sp. NPDC091376 (assembly GCF_044757085.1). Lineage (NCBI taxonomy): Bacteria > Bacillati > Actinomycetota > Actinomycetes > Kitasatosporales > Streptomycetaceae > Streptomyces > Streptomyces sp. NPDC091376. The sequence continues at coordinate 22,205 of NZ_JBIVUF010000041.1, read as the reverse complement.
GGCCTCCGCGGCGGCGCGGGCGGCGGCGGGCAGCGCGGCGGCGATCCGCTCGATCGCGGTGTCGTCGTGGGCGGTCGACACGAACCAGGACTCGAACGCGGACGGCGGAAGGTAGACACCTTGGGAGAGCATCGAGTGGAAGAACGCGTTGAAGCGGAAGGCTTCCTGCTTCTTCGCGTCCTCGTAGTCCCGCACCTCACGGTCGGTGAAGAACACGGAGAACATGTTGCTCGCGGTCTGCAGCCGGTGGGCGACGCCCTCCTTGGCCAGCGCGTCCGTGACGAGACCCCGGATCCGCGCGGAGGCCGCGTCGACCTTCTCGTACGCCGCGTCGTCCAGGAGCCGCAGCTGGGCGAGGCCCGCGGCGGTCGCCACCGGGTTCCCGGAGAGGGTGCCCGCCTGGTAGACGGGCCCGGCCGGGGCGAGATGGCCCATGACGTCGGCACGGCCGCCGAACGCCGCGGCCGGGAAGCCGCCGCCCATGACCTTGCCGAAGGTCATCAGGTCCGGGTTCACACCGTCGACGCCGTACCAGCCGGCCTTCGACGTACGGAAACCGGTCATGACCTCGTCGGAGATGAACAGCGCGCCGTTCTTGGCGCAGGCGTCCTTGAGGCCCTGGTTGAAACCGGGCAGCGGCGGGGCCACGCCCATGTTGCCCGGCGACGCCTCCGTGATCACGCAGGCGATCTCGCCCGGGTGCGCGTGGAAGGCCGCGTGGACCGACTCCAGATCGTTGTACGGCAGCACGATCGTGTCGCCCGCCTGCGCTCCCGTGACCCCGGGGGTGTCCGGCAGCCCGAAGGTCGCCACCCCGGAACCTGCCGCGGCCAGCAGGGCGTCCACATGGCCGTGGTAGCAGCCGGCGAACTTGATCACCTTGGCGCGCCCGGTGAAACCGCGCGCCAGCCGGATCGCCGACATCGTCGCCTCCGTGCCGGACGAGACGAGTCTCACCTGCTCGACCGGGGCGACCCGTGCCACGATCTCCTCGGCGAGCGCGACCTCACCTTCTCCCGGCGTGCCGAACGAGGTGCCTCGGGAGACGGCGTCCTGTACGGCCGCCGTGACCTCGGGATGGGAGTGTCCGAGGATCATCGGACCCCAGGAGCACACGAGGTCGACATACTCGCGCCCGTCCGCGTCCGTCAGATACGGACCGGTACCGGACACCATGAACCGGGGTGTACCCCCCACGGCGCGGAAGGCACGGACAGGAGAGTTCACGCCGCCGGGCGTCACGAGGGACGCGCGGTCGAAAAGCGTCTGCGAAACTGGGGCGTCATAGGGAAAGCTCACGGAATCCATGGTGTCAGAGGCACGCGACGTTCTTGCGGACAGGTGTTTCACAGCACGTCCGTGGGGGAGGTCACTGTCACGATGATCGGGTTGCGCGGCCGGCGCTGTGCGTCCTAAAAGCAGTCGGGTGGAGATATGCATCGCGGTGGCGGACTGGGCGAGGGGACCGACGACCTGGGTCCCGAGCCTGCCCGGCGTGGGAGGCACCGGCGGCACGAGGCGCGTGAGCCCGTGGAGAACAGGGGTGGCCGGGGCATGGGGGTGACGTACAAATACTTCGGCGCACCCGACGGCGCCACGGCTGCCCGCGTGCCGATCTCGATGCGCCCGGAGGAGCTGGGCGGCGACGAACTCGGCATGGGCGGAATGTTCACCAAGATCAAGCCGGAAACCATAGCCGCGATGGTGCTCACGGGTATTCAGGGCATGCCGCTGCACAAGGTGCCCCCGCTGGAGCTGGTGGTCCTCCACCCGGACTACGCCGTGGTGAAGCTCCCCATGACCGTTGTCGACCCCCTGCGCGGCATCGGCGAGGAATCGGTGGGCGCGGCGGCCTTCATCTGGTCGACCGTCCCGGACCGCGGCGGCCCGCGGGACGCGTTCAACGTGTACCAGCTGCTGCACGAGTGGCAGGACTTCTCGCATCGGCTGCACGAGGCGGGGCATCAGCCGTACTGCCTGGTGTGGCCCTGACCGGAGCTGTCCGCGCAGTGGGGCGGGGTGTTCCGGCCCCGCCCCTGTCTTGCCGCTGAGGGCTTTCATGCCGGTGAGGACCGGCATGACGCTGAGGGCCGGCGTTGCGCTGAGGGCCGTCAGAGCCAGCCGTTGCGCCGGAAGCCCCGGTGGATCACGAAGCAGGAGACGGCGATGACGCCGAGGACGACCGGGTAGCCATAGGTCCAGCGCAGCTCGGGTACGTGCTCGAAGTTCATGCCGTAGACCCCGCAGACCATCGTCGGGACGGCCACGATCGCCGCCCATGCCGTGATCTTCCGCATGTCCTCGTTCTGGGCGACCGTCATCTGCGCCAGATGCGCCTGCAGGATCGAGTCCAGCAGCGAGTCGTACTCGTTCATCTGCTCATTGACCCGGGCGAGGTGGTCCGAGACATCGCGGAAGTACGGCCGTATCTCCGGGGCGATCAGCAGGGCGGGCTGGGTGGCGAGCGACTCCAGGGGGCGGTTCAGCGGGGACACTGCCCGTTTGAACTCCAGCAGTTCCCGCTTGAGCTGGTAGATCCGCCCCGCCTCGCCGCGGCCCACGTCACCGCGCCCCGCGTGCTCCGAGAAGACGGCCGTCTCGACCGCGTCGATGTCGTCCTGCACGGCGTCGGCGACGGCCAGGTACTCGTCGACGACGAAGTCGGCCACCGCGTGCAGCACCGAGGAAGGACCCTTGGTGAGCTGGTCGGGTACGGACTCCAGCGCCTCGCGCAGCGGGCCGAGCGAGCCGTGCCGTCCGTACCGGATGGTGATCACGAAGTCCCGGCCGGTGATCACGGTGATCTCGCCGGTCTCCACGACCTGGCTGGTGGCGGTCAGCTGGTCGTGCTCGGCGTAGCCGACCGTCTTGAAGACCGCGAGCAGTGTGTCGTCGTAGCGCACGACCTTCGGCCGGCTGTGGGCGTTGACGGCGTCCTCGACGGTCAGCGGATGCAGGCCGAACAGCTCCGCGAGCCCGGTGAACTCCTCGTGCGTGGGCTCGTGCAGCCCGATCCAGACGAAGCTGCTGCCGGTGGGGTCGGCGCTGTTCTCCTTGCGCACGCGGCGCAGCGCTTCCTCGGCCGGACAACTCCCTGCCTGCCGTACCCCGTCCGTGTACCCCACACAGTTGACGACGGCGCTGCCGAGCGGCGACCGCGCCGGGTGGCTCAGGTCGACCGTACGGCGATACGCGCGCCGTACGGCGCGGCGGAGGTTGCGGATCATCGACAACGCGGACTCCCGTGCGGACTTGGGTGGTTCTCAGGCCAGCCTCCCGAACGGGAAGTCGCTTGTAAATGTCGGCCGTGAATGTCGGCCGGGCTTCGGGTGCCGCCGGGTTCTCTGTGCCGGAGATGCGTCAGGAATCTCTTTCGGAGGGATTCGTCACGGCGAAAGTCACGTGAGGGTCCTGCGGTGATCCTGCGTCCCTCGCGATTTCGGTGATCGGCACGCCTGCTTGCCGGACATTCTTTTGAACGGTGAACTAACTCCAGCCGGGCACCGCGACTGCCGATGTCCGGAATGCGCCCGTCGTGAGTACGTACCGACGTGTCGCACCGGCGTGTCGCGCCGATGTGTCGCGAGCGCCGTCGTGACAGCCGAGTCGTGACAGCCGAGTCATGAGATTCCGACTTCCCCGAGGAGGGTCCGGCGTGGGTGACGTCCTGCTGGTCCTGTGCATCCCCCTGACGGTCTGCGCGAGCGGCGTCTACGCGGTGTGCGACAGCTGGTGGCGGCGACGCAGGCGCGCGGCCGCCCCCTCGTCGCACGCGCGTCCGGCTACGCGCCCGGATGCCTGTTCGTACGCGTATCCGTACGCGCACTCGGGCGCGCACGCCGGTGCCCGGCGCGCGGAGCGGGAAATGCTCGTGGCGGCCGAGGAGATCGTGGACGAGGCGTACGCACGGCTCGCGGGTCTGTACGACGGCACGTGCGCGGACGGCGGCTGCGCCGAGGGCGTCTGCGCGGGCGAGGGCGGCTGCGCGGACGGCGTCCGGACCGGCGACCAGGAGTCCGCCGACGCACACGCCGTCGTCGGCGCGCACGTCAGCGGGGGGTCGGACGGGACCAGCGGGGTCGGCGGGACCAGCGGGATCAGCACGGACTCCAGCCCGGATCGCGACCCGTCGTCGCCAGCACCCGCGCGAACACGGACGCGTCCGCCGGCACTGTGACGGCCTCGCCGAACGCTCCCCACTTCCTGGCCATCGGCGCCATCGCCTCGACCGCCGGACCCAGTTCGGCGACCACCTCCGGATCGGGGTCGTAGCGCTGTCCTGTCGCTCGGGCGAGGTCCCAGGCGTGCACGGTCAGATCGCCCAGCACCATGAACCCGACGGTCCTGGCAGGAAGGCCGAGCGAACCCGTGGTGCCCTCCTCAGCCCCCGGCCCGGCCCACGCCTCGACCAGCCGGGAGGTCTCGTCGGCGAAGAGGGCCCGCCAGTCGCCCGCCGTACGGTCGGGCGTCGTGGAGAAGTCGGAGTCCTTCTTCGCCGCGAGCGCCTGGAAGTTGACCACCACGTGGAGGAGGTGGTTGATCAGGGCGCGTACGTCGTACTCGGGACACGGGGTCGGAGCGGTCAGCTTGTCGGCGGTCACCGCGCGGACGACGGGAAGGGCACGCGCGGTCGTGGCTTCGAGGAGTTCACTGATGGCCTTCATGCCCGCGACGCTGGCAGTCGCCGGGCCGCTGTGTCTTGAAGAAACGCGACATAGGATCCGGACATGGCGAGCAGGAGCGAGCCGTGGAAGGCGCAGGCACGGGGAGGACGGGAACCTCGGCCGGCGGACGGGCCGCGCCGCGACACCCGTGGGATCGTCGACGCCCCGGACCTCTTCGCCCACGTCCGCTTCCGGCGCCGGGAGCCGGCCCCGCCGCTGCGGCCGTACCTGGAGCACTACTGGCTGATCGACTGGGACCTGGCCGAGCCGTACGTCACCCACGTGGTGCCTCATCCGTCCGTGAACGTCGTCTTCCAGCGGTACGGGGACGAGCAGCCCGGGGGCGAGGTCGCGGGCATCGGCCTCGGACTCTTCACACGGAAGCTGGAGGGGCGGGGGCGGGTCTGCGGCGTGCAGTTCCGGCCCGGTGGCTTCCGGCCGTTCGCGCCGGGGCGGCCGGTGTCGGAGTGGACGGGCCGCCAGGTGCCGGACCACGAGGTGTTCGCGTCGGCGGACGCCGCGGCCATCGTGCTACCGGACGACGAGGACGCGCGGGTCACGGCGCTCGACGTCTTCCTGCTCGGTCTCGGGCCGCAGGCCGATCCGCAGGCCGAGCGGGCGATGGCGCTGGTCGAGCAGGTCCGCACCGACCGGACGATCCGCCGGGTCGCCCAGCTCTCCGCGGCGGAAGGGGTGTCGGCGCGGACCCTGCAGCGGCTCTTCGCGGAGTACGTCGGAGTCGGACCCAAGTGGGTCATCCTGCGCTACCGCGTGCACGAGGCCCTGGAGCGGGCCGAGGCGGAAAGCAGCGCTTGCGCCGCTTCCGGTACCGGAAGCGGCGACGCCGAGAACGACGGGAGCGACGTACGCGGTGGGCGCGTCGGGCGCGGTGAGCCGGACTGGGCCGCGCTCGCCGCCGAGCTCGGCTACAGCGACCAGGCCCACCTCGTACGGGACTTCACCTCGACGGTCGGCGTGCCGCCAACGGCCTACGCCGCCACGCGAACGCCCGGGTGAGGACCGCTTCCCCGGTGCGTTGTCGGTCCCGGGGCGTACGGTGCCGGGCATGGACGACACGACGCGGGTTGTGCGGATCGAGCCCTGGGCGGACGACGACTTCGAGCTGCTCCGGGCCATCAACGCGCCTGAGTCGATGGTGCACCTGGGCGGTCCGGAGTCGGACGGGAAGCTGGCCGAGCGGCACAAGCGGTACGTGGCCCTGAGCGCGGACGGGACCGCCGCGGGGCGGATGTACCGCGTGGTGCTGACCGACGGGAGCGACGAGGCCGCCGGATCGATCGGCTTCTGGGAGAGGACCTGGCGCGGCGTGCAGGTGTACGAGACGGGGTGGAGCATCCTCCCCGGCTTCCAGGGGCGCGGGGTCGCCACGGCGGCGACCCTGGCCGTGATCGAGGAGGCCCGCGCGGCGCACAGGCACCGCCATCTGCACGCCTTTCCGTCCCTCGACAACGTGCCGTCGAACGCGGTGTGCCGGAAGGCGGGCTTCACGCTCCTCGGGGAGTGCGACTTCGAGTATCCGCCGGGCACGCCCTTGCGCAGCAACGACTGGCGCTTCGACCTCGGCGGGACGCACGCCACGGCGGCGTCCTGAGATGTCCGCCCGGGCCCGGGACGACGACCTGGCGACGGGACCAGGGGCAGGCCCCGGGGAGGGACAGGTCCCAGGGAGGGATCGGGCCCGGGAAGGGACAAGCCCCGGGGAGGGACCGGGCCGACGCCTTGCGCTCCTGTGTGCCGGCTCCGGATCCTGCCGGAATCTCGCTGGCTGGGGTGGTCCGCCCGATGCGATGCTGGCCGCGTGAACGGACCGGAGATCCACATCAGCTTCGCCCCTGAGCTGCGGCTCTTCGTCGCGGCGGAGCGCCGCGACGGGCGGACGGCCCTCGTCACCGACGGCTCCTCGACCCTCGGCCACGTCGTCGAGTCGCTCGGGGTCCCGCTCACCGAGGCCGGGCGACTGCTGGTGGACGGCACCCGGGTCGAGGCGTCGCACGTTCCCGCCGCGGGCGAACGGGTGCGGGTCCTGGGCTTCGAGCGCCCGCAGTCCGTGCCCGGCGCCCCGCTCCGCTTCCTGCTCGACGTCCATCTCGGCACCCTCGCCCGGCGCCTGCGGCTCCTCGGTGTCGACGCGGCCTACGAGAGCGAGGACATCGGCGACGCGGCACTGGCCACGCTCTCAGCACGGGAGCGGCGCGTGATGCTGTCCCGGGACCGCGGGCTGTTGCGCCGCCGGGAGCTGTGGGCCGGTGCGTACGTGTACAGCGACCGCCCCGACGACCAGCTCCGTGACGTGCTCCAGCGGTTCGCGCCCGCCCTCGCACCGTGGACCCGCTGCACGGCCTGCAACGGCCCGCTCGCGGACACGGACAAGGAGGCGGTGGAGCACCATCTGGAGCAGGGCACCCAGCGCTCGTACGACGTGTTCGCCCAGTGCACCGCGTGTGAGCGCGTCTACTGGCGAGGAGCCCACCACGCCCGCCTGGAGGCGATCGTCGAGGGCGCGCTGCGCGAGTTCGGCGGCGCGGCCGCCTGAGCGGTTACGGCTTCTCGGCGGTCAGATACCGCTGAATCGTCGGGGCCAGCCAGGCGATCACTTCGTCCTTGGTCATGTCGACGGCGGGCGGGATCCGCAGAACGTAGCGGGCGAGGGCCATCCCCAGGATCTGCGAGCCGGCGAGCGCGGCCCGGCGCGGGACCTCTTCGGGCACCGGGCAGACCCCGGCCGCGACGGGCAGCAGCTGCGACCTGAACACCTGCCGCATGCGCTCGGCACCCGCCGTGTTGGTGACGCCCACGCGCAGCATGGCCGTGAGCACCTCGTCGTCCTCCCAGCGGTCCAGGAAGTGGGAGACGAGCACCGCGCCGACGTTGCGGCCGGGCGCGGCACCCAGCTCCGGCAGCCGCAGGTCGATCTCAGAGGCGGCGATGAACAGCCCCTCCTTGTTGCCGTAGTACCGCATCACCATCGACGGGTCGATTCCGGCGTCCTTGGCGATGGCCCGGATCGTGGCCCGCTCGTACCCGTCCGCGGCGAAGCGTTCCCGGGCGGCTTCGAGGATCGCGGCACGGGTTGCGTCCGAACGGCGGGGGGCGGCGGCAGCTGCTTCCGAACTCATGCCAACAACTGTAGGCCAACAAGCGTTGACACTCCAGATCCGGCGGGCGTAACTTTGCCTACAGGCGTTGACCTACAAGCGTTGACCTACAAGTGTTGGCAGGAGGCTGTCATGACCGGCAAGCCCAGCTCCGACCGCACCACCCATGTCACCGACGTCACCGTCGTCGGCGGGGGCCCGACCGGCCTGCTGCTCGCAGGCGACCTCGCCACCGCCGGAGTCCGCGTCACCGTCGTCGAGCGCCGCCCGGAGCGGACGAGCAACCTGACCCGCGCCTTCGGTGTGCACGCCCGCACGCTGGAGCTGCTCGACGCCCGCGGTCTCGCGGACGAGCTGGTGAGCAGGGGCACGCCCATGACACGTCTGCAGTTCTTCGGCCGGCTCGCCCTCGACCTGTCCCGACTGCGGACCCGCTACCCCTATCTGCTGATCACCCCGCAGTACGAGGTCGAGCGGCTGCTGAAGCGCCGGGCGCTCACCGCGGGGGCGGCGTTCCGGTACGGCACGGAGCTGCGCGGCCTGCGGCAGGACGACGGCTCGGTCACGGCCGAGCTGCGCGACGAGGAGGGCCGGGACGAGACGCTGCGCTCCCGCTACCTGGTCGGCACGGACGGGGTGCGCAGTTCCGTGCGCACGGCTCTGGGCCTGCCGTTCCCGGGTGGGTCGGTCATCCGCTCCATGGCCATGGCGGACGTCCGTCTCGCACAGGAGCCGAAGAGTCCGCTCTTCGCCGGTGGCACGGGTGACGCGTTCGCCGTCACCGCCTCCTTCGGCGACGGGTGGTACCGGGTGATGGCCTGGCGGCGCAGCCACCAGGTCCCCGAGAGCGAGCCACTGGACCTGGAGGAGGTGCGCGACATCGCCCGCCAGGCCTTCGGCACGGACTTCGGCATGCGCGACCCCCGCTGGCTGTCCCGCTTCCACAGCGACGAGCGCCAGGTGCCGGAGTACCGCAAGGGCCGGGTCTTCCTCGCCGGGGACGCGGCCCATGTCCACTCCCCCGCCGGCGGCCAGGGCATGAACACGGGCATGCAGGACGCGGCGAACCTGTCGTGGAAGCTCGCCGCGGTGCTGAACGGCCACGCACCGGCCGCCGACGCGCTCCTCGACACGTACCAGTCGGAGCGCCATCCGGTCGGCGCGACCGTGCTGCGCAGCAGCGGCGCGATCGTCCGCCTCGCCATGGCGCACACGCCGGCCCGGCGTCTGTTCCGCTCCCTGGTCGTTGGATTCCTCGACACGGTCCGTCCGGCCTCCGACAAGGCGATGGGCATGGTCTCCGGCATCGGCATCTCGTACGGCAGCGGCGGCAGGCGCCGTGTCCACCGGACGACGGGCAGGCGCGCCCCCGACCTGGACCTCAAGGAGGGCCGGCTCTACGAACTGCTGCGCGCGGGCACGTTCGTCCTGGTCACCCCGGACGGCGTGGACGCGACACCGCCGGCGGCGCCCGCCACGCCGGGCCCCGTCACCCTGGCCCACTGGCGCACCCCGCGCCACGCGGCCCTGCTGGTCCGCCCCGACGGATACATCGCCTGGGCCCAGGACTGACCGCCCGGAGCACCGTGGCAAGCTGCCCCCATGCTCGTCGCCCGTTCCGCGCTCCTGTTCACCATCGCCGCGTTCTTCGAGATCGGCGGCGCCTGGCTCGTCTGGCAGGGCGTGCGTGAACACCGCGGATGGATCTGGATCGGCGCCGGCGTCATCGCCCTCGGCGCGTACGGGTTCGTGGCCACGTTCCAGCCGCAGGGCGACTTCGGCCGGGTCCTCGCCGCCTACGGCGGCGTGTTCGTCGCCGGTTCACTCGTCTGGGGCATGGTGGCCGACGGCTACCGTCCTGACCGCTGGGACATCGCCGGAGCCCTGATCTGCCTGGCCGGAATGGCCGTGATCATGTACGCGCCGCGCGGCCGCTGACTGTTGCCTATCCTGACTTCTGGTATCGATCAGTTGACCGAGGAGCCGTCATGACCGCCACGCCCATCGCCGTCGTCACCGGAGCGAGCAGCGGAATCGGCGCCGCCACCGCGCGGGCACTCGCCTCGGCCGGCTACCACGTGATCCTCACCGCCCGCCGCAAGGACCGCATCGAGGCCCTCGCCGCCGAACTGACCGAAGCGGGCCACCGGGCCACCGCCCGCACCCTCGACGTCACCGACCGTGCGGCCGTGGACGCCCTCGCCGCCTCCCTCGACGGCGCCGGCCCGGTCGAGGTCCTCGTCAACAACGCGGGCGGAGCGATCGGCGCGGACCCGGTCGCGACCGGCGACCCGGCCGACTGGCGCCAGATGTACGAGGTCAACGTCATCGGCACCCTCAACCTCACACAGGCGCTGCTCCCCGCCCTCACCGCCAGCGGGGACGGCACGGTCGTCGTCCTCTCCTCCACCGCGGGCCACGCCACCTACGAGGGCGGCGCGGGCTACGTCGCCGCCAAGAACGGCGCCCGCGTCCTCGCCGAGACCCTCCGCCTGGAGATCGTCGGCACACCGGTCCGCGTCGTCGAGATCGCCCCCGGGATGGTCAAGACGGAGGAGTTCGCGACGACCCGTTTCCGCGGCGACACCGAGAAGGCCGCCAAGGTGTACGCGGGCGTGGCCGAGCCCCTCACCGCCGACGACGTCGCCGAGACGATCACCTGGGCCGTCAGCCGCCCGTCCCACGTCAACATCGATCTCCTGATCGTCCGCCCCCGGGCCCAGGCCTCGAACGCCAAGGTGCACCGCGAACACTGAGCTGACCTCCGTCAGCGGATGCTGGTCCCGTACACGTGGTCGACCGGCATCGCCATGAGCACCCTGCGCTCGGACACCATGACCGACCGGTACTCGTCCCAGTCCGGGTGCTCCCCCGCGGCGTGACGGTAGTACTCCACCAATGCCTCGACCTCGGGACCGTGGGGGTCGGTCCCCGGTCCGGTGAGCGTCGCCACGCCCTCCGCCGTGGCCCACGACCAGCCGTCGGGGCCGGTGACCTCCAGCGTGGCTCGTGGGTCCCGGCGAAGATTCGCCGTCTTGGCGCGTCCTTCGGTCATCGAGACGTAGAGGACGTCGGTCTCCTGGTCGTAGAAGGGCATGACGGGGGAGAGCTGGGGGCGGCCGTCCGACTTGATCGTCGCGAGGACACCGAGCCGGCTTTCGGCGAGCAGCGAGCGCGGGTTGAACGGTGTGGTGGTCATGTAAGGGCCAAGTCTCCGAGGGGCAGGGGTTGTTCCTCGCGGGCTGTTCCGGCGCGGCCGGCGCAGGACGACCCGTACCGGCTGAGGGCCGAGCGCGGCCCGCTGGAGATCAGTGCCCCGGAGCGCAGGTCTCGACCGCCCCGGCGGGAGCGGCCCAGCCATTCGGCCGCTGCCGGCTCGCGCACGCTCCCCGGCCGCGATGTCGTGGACACCGACGCGTGCCGACGTCCAGCGCAGGGGTGGCATCGGACGCTCAGCCGTGGAGGAACGACCATGCCCGAATCCGGACCGATACCCGGACCGATACCCGGACCGATGTCCGACCCCGCACCCGCACCCGCACCGATGTCCGCGCCCGTGGGGGGCCGTCGACGCTGTGCCGCCTTCATCGCCGCCCTGGTGACCTGCTCGACGGTGCTGGCCGGCCCGACGGTGCTGACCGGCCCGGACCGTGCCGTGGCAGACGGCGCGCCGGTGCCCTCGGTGCCCTCGGTGCCCGCACCGAAGCTGGACTGGAAACCGTGCGTCCAGGGCGGTGCGTTCGACTGCGCGACCGCGAAAGTGCCGCTGGACCACGGGAATCCCGGAGGCCGCACCATCGAGCTGGCGGTCATCAAGCACAAGGCGACCGGCCCCGGACGGCGCATCGGAACCCTGTTCTTCAACCCCGGCGGCCCCGGCGGCCCCGGAACGGTGCAGATGCCGCAGAACTACGAGCGCTTCCCGCAGGAGGTGCGGGAGCGGTTCGACGTCGTCAGCTGGGATCCACGCGGAATCGGCAACAGCACCGCGGTGAACTGCTTCGCGAGCACCGAGGAGGCCGAGGCCTGGACGTCGGGCAAACCGGCGGGCTTCCCGGTGGGCGCGCGGCAGCGGACGGCCTGGATCGCCGCGTACAAGGAACTGATCCGGGGCTGTCAGCAGCGCGACCCCGAGCTTCTGCGCCATGTGTCGACCGAAGACACCGCTCGCGACCTCGACCAGCTCCGCCGCGCGGTGGGCGACCCGCAACTCACCTACCTCGGGATCTCCTACGGCACGATCCTCGGCGCCACCTACGCCAACCTCTTTCCCGCCCGGGTCCGCGCCATGGTCCTCGACAGCAACATCGACCCGCAGGCGTGGACGAACCACGCGTCCGACGCCGACCCCCGGCTCCCGACGTTCCTGCGCATGGGCTCGGACGTCAGCGCGGCCGCGACCCTGGACCGCTTCCTCGCCCTGTGCGGCTCCGCCACCACCGCCCGCTGCGCCTTCTCCGCCGGCGGCCCGAAAGCGACAAGGGACAAGTTCGACCAGCTGATGCGGCGCCTCCGGACGCACCCGGTGGGTGCCTGGACCTACGGCCGTACGGTCGGTGACACGGTGAACAGCCTCTACGTCGTCCACCCCGGATGGACGTCCCTCGCCGACAAGCTGCAGGACCTGTGGCAGGGCCGCGCCCCGGAACCGACCCCGCTGCCACCCCCGCCGCCGGTCCCGCATCCGAATCCGTACCAGGGCGACGAGCAGGCCGGTGCCGTGTTCTGCTCCGACAGCCCCAATCCGCGCGACCCCGCGGTCTACGACGCCCTGGCGGAGGCCGCGGCCGTCCGCGCGGGCGACCCGGGCCGCTTCTGGACCTGGGCCTCGGAACCCTGTGCCACCTGGCCGGTCGCCGCCCACCGCTACCGCGGCCCGTGGAACAGGCCGACGGCGCACCCGGTCCTGGTGGTCGGCACCACCTACGACCCCGCCACGCCCTACCGGGACGCGCAGGCCATGGCCGGGGAACTGGCCGACGCCCGCCTGCTGACCCACGACGGGTACGGGCACACCGCACTGATCAACCCCAGCAGCTGCGTGAAGGAACACGAGAGCCGCTACCTCGTCGACGGCACCCTCCCGCCGGCCGGAACGAGGTGCCGGCAGGACACGCCCCCCTTCTCTCCCTCCAGACCCAGCGGTGGCGTCGCCACCGGCGGCGGCGCGCTGGCCGGCCTCGTCCCCCGCCATGACGGTGGCCTGTGAGTCGGTGTCAGAAGGCGCTGACGTCCCCGGGCTCGGACTCCAGCGCCGCGCGGTCGAACTTCAGCATGCCGAGGAAGAACAGCCCGCCCGTCAGGAGCAGCCCGCCCACGATCACGACGGAGACGAGCGCCTCCCGGGGTGCCACCAGCACGAACAGCGCGACGAGCGTCCACACCAGCGCGGAGATCGCGACCGGCAACTCGAAGCGCCCGAGGTCGAAGGCGCCCTTCCGGCGGTCCAGTCGTTTGCGCACCGCCAGGTAGAGGACGATCGTCGAGCCGTAGGTGATCGCCGGGAGGATCGTCGACGCCGTGATCAGCTCCAGCAGCGCGGCTCCCGGCAGCACGACCATCAGGACGACCCCGAGGACGAAGATCAGGATCGTCGCCGGGATCGGCGTCCGCGTGCGCGGGTCGACCCGCCGCATCAACCGGTGCGCGGGGAAGCGCGAGTCCCGCGACATCGCGAAGACGAGCCGCGCGCACGAGACCATCACCACGATCCCGGCGCCGAAGAACGCGAACGTGATCGCGAACACCTGGAAGGAGCCGAGCGTCCGTTTCAGCTCCTGCCGGTAGCCCCCGAGTTCGACGGACCGGTCGCCGTCGTCCGTACCGCCCGTCGAAGCTTCCGCCACCTCGGCCACTCGGCCACCTCGCCCTCGGTCGGGCCCTCCGGGCGGGAACACCACGGCAGAGCCCGACCAGTGTCCACTTCACGCCGCATATGTCCCATTTCCTTCACGTGCGACACGTGGGGCGCGTACGACACGTGGGGCGCGTACGACACGTACGACGCGACATGGGATCGGCACCCTCAAGGGATCCGGCGCACAGGAAAGCCCCCGGACGGATTCCGTCCGGGGGCTCACTGATGACGTCGTTGTGGCTTCTCATTCCGTGCGCAGTCCGTCCGGGCGGGTCATGCGCCACAGCGGTGGCAGGCTGAGGGCCGTGACCAGCAGGATGAGGCCGGCGCCGACTCCTGTGACGGGCAGGAACGCCCACCAGTCGGTGACCTGTTTGTCGACCATCCTCAGCAGGGTGAGACCGAGGCCGATGCCGGTGGTGATCGCGAGGGCGAGTCCCATCACGATGGGTACGGCCGTCTGCCAGAGCACCGACCAGCTCAGGGTGGCCCGCGGGGTGCCGAAGGCCACGAGTACCGACAGCAGCCGTTTGCGCTCTCGCAGTTGTTCGAGGGTGGACACGAGCAGGGACGCGGCAACCACCAGCATGGTCGCGGCCGCACCGACGAACAGGCCGGTGCGGACGCTGGAGTACCGGCTGTCCCGTTCGAAGTTCTGCATCGTCCTGACGTCGGTCACGGGGTCGATGGCGGCCGCGGTGTTGCGGGCGTGCTCGGCCGCGTCCGGGACCTTCGGGTCGAGCCGGATCATCGCCGTGGTCGTGGGGTCCTGCAGCTTCGACACGTCGATGGCGGACGGTGTGGCCAGGATGCCGTCGAGGGGCAGCTGCCCCATCGGGTGGGTACGGCTCTGCACCGCCTTGGCCGTTGCGGGAACGCGCCACAGCTCCGATTCGGTCTTCCTCTTCACCTTCCCGTCGGGTCGGTACCCCTGCAGGTGGAGGTCGACCTGGGCGCCGGGCTGTGCCGGATCCTCGTCCGGCGGGGGGAGCTTGCCGTTCTCGCGCGCGATGAAGACGTCGCCGTCCTTGCAGGAAGGCAGCTTCGCCAGCTCCCGCAGCGACGGGCAGTCGCCCACGGTGATCCCGGTGAGGGGGATGAAGGACTCGCCGGATCGCTGCGGGCCGGGCCGTGCGGCGTAGGCCTCGATGATGCCGATCACGCCGGTGACGCCCTTGGTCGCCGAGTACTTCTCGATGATCTCGCGGCCGGTGGTGCCGTCCGCGCCGCGCGCGGACGTCGACAGCTGGGCGCGGGCGGTGTCCATGCCGGTCGGCTTCATGAAGTCGCTCTGCATGGAGGTGAAGAGCATCTGGAGCGCGATCCCGCCGGCCGCCGCGACCATGATGCCGCTGACGGCACGGGACGCCGTGCCGCTGCTCAGCTGGAGCCGCCGTACGGCCAGCTGCCATGAGACCGGGCCGCCGCGCAGCCGGCCGACCACGGCCTCCACCAGCCACGGCAGCAGCGCGGTGATCCCGAGCAGCACCAGCAGCGAGCCGCCGACGATCTGATAGGAGGCGATGTCGGAGTCGTTCATGTCGATCCGGCCCGCCTGGGGCAGCAGCAGGGCGAGCCCCGCGACCGGCAGCAGCACGCGCCACCAGAGGCGGCGCCGCCGCGGAGCCGTGTTCCGTACGACACCGAGCGGCTCGATCGACACACCGCGCAAGGTGAACAGCGTGACCGCGATCGCGCAGGCCGGCACCGCGACGACGATGAGCGCGGCCAGCGCCGGGTTCGGCGTGAGGTCGGACGGGAACAGGTTGACGTCCCAGACCGTCACCGAGCCGGCCAACTGCCGTACCAGTACGAACAGACCCGCGCCCGCGGACAGCCCGAAGACCGACTCGCACAGGGACTCACCGGCCGCGATCCGCCGTGTCGTCGCCCGGTCGGCACCGACCAGACGCAACGCGGCCAGCCGACGGTCACGCTGCTCGCTGCCGAAGCGCGCGGCGGTGGCGATGAACACGACCACCGGCAGGAGGAGCACCACGCAGGCCAGCACGATGATCAGCCAAAGAACCGCGCTCAACGGGTCCCCAGGGTCCCAGCCGAAGCCGTCGGAACGCACACCGGAATCGGCTTGGAGACCGGCGCTGCCCGCGTAGTAGAAGAGTTCGCTCGGGCCGACCAGGCCCTGGTCCCCGATGGTGGCGGTGATCCGGTACGGCAGGCGGTCCTTCAGCAGCGCTCCCCCGGGGGAGGCGAGCAGATCCGCGAGTGCCGGGGAGACGGCCATCTCGCCCGGCCCCGGCAGCTTCGACAGCCCGGGTGGCACGGCGGCCCGCGCGCCCTCGGGACGGAACACCGTGCCCCTGATCGTGTCCCCGCGGTAAAGGGTCTGGGTCTCGGCGTACAGGAACGAGCGCTCGGAAGCCTCTTCGACGTGGGCCGGGAGGACGGAACGGCCCGCCACGCGATCGGTCCGGCTCTCGAGAAGGTGGGGCACCGAGGCTGCGGTCAGCAGCAGGCAGACACCCAAGCCCACACCGATGGCGGTGAGAACCGTACGGCCCCAGCCACGGCGGCCACCGGTCACGGCGAGCCGGGCACCCATCGCCAGATCACGAACCCAGGCACGGACTCGGCTCACGCCGCACCCACCGTGCCCCGCACCTTGCCGTCGCGGACGGAGATCTCACGGTCGGAGTACGCGGCGACCCGGGCTTCGTGGGTGACCAGGACGACCGCGGCACCGCTGTCCCTGGCCGCGGCGGTGAGCAGCTGCATCACCCGCTCCCCATTGAGCGAGTCCAGCGCGCCGGTCGGCTCGTCGGCGAAGAGCACCCGCGGCGAGGTGACCAGCGCGCGGGCGACCGCGACGCGCTGACCCTGACCGCCGGAGACCTCGCCGGGCCGCTTGTGCCCGACCTCGGCGACCTCCAGGCGCTCCAGCCACTCCCCGGCCTTGCGTTCGGCGTCCTTGCGCCGGGCGCCGTTCAACCGCAACGGCAGCGCGACGTTCTCCACGCAGCTCAACTCGGGTACGAGCTGGCCGAACTGGAAGACGAAGCCGAAGTCGCCGCGTCGCAGGGCGCTGCGTGCGGCGTCCGACATCCCGGTGAGGTCACGGCCGTCGTAGGTGATGGCGCCCGAGTCGGGGACGACGATTCCGGCGAGGCAGTGCAGCAGGGTCGACTTGCCGGACCCGGAGGGACCCATGACGGCGACGATCTCGCCGGCGTCGACCGTGAACTCGGCACCGTCGAGGGCGGTGGTGGGCCCGTACGTCTTGTGCAGTGCGCTCGCGGTGAGCAGAGGCCCGCTCACGTGGCGAGCTCCTTCGCCAGCTGATCGAGCCGGGCGGCGGTCAGTTCCAGCCAGCGCAGATCGGCTTCCAGGTGGAACAGGGCGTGGTCGCAGATGAGCTGGTCCGCCAGGTCGCCACCCTGCTTGCGGCGGGTGAGCTCACGCATCAGCCGCAGATGCTCCGCACGCTGCGTCTCCAGCAGATCGGCCGCACTGCGCCCGGTGAGCAGCGCGAGGACGACCTTCGTGTACAGCGTCGACTGAAGATACGGTTCCGGCTTCTCGGGCTGCGCCAGCCACTGCGATACGTCGGTGACCCCGGCTCCGGTGATGGCGTACCGCTTGCGCTCAGGACCGCCGCCTGCCTCTACACCGTCGACCTCGACAAGGCCGTTCTTCAGCAGGCGGGACATCGTCGCGTAGACCTGGCCGTAGGCGAGGGGCCGGTCGTGACCGAACTTCTCGTCGAAGGCGCGCTTGAGGTCGTAGCCGTGACGCGGGCCGGACTCCAGGAGTCCGAGCAATGTGTGGCCGATGGACATGCGAGCACTATACAAGCGGTGTATATACGGCATGAACAGTTGACCCCGCACAGGCGATGAGCCCTCCCCGGCCGGGCTGCGGGGTACGTGGATGCCGGACCTCGCACGGCATCCGACCTGGACGTTCATGACTCCACCCGAGGGCTTCGCGCACTAGTCGCAGGGCGTATACACCGCACGTATACGCACTATGTATAGTCGTGTCCGCGTGCACGGCCATCGATCGCGGCACTCGCCGCGCCACGTTGCGCGCCCGCATCACCTCGACCAAGCCCGCCACGGGGGAGCACCGTCATGCCCGAAACATCCGACACCACGACCACCAGGCCCGGCAGCACAGGTCGAACCCGGCCGAGGATCGCCTCCGCACTCGCCGCCATGTCCCTCGCCGCGCTCGCCCTCACCGGCTGCTCGATGGAGACCACTTCGCCCTCCGAGGCCCGCGCGGACGCACCGAGGGACCCCGCAGCCTCCACCGGAGGGGACGGGAGGACCGGGAAGGCGGGCTCCGCCGGACGCAACGCGGCCGCCGCCGAGGCTCCGGTCGACTGCGAGAAGGCCAAGTGCATCGCCCTGACCTTCGACGGCGGGCCCGGTAAGGACACCCCCGAGCTCCTCGACATCCTCAAGAAGGAGAAGGTCCACGCCACCTTCTTCCTGCTGGGCAAGAACCATGTGCTCAAGCACCCGGAGACCGTGCGCCGCCTCGCCGCCGAGGGGCATGAGGTGGCCAACCACACCTGGAGCCACGAACGGCTCGACACGCTCGACAAGGACGCCATTCGCGACGAACTGGCCCGCACTCAGGACGCCATAGCCGACATCACCGGCGAGAAGCCCACCCTGATGCGCCCGCCGCAGGGCCGGATCAACGATGACGTCACGGCGGTCAGCAAGGAACTCGGCCTCTCGCAGGTGCTGTGGAGCACCACCGCGAAGGACTTCTCCACCACGGACTCGGCCCTGATCGCGAAGCGCACCCTCGACCAGGCCGGCCGGGACGGCATCATCCTGCTCCACGACATATACGACGGCACCGTCCCCGCCGTGCCCGCCATCATCAGCGAGCTGAAGAAGCGCGGCTACACCTTCGTGACGGTCCCCGAACTCCTCCGCCCGGCCCAGCCGATTCCCGGAGCCGTGTACCGCCCCTGACTCGCGTCCGACGACAAGGCCCCGGACGCGGAGTCCGGGGCCCGTCGATCACGTGGTGCGCCGCTTCTCAGCCCTTCACGCAGATGACCTGCTTGATCTTCGCGACGACCTGCACCAGGTCCTTCTGCTGGTCGATGACCTGGCTGATCGGCTTGTACGCGCCCGGGATCTCGTCCACGACCCCGGAGTCCTTACGGCACTCCACGCCCCGCGTCTGGTCCTCCAGATCCTTCGTGGAGAACTTCCGCTTCGCCGCGTTCCGGCTCATCCGCCGGCCGGCGCCGTGCGACGCCGAGTTGAACGACTTCGGGTTGCCCAGGCCACGGACGATGTACGACTCCGTACCCATGGAACCGGGGATGATCCCCCACTCCCCCGAGCCCGCGCTGATCGCTCCCTTGCGGGTGACCAGCAGATCCATCCCCTCGTACCGCTCTTCGCTGACATAGTTGTGGTGGCAGGAGATGACCGGATCGAACGTGACCTTCGCCTTCCGGAACTCCCTGCGGACCACTTCCTGGAAGAGCCCCATCATCAGCGCGCGGTTGTACTTCGCGTACTCCTGCGCCCAGAAGAGGTCGCTCCGGTAGGCGGCCATCTGCGGGGTGTCCGCGACGAACACCGCCAGGTCGCGGTCGATCAGGCCCTGGTTGTGCGGCAGCTTCTGCGCCTCGCCGATGTGGTGATCGGCGAGTTCCTTGCCGATGTTCCGCGAGCCGGAGTGCAGCATGAGCCACACGGAGCCGGACTCGTCCAGGCAGAATTCGACGAAGTGGTTCCCGGAACCGAGCGTCCCCATCTGCTTGGCCGCCCGCTCCCTGCGGAACTTGACCGCGTCCGCGACCCCGTCGAACCGCGACCAGAAGTCGTCGAACCCCGACACCGGGAATCCGTACACCCGGCCCGGGTCCACCGGGTCGTCGTGCATACCGCGCCCGACCGGGATCGCCTGCTCGATCTTGGAGCGGAGCCGGGACAGATCGCCCGGCAGGTCGTTCGCGGTGAGCGAGGTCTTCACGGCGGACATTCCGCAGCCGATGTCGACACCGACCGCCGCCGGGCAGACCGCACCGTGCATGGCGATGACCGAGCCGACGGTCGCGCCCTTGCCGTAGTGCACGTCCGGCATCACGGCGAGGCCCTTGATCCAGGGGAGCGTCGCGACGTTCCGCAGCTGCTGCATGGCGCCGTCCTCGACCGTGGACGGGTCCGTCCACATCCGGATCGGGACCTTCGCCCCGGGCACCTCTACATACGACATACTTCCTCGATTCCCCCGATAAGCCGAATAACGCAAAACCGGCGCCGAGGTCAGCAAAAGGGACAGCGGACCGGCGTTCACAGCTGCGCGTGCGATACACATTGTGTCCATCGGCGCGCATCGGGCGGCAACCAGTTATCGCCGCGCACAGCAGCGGCCGACTGTCCGCAAGTGCAGAGAAGGGAGCCTGGGAACGTGCAGCGAAGGGCGTACGTACCCGGTGTTGTGGCGCTCCTCGTGGCGACGCTCGTCACCGGCTGCAGCGCGGGATCCGCCGACGACGGCTCGACCACCGAGGCCAAGACGGGCGAGACCGCGGGCCCCGTCGCACGGCCGGGCAAGTACCGCACGCTCTACGAGCCGTGCGGCGCCGTCGAGCGCGCCATGCTCCGGGATCTGCTCCCCGGCGCCGCCGAGCTGCCCGAGGACCAGCAGGAGAAGGTGTTCCGCGGCACGGCCGCCGTCACCTACGACACCGACCGCCGCGTCGGCTGCAGCTGGAAGGCCGACTCCCCGGAGGCCTCGCACAACCTCCGTGTCGACGTCGAGCGCGTCGTCTCCTACGACCAGGACATCAGCGACGACCAGCGCGCGCAGGAGGTGTACGTCAAGAAGCAGGACGCGGCCGACCTGCCCGTTCCCGCCGGGGGCGGCGCCCCGCAGGACGGCCCCACGGGCGGCACCCCCTCCTCGGGCGCGCCGGCCACGAGCACCGCGCACAACCCCGCCACCACGACGCCCTCGGCCACCACCTCGCCGTCGGGCGACCCGGGCAGCGCCCCCGAGGGCCTGGAGCCCCGCGTGCTCGAAGGCCTCGGTGACGCCGCGTTCCTCGACGACGTCCTCGCCCGGGCCGGTTCCACCGCGCAGCACCGCACCGTGAGCGTGGTGTTCCGCACATCGAACGTGATCGTGACCGTCCAGTACGGCGAGCAGCCGGCCCGGGTGACGGAGCTGCCCGACAGCAAGGAACTGCAGGAAAAGGCCCAGGGTCTGGCCCGGAAACTGGCCGAGCGCTTCAACGACTAGCGCGTCCGCGGGGGCCTCCTGCGGGCCGCCACCCGAGTCCGCTGGATCCGTCACTCGCTCCCACCGGACGACTTCGGCGTCGTACCGTGTCGACGTACCGTGGCCGCCCCGGAAGAACCGGACCGTCCGCCCGGATCCGGACTGCCCGTCCGGCAGACGGCGGACCGTACGACACACCGACTGAAGGAACCATGCACCGATCAGCCCCGCGACTCACCCGCATACTCGCCTGCGCCGCCGTCCCGGTGATGCTCGTCGTCGCCGGCTGCTCGTCGGACTCCGACAGCAAGGGCTCGGGCTCGGACACCGGCTCGTCCTCCTCCGAGGGCTCCTCGCCCGACACGAAGCAGTCCGCGGGCGCCGTGGAACCCGCGAAGTTCGCCGAGCTCCCCCAGCCCTGCAAGGCCCTCACCTCGAAGACGATCGAGGAGCTGGTGCCCAAGGTGAAGAACAAGGCCGGCACCGCAGGCACCTCCAGCGACACGGGCGTCCGCGGCAGCTGCTCCTGGAACGGCCTGGAGGACAAGGGCGTCAAGGGCTCGAACTACCGCTGGCTCGACGTGTCCTTCCAGCGTTTCGAGTCCGAGGCCGGGCTGGGCAGCGGCGAGGAGCGCGCCAAGGACGCGTACGAGAAGGAGGTCGCCAAGACCCGCGCGACCGAGGGCGCCAAGGACGTCAAGTCCTCGCCCGCGGCGGGTGTCGGCGAGGAGGCCACGGCGATCGGCTTCGGCCTCAAGAAGACCGGCGAAGACTTCAAGTACGCAACGATCGTGGCTCGTACCGGCAACGTCGTGGTCACGCTCGGGTACAACGGTGCCGGGTACGCGGGGGCGAAGACCCCGGACGCGTCGGCGCTGATGAAGGACGCGGTGACCGCGGCCAAGGAGGCCACGACCTCGGTCGCGAAGGCCAACTAGGCTCGCGGCGGGCCGGGAGACCGGCCACCCGCAGGCCCGGCGGACCGACGGTCCGGCCGCCTGCGGACCCAACCCCCACACCTGCACCATCTGTTGGACGGTCCGGGAGCCCCGGCATCCGGCCGGAGCCCGGACCTCCCCGGAGGCCCGGGCTCCGCATTCATGTGCCAGGCTTGGCCCGCGCCACCGGCGCCACAAAAGGACAAGGGAGGGGATCGCGGGTGGCCGCGATGCAGCTGACACGCACGCACCGCATACTCATCGGCGTGGTGGTCGCCGGTGCGGTGATCATCGCCGCGATCGGTTTCGCCGGATCGTACGCCGCTGTGCGCGAGCTCGCCGAGCAGAAGGGCTTCGGCGACTTCTCCCTGGTCTTCCCCATCGGCATCGACGCGGGCATCTGTGTGCT
>NZ_JBIVUF010000040.1:0-23749 GCF_044757085.1 Streptomyces sp. NPDC091376 | reverse complement strand
CCGGAACAGCACCCACAACTCGTCCGGCACCAGCCGTTCAACCAGATCCGTCATGCACGGATCAACGAGCGATCACGCCATAAGAAACGACGTCTAAGGAAACGAAAGTGCCTGGAATACGACCACGTGCCGCCTTGGCAGCGAGCCTGACGGCCGCCGCCATGGCCGTCGGTACGCTCACCGCACCCGCGCAGGCCGCCACCGGCCCCGCTGCCGCTGCCGGGGCGTACGCGTTCACCACGCGGATCGAGATCGGTGACAGCGAGGACACCAAGCGCGCCTGTACGGGCGCCCTGGTCGACGCCCGGTGGGTGCTCACCGCCGCTTCCTGCTTCACCGGCGGCCTCACCGAACTCACCCCCGGCAAGCCCGCCGAGAAGACCGTCGCCACCATCGGCCGCTCCGACGTCACCACCACCGGCGGCCACGTCAGCGAGATCGTCGACCTCGTGCCGCGCCCGGGGCGCGACCTCGTCATGGCCCGCCTCGCGGCCCCCGCCACCGGCATCACCCCGGTCGCCATGGCCACCACCCCGGCTGCCCAGAGCGACTCGCTCGCGGTCGCCGGCTACGGACGTACCAAGACCGAGTGGGCCCCCACCAAGCTCCACACCTCCGCCTTCGCCGTCAACGCGGTCGGCGAGACCGAGGTGAACATCGCCGGCAAGACCGCGACTGACGCGATCTGCAGCGGCGACACCGGAGCCCCGCTCCTTCGCGACAAGAACGGCACGCCTGAGCTCGTCGCCATCGCCACCCGCTCCTGGCAGGGCGGATGCTTCAACCAGGACGCAGCCGAGACCCGCAACGACGCCATCGCCGCACGCGCCGACAACCTCACCTTCGGCAGCCGTCTCACCGCAGGCCAGCAGCTGCTTCCCGGAGACACCCTGGTCTCTGCCGCCGCCCGTCTGACCATGCAGACGGACGGCAACCTCATCATCGCCTCCAACGCCGGTAAGACCCTGTGGTCCACCGGCACCGCAGGCAACGCAGGCGCCACCGCCAAGTTCGACGCCAACGGCAACCTCGTCGTCCGCAACGCCGCCGACACCACCACCCTGTGGCAGACCCAGACCACCGCCGCCGGGGGCACGGCCACGCTCACCGACCGCGGCAACCTCGTCGTCCACAACACCCAGAACCAGTCCCAGTGGTCCAGCAACACCGTCGTCCGCAACGACATCAACGGTGACGGCCGCAGCGACATCGGCACCTGGTACGACTTCACCGCCGGAACGGACGCCACCTACACCTTCTTCGGCCAGGGCGACAACGGAGCACTCAGCACACCGTTCAAGTCCTACGCCGCAGCGGCGGGTGAGTGGGACGCCAAGTTCATGAAGTTCGTCTCCGGGGACTTCAACGGCGACGGCCGCAGCGACATGGCGATGGTGCGCGGCTACGGCGACACCAGCGTGAAGGCGTTCGTGGCCCTCGGCAAGACCGACGGCGGCTTCGCGACCCCGGTCCAGGCCTGGGCCTCGCCGGCCGGTGGGGCTTTCCACTACAGCTACATGACGCCGCAGGCCGGTGACTTCAACGGCGACGGCCGCGACGACATGGCCGTGTGGTACGCGGGCGCCGACGGCGTCACCAAGCTCCACACCTTCACCACCAAGACCGACGGCACCTTCAACACTCCCGTCGCCTCCTGGTCCGCACCCGCGGGCTCGTGGCTGCGCACGAGCACGAAGTTCGTCACCGGTGACTTCAACGGCGACGGCCGCGAAGAGCTCGGCGTCTACTACAACCAGGGCGGCAACGGGATGAAGACCTACGTCTTCACCACCCAGCCCAACGGCACCTTCGCCAACCCCACAACGTGGTGGGAGACCACCCTCAAGTGGGACCAGGCCATCCCGCAGGCCGGTGACTTCAACGGCGACGGCCACGACGACACCCTGGTCTGGTACGCCTACGACGACGGCAGCGACAAGACCAGCACCATGCTGTTCGAGAAGGTCGACGGCCAGAACAAGTTCGGCTCCGCCAAGGTCACCCTCAACAGCGCCGGCGGCCTGGACGTCGCCCGCCTGCAGATGGCGACCGGCGACTACAACGGAGACGGCCGCGACGACCTCGCCATCATGAACCACCAGAGCGACGACGTCGTGAAGATGTGGACCTGGACCGCCCGCCCCGACGCCATGTTCAACGGCGCCCTCGCCGGCTGGGCATCCAACCCCGGCGCCTGGGTCTACAGCTCCACTAAGCTCGCCAACCGCTACAACTGACCCTCCTCAGCCGACGGGGTGCGCCACACACTGCGCGCACCCCGTCAGCTACGTCCGCTCCCGCAGTTCCACATCTTCAGGACAACACCTGGGTGCATGCCGTGCGCCGCTTCAGGTAGAGCAGCCGAAGCAGGAATGGAACTCCCACCGAGGTCCTCGCGACGCTGAGCAGTGAAGAGGGACGAGACCTTCCCTTGGCGGTCACATCGGCGCACCCGTCACCAAGCCCGGAAACGACAGGGGCAGACCGCGGTCGGCAGCATGTCGAGGAGCTGCCGCACGGGCAGCTGTGCGGCTGGTGTGGGCGGTGCAGCAGCTCAGCGCGGGCGGCTCGTTTCTGGAACGCGGGGCCCTGGCCGTACTCGTGCAGTTCCAGAGCGGTTCTGCCACTCGCCGGTGAACAGGTCCTCCGGCGCCGCAGCGTCGGCTAGTGCCCTGACCGGGAGGTTCACCGGGTCCGTTGGTCACGTGTGGTCGCCTACCATCGCGTTCATGTCCGGACCTGAGCACGTCCTTGAGTGGTTGCAGAGCTGGTATTCCTCACAGTGCGATGGCGACTGGGAACACGAATGGGGCGTGAGGGTCGAGACGACCGACAACCCGGGGTGGTTCGTCAAGATCAATCTTGAAGAGACGGAGTTGGCTGACCGGGAGCATCCCCATCAGCGGGTTACTCGAGACGAGCATGACTGGGTCATTGCGTGGACGTCTGAGCAGACGTTTCACGTCGTCTGTGGGCCCGGCAATCTGACCGAGGGACTCTCGCTGTTCCGGATCTGGGCGTCCGAAGACGTCGCGGAAGAGCTCTGATCGGAGTTCCTCACGCTGCGAGCGCGGGCCTGCCGCCCCAGCGGATGCCCTTCTCGCTGCGTATACGGGCGCGTTCACGTCGTTGGGCGTCGAGGACGTCCGGGTGACGTGCATTCTTGTTGCGCCAGCGCAGGTAGGCGTGCAGAGCCTGGGTCTGGACGGTGTGAATGGAGTTCTGCCGGTGAACGAGGGTATCCAACTCCGCCCGCATCAGGTGGAAGCAGTCGAAGCGATCGTTTCGGGAATGGAAATCCCGCCAGGGAGCACCATTCCGCTGGACGGGCTGCGGGGTCAGGTGCATGCTGCCTGCGGTACGGGAAAGACGTTCATTGCCGCAGCGGCGGCGCACCGCATCGTGCCGAACGGCCGTGTGCTGGTTCTTCTCCCCACGCTGGATCTCCTGGCTCAGACGGTGCGGGAGTGGCGTGCGTACGGGCACCGCGGTCCCTCGGTGGCGGTGTGCTCGATGGAGGACGACCCACGCCTGTATGCGCTCGGGGTGCGTTCCACGACGAGCGCCCCCCAGCTAGCCCTGTGGCACGGGAGGGGGGCGGTCACGGTCTATGCGACCTATGCCTCGCTACCGGTGCTGATGGCGGCTCATGAGGGCGCGTTCGGGCTCCCGATGGACGTGTGGGACCTGGTGGTCGTGGACGAGGCGCACCGGACGTCGGGGTCGTTGGGTAAGGCGTGGGCGGCGGTGCACGATCAGGAGCTGTTGCCAGCGATGCGGCGGCTGTATATGACGGCGACACCGCGGGTGTGGCAGGAGCGGCCGCCGCGCAGGTGGCGCCGCGAGGGCGCGGTGGATGGGGAGGAGAGGCCGGCGGCGGTGGACCGGCTGCTGGAGGAGCTGGCCTGTTCCATGGACGACCCGGCTATCTTCGGGCCGGTGTTGTGGGAGTTGTCGCTGTCGGAGGCGGTCACGCGTGGGTTGCTTGCGCGGTACCAGATTGTCGTGACCGAGCTGCGGGACGGTCGGCTGACGCCGGAGGTCCTCTACGGCGAGGAGCGGACCGAGGAACACGTACGCGGCGAGCGCCTGGCCGTCCTCCAGGCCGCCCTGCTGGAGACAATGGCGCAGCACAAGCTCAGCAAGACCATCACCTTCCACCACCGGACCATCGAGGCGCGGGCCTTCTCCGAAGGGCTCGGCAGGGTGGCTTCTCGGATGCATGCGGCCGAGCCGGAGCGGCACCCATCGGTGGTGTGGTCCGGCTGGCTGTCCGGCGAGCACCAGCCGGAGACGCGGTCCGAGAAGCTGCGGGAGTTCGGTGCACGGGCCGGGCGCGCGGTGATGTCGAACTGCCGCGTCCTGGGTGAGGGGGTTGATGCGCCAAGCGTGGATTCCGTTGCCCTGATCGACCCCAAGGGATCAGCAGTCGATATTGTCCAGGCGATCGGCCGGGCACTGCGGCAGAAGCCCGACCAGGGCAAACTGGCAACACTGATCGTCCCGGTATTCCTCGGACCTGATGAAGTGCCAGACGAAGACATGCCGTACTCGGCGTCCTATGGCCCGTTGGTGAAGGTCTTGTCCGGTCTTCGGGCACACGATTCCCGCGCCGTGGAAATGCTCGCCGTTCCACAGGAAGACGCAAACCGTACGGAACAAGCGTCGTCATGGCTCGGTGAGGCTCCCGAGAGTGACGACGATCAGGAGCAGCGAGTCCTCCTGCGGTTCGGCACGCACCGTGACCCGGCGCTGATCGCCCGGTTCGTCCGGTACAACGTCATCTCCCCCGAGCACGCCAACTGGAAAGCAGGACACCGGGCCGCTACCGCCTACCGGCAGCGTGAAGGTCACCTGAACGTGCCCTGGGACCACACCGAAGGCGGGGCCCCGGGCGTGCCCGGATATCCGCTCGGGCGGTGGCTGTCCGACCAGCGCCGCACACTCAAAACGGGCGGCATGGACCCCCAGCGCGCCGCCGACCTCGACGACCTCGGAATCGTCTGGGACCCGGCAGACGCCGCCTGGGAAGAGACCCTCGCCGCAGCCCGCGCGTACTACGACGCCTACGCGACCCTGGCCGCCCCCGTCACCGCCACCATCCTGGACAAACCCGTAGGCCAATGGCTCGCCAACACCCGCAAGAAGGGCGGACTCGGCAAAGACCCCGAACGCGCCGCCAGACGCGCAGCGCAGCTCGCCGCGATCGACCCCGACTGGAACGTACGCGAACTCGGATGGACCACCGACTGGCAACGCCACTACACCGCCCTGAAAAGCCTCGTAGCGCCTGGGAGCGTCCTGGCCTATGTGGAGCCCGGGACGATGGTCCACGGGGCTGACATCGGCCGCTGGCTGGCCACACAGCGGCAGGACTGGAAACGGCTCGCGCGGGGGCAGCGCGAGCGGCTGACCGCCCTCGGAGTCACCCCCACCGAGCAGCCGGCTGTACCGGCGCCCGGCTCAGCGCGGGGGCGGCGAACCAGCGGGGCGTTCGAGCGGGGCATCGCCGCACTCACCCAATACACCGCACGCGAAGGACGAGTGATCGTCCCCCGAACCCACGAAGAACACCTCCCCGACGGAACACCAGTACGCCTCGGCATCTGGCTCACCAACACCCGAAGCAGACGCACCGCCCTGTCACAGGAACAACGCCAGCAACTCGCCAACCTCGGCGTGGAGTGGGCGTAAGGGTAGGCCCATACTTCGAGGGCTTCAGGAGGGACAGTCGGCCAGGGGCTGGGTGTGGCGCCTTGTCGCCAGAGTGGAGAATCAGCCGTGCTCATCAGTTCCAGAACCGTGATGGGTTCGTCGCTGAGACACTCGTGCGCATATCGGTATCGGTGCTGGCATCGGGGGATGTGGAACTGTGGCTCAGATTCGCAAGGGGTACTACCGGGCAGGGCACCACGTGAAGCCGTCATCGGCGTCGAGCCGGTGGAAGAAACCGTCCGCGGGTGTCGTCCTGGTGGCTGTGCTGGTGGCTATCGCCGGCTGGAACACGCTGTTCGGGAATGAGTCGGACCGTCCTGACGCTCCCAAGCCACAGCCGTCGGCATCATCAACGCCTGCTGTTGTGGGTCAGTGACGTCGTTCGCGGCGGAAGACCGAGAACGACCGCTGCCACAACTTCTTCGTCTGAGGCTCCTCTGTCTGCTGGACGACCTCGCTCGCAGTGTCTGCGGTCGGTGCTTCGTTGCGCAGCCGCTGCCAGATGGCGTGCCACTGCGTGATCTGGTCGTCAGGGACGCCGCAGGCCGACAGGTAAGCGGCTGTTGTTGCCCATGTCGTGGGAAGAGTGCGGCGGTTCAGCAGAGTGCTGACAGTGCCGGCCGAGATGCGACCCGCCGAGCGCTGACTGACTGCCTGATGGGTCAGCCCGCTGGTCTCCCGCACGTCCGCGAGTGTGGTGAAGAACCCCGTGACGGTGCGAATCGCATGCGGATCGGGCCAGAGACGCTGCCCGGCCTCTGCGGTCTCCCCCACGGCGATAGGTAGGGCAGGAAGAGCCGCGTGGTTGCGCCCAAGTGCCACACGGGCGCCGCTGTTGCGGTCCCTGGCCTGCGGGATGGGGTGTCCGCGGGCTTCCAGGGTCTCCCGCAGATGCTTGTAGACGGCTCCCAGGTCCAGCAAGGGCGGGCCGTCGGGTATCCCGAGGCGCAGAGTGTCCAGGAGCGCGCCGGTGAACGCCGTGTAGGTGTCTCCGACGGGTGCCAGTGCCGTGCGGGTCTCGGCCGAGGCCGCCATGAGGAAACTGCCCTCGACGGCGGCCTGGTCGGCAAGGCTGGACGAGGCACTCATCCTGCCGAGGGCCAGACCGCTGTAGCAGCAGTCGAGGAGGACGATGTGCCGCTCCGCGCGGGAGCTCAGAAGGATCCGGCGCAGCCAGTCATAGCTCAGGCAGGTCTCGACCCGGTCGGGTTGTGTGTGCGGCAGAGCGAGAGCGAGGGCGTCTTGGGGGTCGATAAGGCCGTGGCCGGCGTAATAGACGAGCAGGGTGTCGGTGGCCTCCGCGGCCGCCTGCCGCAGCGGTTCCATCACGGTGGCCGGGTCGGGCGGGTTCTCGATAACGGTCACGTGCGGGGCAGGCATGCGCAGGGACAGCGGACCGGTCAGGAGATCGGCAAGGGCGGTCAGGTTGTTCGAGACGGCCGGCAGCCGCTCGAGGTGGTCGTAGCGGCTCGTTCCCACCAACACCGCCCGAGACGCCCCCGGGTCGGGCAACACGCTCACCCGGCCTGATCCTCGTCATCAGCAGCAGCGGCGAGTGCCCTGGTGGCCCGCTCGATCTCTTCATCGGAGCAGTCCGTGAGGACGATGACCGTGTCCCCCCGACGGATCTCCACCTGCGGCTGCTGCGGCCTGGTCTGCCGCCACGCCACCAGCGCCAGCACGAACGATGCCGCGCTCCACCCGTTCCCTGTCACCAGCTGCAGCATGTCAAGTGCAGTGCCCATCTCCCCCGGCCGCGGCGCACTCCCACGCACCTCGACCACGGCAGACCGGCGCACATCAGGATCCGAACGCAACCAGCCCTGCAACGAACGCAGCTCCCCCACCACCGGCTCCACCCACACCTCAAAACGCACCCAGACCTCCCCCACTGCCGTGCACCATTCCCGATGACGATGCGCGCGCCCTCTATCTTCCGCCACAACCTGGCACCCCAGGCCGGAGACGCTGCAACTCGCCGCTCACCCAGCCGAACCCGCCCTCAGGCCTCGACGGTGAAGGCCGGCTCGTAGCCCCTGAGCCATACGGACGTCCTCGTACACCACGGTGGGGCGCAGCCGGTTCCAACGGTGGCCTGCGCGGGCCAAGAGAAAACTTGCCCGCCCCCGCCCCCGGCTCCGGGCGATCGGAGCCTCGGCCTACGGAGAGAAGGGGCCTCTTCTCCTTTGGAGAAGAGGTGTCGGCGCGCAACGTCTGGTTACCCATCGGCTCTGACCAGCGCAGATGCTCAGCGCGCGGCGTAGGAGCCGGTAGCGGCGCGGGAAGGTGCGCCGGTAGCAACGCCGCTACGTACGCCGGAAGCCGCGCGGGTACAAGGTGCACGGCCGGGAGCGTCGCGCTGAGCAGGCCGGGAGCCGGGCGTAGTACTGGGGGTGTCGGGCCCTCTGGGCCCTGGAAGTGGCGCCGGGAACCCCCGATGGAATCGGGGAGCCCGGCGTTTGCGCTTTCAACAGGCCAGGGTCATGGGTTCGCCCGGTCGGCTGCGCGGGCACGCAGACGCGCGAGTATCCCGTTGCTCGGGGCAGCATCCACCGCCGCGTCGCGTTCCGCCAGCAGATCGCGGCGGACAAGCTCACACCTCCTGCACCGCTCGCCTTCCGCCGGCTGGTAGTTGTCCTCCCCCACCGTGCCAGGGAACACGTCCTTACCGCATGACGGGCACGGCCACGGCGTCTGCTTAAGCTCGCCCCAGCCCGTCCGCCGTTCTGGCTCCGCCTGGGCACGGGCCGCTTCGCGCTGCTCGCTGCGGGCGAGGTAGTCCTGGTGGGTGTTCGTGTTGGTGAGAGCGTGGGTGAGCGTCTGCCCCTCGGAATGGCCGAAGCGCCACCAGACCGCCCCGTGCGGGCCCTTGGCCTTCAGGTCCTCAAGGTGGGTGGCGATGACGGGAACCGTGCCGGTGTAGTCGCGCCAGCCGTCTTTCTCACGGGCGTCGTGGGACCAGCCCTGGTAGCTGGTCCAGCGGGCTTGCCAGTGCGGGCGGGAGGCGTCGCGGATGGCCGCCACCCGCCGTGCCCGTGCCTCGGGGCCGACGTCTTTGGTGAACACCAGCGCCAGGGGCGGATAGCCGCCGCGGCCGGAGTCCTCCCACACCGTGGACCACAGCTCCACCTCCTGGCCGCGGTGGTCCTTCACCTGCCGCTGGAAGAACGTCCGGTAGCGCTCGATCTTGGCCGCGACCGTGGCCGGGGGTTCGGTGTGGTTGTCGACCTCGACGAACAGCACCGGCAGCCCGTCCTCCGGTGCCCGCAGCACCGCGTCCGCACGCAGGCTCCCCTTCCCCGGCGCCGTGAACGTGCCCACCACCGGCAGCGCGACCTCGGTCTCCCACCCGCGCAAGTGCCCCAGCCCCGGCGGCCGGGCCAGGAGCTCCCGGCCCTGCACCGGAACACTGCCGCGGCGGGCGACCGGCTTCGTCGGCAACGGCGGGGACTGCCGGAACGCGTCGATCGTGTCCGTCACCGCGAGCGCGTGCGCGGCACCGGCTTTCGCTGCCTCCCGCGCTGTGCCGCCCATCTCCTTGACCGGACGGCCCAGCTCACTCACCGCGGCCGCCAGGCCCGCGGTGGTCAGGTTCCACAACTGCAGCGACACCGGCCGGCCTCCCGCACCCGCGCGCGAGGTCTTCCCTACCGACTCCACCAGACCGGCGTGCCTGAGGTCCTTGCACGCGTTGCGGACCGTCTGCAGATCCGCGGTGCCCGGCAGCACCAACTGCCGCAGCTGCTCCACCGTGGCGACCTTCACGATCCCCAGCGCCAGCAGCACCAGCGCCCGTGCCCTGCCCGTCGACCTGTACGGCCACTCCCCCACCCCAACCCCAACAACTCCAAGGGAAGAAGGGAGTGAGGGGGCCGTCGGACTCACCACCACACCCAGGAACCAGCCCTGACCTGCACCGACACTGATAGCCGTACAGTTGATCAGTGTAGGGCAGGGTGTAGGACTTGGCGTAAGGGTGCAGCGCTGCCACGCTCTGCGAACGGTCTCCGCCCGCTTCGTGGGACATGACGAGGCGCCGGGCTCAGAACAGCGGGATCGCCTGGGACCAGAATGTCTCGCCGTCGGCGTCAGGGAGCTCGTCCTGATACCCGGAGGCGTCGGAGGCAGGCACCCGGCGCATGCCGCCTTCGCATAGCACTAGGGCCCGGGCCGTGCGCTTGTGGTCATGCACGGACACCATGCCGAACGCGCTCGTCGGCGCGCCGGCGTAGACGCCGCCGCACACGGGGCACTCCACCCGCGGATACCTGGCCATGCGTCCAGTGTCATACAGGGCACTGACACCCAGCAGCCGATCGCGCGCACCGATACGCCGACGCTTCCGCTGCTCTCAACGCCGACTCCTGGTGATCATTATCAGGCTCGAGGCTGTCACTTCTGCTCGTTTGTGATCCCCGAGGGAGAACGGGGGTTGTCCGATCGTCTGGATGGTGAGGGCGCGTTGCGCGTCCCATCGGAACAGATGGCGACGACCTCGACGCCGCGGTCTACCTCAGCAGCTACACCGACGGAGACATCCGCATACACGAAGCCGCGCACAGCAGCACCGCTCCCCCGGTCAACGAATGGGCACCCTTCACCGACACCGACACCGGCCACGCCAGCGCCGTCGGCAAAAGCCTCCTGGCCCAGCTCGACTTCAACTCCCGCAGGGACCACCTGGCGCGCTACCCATCGACCCAGCTCACCGAGCGGACTATCACCAACCCGCGAGCCCTCATCGAGCTCCTCGACGGGCACGGTCCCCACGCCGCGCAATTCGACCTGCTCGAGTACTCCAGAACGGAGATCTGTGTCGCGTACTCACTCGGCCTGCCCGGACGCGCCTCGAGCATTGCTCTGTCCCTGCCCGTACACCAACACAAGCGCCTCATCGCAGTTGCCCACTCCCTCAGCGGACGGGCAACCAGCATCCTGCTCGCACACCTCATGACCGACGAAACGAACCGGTACGTCGCCGAGCAGAGGCAAGGAGAGGGTGCAGTTCCGCAACCACGGCGCGCCCTGCCCTGACCTCTGATGACCCGACAGCAGCGTGATTTCTGGGCTGCGTCCGGCAGCTCTGTCACTGCATTGCCGTCTTGCCGGGGCCTGCACGGTCGCGGACCCTCAGAGCGACAGCTGTGGCAAAAGGAGTTCTTGTGCCCTTGTAACCCGACATTCTGGCGCCACCCCGGCGGGTGGCCGCGCGTATCGCAGACTGGGAGGAGACCCTCGACACGCTGCTGCCGTCGAAGACGGACGGGGCGAATCTGCTGATCGCGACCTGGAACCTGCGAGCCTTCGGCGGCCTCACCAAGGCCTGGAGCACGGAGGAGGGGGCGTCGCCGAAGCGGAACTTCACCGACGTCCACCTGATCGCCGCGGTGATCCGCAGGTTCGACGTCGTCGCCGTCCAGGAAGTCCGCGGGAACCTGCGGGCTTTGCGCCACCTGATGAAGGTGCTGGGAGAGGACTGGGCGTTCATCCTCACCGACGTCACCGAGGGGAAGGCCGGCAACAACGAACGACTGGCCTTCCTGTTCGACACCCGCCGCGTCAAACCGTCGGGGCTGGCGTGCGAGCTGGTCGTCCCGATCGAGCAGGACGCAGGCGTCCCCGCGTCCGATCTGGACCGCCAGTTCGCCCGCACCCCCTACGCCGTCAGCTTCTTCTCCCAGGGTCAGACCTTCACCCTGGTCACCCTCCACGTCCTCTACGGCAAAGACCCCGCCGACCGGGTACCGGAACTACGGGCCATCGCCCAGTGGCTGGCCGACTGGGCGGAACAGGAATTCGGCTGGAACCACAACCTCATCGCCCTCGGCGACTTCAACATCGACCGCGCCGACGACCCCCTCTTCGAAGCCTTCACCTCCACCGGCCTCGTCCCCGCCCCACAACTCACCGGACTGCCGCGCACCGTCTTCGACGACGCCGGCGCGGAACACTTCTACGACCAGATCGCCTGGTTCACCAAAGGCCAGAAACACCGCCCCGTCCTCACCCTGGAGACGGGTGCCGGCGGCCAGGTCAACTTCGTCCCCCAGCTCCAGGACGACAAGACCCTCACCGAACTGTCCTGGCACGTCTCCGACCACTTCCCCCTCTGGGTCGAATTCACCATCCCAACAAGATGAGCCAACGGGCGGCGCAGTTGCCGCCCGTCGCCTGTCGCGTGGATACGGGTCTCGAGTGCAGGCTCGCTCTACAGCTTGTCCCTCCGCTGAGGCAGCTGCGTCATCGTCGTTTGTGTTCACAGGGGCTCCAGCCGCGCAGGTAGGGCTGCAGGTCATGAGGGGTCGGCGACGGAGCGGTGGGCATTCCAGAACGCTGAGGAATGGGGTCGAGGGCGTCCGCGTGATCCCGAGCCCAGTTGATCCACTGCGTCACGGTCTCGGCCCGTCGCATCCGGTTTCGATAAGGCGTGCGTGGAGGGCGTCACAGTAGGTGCGGATGCGCTGGGCTTGGTGCCAGGCATCGACTTGGTCGTTGAGGGTTCTGGTTCGGTGGGCGTCGATGAAGGCTGTACGGGCGCGTTCCATGGCTGCGTGCCACCGTCGGCGGGTTTCCTCTTCCTCATCCTGCTGGGCTTTGCGGCGTTCTGCGTTGGTGCGGGTTCTGTGGTCGAGTTCGGCGAGTAGGTGGGGAAGCCTGTCTTCCAGGCGCCAGCGGGTGCGGTCTCCCCATTGGTGGCGTCGGCCGCGGTGGCCCCAGTCATGGGAAAGGCGCAGGTCCAGGTTGTGGGAGGGTCGGGTCGTGTGGGTGGTGACGGGTTGCCAGGCGTATCGGACGCTCTCTGGGCCGAGGGCGGCTTCGGTCGACTCGGTCAGTCGCAGTGGGAAGGCGTCGTGGTCGGTGGTGATGAGCAAGGTGTCCTCGGCGGAGGACGGGGCTGCTGCGCGGTAGCCGCGGCGCTCAGCGGCGGTGGCGAGCGCGTGCAGGATGCGCCGCGTGCGGTCGAGGCAGTTGGGGCAGACCGGCAGGCGGTTTTGGCGTACGGCGGGGTGGAGTTCTGCCGTGCGGAGGGTGGCCGGGACAGGTACAGGTTGATGGCGGAGTGGTGTTGAGCAGCCCCTGCCCGTTACACCGGGCTGTCGTACCAGCCACGTTGCCCGCGCCGACGGCCGGCGTCGTCCACCCCGGCAGTGCCCTCCGCGTCGAATCCTCTCCTCGTTCTTGGGCTGCTCACGTCGTCCTGCGAAACGGTGATGACGGGGCAGTGCGCGCGAGTCATCACAGCCTGGCTCACCGACCCCAGCAGCAGTCCACTCTCCGGAACCGCGGGTGGTGCGGTACGCGCTGCTGTGGCAGGTGCATCCGAAACAGGCAGTGGATGCTGAACACGGAACGCGGCGAGCTCGTTGGCGGCAACAGGAGATGGTAACGGCCCTCAACGGGGCATGGTCACGCCTCGTGACCTGCACACCCGCATGATCACCAGGTGCCCCGGACCACACCACAAAGATCCGAAGCTGTAGTACCGGGCCGCTCCACTCGCATGACTTTTCGTCGACGCGTAAAATATGCGGGAGAAAATGCAGAAATGTAGGTCTAA
Organism: Streptomyces sp. NPDC091376; assembly: GCF_044757085.1. Taxonomy (NCBI): domain Bacteria; kingdom Bacillati; phylum Actinomycetota; class Actinomycetes; order Kitasatosporales; family Streptomycetaceae; genus Streptomyces; species Streptomyces sp. NPDC091376. Next base: position 10,476 of record NZ_JBIVUF010000040.1, on the reverse strand, counting down.
TCCATGGCGGGAGTGAAGTGACATGCGAAAAGACGTCACGCAGGGCGGCCCGGAGGAGGGGAAGGGGAAGGAGGGTGCGGACAAGCGGCGATCACGTGAAAGTGCCGGCCTGGGCGGGCCGACCTATACACGCGAGGCCGAGGAGGTGCCGGAAAAGGACACCCGGCAGAACCAGGAGGAGTCGCAGAAGAAGGAGACAGGGAAGGGAAAGCAGGAAAGAGACAGGAAAAGAACAAACGGATGACAACACAGTATACACCACCTCGAAAATAGCGCGATGAGACTTTCCCTGCCGGAATATGGGAGTCAGGGCATGAAGGTCCTTCTTGTCAACATGCCGTGGGCGCCTGTCGATCTGCCGTGCCTCGGGATTGGAATACTGAAAACTGCAGCAGAGGCCGGCATCGAGGATTGCCGCGTGGAAGTTCATTACGCAAACATCGATTACATCGACTGGATCGATTCTCGGACAGATTTCACATCGGACGATTACGGGTACTTTTCACTCAACTCCTACTTCTATGGTGTAGGCGACTGGATTTTCTCGTCTGCTCTCTACGGGGATCCGAAGTGGCGGGTTCGTGAATTCTCTAAGTTCCTGACAGGGAAGATCAGTCCCGATTTGATCCAAAAATCGGTAGATCTGCACACCTTGGCGCCAGAATTTGTAACACATATTTCAAAGCGGATCGTCTCGGAAGAACCTGATGTGGTCGGTTTCACTGCCATGTTCCAGCAGACGACGTCGGCCTTGGCTGGGGCGAAATGCATCAAAGAGATGGCTCCTCACATCGTCACAGTGCTGGGAGGATCGAGCTTTGACGCGGAGCAAGGCGCAGCCGTCCATCGCAACTTCTCCTTCGTCGACTACGTCGTTCGCGGCGAGGGGGAGATCAGCTTTCCGCGGCTTCTGAATTCGTTTTCTAATGATGGACAACTGAAAGACATTCCAGGGCTATGTTGGAGAGATACCTCAGGACATTCGGCGGCGAATGCGATGTCAACTATCCCTATTTCTCCCGGTTCTCTGGTGACACCTGACTATCATGGCTACTTCGAGAGGCTGAGGAAATCAGCTGCAAGTTCATGGGCTGTGCCCGCCCTCACGTTGGAGGGCTCCCGTGGCTGCTGGTGGGGAGAGAAGCATCAGTGCACATTCTGCGGCTTGAACGGATCGCTGATGAAATTTCGAAGCAAAGGAGGGGAAGAGTTCTATTCGGAAATTATTGAGCAGGTCCGCCAGCATAGAATCTTGGATATCTACCTTGTGGACAATATTCTGGAAATGGGATACCTGAAGTCACTCGTACCCCTACTTACTCAGGATGACTACCACCTCCGTTTCCATGTCGAGGTGAAGTCGAATTTGCGGCGCGACCAACTCGGGCAGCTTGCGGCGGCGGGCATGACGTTCGTGCAGCCAGGAATAGAAAGTTTGAGTAGCAGAGTCCTGCGACTGATGGACAAGGGAGTCACCGGATGCCAAAATGTGCGGTTTCTGCGAGACGGCCAGGAGGCGGGTCTCTCCATTGAGTGGCTTTATCTCCACGGATTTCCGGGAGAGCTCCCAGAGGACTACGATGAAATAATATCCCAATTTCCTGCACTCGAGCACCTGGAACCCCCAACTAGAAAATCCGCACGTATCGCCATCGAGCGGTACAGTCCGTACTTCTCTAAACCTGAGCTTGGTTTCTTCCCGCTAAGGTCGGCGGAATTTTACGGATTCACATACGCCTTGCCTGAAGCGGAACTATTCGATCTCGCCTACGTATTCGATGCCTCACCAAAGGGAATAGGGCGAGATGTCATTCGGCGACTCAATGAAGGCCTGCAAGTATGGATAGAAGCCCACGAGTGGAGCCGCTTGACTCACACCGATTTGGGAGATCGAATAGTCCTGATGAACCGGCGACGCTCATACGCTTGGCTAACTCACGTGCTCGATGACCCCGTCGAAATCGCCCTCTTTCGCCTTCTCGACCAGCCGCACAAACTCGGTGCCCTTGTAGCCAAGACAGCCCAAGCGGTTCCACATGCCCACTTCGACGACTCTCAGGCAATGCGGATCTTGAGTAAGTGGAAGAAGCTGGGGCTGATTTTCACAGACGATGGCACATTCATCCATGTCGCTCCTCGCATGGAGAATCAGGAATTGCTTAAGATCTTCCCCGTTCGTCACCTGCCGGAAGTAAGCGAGAGAAGCCCGTTGAACCGACCGTCGCTCCACCCATCCGCCGATACGGGTGGTGCTGCCGGGAGCCCTAACAGGCCGCAAACCAGTCTGGTACGACCATCCTCGACTAGATTGACGGTGACTTGCTGGAAAGATTACGAGCACTCGTGCCGAACCGTCGCTGGCATGCATCTTGGAAAGATTACGATCGATGGCCCCCCTGCTGTCATTGCCCAGTCATTGTGGGATCAAGGGGCACGCAGAGTGGAGCTTCCCGAATGGACGGTGCTATCGCCCGACGGAGCCCTAGAGCAGGCTTGCCACACGCTTGGATTGGTCGGAAATCTGACTTCTCTGGCTGTATTCGTAGACTGGCGACTAGTCCTCGAAGAGGGAGCCCCGCCCTGGCTTACGCTTAGCCATCTGCATCCGCCTTCGGAGCTTCACGCGGGGGCAGATGGCGACGAGATACTCCGCCAGTGGCGTCAAGAGTATTACCTTGGTAAATGCGTGTGGCTGCGCGGTCCTGGGTTTATCCAAATTCGCGATCGGCGATGGAATGGCCTACGCCGCTTCACGCTGACCGACAGCCAGGAGTTGGCCGCCGTCGAAGCACTCAGCAAGGGCGACTCAGAATTCCGCATTCCCAGGCATGTGCTTGACGGCTTCCGCACAGAGGATCTGACCATCCCAATCGGGGGCCAGACATGGTTCGCCCCATACCTCATGAGGCGTCGGCCCAAACACGCCTGGTGATCTACGCCGGTTGCCGGGCCCTGCTCACCCATGCCCGCCAAGAGGCGCGGAACACGACCTACATAGCAACGGCAAGATCGCCAAGAGTCGTCACTGACTTCGGCCGTCAAGGTGAGGCTGGGTCGTCGAGGGTCAGGCCGGTGCCGCTTTGGCCATCTGGTAGACGCCGTGGACGAGCGCGATGAAGTCGCGCTCGTCCACGCTGCGACGGGTGCCTTTGCCGGCTGGGTGGGTGCGCAGACGGTGGCACAGCCGGGTGCGGGAGCCGGGCCGCATCGCGATAAGTCCGGCCCGACAGGCGGCCCGAGCATCGGGCGCTCACCGTCCCGACCGGGGTGACGCAGCGCCAGCCCCAGGTACGTCCTTTGGGCGGCCGTCGCGTGAAGCCTGCCTCGTCCTCGAAGCAGATGCAGCTCCCGCGCGCCGCCCGGACTTGGGTTGGTCGAGCCATTCGTAGGGTTGGATCGCCCAGGGGTGCTGGGTAGGAGCCGTCGTCGAAGGCATGCAGGAGCGGGAGCACGATGTTGCTGCGGACGCGCCACAACAGGTCCGCGTCGGTGCCCGAGGCATCTGATTGCTCTCTGTGACTCCTCCCCCTCATGAATGAGGGGGCTTCTCGCTATGCCGGGTTGGCGTCGCGACGGACCAGCCCGGCCCGTAGAACGTTCATCCGCGGGCGTCGTACTGGTCGCGCGCTGCGAGTACCTCGTCGGTGTGCTCCACGGCCCAGCGACTCAGCGCCTCCAGAGGCATGTGCAGGGTGCGTCCCAACGCGGTCAGCTCGTACTCGACCCTCGGAGGTACCTCGGCGTAGACGTGGCGGGTGACAAGGCCGTCGCGCTCCAGGTCCCGCAGGGTGTCGGTGAGGACCTTCGCGCTGATGCCGTCAACCGTGGTGCGCAGGTCGCGAAAGCGCATGCTGCCGGCGCTGAGTGCGATGACGACCATGGCGGTCCACTTGTTGGCGATGCGGGCCAGCGACGTGCGGGAGGGGCAAGTCGCTGTCATCACCTTGAATTCCAGGCGCTGTGGCATGCGTCACACCGATCCATTGGTTACGTTGAGGTGACTGGTTACCGATGGTGAGTATAGGGCTCCAGCAGCAAGAACCCGACAAAGGAGAGAACCATGAAGTCCAATACGCTCACCGTCGCCCGCCGCTACGTCGACGCCGTGTCCGCCAAGGACTTCGCCGCGGTCGCAGGCCTGTTCGCCGACGACATCGTGTGGCACCAGCCCGGCAGCAACACGGTCTCCGGCACCTACACCGGTGGAGCAGCGGTGGGCGAGATGCTCGCCGCGCAGATGACAGCCACCGAGGGAACCTTCGAACTCCAGCTGACCGGTGCCCCCATGGTCAACGGCACGCTTGTCGCGATCCCCATCCACTTCTCGGCCAAGCGCATCGGCAACGAGATGTCGATGGACGGCGTCGACGTGCTGAGGGTCGACGGCGACAAGATCGCAGAGGTGTGGCTGTTCTCCGCCGATCAGCAGGCCGAGGACGCCTTCTGGGGTGCCAGCTGAACACTTGACGGCTCGCCGACGCCGCGGAGTGGCCAGTGCTGTCCGGAGGCCGAAGCCTAAGACCGACCGGCGAATGGATGACTTGAGGCGTCGGGTGGGGGGCGACCGTCCCAGCGATAGCGGCTTGTCGAGCGTCGGATGCGTATGCGAAGCGTGACGAATGCGCATCATGTAAAGGTCACCCAGGCCGGCATCGAAGAGGAGCTCGGGCGGCACTCGGGAATCGATACACGAGAGGATCGCACCGAAAGGCTCCTGCTCCTGTGCCACGAGCTGACGCCGGTTCGGATCCCGGTCAGGATGTTGAAGCTCTCCGCTGACCCAGCGCTCGTTGCCTTCCATCAACTCGCACAGCACTACGAGGACTTTCTGCCGAAGCTCGACATAAGCAAGATTATTGACCTACCGCCCTTGGAGCATCTGCTGCCCTCCCTGCCCAGGCTCGGCATAGACGAACTTCTCGGGCGCCACGCCATGGAACAGCTCGCGTCATCCCTACCTAAGATCGACATCGACAGAGTGCTGCTAAGCACCAAATCGCCGACATCATGGCCGCCTCTTGCGAAGAGAATGCCAAGACGGTCCGCGACGGATGAAGAAGATGCGGAGCAGTTGGAGGCGGTCACGGACTCTGACGATGAGCAGGATTCCGAGGTCGGTCCCGATGCCCCGCATGACAGGCGGAGTACCTGAGCCGCACACACGCTCGGGCCTTGACTTCCCCCGAGCACGCTCCAGGCCACTGAGCGAGGCAAGGAGCTGGAGCGATCTTCATCAAGCGCAGGACGGCCCCTGCCGTACTGCGTCCCGTATTACCGGGGACCGGGGCCTCTCCCACGCGCTCCATCCCGGCGCAGGCCACGACAGAGCCTAGCCCGTCCAGGTGAGCCCGCTCCCGACTCCGGATCGGTGTACGGAGAGAAAGGGGCCTCTTCTCCTATGGAGAAGATGTGTCGGCGCGCAACCTCAGGTTACCCATCGGCTCTGACCAGCGCAGATGCTCAGCGCGCGGCGTAGGAGCTGGTAGCGGCGCGGGAAGGTGCGCAGGTAGCAACGCCGGTACGTATGCCGGAAGTCACGCTGGTACAAGGTGCACGATGCGGGGGCATCGCTATGAGCGACGAGCAGCGCAGCGGGCCACCCCTCCCCCTACACCACCGGCTGGGGCACCGGCGACCTCGAGGAAGGCGAGACGGTCATCGTGCGTGCCTGCGACCACGAGCGGCTCTTCCTACTGCTCTGCCAGCTACAGCGATCGCCTTACCCACTGCGTGCCCCGGTGACTGCCAGGAGCCTCTGCCCGCAGGCCACACCGGCGACAGCGGGAGACCCGGGCCGCCCCAACAGCTTCTGGCACAACGCACACCGCCGCCCCGCACCCCCGCATCTGCGGCGCCCTCCGGCACCGGCACGTCAGCGGGCGGCCCGTCGACAACAAACAGACCACCCTGCCCTGTTGACGAGCCCCAAATCCGCCAGCACCCGGTCATACCGGCTCGGCACCAGCCCCACCCAGGCCCAGCCGGACGGGCCACCTCAAGAACCCAGCCCACCCCCAGATCCCGCTTGATCACCCGGTGCAACGTCGCCAGCGAGGGCGCACACTGCGCACCCCACCCCTCCAACGCCCCCTCTCCCTGGGCCCGGAGCATCCTGCGCCGCAACTCCGCGACGTTCCCACCCGCCTCCGCGAGGACCTCCCCACAAGGCGTCACTCAGCGAAAACCCGTCCTGCCGCGGCCGCGCCTCGACATGGCCCCGGCGCCCATCGGCCAGCCACCGCCACACCGTCCGCTCCGACACACCCGCCAACTCCGCCGCGATCCGCACATGCAACCGCGACAGCTTCCCCTCCCCATCCACCGCAAGAACCCGACGCACCACCACACCCCGCGGCAACGACGCACCCCCTGCCGGCACAGCCTCAGCTAACCCCGCCCCGGCCCCACCCGTCCGGACCTCCCTGAACCGTCATACGGGGCAGCCCACCCGACCCCGCCAACCCCACACACAGGAACAGCGAAAACCATGACAGCGACCACAACCCCGCCCCACACCCCCTACCAGGACACCCACATCACGAGCCCGCTGACGCCCACCCACTGCCACCCCACCACCCACTCACACGTGAGGCCTGTCTTCAATTGGAGACAGTCGAGCGGGGGTTCGCCAAGAGGGCGGGCCATTTCCCATGAACGCGAAGGGCTGCTCTTCCCCCCAGGCCCCCCAGCAAAAATGGTCACCTGCGCCACCGCAGCCGCTGGAAATAGGGGAACCCGGCAATTTTGCCGGGTTCCCCTCACCTACGGGCCAGCTCTCTACGATCTCAGCGTCAATGACGTCGTCAGCAGGAACGGTGGCCTTCGCAAGGATGCGGCCGACCTTCCGAAGGCGCTAGCGGGGGAGACCCAGACCCCCGAGCTGACTCCTCACCTTCAGTCAAACTCGGGATTGCCAGTCACGTCCCCGCGCGTGCGAACGCGATAGCGCACCTCAGTGCCTTCGGGCCCCTGAGCACGGATCGCTCCCCACGGAATTGTCTGAGCTGTCTTCAGGGTAGTGAAGTTGCGGTCCTCGACGAGCTGAATGGACACACCGTTCACCTTCCGGCTGAGGGTGAGGACATCGCGCGGTTCACGGATCTCGACGGAGGACTTGTGGGCGACCGCCACATCGAGGACCACCAGGCCGCTGCGCCCGATGGTCTCGCTCTTGTCACGAACGGCCATAACAACACCTCATCCACTAGGGGGCGCGCCCCGCCGTCCGGGGGCACGTACGTCACGCGCCGAGGATGCTAGCGCCGGCCCTCCCGCACTTTGGGGAGGCCGCGCTGGAGCCCTTCCCATTCACCTGCAGGACGAAATGGCATGAGGAGCACGGACTCAGGCGAACCCGCGACATGCACGACGGACGAAGAAGTCAGCAACCCCGCGGCCCCGCCGCACATGCTAAAAATCAAGTTAAGGACTGCTGTCCGAGAACTTCGGGGCACCCTCAAGTTATGAGGTGTCGCGCGATGAATTGCCACTGGATGTGGCGGGAGACTCCTCAAGAGTTTATATCGTTTCTGATATCCTGCTGGGGTGAGTATGGACTATGCCCGCTTGCGGAAGATCGCCGACGAGCCGTCGGAGTACGCCCAGCATCTTGAGGGTGCCTGGACGGTGGAGATCGGTGTCGGTGGTCCGGTCATGATGATGATGAGCCCGGTCAATCGGCACGAGAGGATCGCCGGTCGGGTTCGGGACCACATCAACTGGCAGATCGGCTCGACACACCCGGGCTGGATCGCGGAGACCGGCCCCGAGGTGGAGGATCCCGGGGTGGGCCGCCTGCGTCGGCCCGACGTGGTGGTATGCGAGGAGGAAGCGCTCGACTCCGATCGGGATTCCCTTGCTCCGCACGAGGTGCTGGCGTGTGTCGAAGTGGTGTCGCAGTCCAACCCGAGCAACTATTATGTCGACAAGATGGCTGATTACCCCGCTATGGGAATCAGCCTGTACATGATTATCGATCCGCGGAACGGCACCATCACCGTTCATGACGATCCGTACCACGGCAAGTACCAGAACAGTGAGCCCTTCATCTTCGGCGACACGGTCCCTCTCGGCGCCTGGATCAGCGACACCAGTGCCTTCCGCAGGTACGGCAGGGGTGACGCATGAGACTCGCGGAGCTGAGAGAGCGAGCAGGCCTCACTCAGACCGATGTTGCAGTCCGCATGGGCACCGCCCAGCCCAACATCTCCCGCCTCGAACGCCTCCCGGTCGAAGACATCAGCCAACGCCAACTCCGCCGCTACCTCCAGGCCCTGGACTCCCAACTCCTCCTCGTGGCCTTCGACTCCACAGGACAACAGATCCCGCTCACCACGCACCAACGCAGCTAGCCTCCCTACCGGTGCACGGGCAATGTGCGGGAACCGCGTCCTGAGCCTCAGCGATGAATGTCGACGTCGTCACCCTCACGGCAGGGCAGTGTTCGATCGGACAAGCCCGGCGGCTGCACAGGCTCGTAGGATCCGGGCCGGCCGCCTCACCTCGCCGGGCCGCTGGGCGCGGCGGGTGTGGTCCGACGACGGCGAGGCTCCGCTCTGGCTGATCGACAGTGAGGCGCCCGGGTGAAGACAGCACCTGGCTGCAGCGGATCAACACTGACCACCACAACCACCCGGTGCACGTCGGCCGGCAGGCGAGGAAGGTCCGCAGTGACCATCGTGACCTGGCGGTCCCATACGTGTACCGGACCGCGGACGGGTTCGCTCTGGGGATCTGGATCGCCCGGCAGCGCAGTGCCCATACCCGTGGGGACCTCAGCCGGGAGCGGGTCGACCAGCTGGAGGAACTCGGCATGATCTGGTCGCATGCCGAGGTCGCGTTCGCCGAGGGACTATCGGCAGCGCGTGGATGGGCACAAGGGGGAGGCTTGCATGATCTACGGTCTGCTGACACCGGATGTGCCGCTCGGCCCGTTCGAGGGCTCGCCCATCACTGTGTGGTCCGCCCAGGGCAAGCAGGCCAAACTGCACGCCAGTTCATCGTGCTCCTGACGTGTGTGCTCGTTCTGCTCTCGCTACGACGACCTCGCCGGATTGCTCTACTCAGCAACTTGTTCACGCTTCCTAATCGGCGGCCGAGTCGTCGTGGGGTGCCGGGCGGCGAAGCGATGAGAACCACGAGACGGCAGCCCACTGATAGCCACACCCAGCACCCCTGGGCGACCCAACCCTACGAATGGCTCGATCAACCCGATCAAGAACGTAGAGCCCAAGGCGCGCCCGGCGAGCACCCCGTCAGTGACCGTGAGGGCCCGTCGCCCGGTCGTCGCCACGGCGGCAAGGGCGATGATGACACTTCGCGTCCAGGAGTACTGGGCCTGCCGACGTGCCATCGGGTCGTCGAAGGCCGGGTAGCCGAAGGCTCCGTGGGTGTTCTGCTGGGCGATCAGGAAGGACACGGCGTCCCGCGTGATGCGGTGATGGGCCCAACCCTCCTGGACGAGGGTGCGGAGTCCTGCCGCCATCTGCCCCAGGTGGTAGTTCTCCCGGGCCTCGCACAGGGAGACCGCGGCTTGGAGGGGCCCGGGGTTCTTTTGGTGGTGCGTGGTCTGCCGGGGGATCGCCGAGGCGGCGGACTGCTCGATGACGCCGAGGCTCACCAGCCGGTCCACACCGTCGGTGATGTCGGCGGAAATGCTCTCGAAGAAGGCGACCGCGTCGGCGGTGCCTCTGAGGTGTTCGTCCAAGGAGGGGCAGTGGGTCCCTGCCTGTTGGAGCGCCAGGGCGAACTCGCCTGCGATCTCCATGCCCTGCTCCTGCCAGAAGGCCGGGGAGGCGTCCGCGAGTTCTGCCGCGTAGCGTTCGAGTGCGGGGCGGGCGAGGCCGTGTTCCTGGATCGCGGCCGCTCCGAGGGCAGCGGCGGTGACACCGGCGAGGCCAAAGTGGTGGTCCTGCTCCGGGCTCGCGTCGCACAGCCACTTCACCGCGAGCCTCACAGGTGTCCGCAAGGGTACGTCCTCGGCAGGGAGACGCGGGCTGCTGGGTGCGTCGTCGGGGACTTCGTTCGAGCAGGCCGGCCAAGGCAAGCGACGATCGTGGTGTGGTCCTCGGCCCAGGGCCGAAAGCCGCTGTTCTCCGCGCGAAGGTAGAGTACGACGTCACCCAAGGCCCCAAGGGCCGGTGGTTCGTTGATGTGGCGTCGCGTGCTGCTTCGTTCTCCGACGGAAAGCGCACGCCGAGGCACGCGGGCCTGTGTAGCCACTGGGAAACCCAGCCACCACCGCAACAACGAGACTGACGGACCGCCGGACCGAACGAGTGCGAGCCCCCACCGCGCTTTCTGCTATCAGGGGCGTCAGGTCACTAGATCCCGCTGAGTATCCAAGGGGACAACACTACGAGTTCAACCTGAGCATGTCCCCCCCCCGTTATCTTCTTCGCGGTCCTGCAAGAGGGCCGCTGGCCTCCGGGCCCGGCATGGCTGGTCCCCCCTGTCGAACGGATGACCTGGGGGGTG
>NZ_JBIVUF010000039.1:0-25227 GCF_044757085.1 Streptomyces sp. NPDC091376 | reverse complement strand
GCCGACCCGGTCCCGGTCAATGATCCACTGGGCCATGGTCAACTCCATGACCAACCGGCTGACCGCCGACCCGGACAAAGTCGGGCAATACCTCCACCCGAAACCGCCCGCAGCAGCCTGAAACGGCATCGAACACCCTCTATGGACAATACCGGCGGCTTTGGGTCTTGTTGGTCGTTGGTTGTGATGTGCCAAGGCCTGGACAGGTGAGGTCGTCGGGTGAGCGGTTGTCGGACCGGATCGCTCTGGGTGTGTTGACGCGGGTGTTTCCGCCCGAGCTGGTGGATGAGGTGATCGCGGACTGCGGGCGCCGGGAACAGCGTTCCCGGCTGTTCCGGCCCGGGTGGTGGTGCTTTTCGTGCTGGCGATGTGCCTGTTCTCGGGGCAGGGCTACGAGGAAGTGGCCCGGTTGCTGACACACGGCCCGGAGCGGGTGCGGCAGTGGGAGAAGCCGTGGCGGGTGCCGACGACGGCGGCGATCGGCAGAGCCCGCCGACGGTTGGGGCCCCAGCCGTTGAAGGCGTTGTTCGCGCGGGTGTGCCAGCCGGTGGCCGCCGAGGACACGGCTGGCTCCTGGTATCGGCGGTGGCGGCTGGTCGCGGTGGACGGCACGGTCTTCGATGTCCCGGACACCGAGGCGAACAGCATGTTCTTCGGCCGTCCCGGCTCGGGCCGGGGACAGCGCCGCAGCGCGTATCCGCAGGTGAGAGTTGCCGCCCTGGTGGAATGCGGGACGCACGCGGTGTTCGCAGCGCAGACCGGTCCGCGCTGCGTGCATGAACAGCAACTCATTCCCGACCTGCTGGGTCGGCTCGAGCCCGGGATGCTCGTGATGGCCGACCGCGGCATCACCGGTTTCGATTTGTGGAGGGCTGCCTCGGGCACGGGTGCGGACCTGTTGTGGCGTGTCCGCAAGAACATCGCGCTCCCGGTCCTCAAGGCCTTCGACGACGGCTCCTACCTGTCCGAGATCGTGGCCACCGGCGACCGCGGCCGCCGTGATCCGGCCCGGGTCCGCGTCATCGAGTACACCCTCGGCAGCGAGAACGGTGACACGGTCTACCGGCTGATCACGACCATCTGTGACCCGGACCAGGCGCCCGCCACCGAACGGGCCGGCCTCTACCACCAGCGTTGGGCGATCGGAAACACCCTGGACGAGATCAGAACTCACCAAGGCGGCCGTCAGCTGGTCCTGCGCTCCCAGTACCCCGACGGCGTCGAGCAGGAAATCTACGGCTTCTTCCTCGTCCACCACGCGCTGCGGGACGTCATGCACCAGACCGCTCACCAAGCCGGTCTCGACCCCGACCGGCTCTCCTTCACTCGCACCCTTCGCATTGCCCGCCGCCACGTCACCGACCAGGCGGCACTTCCCCCCTCACGACTCAGCCAAGCCCTGACCCGCACCATCCGTGAGCTGCTGGAACGACTCCTCCCACCCCGCAGACGACGCGCCAACCCCCGCGTCATCAAACGCAAGATGACCAACTGGCACCTCAAACACCCCCACCACCGCATTCGGCTGACTCAACGGGGCTACCAGCAGCGTCGTTCTCCATCCCATGCCGGTCCTCGTCCGGTCGCCCCGGCGTACGCCGTCACCTCCGGATGCGGGCGGCTCCGGGCCGTATTCCCCGCCTGCGGGGGCGGTTTGCCCGCATCGACCCCGGCATGGCAAGGCCCAGCCCGCATCAGGGGGGTTCGTTCACGATCAACCTGGCTCCCTCGCTCCCCCGGGTCGCGGGATTCGTCGCTGCCACGAACCGGACTGACCACGAGAGTGGCCCATCGTGAAATCCGCGGTGGGCCACTCTCGTCCCTCAGGGTGAGGCCGGGGGCGAAGGTCTCGTGTCCGGCCACCCACCTCGCAACGTTCGTCTCGGTCTCCGAAGTCCCAGGTGACTTGTCCATCAGGCGCCCAGGTCATCTCCTTGATGCAGACTCACCGTCGCAAGATCGCGTGCCCTGGACGGGCTTGATCCGCGGGGACCGGCCCACACACGCTTCGCTTCACCGTCCTGTCCGCTGGACCGGCCAGCGGACAACGCGCTCCTTCTCCTACGCACCCCCGGGTGGGCCGGAACGTTCGGCCTTGTGTCGGAATGCTCCTCTCGGGCGGGGACATCGATATCCCCGCTCCGCGGTGCCTGGACGATCTCCAGTCGGTCTCGTGGTGCACCGTGTCCGGGGCGGCGGAATCGCCGGTGGAGCAGCTGCGGCCCGCACGCCGGGGCTCACCGCCGGTCGTGGTCGTCGTCCCAGCGAATCGGGATGTGCCCTGAGTCTTTGAGAACGGTGTTCCAGCCGGTGATGCGAAGGCGGGTCCGCTTTCGATCGGGCTCGCGGAAGCGGGCTTGGATGGTCCTGGTCTCGCCAGGCAGCAGGGTGAGGTAATTGTCTGTCAGGAACAGGGGGGTGAGGCGCTCGTCCGAGTGACCGGCGAAGAGCTGAACGCGGACCTGGAACGCGATGACGTCGCCGCGGTTGCGCAGGGTGAGGTCGACGATGGTCTCCTCCTCCCGTCGTCTAGCGTCGGCGTGTGCGCTGACGCGTGCGGGGGCGAGGGCACGAAGGGGGGCGTAGGCCAGATCCGGCTGAGGGCCGGGGGCGTTGTAGAGCCAGTCGGTGTTGTCGCTGATCAGGGCGCCCTCGCTGTCGTGAAGCTGTAGTTTCACCAGGTAGAAGGTATTGAGGTCGAGGACGCTGGCAAGATTGGTGACGACCTGCGGGGTGGCGGCGGGGATGGGGCCGACGCTGAGTGTCTGGGTCTTGTCGTCGTCGATGCGGCCGTCCGCGTCGACGACGGTGATGGTCAGGTTCGCGGGGTCGCTGGCCTGACGGGTGTTGTTGACGACGGCGATGTCGAGGTTGCTGAGGTTCAGTTGGGGGTGGAGGGGCTCGCCGGCCTTGCGGACGCCCCAGTATCCACCTGTCTGTTCGAGGTACCAGTCGTAGAGCTGGCCGCGCAGCCCGGTCCAGCCCGGGGCGGAACGCCAGATGACGCCACCGGTGTACCAGGTCCACATGGCGGCGTTACGGCCTTCGTACATCGCCTTGTACTGCAGGTATTGCGCGGCCTGCGCCTGTTCGCAGAATTCCTCGAGGGTCGCCGGCTGCTCGTAGAGCACGAGTTGGTCTTTCGTGCTGCCGTCACCGTTGAAGAAGGGGATCCACAGGTGGTAGTACCAGGCTTGGTTGGGTGGCCAGGTGTCCACCGTGATCTGCGGAAAGTCTTCCGCGTCGGCCTTGGTCATGATCTCGCGGATGGTTTCGGCGACAGGGGTGCCGACTGAGCCTGTCTCGGGAGTGAAGGGAAGCGGGTTGCCGGCGCTTGTCTGGTGGACGGTCCAGGTGCCGTCGAAGAACTGGCTCGGATAGAGGATCCCGTAGGGGCCGTCGGAGAATTGTCCGGAGGTTCCCAGTCCGGCCGCTGGATCGGTGGAGAAGGAGACGTAGGGGCGGGTCCCGTCCTCCGTCTGGATGAGCGTTGCGAGGTCATTGTCCAGGTCGCCGGGAGGGGGGCCCTCGTTCCCGCCGACCCACAGGCACAGACTGGGGTGGTTGCGCAGCATCCGGACCGTGTCTCGAGCGCTCTCGATGAACAGTTGCGGGTCGGCAGGGTTGTCGGATCCAGTGTTGCAGTCGGCCGTGATCCAGAACTCCTGCCACACCAGCACACCGTACTTGTCGCAGGCTTGGTAGAACTCGGGGCGCTCGCTGATGCTGCCGCCCCACACCCGGATCAGGTTCAGGTTGGCTTGCTGGTGGAGTCTGACCTGGTCATCGTAGTTCTGGGCCGACAGTCTGAGGAGGGCGTCGGCGGCTACCCACGCTCCACCCCGGATGAAGATCCGTGTCCGGTTTACGGTGAACTCGCGTCCTTGCGTGACGGGGTCGACCGCGGAGGAGACCTCTCTGATACCGATCGAGGCGCGGTAGCTCTGCGAGGTTCTGCCGTCACTGACGAGGTCGATGGTGGCCCGATACAGGTGAGGGGTGCCGTAGCCGTGCGGCCACCACAGGCGCGGGTCGTGGATTGTCACCGAGGCGGTCAGGGTGGCCGGCTGACCGGGACCGACCAGGACGGTGTCGCCTTCGACCTCTCGTGATCCCAAACGCGTTCTCAGCCGGGCGGGGAGCGCAGTGGAGGTTGTGTTACGCACGGATGCGCTCACGCTGACGGTCGCCTGCGAGGCGGTTTGCCCTTGCCAGGTAATCGTGGTGGTGATGTGGGGATCGGACTCGAACACGAGCGGCCCGGTCAGACGGAGGCTGACCTTGTCCCAGAGCCCGGTGTTGCGGTCCCGGACGGGCTGCCAGAAATCCCAACCCGCGCTTACCTGGTTAACGACGCTGCGTCCAATGAGTTCGTCCCCGCCCTGACAACTGGATCCCGCAGGCTCGAACTCGCCAGTCCCTGAGCGAGGGTCCCCTGGCGGATCAGGCGGGGTAACCAAGACAGCCAGTACGTTTTTCCTACCCGGCCGCACAACGTTTGTGACGTCCAGCCTGTGACGCAGGAACATACTAGCCAACGGCTGGTCATTGATCTTTAGTCCGTTGACGTACACGTCCGCCGTGTAGTTGACACCCCGTAGGTCCAGAAAGATCCGCCCCGCGCCCCCGCCGCCTGCTTTCCTCGGAACGTCGAGGCCCGTGCGGAACCAGTAGGTGTACTCGCCGATGCCCACTTCCCCGGCATCGGGGATCTTCAGGTTGTTGAGCCCGAAGTACGGGTCGGGGACAAGCCTTCGCTCCGTCAGCGTCGCAAGCACGGTTCCTGGAACACGCGCTCGTACCCATCCGTCCCCGGAGAAGTGCGCCTCAGGGTCGCTCAGGCGTTCACCATCGTCTCCCTGCGAGAACCGCTTCGCCAGCCACCCATCCTCCACGGGAACGCTGCGCGGCTCCCACCACTCGTCGTCAGGTCGCGGCTTGCTCGAGGCGGCAGCTCCGGTACTGCCCGAGCCGGGAGATACCGCGACAATCCCCGCCGAAACGGAGAGCACGCCCGCGGCCCCCAGCACGGACCGTCGATCCATTCCGACTTCCGCGCTCTTCGCCATGTGCCATCCTCTTCTCGCCACGAACCAACATCACCGATCGTCCACCGGCACTGTTGAGACGCCCCGGTCGGTCCGGCCGACACCACGCAGCTCTACACGCATGGAGTACTGCGGCTTCGGTCGCTACAACGCAACCGCCGGATGCGTGTTTCACGTTCGGGTGGGGTGCAAGCGCACAACGCCGCCTGCGGTACAGGTTCGACTTGATCAAGGGGAGGATGCCGGGGCGAGGCCCTCGAAGACGAATGGCCACAGGCTGATCTGTTGAAGACGACCGAGCCAGCCTCTGTTCCCCGGCGGCCCCGGACCGGGTGATGCAGCTCGGAGAGTGCAGACGCCCAGGAACGTAGGAGGCAACCACGCTGACGAGGGCCGGCACGCACGGCGCCCGGTGTCCGAGGAGTCAGCGCCGGATGCGGCCGCCCCGCCCGAGCGTGGGGACGTCCCACTCGCGGGGGCGCCGGCTGTCGCGCTGATAATCGCTGCTTGCCCGCATCCGGCACCGCGGCCGACTTGTCGTGAGCGCTCGCGCAGTGGTGACGGTCGCGGGTGACGCGTCCGGCGGACGTCGGCCGAGGCATTCGGGGTCCCGACAGCGTCGACTCGGTCGCCTCCGGCCACGCGTCCCAAGACATGCGATCGACAAGGGTCGAAAGTCCCGCCGGCTCCGGAAGCCCCATCGAGGGTTCCATACCGGTGGCATGCGCGGGTGCTTTCCCTCTCCGGCAAACGGCTGTCCGTATCCTTTCGACCGCCCCTTCAGGAAGGCCGTTGGGGCTTCGCCATGGCTCTCGCTGCCCGGCTCGAGGTCGGCGTCCAGGTGGAGATATCCGGACAGCAGGTAGCCCAAGCGCTGGACGCCGGAAAAGTCATTATGTACGGATACGGAATTCACTGGTACATAATCCATGGATGCCATGGGAGGAAGTTCGATAATGTCAACGAAGCTGTCCGGGTGACGATTTGCAACCCAAGCGATGGGAGTGAGCACACTGAATTCGTCCACGACCTCAGAGGGCAATTCATCATCGTCGGTCGATGAGTGAGCGGGGTTGTCAGCCGAGGCTGAGCGCGCTCCGTCGGGCCGCAGGCCCGCCTCCTGGTCACCAGGCGTCCTGGTCAGCGGCCGAGTTCGTTGACGCGCGTGTCGGGGACATGCCGTGCTGGACGGGATCTTGCGGTCCTCCACGGCCGTTACCGAGGCTCACCGGTCTCGGTAACGGCGTCGGCGGCGCCTTCCACGCTGGTGTGGACGTGTCCCGGCCCGAGGCCTGGCCCGAGCGGGTGGGCATCAAGAGTGCGACGGGAGTGGGCACGCACTCGGGCCAGGTGGAGGGCGATGGCGTGCCGCGCCAGGTCCTGGCGCAACGCTTCCAGTGCGTCCAGCACGGTCAGGTCGAGGCGATAGCTGGCGCCGAGATCGAGAATGATGGCATCGGGGCGTGGGTCGTGTTCAACGGCCCGCTGGAGGGTTCGCTGCTTGACGCGGTCGGTGTTGCCGAAGAACAGTGCGCCTTCCGGGCGCAGGACAAGCAGGCCGGGAGTGGGGACTGCGTTGGCGTGCTCGGCGATGTCCCCCCATTGTCCGGTGGGGCGATGGCCCAGTACGGACAGGTGTGGTCGGCTGGCCGAGCCGATGAACAGGGCCAGGGACAGGGCTACCGCGAGGAGGAGACCGGGTAGCAGGTCGAAGATCAGTACGCCCAGCAGCGCGGCGGTGGCGACGGCGAAGGCGGCACGGTCGTGGTGCCAGTAGCGGCGCAGTTCCGCGACTCGCAGGAATCTGCGGACGGCGACGATGACGATGGCGGCGAGAACGGGTTCGGGCAGGTCGGTGAAGACGGGTGTGAGGAAGGCCGCGGTGAGCAGGACGAGGGTGGCGGCGATAGCGGAGGTCATCGGGCTGCGGGCCCCGGCGGCTTCGGAGGCCGCTGACCGGGAGGCGCTGCCTGACACGGCGAAGCCGCGGACGAGTCCGGCGGCGAGGTTGGCGACGCCGAGGGAGGCCATTTCGCGTCCCGCGTCGACGCCTTTGCCGTGTCGTCGGCTCAGGCCGGCGGCGATGCTGTAGCTCTCGACGAAGGCCACTAGCGCCAAGCCGCATGCGCCGCCGAGGAGGGTGAGCCATTCGTCGGGCGACACGTCGGGCCATGCCAGGGTGGGCAGCGCGGCGGGCACGTCGCCGACGACCGCAACTCCGTGGTCGCCCAGGTTCCATAGGGCGCAGACGGTGATGCCCAGGGCCAGCACGATCAGTGAGGCCGGCAGCCTGGGCGTGAATCGCCCCAGCAGAAGAAGCGCCAACAGGGCCGCCGCGCCGACTGCGACAGTGGCCCAACTCCAGGCCTCGGCCTGGGACAGTACGCGGATCATGTTCTCGAAGAAGTCGCCTTGACCGGCGGGGACGCCGAAGAGCTTGCCGAACTGGCCCATGATGATGGTTAGCGCCATGCCGAAGAGAAAGCCTACGAGGGCTGGTTCGGCGACGAAGTCGGCAAGAAAGCCCAGCCGGGCGAAGCTCGCGACGAGCAGCAGGACGCCGGTGAGGAGGGCCAGCGCCGAGGACAGGGCAACGGCGTGGGCCGGGTCGCCACCGGTCAGGCCGACGACGGTGGCTCCGGACAGGGCGGCGGCGGCTGAGGTGGCGCCGACGATGAGGTAGCGCGAGGAGCCGAGGAGAACGTAGGCGATCAAGGCGAGGGGGGCCGCGTAGAAGGCGTTCTGCGGTGGCACGCCGGCGATGTGCGCGTAAGCCACGGATTCCGGCACGATCAAGGCCCATGCGATGAGTGCTCCCCGCACGTCACCGCGGAGCTCGGTCCTTTTGTAACCGGGGAGCCAGGAGGCGACGGGCCAGCGTCGCCGGTTGGGGGGCGGTGGCGCGGCGTCCAGGGGAGTGGGGCCGGTGGGCGTCATCGGCTGAGCCTCCGGAAGGCCGGCAGTCCGTGCGCGGGAAGGTCGTGCCCGGGCCGCCTTCGGTGCCGTCGGTGTGTTGGTACGGCGCTTTGGGGGTGTCCGCCATGCCGTTGTCGGGGGCGTGGCGTGTGGCCGTGTGTCGTGGTCGTGTGGGTGGTGCGTCGTGAGGTGCTGGCCCTGTCAGCGCGGGGCGGTGTTCCAAAAGGGGGTTCTGGGGCGGAGTTGGTGGCCGTTGCATGCGTTTCGCGTTGCTGAGGGTGCAACGGGCAAGCCCGGGTCGCGGAGCTGTTCGTCACTGGCGTGTGGCGTGTGGGTTCGGAATCTGTCGAGGTGGGTTCCCTCGTAGCCTCATAGCGCGGGCCGGCTCGGTCATTCATGCGGATCAGATTCACAGTCGCGGCGGAGTCCTGTCAGTGGGCGAGCGCGCCGGGGCGGCCCGAGATCACCCGTGCAGCCCCGTACTCGGTCTGCCGCGGCTGTGTGTGGGCAGGAGGCTTCCGCGCCAAGGCGGACGATGCGGCGGTCTTTCACGGAGCGGCAGTGGATCCCAGGGGGTGAGCGCGCTCGCCCCGCGCGAGCGGGTGTGGGCCCTGATCGGTCCTGGGATCGCGAGATGGGGGACGCGGCCCCGGTTTCAGCGGTCATGATCGGGCTCAACCTCCCGAAGTGACTGTTGTGTCGCTGTCACCGTCCTTTGATGAGGGTCGGTGGCGCCGCCGCTGGGAGCGGCGTGGCCGGGCCTCGGGGTTGTCGGAAATGGTTCGCTCGCCGGTGAAGGCTGCTCGTATGGCAGAGGGTTGGAGGGGTGACCGGAAATGGCTGTTTCGTGTGCCAGCGCGCGAGGTCGACCCTCGTCACGGCAGTACACGTTTTGGCGTGAACATGATACGAATGCGGGCCTACGTTCCCATTCCCCGGAAGGAGCGCTGTGCACCGATTCCGCGAGGACAGTCCCGATCAAGGCGAGATGGGAAGAAACGGCCGCTCGCCGAACGCGCCCGCAAGCAGTCGCCGTGATGTCTTACGCCGCGGCGCGATTCTCGCCGCCGGTGGCCTGGCCGCGATGCTCCCCGCCGAGGTGGCCCATGCCCGGACGATCACGGCAGGTGCCGGGGGTGAGCGGGGCAGCACGGTGACCACCATCCGCCAGGGACGGTCGCCATACGGGTTCGATCAGTGGGCGTACGTCGATTTCCAGGTGCCGGCCGGGGTCGGCCGCGTCTCGGTCAGCACATCCTTTGAGTCGTATGTCGTCATCCCGGGCCTGTTGGAGAACGTGCTGGATATTGGCGTTTTCGCCCCGTCGGGTTTCAGGGGGTGGTCCGGTGGCGCGCGGCGGGACTTCGCTCTCTCGAGTTCGGACGCCACGCCCGGATATATCCGCGGCCAGATCGAACCCGGCAAGTGGTCGGTGGCGCTCGGGCCGATCGTCTACGACCCCAAGGGCATGGGGTGGGAAGTCCGGATCACCCTCGAGTACGGCGAGCCTGCGCAGGAGCCGGTGTTCGCCATGCTGCCATCCGCTGTCCCCGGCCGGGGAGAGGGCTGGTACCGGGGGGACATGCACACGCACACGGTGCACTCCGACGGGAGCTCGGGAATCGCGGAGCTCGTGGAAAGTGCCCGCAGAGCCGGTTTGCAGTTCATCGCCACAACGGATCACAACACAAGCTCCACAGGGCTGTCCTGGAACGGCGAGATTCCCTCGGACCTGCTGGTCATCAACGGCGAGGAGGTCACCACCAGACACGGTCACTGGCTTGCGCTGGGGCTGCCCCAGGGCGAATGGGTGGATTGGCGCTACTCACCGGCGGAAGCGGGAGCGTTCACCCGACGCGCTGACCGGGTGCGCGCCCTCGGGGGCATCGTGGTGGCGGCTCATCCCCTGACGCCGGGGCCTGGCTCGCTGTGGACGTTCGGCTACGACCACATCGACGCGATGGAGGTGTGGAGTGGTCCCTGGACGTTGGACGATGCCGCCACCGTGGCGTGGTGGGACCTGATGATGCGCACGGGCAAGCGCATCGCCGCGGTCGGCCATAGTGACGCGCACGCCGCTGGTGACGTCGCCACGCCGCACACCGTGGTGCACTCCCCCTCACTCTCCCGCGCCGCCATTTTGGACAACGTCCGCCGGGGCAGGTCCTATCTCGCCGAGTCCAGCGAGGTCACGCTCTCCGTCACGGCACGGTGCGGCAGCAGGCAGGCAGGGCCTGGTGACGGTCTCCCCGTCTCCTTCTTCGACGCGGTCGACGTCGCGGCGCGGGTCACCGGGGCACCTGGATCGATTCTCACGCTGCACACCGAGTGGGGGCTCATGGCCGCCGCGCAGGTGGGAGCCAACGGCACCGGTCAACTGGACTGGCGGGGATGGGGAAAGGCGTCGTTCTTCGCGAGAGCCGAGGTGCGCCGGCCCAAGCCCGGCACCACGACGCTCGACCAGATGGTCGCTCTCAGCAATCCCGTCTGGTTCGGCGACCCGCTACCCGGGACGGGCGGGAAGGACCCCGCCCCGCCCAATCCGCGCCAGAGGTTCTTCCACACCGTCAGGGCTGCCGATGGCGCCTGGGCGGATATGGAGCCGACCGGGGCAGGCGCCCTCTCCCCCTTCCTGGGTTCGCAGGCGTCGGTCGCCGGCATGCCCGACGGATCCACTCAGGTCGTGGGCGTCGCCTCCGACGGCAAGCTGTGGCTGACCGTCCGTGACAAGAACGGCGAGTGGGCAGACTGGGAGCAACTGGCCGGCCCCGGGCATCGTGCCGATGACACCTTCCGGGAAGCCGCGATCGCCGGCATGACGGACGGCACGAGCCAGGTACTGGCGACAGGCATGGACGGCACGCTCTACCACCAGACCCGCCGAGCGGACGGCACGCTGACCGGATTCGTGCCGGTGCCGGGAAACAACGGCGCTCAGAACTGGACCGCCGTCAAGGTCGCCGTCGCCGCCATGCCCGACGGGACAGCACAGGTCGTGTCGTTCGCGGGCAACGGCGCCATGTACCTGAGCATCCGTAGGGCCAATGGGGCCTGGAGCGGTTGGAGCCAGGTGCCCGGCGCCCACGGCGCCCCGCTCTTCCACGGCTCCGCACTGGCGATCACGGGTATGCCCGACGGGTCGTCGCAGGTGGCGGCCATTGGCCTCGACGGCCTCCTCTACCACCAGGTCCGCGCCCTTGACGGGTCCTGGGCCGGTTTCCGCACCCCGGCCGGCGTGAACGCCCCCAGCATGGCCGCCAGTTCGACCGCGATCACGGGGATGCCCGACGGCACCGCGCACCTCGTCGTCGTTGGCCTCGACGGCAACGTCTGGTACAGCATCCGCAAGCCCGATGCGTGGAGCGCCTGGCAGCCCCTCGCCGGTCCGCCCTCGGTCGGCCAGTTCGCCGCCGGGCAGGTGCGTATCGCGATCCTGCCCAACGGCGCCGCGCTCATCGTGGCCATCGGGGCACGACGCTCCTCCGGCCCCTACGACCTGGCGTCCATGGCCGACCGGATCGTGCCCTTCGACTACCGCGGCACCGGCATGAAGGACCACCTGTTGTGCTACCGCCCCGGTGTTGGATCCGCCTACATCCTGAGTCCGGGCTCGGACGGCTACCAGGCGATCTACCAGGGCACCGGTCTGGGTAGCTACGACCTGCGCAGCGGCGCCGACCAGGTCGTGCCCTTCGACTTCACCGGCAGCGGCAAGGCTGATCACCTGATCTGCTACCGCCCCGGCGTCGGTACAGTCCACATCGTCAACCCCAGGGGAGCCAAGGGCGGAACGCCCCGCACGGTCCTGAGCCAGACGGGCCTTGGCGGCTACGACCTGCGCTCTTCCCGCGACCGGATCGTGCCCTTCGACCTCACCGGCAGCGGCAAGGTCGACCACCTGCTCTGCTACCGCCCCGGCGACTCGATCGCCTGGATACTCGCCTACAGACCCGGTGCTCCCGGTGACCCCTTCACATGTGTCTCCGCATCCGGGAGCGGCTTCCAGAGCTGGGATCTCCGCAGCCCGGCCGACCAAGTGTTCGCCTGGGACCCCAGCGGCGACGGGAAGCACTCCACCCTGGTCTTCTACCGGCCGGGAGCCAGGACCGTCCACATGTACACCAGCACCGGGGACGGACGCTTCACGAAGGTCTACGAATCCGGCTCCGGCCTCGGAGGATACGACCTGGCCGAGCCCAACGACGTGATCACCCCGTGGCGCACCCCCGACCGCAAGAACGGCCTGATCTGTTACCGCCCGGGCAAGGGCGTCTTCTTCATTATCCAGCCGGACGGTGCCGGTGCCTTCAAACCCGTGCTGAGGAGTACGGGGGGATTCGGCCACTGGGACCTGCGGGTGGCGGCCGACCGGATCGCCACCGCTGACCACTCCGGCGACGGATGGGACGATTTGCTCTTCTACAGGCCCGGCGCCCGGCAGGCCCGAGCCGTCGGCCCGGACGGAACCATCCTGTTCGACTCATCCACCGGTATCGGCACCTAGACCCTCCCGCCGGACGCGGCCGGAACGGCTTTAGACCACACCGCCACGCGGCCCCGCGTCCGTAGCCTTTGCTGGCGCCCTCCCCCTTTCCAGGCAAGGGAGGGCACCAGCTCCGCAACGCATCAACAAGACATCCCCCAGAGCAAGGCACGGTGTCACGACCGTGGTGAAATTCCCAGGAGCGCCGCACGGGCAGGGCGCGTACCCGGATCACTCACGACCGCGGGGCTCACCTGCAGCGAGGGAGCGCCCCGCGGTCCGTCGCGGCGCAAACTGCGTCGGCGCCTGGTAGCGGGATGCGCCACAGCCGGTCAGGGGCGCCTGTGGTGCCGGCACGGCAGCAGCCGCACACCCACCCAGATCTCCCAGACGACGGGCGAGCCGATCACCGCACGGGCACATCCTCGTCGTTCGCGGTCGGGGCACCTGTCGGTGCGCCGCGGGCTACTCGAACCACCATTCACGACCGGCTCACCCGCCCGTGTGGCGTGACCCGTCCCGACCGCTTCCTCAACGGACCGCCTCTCGACCTCCCGATTTCCCACCCCGGACCGAAGGTAGTAGTACCTCTCGCTCCCCGAAAAGCACCCGTATACACATCCGAGTGGCACTGGAATCCACATCCTCGCACCCATATATTCGCGGCGAATATATTCCAGAAGGCTACGGGGTGTCTTGGTGATCATTTTGCTCGCAACATCGGCGCGATCAGAAAAGGATACGCCCCTGCCGCCCGGCAACAGATCGGAAATGTTTTCGCTCATGGGGTCCAGAGCTTGACTCCAAGGCTTCATGATCATCGCGTGGCCGGTCGCCCCGCCAGAGCGTCCGTTGAGATCGGGCCGAGTCCGGGCACAGCGCTGACGACTGTCGCGTCCTCCATGACCCGGATCCCCGGGGGGCACCTCGCCGACCCGGGCACCCGAAGCGGACAACCCCACCCGAGCGCCGGGACCTGCGCCCGCCACGGCGACGAGCCTCACCTGCCCACCCGTGCACCGCACATTTTCCGGTCCACCGGACGCAGCACCGCCGGGCGAAATCGCATCACCCCACCCGAGAATCCGAAATCGGGATCGGCGTCGAATTTTTCCTTGACGCGCATCGCAACCAACGCCCAACGCATAACACTCATACACACAAAGGGAAAAGCCATGACCCTGTGGGACAAAGTAAGAGAATCCGCATCGACGATGCAGTCCCATCTCAATGTCAAGAAGAACGACCTCAAAAGCGGCGCCTTCCGAGACGCCAGCATGGCCATCTGCGCTCTCGTGGCCGCAGCGGATGGCACGATCGATCCCTCAGAACGCCGGCGAGTCGCTCAGCTGATCGCAACCAACGAAGTTCTCCAGAACTTCGTGGCGGACGACCTGCGGCAACGGTTCGAGGACAATCTCATCAAGCTCACCACTGACTTCGACTTCGGCAAGGTCAGCGTTCTCCAAGAGGTCGCGAAGGTCAAGAGGAAACCCACCGAGGCCCGCGCGGTCATCCAAATTGGCATCGTCATCGGCGGCGCCGACGGCGACTTCGACGAGACCGAGCGGGACATGGTCCGCAAAGCCTGTTACGCGCTGGGCCTTCCACCGCACGAGTTCGACCTGTGACAAGGGCCCGGGCACGCCCGGGCCACCTCCCTGGCCCGCAGTTCACCGCACCCTGACGCAGTGGACCGCGGGCCAGCAAGGACGGGCACCCGCGAGGTTGTCCCTCACTCCCGCCTATCGCACGAAGGCCGGCCGGGCCCGAGGGGCGACCAACGCTTCCGGCCGCCAATCGCGTGCAGACGCGCGGTGGCCGCTTCCCGCACGACGACGAGCGCGGCGCCGCCCGCGGAACTCCCGCACATCGACAAGTGGCTGTGACCAGCACCTCGGCCCCTGGCCGCGACGGTGGCCCCGCCGGACAGCCCCCCACCGCTCCTGTAACCGGGGGAGGGGCAATCCCCCGCACACCGAACCGGAAACAGGATCCTCGCTCGAGATACCCCCGCATAACGTCGTACCTGTCGATGGATCGGCCCCGAAAACTCAAAAGGACAAGCTTCAGCCGGAGATCGTCCGCGACATGAGGAGCATGCGCGGCTGCACGGCAACCGCTCGCCCGGGTTCACGCCCGACGGTAGCCAGTCCGAGAGTAGACCCGTACAGCACAGTCCAGATCGGCGAAGACACGGTCGCGGCGAGGTCACGTCCGCGCCAGGGCGGCCCGCTGGAGGGCCCCTTCCGGGTATCCGCGCCAGGGCGACCTGCCCACGGCACGCCAGCGGAGCCCCGAACGGCAAGGCGGCGATCATGCCCCCGTCGGCCAGCCAGCCCCGCCGGGCGACGTGACCGACCCGCACGGAAACGACCTCGCTCACTCGCGGAGCGTCCACGGGGCGAGGCGAACGTGAGCCTCACGGCGGTGAGGCCGAGCACCAGCGGACCGTCCTGAGGATCCCCGGCTCACGGATCACATACAGCGAACAGGAGCGCCCGATGGACTACATAAACCTGGGCAAGAACATCGTGCTGACGCGATCGTTCCTCACAGCCCTGGGACTCCCAGTCGTGGACACCCGCGTGGCCGGCGAGGCCCTCGCCCTTTCCGACACCAACACCGGTGCCGGGGCGCGGGAACCGGTAGACCCGCCCAAAGAGGAACAGCCGAACGGCTCCCTGTGATCACTGGGACAGTACTCCCCTCCTCGACCGCTTCGGCGTCCCCCGCGGGGCCTGGATTCGGCACGACCGGTCCTCATGCGCCGACGGCACCCAGCACAAAGAGCCACCGTCGACCTCACCACGCTGACCGGCAAGCACCTCCGGACCAGGGATCCCTCGGCACCGCCGAGCCGGACTATGAACCGGATCTTTGCCGCACTGCGCGTCACCCTGGATCTCGCCCCGGACCGTCCCCGCACCATGGCCCGTCCGCGTCACCGCGGTCCACGGCGACCAGACCACCTTGGAGGGCCACGCCCGGGTACACGCCTGCGTGGCCAGCGGAACGGGGCACCAGTGCGCCGCGACGTGCCGGCACACTTGCCCGGGCCGTCGGCGACCCGCAACGCCCGATGCTGGATGCCCACCCGGGGACGAGCAACGTCCGCGGCGACCGGCCTGGCAGGAGACCTGGCATCGCTTGAGCCCGCCAGGCGGAACCATTCCCCTGATACCGGACACGACGTCGGTCACGGACCAGGCAGAGGGCTTCCCGAAAGTCTGCCCATTCGTCCGAATGCACTGCTCGTTCCACGTCTCGACCGTGAACTCCCCACTGGCTATGTTCACCGCGCGGGAAAATGCGCCGAATGACTGCTGGAGGCAGAACCATGGTCAGGTTCACCGAAGACGAACAGAAATGCGCACAATTCTACGCGGGCGAGATAGGGGCATGCCTGGAGGAGGCATCCCGCCTTTGCACCGCCTTCGCATCGCGACAGCTCTCCCCAGACGTACACAACTGCCACGGCTCCGAATGCGAAGACCTCTCGTGCCATATAGATCGAATAACCTATCTACTCGACCCATTCGGAGAGGGACACGAAGGTCCACGCGGTGTCGCCGTCTGGCAACACCTGGCGCGCATAGTCGAATTCGTAGCCCGTTTGGCGCAGAGTTTTGAATTTCCACACCGTGATCAAGAGGAGATGCTGGAGGAACTTCGAGGTTTTGTGGCCGAAATCGACGGCTTGCACCCCTGCATCCAGAGAGACAGGGAGACGATGTGGAACCTCGTCGAACGCTATGACACCCTCCGACTGTCAGCCCCTCCAGGATGCACACTTCCGCAATCCGCAGCCCATATGCCTGCACCCCTTGATGCCACCCAGGAGATCATTGACGCCATTCGCGACGAATTCGTCTACATGATCAACCATCTACTCATCGGGGTGGCGCTTCCGGGCTCCCCGGCCATGCGCTACCTGGACGAACACTCGACGACTCCTGGCGACCTGGCCGATCCGCGCTGGTTCACGGCCGATGGAATCGCGAAGGCCATACGAAACAGCGCGTTGGATCTCGGATTCAGTGGCTCCGGGTGCGCGCTTCTCACCCATTGCGTCATCGAGTCCCTGAAGGGGAGTCCGACTGTTCCGTCCACGCTTCCCGAAGCCGGCACGTTCAGCGAATCCATGAGCCGGAGCATGTACGGCGAAGGTGCTCGCTGCTCAGGGAAGGACGAACTGGCGAACCTCATGAACCACACGAGACCGGGTGACATATACCGGGTAAATATTACGGGTCCGGGTCTTTTCGGTCATGCAGTGGCGGTGCTGAGGACAGCCGACGGAGCGCTGTACCTGGACCCAGGTCTTGGCGGCGGGCGGCGGGAAGTGTGCGGGCCCCTCCAGGATGCCGACTGGCTGACCAAATGGGGATTCAACGTCTTTGAAGCGGTCTACGTCGGTAAGGCGACGACACGGTGGCACTGACGGCCGGCCGTGGGCCAGCCCGGAATGCGTGAGTGCACGGACGCGCGGCGCAGGCATATGTGCCCCACCAGGCGGTGGAAACCGCCGCCTCCGGACCATCGCGCAAGGCGGCATAGCCGACACAGCAGACGAATCCATCGCCATCTCGCTCGGACGGACGGCGGGGCCCAAATCGAGCGTGATCAACGCTGTGAACAGCGGCGTCTTCCGCTCCCCCGGCCCTGCCCCCTGCCAGCCGGCGCGGCACTGCTCGCGCACACCGGGGTGCTGTTGTTGCTCTCCCTGCGCGTAGGTGCCCGTACCGCCCTGCTCGCTCTCATCCCGACCGCGGTGGTGTCAGTCGTTCTGCCCCTCGCCGGACCCGGCATCCCGGAAGCCCCGCTGCACACGTACCGCAACCTCTCACTCGGCCTCTTCGCGGCCGCCACCACTAGCGGCACCCTGGTCCGCGCCGTCGCGAGGCGCCCACCAAGGCCTCACGACAGGCCACGACGGCCGACTCCGCCGGGACACCGACGCCAATCCGGACACTGATTGCCGGCAAGCAGGACACACCGCCAGCAATCCACCGCTCTGGCCGAAACCGTCGCTCTCACGGTGGTGCTCCGTCCCGCCGCCCTCCCCATGGACATCTGCATGCCGGAACGAACACAGGAAGCCAGCCTCCAGATCATCCATGACCGCCCGTCGGGGCGGCGCGTGTCCCGCTCGCGGGGACGGCAGGTAGTCCCGGCCCGGGGCACCGGTCCCACCATGCCCGGCCCTTCCCGGGGAGGGCGGCATCATCACGGCCGCCAACGGGCTCTTCCGGACGCCCATCAACTCATCGCCATGAGACACCCCTCGTGGGCACTCCGTGCACGCTGCCGCCCAGACGGCCTCGATGCCCGGCGAGCAGCAGGACACGGTCAAAGTCATGGAACTTGATGTCGGGCGCTGCGAGACAAGGACCGTGGGCGCCCTGTAGGGGTCAATCGGGCAGGCGCCCGTCCCCGCCGACTGCCTGAAAAGGACGGTCTTCCTGCCTGCGTCGCGCAGCACTTGCGGACCACGCAAGGCCTCCGCAACATTCCAGTGATCTTCGTTCTCGTCTCAGATCTGGAGTAAACCGCGAGATGGCCAATGTTGTTCTGGTGCACGGCTTGTGGGTTGACGGGTCGAGCTGGCGCCTGGTCACCGAAGGCCTGCAAGAGGGTGGCCACAACGTCACCGCTGTGCAACTCCCCCACAGCTCTCTCACTGATGACGTGGCTGAGGTCCGACGTGTGTTGGCTCGGCAGGAAGGACCGACCATACTGGTCGGGCATTGCTACGGTGGTGCGGTCATCTCCGGCGCCGCGCACGGGTCCAGCCAGGTCACAGGCCTCGTCTACGTTGCTGCTGCGGCTCCAGCGGAGGGGGAGACCGCTCTCGAGGCTATGAGTCGTTTCTCGCCGGGTTGGCTCCACGCGGCCTTGGCCGATGCGGAGGGCCCTCTCACCCTGCCGCGGGAGCGGTTTCGGGATGTCCTCGCAGCCGACGTGCCCGACTACGAGGCACGTGTGATGGCCGCGTCGCAGAAACCCGTGGCAGAGGCCTGTCTGACGGAGATGTCGGGCCCGGTCGCCTGGCGCAGGTTGCCCTCCTGGTATGTCCTGTGCACGCAGGACCGGCTAGTCACACCAGAAACACAGACGTGGATGATCGACCGGCTGGGGGCCAACCCCCTCACCATCGACGCCAGCCACGCTATCCCCGTCTCCCAGCCCGCCCTGGTCACAGAGGCAATCGAAGGGGCAGCCCGCAAACTCGCCTGAGTCTCCAGGCTCTTGAAACGGCATCGTGTGGGGCGCACACTTCCCCTCAGCAGATGTGGCCACGTGCCCGACGCGTATCGCTCCCACCGGTCAAGATCGGTCCTGGCGGTCCTGCGCCGCCTGCCGTACGCGTCGCGGATCGTCATGTCCGAGATCCGCCCGGACGGGTTCCCGCTTACCGAGCCCGTCAGCCCGCGCAGGAGCCCACCTCCCAAGCCCAGTCCCGTGTCCCCTTGCCCTCAGCGAACTGAGATTGCCCATGACCATGGCTCATGCCCCATCCACAACCCACCGTGTCCCCGGGCGGTCCTGGACCGTCCGCCTGACTGGTCACGGTGACCGATCCGCGACAGTCTCCTGTAGCACCGCCGCGTGCCGGATGCCGTCGCGTTCCCGCGACGTCGGCGGCCTTCGTGTATTCGCCGCCCAGCACGCAGCCGCTCATGCAAGGGCGGCCACTGTCCGGCCCAACGCGGCTTGCCGCTGCCGCACCACACAGTGCGCCGCCCACGAAGATGCCAAGGTCCTCTGCAGCGGGAACGTGGTCTTGATCCTGCGCCACGATCCGGCCGTCGCCCAGGTGTGGACGGTGGAGGAAGTCTGCGCCGCCTGCGCCCCACTGATCTCCCATTCAAGGGTCATCGCCCGCAGCTCGCCGCAACAGCGTGCAGCGTCCCAGGACACGGCCACGAGAACGCAGACTCCCTCCACCGTGCCGACCAGATTCTCCTCACCATTCGAAACCCAGGCTGACGACATTGCGCGACGGCGCCCGTTGCGACAAGGAAGCCGCCACAGGCCACGTGCTGCGCGCGGGGGTCGGGGAGACTGATCCGGCTGGTGCCCCGCCTCTGTGTCTGAACCCGTGCGTACCTCTGCACATGACCAGTACGTGGATACCTGGTCCCACGCAAGAGCGAGCGACCCCCGACTACGCCCTGGCCACTGGCGAGCATCCTTCGCGCCCACACACCCGCCCATCGGTCACGGCCCGTCCGATGACTCCGACCTCGACCGGACCCATCGCCTGTCCTGGCACGCCGGGCTGGGGCACCGACCGGTGCGGCTCCGGTGACGTGCCGGCCGGTCGCCAGCCGTACTCGATCAAGTGGACTGTGCCTGCCTTGTCGATGACGCCATGGCACATGGGCCCGGGAGGTTGTTGTACCCGTAGCGGCACAGGGCGACCAAGTACGCGGATCCTTCGATCACAGCGTGGTGGGATCATCGCACCATTGGTTGGGTCTCACGGGCCTTTGTGGTTGCGGGGGTCGGTTTCGTCGCTGACCTCGGCGATGTTGGACGCGTTGGCGCCGTCGTTGCCCGCCGCGATGGCGTAGGTGACGCCGGAGGCGATGGAGTTGCGTACGGCGGTGTCCAGCGCCGTGTCCACGCCGCCGCCGAGGCTCATGTTGGCGACGGCGGGTTTGACGGCGTTCCGCGTCACCCAGTCGATGCCCGCGACGACCTGCGCGGTGGTGCCGGAGCCGGCGTTGTTGAGCACCCGGACGCCGACGACCTTGGCCTTCTTGGCGACACCGTACGAGGATCCGGCCCACCGTAATCTGCGGCCCACAGCGGGCCGGCATGAGGAACTTGGACGCACGGGTCACCGTGTCCACACCCCCCTTCCGTTCGGTTCGCATCGATCAAGAGCGCTTGGTGTGCGTCACTGCGCCGGAGCTCAACCTCCCTATCCCGCACCGTCCGTCAGGTCGTCCTGACTGTCACGCGCGCTTGGCGCTCATCACGAAGGATCGGCGCGCGATCTTCGATGACGGCATGCTGGGGTGGTGCGAAGAGGCCATGCTCGAGGTGCGCGCGGGCTTCCATCTGGAGTTGCATGAGTTCAACGGAGCGGCCGTTCACGCACACTTATCCCGTCCACCACTCACAGAAGGTGGCCCCGTCGAAGCTGATCAGCTCACTCACAGACATCAGCTCCCGACGAGTACACCGGCCGGATCGACCACAACGGCATTGGCTGGGTGCCCGGGTGCTCTCTTACTTCGCCTGACGGTGACTTTCGACTCCGGTGGCCGTCCGGATCCGGTGTCGCAAGGTCGGGCAACACGTGCCGGAGTGCGCCTCCCTCCACGCGGCAACGTTCGGTTACATGGTCTTCGCCGAGGCGACTTCGCCTCGCGCCCGAACTCAGTTCCCAAACAGCTGACTGGGTTGGTCGGTTCATGAGTCCGGTCAGCCGGACAGGTCCCCTTGACACATCGTCAACCCATGGCACAACCTCCAATGAGAGGGAAGCTCACCTGTTTTGAATCAACCATCCGCGTTAGACCATCAAGCCATCGAGTCTCGTCCGGAGTACCCCCTCGACAACTCCGTTAATTTACAAGGCCTTTATCTTGCCGGTTCTATAGTTTTGTTCCATGGAAATCTTCCAGACAGCGAATCCCGTAATCACCAATCTCCACTGGGTTTCTACGCCGGGATGGGGAGGCCAGGAGACCCATCTACTCCAGGTTTCCGCAGATGAGGAATTCACCCCTGGCGGAACGTACTTTCTCTACAACCCGGAAACCAGGCAGCCGGCCGGGTACTTCCTCGTCGGCGGCGATATGGGCCAGCCGGTCACCGACAGCTGGGAAACGACTGCATTCTACCCCGATTTGGAGGTACATAGCGTGATCGAAGTGCGCTACGGGGATGTCCACTGCCCGGATAACGCCAGGGTGGTAGCCCGCGTGTCACGGTACTGAAGTTTCGCGAGGCTACACAGCACTCCGAACAGTCGTGGGCCAGGGCAGAGTTCAGAATTCGAGCGATCCCGAGGCCATAATTTCGATACATTGAATTCATAGTTGAAGCTCCGTTGAGGGAAGCCGCTTCCCAAGGGCCGCGCCCTCAACGGAGCTTCGACGCTTTCCCGTCCGGCGCCGGCGCTTGCACGGAACCTGGACGCGCCGGCACCCCTGATGCCGTCGGTTGCCACCGATCGCCGGCAGGTAGACCTCGAGAAGGCCGCCGTCCACCGGCCGCCGCCGTCGTCCGCCGCACGTCCGTCGAATCCGTGACTCTGCCACCCCTCGATGGGGGTGGCTTCTCGTTGTGCCGGTTGTGCGTTGCGACGGACCGGTCCGGTCTGAAGGGTCGGCCAGATCCATCGATGGATCGTGGATGTCGAAGCGAAGACCTCCGGCTCCGGCGGATCTTTGTCAACGGTCCCGGCCGGGCCTCGACGCCGTCGTCGTCGGACTCACACAACCCCACATCTGGGGCGTTGCCGAAGCCCCACCAGGGTCAGGATGCAAGCGGTGGATACCCGGTCGGGCGGAGCTGACCTGCTCCGCGGACGTTGCTGCTCGACACGGTGGCAAAGCGTTCGTGACGGTGTTTCCGGTGGACATCGATCACGCGGATACCCCGGCCATGGGCAGGACACCCCACTGCTCGACCTCGACGGGACGGCGCCGGCGGATGGCTGGACGGAGCAGCGCCTGCCGTGACGTGGCGGGCCGCCGTGACGTTCGCCTGCGGGTCAGGGCCCGGTGGCGAAGTGCGGGTTGCTGAAGAGCGCGGGCCCGCTCTCTTCAGCAATACATCACGAGAACACGCATCAGGCCATGTCGTGGTTGAAGTACCAGCAGTGCGCAGAGGGGTGCCACCGAAGTTCACAATTGGCGTAGTTGTATATTTCAGTGCCCTCGTACCAGGTCGGCACGATCACGCTGCAGTATCCACCACGCGCTCGATTCAATGTGACCCCGGCAAGATTGACGCGCGCCGTTCGTATCCATCTGCCATATCCCCATACTCTTTTCTCGATCGGGTTTCGATGGATGCTGCGGACGGCAACGGCGAAATCTGCATCCGGACCGACGACGACATTATTGTCGAGTTCGCGATCCAAGGTTCCGGAGGACCTTTGCGCGGCGCGGCGTGCGCCGAATCGAGTTGTGGCATGCAGCATGGAAACGTTGTGTGATCTGTCGATGAGAGGAACTGCTTCGATGAGCTCCCCAAAAGAAATCGCCCATTCTTCGGCCAACAGTACGTCGCTCAGATCTGTTTCCGCCAGCGCTTCCGACACACGCTGCAGTGTTTCATCACTGACGCGAGCAAGCCCTGAGCGGCACAGTGGGCACACGGGCAGCGGGTAGGCTCCGATCTGGCCTTCCAATGGACCGGAGCCCGCGTTGGTCGGGCTGAACCATGACCACGTCAGCCCCAGAAGGCATTTCGCGCACAGCTCATGTTGCTCACACGAAAACAGGGCGAACAGAGGACGTACCTCCCCGCACAGCGGACATTCGCCGCGCGGTCCCGTTGCCTCCTGGATCATTATCGTCACTATTGAATCCTTCTTCTTGTAATTTTGAATACTGCCGGGTGTTGCGGACGATGCGGCCGGAGTCTTGAATAGAGCTCCACTCGCGTAATGGAAGCCCGCTTCCAGCGGGGAGAACATGGGGATCTCGCCCATGGATTTTTGAGTCGCGGGGAGCCTTCGTGCCCGACCGCCTCGCCGGGGCACCGCCCGAACGCCACCCGAGTCCCGAATGGTGACGGGTAGCGGGAGGTGAGTCGTGGCAGCCGTCCCGACCTCGCCGAGTGGGGCGGGAGAGCGCTCGCGGTCAGCCGACTGCTCACGCGGGGACAACCTGAGGAGTGCGGCTTCCGATGACGGGCTCGCTTCCGCCACCGCCACGGCAGTTCCCACGGCCGGTCGCGAGGTCCGTGCCGTACCGGGCCCGGCCCGCCGGTGAACTCTTTGGGCGCGCCGGCCGTCACTCGGAACATGTCAGGGCTCGGCACTGGTCTGTTCCGAAGTTCGGACAGGAATGTCCCCTCGGCGCTTCGGCTCCCAGGCCTGTTGGGCGCGCTGGTCACCCGCCGGTGCGTCGTCTTAGCGCGGTGCCGATGACCGCCGCCGCGGCCTCACTCGGATTCTCCGGCGTGCTGGCCGACGGAGGGGATCCGGCTGGTGGGTCACACGCAAACGGATCCGGTCGACGTCCACGGATGGCGCACTCACCGACTGTCCAGATTGAAGTACCAGCAGCGTGCGGAGTGGTGCCATTGAAGTCGGAAGCGATGCCAACTGCAGTACCCTCTCCCGAAACTGGCGTACCAAATTGGCGCAACGACGTCAAAGTATCCTTCCCCTTGTTGGGTGAGCGTGACCTTCTCGAGGTGAATGCGGGCGTCATCCTGCCATCTGCCCCAACCCCACACTATTTGCCCTATAGGATTTTTGGAGATGCTGTCGACCGCATCGACGAAAACCGCGTTTGGACCGACGGAGGAGTTCGACCGTATTGCGTACCCTTGCAGAGTCCGCAGGGTCTGAAGCCGCGTCGGAACAGCCTCAGCGTCACGCGTGTCGATCAGCTGGGTGACGTCGATCAGAGGAATTGATTCAATCAGTTCTCTGAATGGGACTTCCCATTCTCCATCTGCCAATATGTCACTCAGGTCAGCGTCTAGCAATTCTGTCGAAATTTTCTGTGCTGTTTCCTCGCTGACGTCGAGATCCCCTCGGCACAGTGGGCACACGGCTCGCGGGTAGTAGGCGACTTGTCCCTCCGATCGTCCCGATCCCGCGTTCGTCGGGGAGAACCATGACCATGTGAGACCCAAAAGACACTTGGCGCAGAATTTGTGCCCACCCCATTGTTGTCTCTCACATGCGAAGAGTGCGAACAGTGGACGGTCCTCCCAACACAGGGGACATTTCTCGTCGATCAGTCCAGGTTGTTCGGCGGCCATTTCCATCCTTGTGTCCCTCTTCTTCGGTCGTGGTTTTGATGCCATCTGGGTGCGGGCCACGGCCGGTTGACAGGACGGACAACCGTGAGGTGGATCTTCGCAGCGAGGGAGAACATATAAAGGTTCTTGCGCCGGCACGCCTGCTTCAGGGGAGTCTTCCCACTCGCCTGCCCCATGGGGCATCAGCGCCATGCGCTGATGCCCACAGCAAGGAAGCGCGCCTGGTCGGGGGCGACGCCGGACGGGGCCCTGTGAGGGCGCGGCCTTGCACTACCGGCAGAGCCGCGCAAGGCCCGGCGAGCAAGGGCGACGCCGCGATCCCTCCACGCGCGCGGAGACCGCCCAAGGCCGACAAGAACATCCAGGTGACCCCGCGGAGCGCCCTTCGGTCAGCGTCGCACCTCCGCCCGGCCTGGGACCGGCCACACCCATCCGGTGCACGGCTTGTCCGGGCCCACGAAGCCTCGTCGGAAGCACATCAGGAAGAACCAACTCCGCGCTCGACTGCAGCACTTCGTCAAGTGATCCAAGACCACCCAAGCCTATAAGAAGGTGAAATATACGCAGTCATGGCTCTTGTGAGTTCTATATGGATCAGCCAGTCTTTCCAGACGGCTGCGGCATGGCGACTCGCGGGCACCCACCGCGTTGCCAT
This sequence comes from Streptomyces sp. NPDC091376, assembly GCF_044757085.1. Taxonomy (NCBI): domain Bacteria; kingdom Bacillati; phylum Actinomycetota; class Actinomycetes; order Kitasatosporales; family Streptomycetaceae; genus Streptomyces; species Streptomyces sp. NPDC091376. The sequence continues at coordinate 158 of NZ_JBIVUF010000039.1, read as the reverse complement.
TGTCATGTGCCTGCCGAAATCCCCCACAGCAGCGCACCACCATGAGGAGGACCCCTCCATGTTCGTGATGCGTAATTCGCGGCGAAGACTGTCCGCGGCCAGCGCCATAGCCGTCGCCGCCCTGGCTCTCGGCGCCGCGTCCGCCCTTCCGGCCACCG
>NZ_JBIVUF010000038.1:0-26082 GCF_044757085.1 Streptomyces sp. NPDC091376 | reverse complement strand
AGTTACGAGCAGGTCATCAAGCTGGAGCAGGACCGGCTGATCTACCAGGCCCGCCTCCAGGCCCGCTACGGGCGCGCGTGGCGCCGCAAGGCGCCGGTCGAGGCGCTGATGCCGCTGCGCCTGGCGAGATACGGCGTTCCGCTGGCGGAGACGGCCCCGGCGGGGCTGGCGGCCGCCGGGATCGAGCCGGCGGTGCTGCCCCCGGACCCCCAGGCGGACGTCATCGCGGAAAGTCACGCCGTCCGCGCGACGCCCGTTCCGCAGAAGGCGGCACCTGCCGGCGAGCAGCGCCCCCAGCTGGAGAGCCCCTCCACCCAGCAGCCGGAACACGCCGAGCACCAGGAACCGGGCTACGCCGAGCAGGAACCCTCCGTCGACGAAAGCCCCTGGCTCCACGCTCGGAACCCTCAAGAGGTCCCGTACCAGGGCGGCTACGACCCCTCGTACGAACCCGAGGAACAGCAGTACGGGCCGTGGCACGAGGAGCAGGGCCCTCAGCAGTACCAGCAGGTGGAGCAGTACGCCGCCGAGCAGTACCAGCAGGTGGAGCAGTACCAGGCCGAGCAGTACCAGGCCGAGCAGTACCAGCGGCAGTTCGAGGAGTCCGAGCCCTGGAACGGGGAGTCCTCCTCGGAGGAGACCGGCAGCTTCCCCATCCCCGCCGGCCCCGGCCGCACCCGGGAAATGGGCGAGGGCGGCGGCACCCCCGAACCCGCCGCCCCGGACGAGGAGTCGTACTACCAGGTCTTCAAGAAGTCGATAAACGGCAGCTACCCGACGCCACGCGAGTTCATCGACAACGTGGAGGCCGAGTTCCGCGTCACCCTCCCCGCCGAGGAGTCGAAGCGCATGGTCAACCGCTTCACCAACCGCCACACCGCGGAGCTGGAAGAGGACCACATCGCGTAGGGCCACATCGCATAGGGCCGCAGCGCATAGGGCCACATCGCGTAGGGCCGCAGCGAACACGGCGAAGGGCTCCCACCCCGAGAGGGTGGGAGCCCTTCGGCCGTCGTGCGGCCGCGATCAGACAGCGAGCAGCTTCCGCACCCGGTCCGCCCCGACCGCCAGCAGCAGGGTCGGCAGCCGCGGCCCCGTCTCCCGGCTGACCAGCAGGCGGTACAGCAGCGCGAAGAAGGAGCGCTGGGCGGTCTTCAGCTCGGGCGTCGGCTTGGCGTCCGGCTCCAGGCCCGCCATCACCTTCGGCACTCCGTAGACGAGCGTGGTGAGCCCGTCCAGCGACCAGTGCGAGTCCAGGCCGTCGAGCAGCAGGCGCAGCGATTCGCGCGCCTCGGCGTCGAGCGAGCCGAGCAGCTCGGTGTCGGGTTCGGAGCGCACGATCGTCCGGGCGTCGGCCGGGACCTGGGTCGTGATCCAGTTCTCCGCGCGGTCGAGGCGGGGCCGCGCCTCGTCCAGCGAGGACAGCGGGTTCGCCGGGTCCAGCTCGCTCAGGATGCGCAGAGTCTGCTCGTCGTGGCCGGCGGTGATGTCGACGACCGACGCGAGCGTCCGGTACGGCAGCGGGCGGGGCGTACGCGACAGCTCGCCGGCGGCGGTGCGCACCGCGCGGGAGTGGGCGGCGGCGTCGGCCGGCAGCACGGAACCGTCCGCGACCTTGGACTCCAGCTTGTCCCACTCGTCGTAGAGCCGCTGGATCTCCTGGTCGAAGGCGATCTTGAAGGACTGGTTGGGCCTGCGGCGCGCGTACAGCCAGCGCAGCAGCGGGGCCTCCATGATCTTCAGCGCGTCCGCCGGCGTCGGCACGCCACCGCGCGACGACGACATCTTGGCCATGCCGGAGATGCCCACGAACGCGTACATCGGGCCGATCGGCTGCACTCCGTCGAAGATCTCGCGGACGATCTGGCCGCCCACGACGAACGACGACCCGGGCGACGAGTGGTCGACGCCGCTCGGCTCGAAGATCACGCCCTCGAAGGCCCAGCGCATCGGCCAGTCGACCTTCCAGACGAGCTTGCCGCGGTTGAACTCGCTGAGCCGGACCGTCTCGGAGAAGCCGCACGCCGTGCAGGAGTACGTCAGCTCGGTCGTCGCGTCGATGTACTCCGTGACGGCCGTCAGGTCCTTCTCGCAGTTGCCGCAGTAGGGCTTGTACGGGAAGTAGCCGCCGGAGCCGCCGCTGCCGTCGTCCTCGCTCGCCGCGCCGGAGCCCTCCTCGGCCTCCAGCTCGGCCGCGTCGACCGGCTTCTGCTGCTTCTGCTGCTGCTTCTGCTGCTTCTGCTGACCGTCCTTGGCCTTCGTCCGGTACTGGTCGAGGATGCCGTCGATGTCCGCGCGGTGCTTCATCGCGTGCAGGATCTGCTCGCGGTAGACACCCGAGGTGTACTGCTCGGTCTGGCTGATCCCGTCGTACTCGACACCGAGCTCGGCGAGCGCCTCGACCATCGCGGCCTTGAAGTGCTCCGCCCAGTTCGCGTACGAGGAGCCGGCGGGCGCGGGGACCGACGTCAGCGGCTTGCCGATGTGCTCGCCCCAGGAGCCGTCGACGCCCGGCACCCCGGCCGGCACCTTGCGGTAGCGGTCGTAGTCGTCCCAGGAGATCAGATGGCGGACCTCGTACCCCCGGCGGCGGATCTCGTCCGCGACCAGGTGCGGGGTCATGACCTCACGCAGATTGCCCAGGTGGATGGGGCCCGACGGCGACAGGCCAGAGGCAACCACGACCGGTTTCCCGGGTGCACGCCGCTCCGACTCGGCGATGACATCGTCCGCGAAACGGGAGACCCAGTCGGTCTCGGTGCTGCTCTGAGCCACGATCGGCACGTCCTTGAATACTTGAGTCTGTCGAAGCCGGCGTCAGCCATTCTCCCAGACGGAACAGCGAGCCCTGTGGTTGTCCACAGCCACGGACCGGATGGTTGTCCACAGCCCACCGTTGCCCGGAGAAACGGGTTGCTCCCCCGTGGGACACTTGACTACCGAATCAGCACCGACCACCCACTGACAGGAACGGAAGCTCATGGCCTCGGTCCCTTCCCTCGCTTCGAACGTGCAGCAGCGCCTCGCGGACGCCCTCTCGGCAGCCCTGCCGGAGGCCGGCTCCGCCGACCCCATGCTGCGACGTAGCGACCGGGCCGACTTCCAGGCCAACGGCATCCTGGCCCTCGCCAAGCAGCTGAAGGGCAACCCGCGCGAGCTGGCGACCAAGGTCGTCGAGGCGCTCGGGGCCGATGATCTCCTGGGGGACATCGAGGTCTCAGGCCCCGGCTTCCTCAACATCACGATCACCGACGAGGCGATCGTGAGGACCCTCGCCGCCCGCGCCGCGGACGCCCGCCTGGGCGTACCGCACGCGGAGAAGCCCGGCACGACCGTGATCGACTACGCCCAGCCGAATGTGGCGAAGGAGATGCACGTCGGCCATCTGCGGTCCGCGGTGATCGGCGCGGCCATGGTCGAGATCCTGGAGTTCACGGGCGAGAAGGTGGTCAGGCGCCACCACATCGGCGACTGGGGCACCCAGTTCGGCATGCTCATCCAGTATCTGATCGAGCACCCGCACGAGCTGGACCACAAGGCCGACTCCGCCTCCGGCGAGGAGGCCATGTCCAACCTCAACAGGCTGTACAAGGCCTCGCGCGCGATCTTCGACTCCGACCCGGAGTTCAAGGACCGGGCCCGCCGTCGGGTCGTGGACCTGCAGTCGGGCGACAAGGAGACCCTCGCGCTCTGGCAGCGGTTCGTCGACGAGTCGAAGATCTACTTCTACTCGGTCTTCGAGAAGCTCGACATGGAGATCGACGACCCGGACATCGTCGGCGAGTCGGGCTACAACGACATGCTGGTCGAGACCTGCCGGCTGCTGGAGGAGTCGGGCGTCGCCGTCCGCTCCAACGGCGCGCTGTGCGTCTTCTTCGACGACGTCAAGGGCCCGGACGGCAACCCGGTCCCGCTGATCGTCCAGAAGTCCGACGGCGGTTTCGGCTACGCGGCGACGGACCTCTCCGCGATCCGCGACCGCGTGCAGAACCTCGGCGCGACCACGCTGCTGTACGTGGTGGATGCCCGCCAGTCGCTCCACTTCAAGATGGTCTTCGAGACCGCCCGCCGCATCGGCTGGCTGAACGACGACGTCAAGGCCGCCCAGCTCGCCTTCGGCACGGTCCTCGGCAAGGACGGCAAGCCGTTCAAGACCCGTGAGGGCGAGACGGTGCGCCTGGAGGACCTGCTGGACGAGGCGGTCGACCGGGCGACGGCGGTCGTGCGCGAGAAGGCCGCGAAGGTGGGCCTCACCGAGCAGGAGATCGTCGAGAACGGCCGGTATGTCGGCATCGGCGCCGTGAAGTACGCGGACCTGTCCACGTCGGCCGTCCGGGACTACAAGTTCGACCTGGACCAGATGGTGTCGCTCAACGGCGACACCTCGGTGTACCTCCAGTACGCGTACGCCCGTATCCAGTCGATCCTCCGCAAGGCGGGCGACGCCAGGCCGGCCGCCCATCCGGAGCTCGCGCTGGCCCCGGCCGAGCGGGCGCTCGGACTGCACCTGGACCAGTTCGGCGAGGTCCTGACCGAGGTCGCCGCGTCGCACGAGCCGCACAAGCTGGCCGCGTACCTGTACCAGCTGGCGTCCCACCTCACGACGTTCTACGACCAGTGCCAGGTCATCAGCGAGGACAACACGGTGGAGGTCTTCGAGAACCGCCTCTTCCTCGTCGACCTGACCGCCCGCACGCTCCACCAGGGCATGGCGCTCCTCGGCATCCGTACCCCCGAGCGCCTCTGACGCACGACGACGAAGGCGGCCCGGCGATGTTCGCTCGCCCGGGCCGCCTTCGTCGTTCGCGTCACCGCGTCACCGCGTCACCGCGTCAGCGGGTGCGCGGGTCTTCCCGTGGTCTCCTCGATCTCGTCGTGGGCCTTGTTGAGCAGTGTCTGCGCGACGTCCATGAGCGCCCGTGCGCCTGCGATCTCCTCGCCGACCCGCAGCTGTCCCGGATCGGACGGATGACGGCTGGCGTGGCCGTGGCCGCGTACTTCCGTGCCGTCGCCGAGCCGGAGCATCGCGGCCGCCTTGGTCTTGTCGCCTTCCTCGAGAAACTCCATCTCGACGTGCCATCCGACGAGCGTCTGCATGACGGATCACCTCCAGCGGTACCCCTTTCAGGGTGCGCCGGGCCGCCACTGATCACCACCTCACCACAGGTGAGTACCTGACGGGACCGAGGCAGGCCACCGCATCACCGTCCGGAACCGCTCCCCCGCCAGGACCGGCCCCCTCGTTCGCCGCCTTCGCCGGCGGTCACTCGGCGACCCACTCGTCCTTGTCCGGCCAGTAGGAATAGCTCTTCCGGCCCTCCAAGGCACTCGTACGGAACGGCTTTCCGCCGTCGTCGACCCGTACGGTTCCGTGCCGGTCGCCGCTGCTCCACTCCAGCTCCAGATACCAGGTGGCTTCGTGCCCTTCGGTATGGACGTTGAGGTTCAGTACCTGCGGGTCGCGGGTGGAGACCTTGTACGGGAAGTCCTTGGCCGGCACGACGGTGTCGCCGTCCTGCCCCGCGATGGGCTCGGCCAGCGGCCGGGCATGGTCCAGGTCGATGTCGAAGGTCTGCGGAGTGATCCCGCTGCCGCAGCCTTCACCCATGGAGTACACCTGCCAGGGCAATGCGGCCTTTCGCCCCACCACGCGTACGTTCAGGTCGGTGATGACGACTGCTTCGTCCGTGTTGCCCGTGACGGTCAGCTGGAGCGCCATGTCACCGGCGCTGACGCCGCCCAGGGCGCGCGCCCAGCGCCGGGTGTCCTGCGGGGCGGGCGGCGGAGGGACCTGCTCCGGCGGCTGGTCCAGGAGGTAGAACTCGCCGCACGGCTCCTCCCAGTTGTACGAGCTGATGCCCACACTCGGCGCCACACTGCCGCCCTGCCCGGCAGGCGGCTGCGTCCCGCCCTCGGCGGGCGGATCGGACGGGGAGGCGCCTTCTCCCTTCCCGCCGGGCGACGCGCTGCCGTTCGGTGATGCGGAAGCAGAGCCCGAGGCCGCGGCCGACGGGGATACGGAGCCCCCGGTCGAGGCGCCCCCGCACCGGGCCGCCCCTTCCCGTGCGCGTCCGTACGGGCGCCTTCGCCCCCGAACTGGCTCACGGCAAAGGCGGCCGGAACGGCGAGAGCGACAACGGCAGTTGTGGCAACGGCGATGCGAAGGCGACGCTTGCGCGAGGCCTCGGCGGGACCGACGATCACGGGCTCGGCTGCCACGTCCTCCGGGACCGGACCCGGAGCCGGAGTCGAACCCGGAGCCGGGCACGGAGCCGGGCACGGAGCCGGAGCGGAAGCCACGTCAGCGGGTGCCTCGACAGACGCCTCACCCGCCTGCTCCACGGATGGCTCACCGGACGACTCACCGGACGACTCGGCCGAAGGCTCGCCGGAGGGCTCGGCCTCCCCGGCACGGCCGCGTCTGCGGGCCTCGTCCGCCAGGATCCACTGCCGGTGCAGTTCCACCAGCTCGTCCCGGCTCGCCCCGCACAGCCGTGCGAACCGCTCCACAGGTGCGTAATCCGTCGGTACGGCGTCGCCGTTGCAGTAGCGGTGCACCGTGGACGTACTCATGTGCAGCTGTCTGGCGAGAGCCCCGTAGCTGCGCCCGGAGCGTTCCTTCAGCGCGCTCAGCAGCCCGGCGAAGCCTTCCGTCCCCGTCGCCACCCAACCCCTCCCCTGTCGTTCGCCGTCCCAGGAACGCATTCCAGGGGGAGGGTGTTTCACCTGGTCAACCCCCCTGTCGGCGTTCCAGCTTCCCCCATTGTCCCTGGTCCGTTGTCCCACGAGCGGCCAGCCCCACAAGGTGTGTTCAGCACGACGCGGCGACCGGCGACGCTCTCGCGGTCGCCGTGCCGATCAGCGAATCCGCATCACCACCACAACGGGGAGTCGATCCACCATGCGCACCATCCGTAACCGCACCATCCGCAACCGCACCGCCGCCGTCGCGACCGCCGCGCTTCTTGCGGGGCTGTCCCTCACCGCCTGCCAGAGCGACGACAAGTCCAACGCGGCCGCCCCGGCCGACGGCGGCAAGGCGAACGCCACCGCGTCGAAGGCCCCGGCGGCCACGCCGTCCTCGGGCACGGGCACAGGCACCGGTGGCAACGGCTCCACCACCGACGGCGGCAGCGGCAAGGGCTCCGCAAGCGGCTCGGGCAAGAACTCCGGCGGAAGCTCCGGCAAGGGCACCAGCGGCGGCACGGGCGGCGACAGCACGTCCCTCGCGACCTGCACCGGCGACAACACCAAGGCCGTGGTCAGCAAGGTCTCGCGCCCCATCAACCACCTGCTGCTCACCATCACCAACACGGGCTCGCGCACCTGCGCCGCCTACAACGCGCCGTTCCTGCGCTTCGACGACGCGCAGTCCCCAACCCAGTTCATCGAGGACAGCCGTCCGCAGGCCGTCGTCACCCTGGCCCCGGGCGAGTCCGCCTACGCCGCGGTCGTCCTGACCGGCGAGCCCGGCGCCGCCGCGAACCCGGGCCGCATCGCGAAGCACCTCACCGTCTCCTTCGCTCACAAGGGGGCCGGATCGACCGGAGCACCCGCCGAGCTCGCGCTCCCCGCGGACACCTACATCGAGGACGACACCGCCAAGGTGACGTACTGGCAGAGCGACATGGCCGACGCGCTCACGTACTGACCGCTCACGTACTGAACGGCTCACGTACTGATCGCTCACCAAGAACGAAGTGGAGGCCGCCCGTTGTCAGTGGCGGCCTCTATCTTTCAGATCATGGCGATGCTTCCCAACCCCCTGCCGACCCTGGCCACCGACCCGACAGGTCGCTCGCTGGGGCTCGACCTGCCGGCCGGCCGACTGATCGACACCACGTCGGACGGCTCCTGGCACGAGCCGCTGCTCTGGTGCGCGGACGAGCCGGCCCGTCCCGGCGACTGGTCGGCCCTGCTGCCCGCCCGCAGGACCGCCGGTCTCCACCCCGTGCTCATAGGCTCCGGCAGTGACCACGAAAGGCGTCTCGAGGACTGGGAGTTGTCCCCGGCGATGATGTCGTACGCGGGCGATCACGACGCCGAGGAGGTGCTTGCGGCCTTCTGGGAGGAGTGCGCGGGGGACGAACTCGACACCGCCGAGGAGTTCCCCGGCCTCGCCCCGGCCGCGGCTGCCGGGGGCGACCCGGACGACGTGGCGGCCGATGTCGTCGACCTTCTGACCGATCAGGACTCCTGGCTCGCGCGGGCCCGGCTCGCGCTCGTCCCGGCCCGCCGCAGCGCCGACATACCCGCGGCGCTGGGCTGGACCGGTCCGCTCAACCACGAGAACGACGTGGCCCGCCTCTGCACGGTCCTGCGCTCGTGGGAGGACCGCTTCGGCATACGTGTCGTAGCGCTCACCTTCGACCAGCTGGTGGTCTCCGTGGCGTCCCCGCCCACGACACTCGCCGAGGCCGAGGCCGTCGCCGCCGAGCACTTCGCGTTCTGCCCGGACAACATCACCCAGGGCAGCTGCTCCGCCCTCGCCGACTACGCGGCCAAGGCCGTCCTGGACCAGACCGCCTGGTCGTTCTGGTGGGACTGAACCGCCTTACGGGCGGGCCAGCTTCTGGGCGACCTCGGTCGCCCAGTAGGTGAGGATCATCTGCGCGCCCGCGCGCCGAATCCCGGTCAGCGTCTCGAAGATGGCCTTGTCGCGGTCGATCCAGCCCTTCTCGGCCGCGGCCTCGACCATCGCGTACTCGCCGCTGATCTGGTACGCCGCGACGGGCACGTCCACGGCATCCGCGACCTTCGCCAGCACATCGAGGTACGGACCGGCGGGCTTGACCATGACCATGTCGGCGCCCTCCTCCAGGTCCAGGGCGAGTTCGCGCAGGGACTCGCGGAGGTTCGCCGGGTCCTGCTGGTACGTCTTGCGGTCACCCTGCAGCGAGGAGGCGACGGCCTCGCGGAAGGGGCCGTAGAAGGCGGAGGAGTACTTGGCGGTGTAGGCGAGCACGGCCACGTCCTCCTTGCCGATGGTGTCCAGGGCATCGCGGATGACCCCGACCTGGCCGTCCATCATCCCGCTGGGGCCGACCACATGGACGCCGGCGTCGGCCTGGACCTGCGCCATCTCGGCGTACCGCTCCAGCGTGGCGTCGTTGTCGACGCGGCCGTCCGCGTCCAGCACACCGCAGTGGCCGTGGTCGGTGTACTCGTCCAGACAGAGATCGGACATGATCACCAGCTCGTCGCCGACCTCGGCCTTCACGGCCCGGATGGCGACCTGCAGGATCCCGTCCGGGTCGGTGCCCGCCGTCCCGGCCGCGTCCTTCTTCGCGTCCTCCGGCACACCGAAGAGCATGATCCCGGAGACTCCGGCCTCCCGGGCGTCCACCGCGGCCTTGCGCAGCGTGTCCAGCGAGTGCTGCACGACCCCGGGCATCGCCGAGATCGGCACGGGCTCGCTCGCGCCCTCCCGTACGAACGCGGGAAGGATCAGATCGGCGGGGTCCAGCCGCGTCTCGGCGACCATGCGCCGCATCGCGGGAGTGGTCCGCAGCCGACGCGGCCGCGACCCGGGGAAGGCTCCGTACACAGTCATGGACCCACGCTACGCCCGTGCCCGGAGCGCTTTTACCGACACCGTGCCGGGCCGGAACCGGCCCACCGGGCGGGAGGCGGTGCTCCGGGGCCCGGACCGCCCGGCGGCAGGAACGCCGACGAGGGGACGAGGGCGGAACCCCCACCCCGCAGCCGCACACCCGGCCCGCTCGTCCCCGCGGGGTGAACCGGGAGCTGCGGGGGGCAACGCCCCCCGCACAAGACCTACGTCGTGCGACGCCTTCGCGCCCCCGGCCGACGCTCGCTCGGTCGCGTCACCGGGTCGCCGGCCTCACGCGCCGCCTCCCGACGCCGCGCCCCGAAGTCCGCCAGCGCCGCGGCCAGCTTGTGCACCGACGGCTCGGGCGACAGGACGTCCACCCGCAGCCCGTGCTCCTCCGCCGTCTTCGCGGTCGCGGGGCCGATACACGCGATCACCGTCACGTTGTGCGGCTTCCCGGCGATCCCCACCAGGTTCCGCACCGTCGACGACGAGGTGAAGAGCACGGCGTCGAAGCCACCGCCCTTGATCGCCTCCCGGGTCTCCGCCGGCGGCGGCGACGCCCGCACGGTCCGGTAGGCCGTGACGTCGTCGACCTCCCAGCCCAGCTCGATCAGACCCGCCACCAGCGTCTCCGTGGCGATGTCGGCCCGCGGCAGGAACACCCGGTCGATCGGGTCGAAGACGGGGTCGTACGGCGGCCAGTCCTCCAGCAGACCGGCGGCCGACTGCTCACCGCTCGGCACCAGGTCCGGCTTGACGCCGAACTCGATCAGCGAGCGCGCCGTCTGCTCGCCGACCGCCGCGACCTTGATCCCGGCGAAGGCGCGGGCGTCGAGCCCGTACTCCTCGAACTTCTCGCGCACCGCCTTCACGGCGTTGACCGAGGTGAAGGCGATCCACTCGTAGCGGCCGGTCACCAGACCCTTGACCGCGCGCTCCATCTGCTGCGGCGTCCGCGGCGGCTCGACGGCGATCGTCGGCACCTCGTGCGGCACGGCCCCATAGCTGCGCAGCTGGTCGGAGAGCGAGGCCGCCTGCTCCTTCGTCCGCGGTACGAGGACCTTCCAGCCGAACAGCGGCTTGGACTCGAACCACGCGAGCTGGTCGCGCTGTGCGGCGGAACTGCGCTCACCGACCACGGCTATGACGGGCCGGTGGCCCTCGGGCGACGGCAGGACCTTGCCCTGCTTGAAGACCTGGGCGATGGTGCCGAGCGTCGCGTTCCACGTCCGCTGCCGCGTCGTCGTACCGGCGACCGTCACAGTCAGCGGGGTGTCGGGCTTGCGCCCGGCGGTCACCAGCTCACCGGCCGCCGACGCCACCGCGTCGAGCGTCGTGGACACGACGAGGGTCCCGTCCGAGGCGCCGACCTCGGTCCAGCATCGCGCGTCCGCCGTACGGGCGTCGATGAACCTGACGTCCGTACCCTGCGCGTCGCGCAGCGGCACACCGGCGTAGGCGGGCACGCCCACGGCCGCCGCGACACCGGGCACGACCTCGAAGGGAATGCCCTCGGCGGCACAGGCGAGCATCTCCGCGCCCGTGTCACTGTCGAGCCCGGGATCACCGCTCACCGCACGGACGACCCGCTTGCCGCCCCTCGCGGCCTCCATGACAAGATTGGCCGCGTCCCTCAACACCGGGACACCGGCGGTTGTTGACGCATCGTCAACCACCGTCAGCTCAGGCGTGCTCACACCGGCGCGGGCATGCCCGCGGACGACGTCGAGGACATCCGGCTCGGCGATCAGTACGTCCGCGCCCGCCAGCGCCTCCACGGCACGCAGCGTCAGCAGACCCGGGTCACCGGGACCGGCGCCGAGGAAGGTGACCTGCCCGTGTACGGGACCGGCCGGAACGTTCGAGGTGGTGGGGCTCAAAGTGCTCGCTCCCCCATAAGACCGGCCGCACCCTTGGCGAGCATCTCGGCCGCGAGTTCGCGTCCGAGTGCCACGGCTTCGTCCTGGGACGAGGGCACGGGACCGGTGGTGGACAGCTGCACCAGCGTGGATCCGTCGGTCGTACCGACGACACCCCGCAGGCGCATCTCATGAACAACCTGTCCGTCGGCCAGCAGGTCGGCCAGCGCGCCCACAGGTGCGCTGCAGCCGGCCTCCAGGGCGGCGAGCAGGGTCCGCTCGGCGGTCACGGCGGCCCGGGTGTACGGGTCGTCGAGCTCGGCGAGCGTGGCGGCGAGCTCGGCGTCGGCCGCCGTGCACTCCACCGCCAGGGCCCCCTGGCCGGGGGCGGGCAGGACCGAGTCGACCGACAGGAAGTCGGTCACCTCGTCGGTCCGTCCGATACGGCTCAGGCCGGCCGCGGCGAGAACCACCGCGTCCAGTTCCCCGTTCCGTACGAAACCGATGCGGGTGTCGATGTTCCCGCGGATCGGCACGGTCTCGATCCGCAGCCCGTGCGAGCGGGCGTACGCGTTGAGCTGCGCCGTCCGGCGCGGCGAGCCGGTGCCGATCCGGGCGCCGTGCGGCAGCCGGTCCAGCGTCAGCCCGTCCCGGGCGATCAGCACGTCACGCGGGTCCTCGCGCTTCGGGATCGCGGCCAGCACCAGATCGTCCGGCTGCGCGGTCGGCAGGTCCTTCAGCGAGTGCACCGCGAAGTCGACCTCGTCCGCGAGCAGCGCGTCGCGCAGCGCGGTGACGAACACACCGGTGCCGCCGATCTGCGCCAGGTGCTCCCGGGAGGTGTCGCCGTACGTGGTGATCTCGACGAGCTCGACGGGACGGCCCGTCAACTGCCGTACCGCCTCCGCCACCTGCCCGGACTGGGCCATGGCGAGCTTGCTGCGCCTGGTTCCGAGCCGCAGGGGCCGTTCGGTCCCCCATGCCCTCTCGGTGGTCATACTCGCCCTCGGTTCTTGATGTCGGCGTCGTTCACGTCGGCCCGGCTGACGGAGGCGACCGTCTCCGGGTCGAGGTCGAAGAGTGTGCGCAGCGCGTCCGCGTACCCGGCACCGCCGGGCTCGGCGGCGAGCTGCTTGATGCGCACGGTCGGCGCGTGCAGGAGTTTGTCGACGACACGGCGCACGGTCTGGGCGATCTCGGCGCGCTGCCGCTCGTCCAGGTCGGGCAGCCGGCCCTCGAGCCGGGCCACCTCACCGGCCACCACATCGGCGGCCATGGTGCGCAGGGCGACCACGGTCGGGGTGATGTGCGCGGCGCGCTGGGCGGCACCGAAGGCGGCGACCTCGTCGGCGACGATGGTGCGCACCTGGTCGACGTCGGCGGCCATCGGGGCGTCCGCGGACGCCTCGGCCAGCGACTCGATGTCGATGAGGCGGACCCCGTCGAGCCGGTGGATCGCGGCGTCGATGTCCCGGGGCATGGCGAGGTCGAGCAGCGCCAGCGGCTCCTCGCGGTCCTTCAGCGCGGACTCGACCGCGTCGGCCCTCAGCACCAGGCCGGTCGCCCCGGTGCACGAGACGACGACATCGGCACGTGTCAGCTCCGTGCCCACCGCGGCCATGTCGACGGCCCGGGCCGCCACGCCCGTACCGCCGGGCTCGGTGAGGATCTGTACCAGCCGCTCGGCACGCTCCTGCGTGCGGTTGGCGATGACGACCTCGGCGACCCCGGCCCGCGCCAGCGTCGCGGCGGCGAGCGAGGACATCGACCCCGCGCCGATGACGAGGGCCCGCTTGCCGTAAGCCCATGCGTCGGTGGGCGTGCCGTCGGCGAGCTGCTCCAGTCCGAAGGTCACGAGCGACTGCCCGGCCCGGTCGATCCCGGTCTCGCTGTGGGCGCGCTTGCCGACCCGCAGCGACTGCTGGAACAGGTCGTTCAGCAGCCTGCCCGCCGTGTGCAGCTCCTGGCCGAGCGCGAGGGAGTCCTTGATCTGGCCGAGGATCTGGCCCTCGCCGACGACCATCGAGTCCAGCCCGCAGGCCACCGAGAACAGGTGGTGGACGGCCCGGTCCTCGTAGTGCACATAGAGATAAGGGGTGAGCTCCTCCAGGCCGACCCCGCTGTGCTGGGACAGCAGCGTGGACAGCTCGGCGACACCGGCGTGGAACTTGTCCACGTCGGCGTAGAGCTCGATGCGGTTGCACGTGGCGAGGACGGCCGCTTCCGCCGCGGGCTCCGCGGCGAGCGTGTCCTGCAGCAGCTTGTTCTGCGCGTCCACGGACAGCGAGGCCCGCTCCAGCACGCTCACCGGCGAGCTGCGATGGCTGAGTCCGACGACCAGGAGGCTCATGCCGGCATCACGGCGGGCACGTCCCCGTCGGGTCCCTTCCGGCCTGCGGCCCCGGTGGCGGGTGCACGTGTGGCGACGGGCGGCACGACCGTTTCGACGTCGGCCTCGGCCTCGGTCTCCTCGCCCGCCTTGCGCTGCTCGTGGAAGGCGAGGATCTGCAGCTCGATCGAGAGGTCGACCTTGCGTACGTCCACACCGTCCGGCACCGAGAGGACGGTGGGCGCGAAGTTCAGGATGGAGGTGACACCGGCGGCGACGAGCCGGTCGCACACCTGCTGGGCGGCGCCCGCGGGGGTCGCGATGACCCCGATGGACACGCCGTTGTCCGAGATGATCTTCTCCAGCTCGTCGGTGTGCTGGACGGGGATCCCGGCGACCGGCTTGCCGGCCATCGCGGGGTCGGCGTCGATCAGCGCGGCGACCCGGAAGCCACGGGAGGCGAACCCGCCGTAGTTGGCGAGTGCGGCGCCGAGGTTACCGATACCGACGATCACGACCGGCCAGTCCTGGGTGAGGCCGAGCTCACGGGAGATCTGGTAGACGAGGTACTCCACGTCGTAGCCGACGCCACGGGTCCCGTAGGAACCGAGGTAGGAGAAGTCCTTGCGCAGCTTCGCGGAGTTGACTCCCGCGGCAGCCGCGAGCTCCTCGGAGGAGACCGTCGGCACCGAGCGCTCCGACAGCGCGGTGAGCGCGCGGAGGTACAGCGGAAGCCGGGCGACGGTGGCCTCGGGGATTCCTCGGCTACGAGTCGCCGGTCGGTGGGTTCGGCCAGTTGCCACGGTGCTCCTGCGGGATGAGCGAGGCTGCAGGCGGCCATGCGTCCCAGGACCGCCCCGTCGAATGCAGGCTATGTCTTTGTGAACGCGTGCACAAAGATGGTGTCCGCTTTGTCCGTGCAAAGTGACCGGGGTCACGCGAGCAGATCGCGCGATTCCGGAACCGCGGACCGCTCCTGTCCGTTGAAAACCCGAAGGGGGCAAAGCGGTACACACTCCTTACGGCCACGCCCCCGAGACCCCAACAAAACGCCCACGATGGTAACCGCCTTTCGGGTCATTGCCCCAGTTCGCGACGGAGCCGGCCGGCGTCCACCCGCCAGAACGTGTGCTGCTCCCCGTCCACCAGCACCACCGGGATCTGCTCCCAGTACGCCCGGTGCAGCTCCTCGTCCTGGGTGATGTCCTTCTCCTCCCAGGACGCGCCCGTCTCGGCGCACACCTCCTGGACCACGGACCTCGCGTCGTCACAGAGGTGACATCCGGGCTTCCCGATCAGGGTCACCACACGCTCGTCGGCCTTCTTCTTCGTACGCCGCAGCACAGGACTCATGCCCCCCATTCTCCGCCCGTCCCCGCATCCGCCCGAACGGCCCGTTTAACAATCCGGCCCCGGAGAGTTCACGCCTTCGCATCCCGGTGAGTCAGGAAGTACCGAACAGACTGGCTATGCTCACGACATGGCCGCACTGGGATGGCTCACCCCCCGTAGGCGCTCCGCCACCGCACGGAGCGTCCTCGCAGGCGAGGCCGCCGCCGAGGCAGCGCGCAAGACCTCGCAGCAGTACGAAGCGGACTCCGCTCAGGCACGGGCGGACGCGGCGGGCGCCGCGCCGGCCGAGCCCGTCTTCCCCGTCGTCGGGGACGTCAGCGCCGCAGCCTTCTTCGACCTGGACAACACCGTCATGCAGGGCGCCGCGATCTTCCACTTCGGGCGTGGCCTGTACAAGCGGAAGTTCTTCCAGCGCCGCGAGCTGGCGAGGTTCGCCTGGCAGCAGACGTGGTTCCGGCTCGCCGGGGTCGAGGACCCCGAACACATGCAGGACGTCCGCGAGTCCGCGCTGTCCATCGTCAAGGGCCACCGCGTCTCCGAGCTGATGTCGATCGGCGAGGAGATCTACGACGAGTACATGGCGGACCGCATCTGGCCCGGCACCCGCGCCCTCGCCCAGGCCCATCTCGACGCGGGCCAGAAGGTGTGGCTCGTCACCGCCGCGCCCATCGAGACCGCGACGATCATCGCCCGCCGGCTCGGGCTGACCGGCGCGCTCGGCACGGTCGCCGAGTCCGTCGACGGCGTCTACACCGGCAAGCTCGTGGGCGAGCCGCTGCACGGCCCGGCGAAGGCCGAGGCGGTACGGGCCCTGGCGGGCGCCGAGAACCTCGACCTGACGCGCTGCGCGGCGTACAGCGACTCGCACAACGACATCCCGATGCTCTCCCTCGTCGGGCACCCGTACGCCATCAACCCGGACACCAAGCTGCGCAAGCACGCGCGCGAGCGGGAATGGCGGCTGCGCGACTACCGCACCGGCCGCAAGGCCGCCAAGGTCGGCATCCCGGCAGCCGCGGGTGTCGGGGCGATCGCGGGCGGTACGGCCGCGGCCGTGGCGCTGCACCGGCGCAGGCGCTGACGCCCAGGCGGTCGCGCGCGCCCGTCGGAGTCCGGCAGCCGGACTCCGACGCTCCAAGCCCCGATGCTCCGGCTCCGGGCGACGACTCCGACTCCGGCTCCGGCTACGGCGCGCCGTACCCGGCACGCGGCATTCCGGGCCCCATACCCCTCCGGGCCGCCCGCCAGTCCGGATGCACCCACATGAGCACAACCCATCACACCCCGCAGCAGATGACGAAGTAATCCGATCAACAAGCGATCACAATCTGCGACTGGATGCGCTGCATTGCCGTAACAGAAGCGACGGATTCGATGATTTGAGCAACTGGGTGTAGCACTGCCTGTACGAAGCGTTATTCTCCTCAGACGCATTAGGGACCCCACCCGTCGCCACGACGAGTGAACGTCCCCGTACTGAACGTGATGGAAGCTCTGCCTCTGGGAGTCCCGTGTACCCACACGTCGGGGTTGACGCCTCGGGCCTGGCTACGCTCCGCGCAACGGTCCTCGACCACTTGCGCGGCTTCGTCCCCACCGCGTACGCCGGCCCCGCCTTCGCCGTGCCGAGCCCTGCCGCTCTCGGCCCGGCCGGCCCTTGTTACGCCCTGACCGACGGCATCGAGAAGGTGCCGGCGCGCAGCAGCGTCGTCGACGGCGGGAGGCCGGGAGACGGCCGTGAGACGGGCAGACGGGGCGGACGGCACGCCGCCACCTCGACCACCGCCCGCCGCCCCGTCGCCGACAGCGACAGCGCACGCATGATGGAGCTCGTCGAGCGCGCCCAGGCCGGCGAGGCCGAAGCCTTCGGCAGGCTCTACGACCAGTACAGCGACACCGTCTACCGCTACATCTACTACCGCGTGGGCGGGAAGGCGACGGCGGAGGACCTCACGAGCGAGACCTTCCTGCGCGCCCTGCGTCGCATCTCCACCTTCACCTGGCAGGGCCGCGACTTCGGCGCCTGGCTGGTCACCATCGCCCGCAATCTGGTCGCCGACCATTTCAAGTCGAGCCGCTTCCGACTGGAAGTGACCACCGGCGAGATGCTCGACGCCAACGAGGTCGAGCGCAGCCCCGAGGACTCGGTTCTCGAATCGCTGTCCAACGCCTCGCTGCTGGAGGCGGTCCGCAAACTCAATCCACAGCAGCAGGAGTGTGTGACCCTGCGCTTCCTCCAGGGCCTCTCGGTCGCCGAGACCGCACGGGTGATGGGGAAGAACGAGGGCGCGATCAAGACCCTGCAGTACCGTGCCGTGCGCACACTGGCCCGGCTCCTTCCCGACGACGCACGCTGACCACCGGTCCCGTCCCATTCGTGCCCCCCACACCCCCACACCTCCCCCACGCGCCCAGTCCCCGGCCCGTCCACCCTCAACTCACCATCCGTGAGCCCTTGATGACGCACTGGTCCGATCATCCTCCGCGCGTAACCCAATCGCCGAGCCGCTCGTTGTGCGGAATGCAGGCTCCCTGCGGTCACGCCATGCCCGCAGCCACTCACTCTTTTGTGTGGATGTGCTCAAGGCGTGCAACCTTCCGGACCCCCCGGGGAGTCGACCGTCATGACGAGAGGAGGTGCCGCCAGTGATCGCGAACGTTTCGGCGCACCGGCGGGCGAACGCCTTCGCCCAGGCCCTGGAGAATCAGACGCTCCGGGGTACGGCGGCCGAGCAGCCCGAGGATCCGGCCGAACCGGCCGGACAAGGGCGGCTGTTGGCCCTGGCGAACGGCCTCGGTGAAACGCCGAAGCCGGAGTTGGATCCCGAGGTAAAGGTGGTGCAGCGAGCCCAGCTCGTGGCCGCCATGGAAGCGATGCTCCTGGAAGGCACCGCCGCGGACAGCGGTGCGTCCAGAGGCCCCACGGTGCCGGAGCAGCGGGCCTCCCGCCGCGGCGCACACCGGGCCTCCCCACTGCGGAAACTGCGTCCGCGCTCCCGCTGGTCCAAGGGCCTCGCGGCCGGCGGACTCACCGTCGGAGTGGCGGCCGGTGCCTTCGGAGGAGTGGCCGCCGCCAGCTCGGACGCCCTCCCCGGTGATTCCCTGTACGGGCTCAAGCGGGGCATGGAGGACCTCAAGCTGGGCATGGCCGACGACGACGCGGACCGCGGCGAGATCTATCTCGACCAGGCCTCGACCAGGCTGAGCGAAGCCCGCCGCCTCATGGAGCGCGGTAGAGCCGGCGAGCTGGACCACGAGTCGGTGATCGAGGTCAGACGGGCCCTCAGCGGAATGCGCCACGACGCGTCCGAGGGCCACCGCCTGCTCCACCAGGCGTACGAGCGGGACGGCTCGCTCGCCCCCATCGCCACGCTGTCCTCCTTCTCCACCTCCCACCGCGAGACGTGGAACGGGCTGCGGGATCGTCTCCCCGCCCAGCTCACCGACGTCCGCGACGAGGTGAGTTCGGTCTTCGACGCCATAGACCAGGAGGTCGGACCGCTCCGGTCGCTGCTGCCCGTCGCTCCCGAGACCGAGCGCGGCGGGTCTCAGCAGCCCGGATCGACCCCGCAGGACTCCTCAGGTCCCTCGGGGAAGTACGACCCGTCGCCGTCCATGCCCTCCGAGGGCGGGACGGACGGGAACAACCGGCCCCAGCCGTCCGGCTCCGGCGCCACGGAGGACGACGGGCTGCTCGGTGGCAACACCGGGGGCCTGCTCGACCCCCCGCAGAACAGCACGTCCCCGTCTCCGTCCGGAGGACTTCCGGATCCGGCCGATCCCGTGCCGGATGTGACGATCCCGCCGCTGCTGCCCGGGCTGCTGCCGGGCCTGGGCATCGACACCGAGGACATGCCGTAGGCCGCTGAAAGGCGAAGGGAGGGGGAGGGATACGCTCACCGCGTATCCCTCCCCCTCCCTTCGTGCTGGGGTCCGGGGTTGCGAACCGGGGCTCCCCCCGGCTCAGAAGAAGACGGACCTGCGCTGCACCAGCAGCTTGTACAGCGTGTGCTGGATCTGCTCCCGCACCTGGTCCGTCAGGTTGAACATCAGCATCGGGTCCTCCGCCGCTTCCGGCGGATAGCCGTCCGTCGGAATCGGCTCACCGAACTGGATCGTCCACTTCGTCGGCAGCGGCACCGCCCCCAGCGGACCGAGCCAGGGGAACGTCGGCGTGATCGGGAAGTACGGGAACCCCAGCAGCCGCGCCAGCGTTTTCGCGTTACCGATCATCGGATAGATCTCCTCCGCCCCGACGATCGAGCAGGGCACGATCGGCGTCCCCGCCCGAAGCGCCGTCGAGACGAAGCCGCCCCGCCCGAAGCGCTGCAGCTTGTAGCGCTCGCTGAAGGGCTTACCGATGCCCTTGAAGCCCTCCGGCATGACGCCGACGACCTCACCCTGCTGCAGGAGCCGTTCCGCGTCCTCCGTGCACGCCAGCGTGTGCCCGGCCTTCCGCGCCAGCTCGTTTATCACCGGCAGGACGAAGACCAGGTCCGCGGCGAGCAGCCGCAGATGCCGCCCGGCGGGATGGTTGTCGTGGACGGCGACCTGCATCATCAGCCCGTCCAGCGGCAGGGTCCCGGAGTGGTTGGCCACGACGAGCGCCCCGCCCTCCGACGGGATGTTCTCGATGCCCTTCACCTCGACGCGGAAGTACTTCGCGTACATCGGCCGCAGCAGCGACATGAGGACCTGGTCGGTGAGTTCCTTGTCGTAGCCGAACTCGTCGACGTCGTAGTCACCGGTGAGCCGGCGCCGCAGGAACGCCAGCCCGCCCGCGATGCGCTCGTCCCAGCCGCCGGCGCCCGGCACAGGCGACGCCCCGTCGGACGCCGTCACCGGGTCCGTGGCGTCACCGGCGGCGGCATCGCCCGGCGCCGCCCGCTCCCCGCCCAGCTGTCCGGGGACGGAACCGACCGGGATCTCACGCGCGGACTCGGCCACGGATTTCCGCCGGCCCGCCCCCGTACGGCGCCGCACCGAGCGCTGCGGCGCGCCGTTGCGCGACCGGTCGTCGTCGAACGGAATGACCTTGGCGTCCGCCATCGTTGCTTGCGCTCCTTATCCGGCGCTCTGAGTGGTGCTGTCGGCGGCCTTGGCGCCACCGGCCATCGGCAGGGCGGCTACCCTGTCGACCGCCCTCGCAAGGGCCTCCGGCGGCAGCAGGCCGGGTCCACGGCTGCGCGCGAAGTCGGCGAAGGTCTCCGCGGTCGTGTAGGCCGGGGTGAAGCCGAGGGTCTCGCGCATCTGGACGGTGCTGACGACCCGGCCGTGGGTGAGCAGCCGGATCTGCTCCGGTGAGAAGTCGGTCACGCCGACCGTGCGCAGCGCGGAACCGACCCAGGTGACGGCCGGCAGCAGCACCGGCACCGTCGGGCGGCCGAGCCTGCGCGAGCACTGCGACAGCAGCAGGACGCCGTCGCCCGCGATATTGAAGGTGCCGCTGTTCAGCGTTCCCCTGCGGGGCTCGTGGGAGGCGATCCGCAGCACCTCGATGACGTCGTCCTCGTGCACGAACTGAAGCCGGGGGTCGTAGCCGAGAACGGTCGGCATCACGGGGAGCGAGAAGTAGTCGGCGAGCGGGGAGTCGGCCCGCGGTCCGAGGATGTTCGCGAAGCGCAGCACGCACACGGCCACATCCGGCCTGCGGCGCGCGAAGCCGCGTACGTACCCCTCGACCTCCACCGCGTCCTTGGCGAAGCCGCCGCTCGGCAGGGACTTGGGCGGCGTGGTTTCGGTGAAGACGGCCGGGTCCCGCGGCGCGGAGCCGTACACACTCGTGCTGGACTTGACGACCAGGCGCCGGACGGTCGGCGACTTCTGACAGGCCCCGAGCAGTTGCATGGTGCCGATGACGTTGGTCTCCTTGACCGACGTGCGGCCGCCGGCCCCGAGGGGCGTGCCCGTGACGTCCATGTGGACGACGGTGTCGACGGCGTGCTCGGCCAGTACTCGGGCTATGGCGGGCTGTCGGATGTCGGCCCGCACGAAATCGGCATCGCCGAGTTGGTGCTCGGGAGTCACCGCGTCGACGCCCACCACCCGGTCCACTTCGGGATCCCGCTGGATGCGGCGTACGAAGCGGCCCCCGAGCTGCCGGGCCACACCGGTGACGAGCACGACCTTGCCCAAGATCAGCGCCTTCCGTTCGGTCCTGGCTATGCGTCACCGTAGCGGGTTGATGTTGCGCTGTGATGACCGCAGGGCCTTCTTCACGGCTCTTTGGTCCCAACGCACGACATCGACGGTTCAACGCCCAGAACGCACCGTGGCCCTTTCACCATCGGGTGAAAGGGCCACGGCACTGCGGACAGGTGCCGCTTACTTCTTGTTGCGACGCTGAACACGCGTGCGCTTGAGCAGCTTGCGGTGCTTCTTCTTCGCCATCCGCTTGCGCCGCTTCTTGATAACAGAGCCCACGACTACCCTCGCTCACTTCTCTTCACTCGGTGCGGGGCTGTCTGGGCCCACACGACCTACGTCGGCCTAGCCTACCGGCACGAGCTCCGAGCTTGTAATCCGAGGGGAGACTCAGGCCGATTCGACCCCCACAAAGGACTCGCGGAGGTACTCGTGAACCGCTTGCTCCGGGACCCGGAAGGACCTGCCCACCCGGATCGCCGGCAGATGACCGCTGTGCACCAAGCGGTACACGGTCATCTTCGACACGCGCATCACCGAGGCGACTTCCGCCACGGTCAGGAACTTGACCTCGTTGAGAGGCCTCTCGCCAGCAGCCATGACCCACCTGTACCTTCCGCACACGACGCACACCGGCTTCCCCTCCGGTGACTCTTCGTCGCGGTGCGCTCACTCCCCAGACTAGGGGCGGGTGATGCGAGTGGGGAAGAGGAGCAGCCATCGGCCGTTTACTGTGACAGACACGCTCGATTGAGTACATAGCGAGTAAGCGGCCGGTAGTAATCGGACCGCACAGCGTCATCAAGCGGAACGGCGACCGACACCCGGCCCTCGGCCTCGCCGACGAACAGCGCGGGATCGTCCGTATCCGCCAGACCGATGGCGTCGAAACCGAGCTGACCTGCGCCGCAGACCCAGCCATGGTCGCCGATCACCAGCTCGGGCACGGGGCTCCCCGCCTCGGCCACCCCCTCCAGCGCGATCCGAACCGGCAGGGGTGAATGGGTGTGTACGCCGGTCTCACACCCGGTTTCCCGTACGCCGGGTTCCCGCACCAGCGCAACTCCTCGTACGTACTCGAGGTTGTACGTGCGTAGCCCGAACCGGGTCGTTATGTCGATACATCGCCCCTGCGCGGGTGTGAGGACGAGACAGCCCGCTGCCGACAGAGCGTCTGCCAGCTCGGCGTAGAACCCGAGCAGCCGGTGCGGATGCCCGGTCCCGATCAGCACCGCTCCCTTGTGCCGGGCCACCGTCGCCAGCCGTTCGGCGAACGCGTCGAGCCCGCTCAAGGTGCGTTCCGGATCGATCACATCCTGGCCGGAAACATGATCCGGGTCACCGGAGACCCCGCACTTGTCGGCCATCAGCGCGATCAAATCCCGCTCGCCCCAGGCCCATTCGGGGTCGAGCCCGAGCGTGACCCGCGGGTCCCGGGCCGCGAACAGCCGATAGCTCCGCAGACTCTCCTCCCGCGACGTGGCCACCGGACCGGCCAGCCTCGCCGCCAACAAATGCGCCCGCAACGCTCCCCTGCTCAACACACCGCCGATGCTCCCGCAGCGCCTGGGACCGCACCTCAAAAACCCCGGCAAATCCGCACAGTCGGCGTAACGAGCGATACGCTCCGGGCGCGGTGGGAGACAGCGGTCGGCCGAGGGCTACGTCAGCATCCCGCGCAGCGGGAACACCGCACGCCGTGTCGCCAGCACCGCCTGGTCCAGCCGGTCCGCCGGGTCGTATCCGTCCTCCCAGGACCGCCAGCCGGGGGTACGCCCGTCCGTCATCCGCCCGGGCCCCAACTGCCGCGTCCGCGCGTACACCTCGTCCCGCCACGACGCCGGGATCACCGACTCGGGATCCACCGGCGCATGTCCCGCGATCCCGACCAGATGCGTCCAGGACCTCGGCACCACATCGACCACCGCGTATCCGCCACCGCCGAGCGCGACCCACCGACCGCCCTCGACGCACTCGTGCACGAGCTCGTGACACGCCTCCTGCACCAGCCGCTGAGCGTCCAGCGACACCGCAAGATGTGCCAGCGGATCCTCGAAGTGCGTGTCCGCCCCGTGCTGGGTCACCAGCACCTGTGGCCGGAAGTCCGCCAGCAGTTCCGGCACGACCGCGTGGAACGCGCGCAGCCAGCCCTCGTCGCCGGTGCCCGCCGGCAGCGCCACATTCGCGGCCGAGCCCTCGGCGGGCCCCGGCCCGCCCGTCTCCTCGGGCCATCCCGTGCCAGGGAAGAGCATCCGCGGATGCTCGTGCAGCGAAATCGTCAGCACCCTCGGGTCGTCCCAGAAAGCAGCCTGCACCCCGTCCCCGTGATGCACGTCGACATCCACGTACGCGACCCGCTCGGCACCGAGCTCCAGCAGCCTCGCGATCGCCAACGACGCGTCGTTGTAGATGCAGAATCCCGAGGCCGCCCCCGGCATCGCATGGTGCAGCCCGCCCGCGAAGTTCACCGCGTGCTCGGCTTCGCCCCGCCACACCGCTTCCGCGGCCCCGACCGACTGCCCGGCGATCAGCGCGGACGCCTCGTGCATACCGGCGAAGGCCGGGTCGTCCATCGTTCCCAGCCCGTACGACTGGTCCGCCGCCCGAGGGTTCTCGGAAGCCGCTCGCACCGCCGCCACATAGTCCTCACGGTGGACCAGTCGCAGCGTCGAATCCCCGGCCGGCTTCGCCGACACCACATCCACAGCGCGGTCCAGTCCGTACGCCCGCACCAACCCCATGGTCAGCGCCAGCCGAACCGGATCCATCGGATGACTGGCCCCGAAGTCATACTTCGTTACCGCTTCGTCCCACATCAACAATGCGCGGCCGCTCATGCTCGCCACCGTATCGGTCGGACTCCGCCGCGAACGACCGGGCATACAACAGCGTCACAAGCACCAACACCATCGGAACGAGCATCGCTCCCCGGTAGTTCCACGTGTCCCCCAAAGCTCCGACCAACGGCGAGCCGATCAAGAACCCCACATAGTTGAAGATGTTCAGACGTGCAACGGCCACATCGCTCGCCCCCGGATTGCCGCTCTCAACGGCCTGCCGCCCCGCCGCCGCAAAGGTCTGCGGGACGATCACACACAGACCCAGCCCCAGCAAGGTGAACCCGACGAGCCCCAGCCACGGCCCGGGAGCCACCGCGACCACCGCGAACCCGCCCGCGGCCAGTACCGTCCCGCACCGCACGACCGCCACCGCCCCGAAGCGCCGTACGCCGAGATCCCCCACGGTCCGCCCCAGCAACGTCGTCACCATGTACGCGTTGTACGGGACCGTTGCCAGCTCCTCCGAGCTCCCCAGGACGTCCTGAAGGTACTTCGCGCTCCAATTGGAGACCGTCGAGTCACCGATGTACGCGAACGTCATCACCAGGCACAGCGGCAGCAGCAGCCTGAACGAGACGCCCGCTCCCCCACCGACCGGTGCCCGCTCCGCGTCACGGCCCCGCCGCTCGCCCGCGTCCACGTACCAGCTGCTACCGACGAGCGCCGCCGGCAGCAGCACGGCCACCACCGGCAGATACGACACCACAAGCGGCAGGTCCCAGTGCGCCCCGACCCAGGCCAGCGACGCACCGACGATCCCACCGAGGCTGTACGTGGCGTGGAAGCCGAGCATGATGCTGCGCCCGTACGCGCGCTGCAGGCTCACCCCGAGCATGTTCATCGAGGCGTCCAGGGCACCGACGGCCAGCCCGAACGCCCCCAGCGCCACGGCCACATGCCACAGCTCGCTGCCCGCCCCCACACCCAGCAGCGAGAGCAGCACAACCGGCTGCGACCACCGCAGAACGACACCAGGCCGGACCCGGGCGACCAGCTTCTCGGTGCCCACGCTGCCGACACCGGCCAGGATCGGCACGGCCGCCAGGAACAGCGGCAGCAGCGCGTCGGATATCCCGTACCGGTCCTGAATCGCGGGTATTCGGGTCACGAGCAGCGCAAAGGTCACGCCCTGGACAAAGAAGCTCAGCGCCAACGAGGCCCGACCGTGCCGCAACCGCGCATCCGTCATGGCCGCACAGCGTAAGCGGCTCATCTACCCATGGGTAGATGGATCACGCGAGCAATCCCGGCAACTCCCCCATGTCCACGAAGTGCCCGTTGGCGCCGGCGAGCTTCCGGGCCGCCGTCATCGCGGTGAACCCGTACACGTCCATCCCGGCCGCCCTGGCCGCCGCGACCCCGAGCGGGCTGTCCTCGACCACGACGCACCGCTCCGGCGCCACCCCCATGTGCTCGGCGGCGTGGAGGAAGAGGTCCGGTGCCGGCTTCCCCCGGCCCACGTCCTGCGCGCTGAAGATGTTCTCGTCCCGGAACCACGCGTCCATCCCGGTCTTCCGGTGCCCGACCCGGATCCGCTCGTGGCTCCCTGATGACGCCACGCAGTAGGCCACCCCGTCAGCAGCCAGCTTGCCCAGAACGACGTCCGCCCCCTGCACCGCTTCCAGCTCGCGCTCGAAGGCGGCGAACACGCGGGAATGCAGGGTCTCGTCGAAGTCGGCCGGCAAGCGGCTCCCGGTCCTCTCCAGCACGAGGTCGTGCACCCGGTGTACGGCGGCCCCCATGTAGTCGCGCAGGGAATCCTCGTAAGAGGTGGGGTGCCCCAACTCGGTCAGATAGCCGGCCAGGATGGTGTTGGAGATGGGCTCACTGTCGACGAGCACACCGTCGTTGTCGAAGATCACCAGGTCATAGCGCATGCGCACAGCTTAGGAAACGAACTGCAAGTGGACGCAGAAATGCCTCAACCCCCGGACAGGGTCCGGGGGTTGAGGCTCAATGATTGTTCGGCGGTGTCCTACTCTCCCACAGGGTCCCCCCTGC
>NZ_JBIVUF010000037.1:14328-27785 GCF_044757085.1 Streptomyces sp. NPDC091376 | reverse complement strand
AATCTCCTGCACAAGTACATCAACCAAGGCCGTGCGGACGCCGACCGCAGCCACATCTCCCCGCGCCGGCTCACCCGGATGCTGCTGACCAGGCCAGACAACCTCAAAGCCGAGCAATACGAGCTCCTGGCCAAGCTCACCGCCGCCTGCCGCGAGATGACCCAACTGGCTCCAGGCATCAGGGACTTCGCCCCGCTCCTTACACCTCACACCGGCAACGCCGACGCGCTTACGCGCTGGGCCACCCAGGTCCGCGGCGCCGACCTGCCCCACCTGCATGCCTTCACACGGGGGCTGGAACGAGACCGCGACGCCGTCAACGCCGCACTCACGCTTCCGTACAGCAACGGCCCCACCGAGGGCGTCAACACCAAGACCAAGCGGATCGCGCGCCAGATGCACGGACGAGCAGGCCTCACCCTACTTCGCCACCGCACCCTCCTCGGATAGCACCACGCTCCGTCACCACCGAAAGTGAGACAGGGCCGAACGTCTTACAGTCCCAGTGCAAGGAGGCCTTCGTAACGTGGATGCCGGCATGCTGATGCCGTAGATGAGGCCGGGAAGAGGCTGCTGGGGAGGGGTAAGTCAGCGACGAGGGCGCGATCGATGTCTACCTCGGTCTGGACGTTGGCAAGGGCGAGCATCACGGCACCGCACTGACTCCGGCGGGCAAGAAGGTGTCCGACAAGCCGCTGCCCAACAGTGAACCGCGGCTGCGTGAGCTGTTCCAGAAGCTGCAGGCCAGGCACGGAACGGTGCTGGTCGTGGTGGACCAGCCGGCCTCGATCGGGGCTCTGCCGCTGGCCGTGGCCCGCGACGCGGGCTGTCGTGTCGCCTATCTGCCAGGGCTGACAATGCGGCGGATCGCCGACCTCTACCCCGGTGAGTCGAAGACCGACGCCCGGGACGCTGCGGTCATCGCCGATGCCGCCCGCACCATGCCGCACACTCTGCGGGACCTGGCACCGGACGATGAAACCGTCGCCGAGCTGAACATGCTCGTCGGCTTCGACGACGACCTGGCTGGCAAGGTCACCCGCACCAAGAACCGGTTGCGCGGGCTGCTGACACAAATCCACCCCTCGCTCGAGCGGGTCCTGGGCCCTCGCCTGGATCACCCGGCAGTCTTGTTCCTTCTTGAACGCTATGGCTCACCAGCACAGTTGCGGAAAGCCGGCAGACGACGGCTGATATCCATGCTGCAGCCCAAGGCACCGCGCATGGCCGAGCGTCTCGTCGAGGACATCTTCGACGCGCTCGACGAACAGACCGTCGTGGTGCCCGGCACAGACGCTGCGGCGCTGATCGTCCCCAGCCTGGCCGCCTCGCTGACCGCCGTGCTCGACCAGCGCCAACTCCTCGCCGCCAGGATCGAGGAACTGCTGGAGGCGCACCCTCTTTCGCAGGTCCTGACCTCCATGCCCGGCATCGAGGTCAGGACCGCAGCCCGCATCCTCATCGACGTCGGCGACGGCAGCGGCTTCGCCACCGCAGGCCACCTGGCCGCCTACGCCGGACTCGCACCCGCCACCCGCAGATCCGGCTCCTCAATACGCAGCGAGCACCCCTCCCGGCGAGGCAACAAACAGCTCAAGCGAGCCTTCTACCTCGCCGCCCTCGTCTGCCTCGCTCGACGCCGCATCGACGTCCTCTTCGCCATGCTCCGGGACGGCACTTTCTACGAACCCCCCAAGATCGCTACCGCTTGACGAAAACCATAGGGGCACCTTTTCGCCCTGACGTGGGCCGAGTCGAGGACCGTTCGGGACAGATCGAGCAGGCCGCACTCGTCGATCCTGTCGAGGACCGCTTCGTGCAACCGTCCCCAGACGCCGGCCCTGGACCAGATCATGAACCGGCGATGGGCGGTGGATTTGGAGATGCCGAAGCATGGCGGGCTCTGTCACCGTGTTTCGGCATATCGAAGTCCACCGCGCACTGACGGTCATCTAGTCCAGGGCGGGTGTGTGTGGGGTGTGCGGCCGGCACCAACTCGACGACGCGCAGCTGCTCGATCTCTCCCGGGCCGTCCTCGACTCCGCCCGCGTCAGGCGAAAAGGAAGCGAAATCACAGGTCCGAGCCCGTGGACCGCGGTAGGCCGGGTTCCGGGATGCACGTCCTATCGGACGCGAACGGACTGCCCCTCCTCGTGGGCGTCAGCGCAGCCAACGTCCATGAGAGTGAAGCCCTGAAGCCCATGTGGGGCCACCAACGACACATCTCAGCCGCCGCAGACGGGTCGTCGAAGGGGCCATGTCCAGCAGCCCCCGGCTGGAGCCGGCCGGGACCGAGCCTACAAGGCACGATGGGCGGGCCCGCAGCCAGCTCCCAACCGGACCAGCTGAATCAGCTGCAGACAAGCCGACTGACCGTCGTGAAGCATCGATCTTGTGAGTAGTCATTACTGATGGTGATGAACTCGCGACACCGATATCTTCTAAGTTCCAGGAAGCCCGCCACGGGGAAAGAGGCAGACGGTCGTCAGGGGGGCCAACGGTATTGGCTATCCAATTCTGTCAGGCTGCTCATGGATTACTTCTCCTCTTGACTTCTGGTGATTCAATAAGGGAGCTGAACCATGAGTGTCACACTTAGGCGAGTGACTATCACCGTAATTGCAGCAGCGTCCGCTCTGCTTGTCGCCCCGGTCCAGGCCAACGCCCTGGCAGTCGAGCCCTCCGGGCCCGTCGCCTGCTCCTTCTGCGACGATGTTATCGTGCCTGGTTTCACTGACGAGGAGTCGGTCGATTCATCGTTCGCCGATGATGTTATCGTGCCTGGTTTCACTGACGAGGAGTCGGTCGATTCATCGTTCGCCGATGATGTTATCGTGCCTGGTTTCACTGACGGAGACTAAGAGTACGGAGACTAAGAGTGTGGGGCAGCCTCCGCCGTACTCGTGAGAAATGCGTGGAACTCAGCAGCGGGCCGTCGCCCTCGCTGATCCTCACCGCCCTCCAGGTGTCCGCGGTCTGACCGAGGAACTGCTGCCCGCCTTCTCAGGTGCGCGTTACTTCCCAGCCGCGGAAGTCCTCGGCTAGTGAGGAGAGGAAGGCGGCAAGAAGGGCAGCAAGCTGCATGTGTTGTCCGAAGCCCAGGGCATTTCGCTAGCCGTCGCGGTCTCCAGAGCGAACGTAAACGACAGTCAGGCGTTTCAAACCGCCACTCCTCCTGGGGCTCCTTGCGCCACACGTTTTCGGCGCGGGCCACGACCATGGTGACCGGTCAAGGTCCGCGCCGAGAAGACGTACTTCTTCGTTGAACACCTCGCCTGACTCCGCTCACGAGGGCTCATCCCGCGCGTTGCGTGCCCGGGCAGCGAGCCAGGCGAGTGGCTCGGACGACATCGCTGGAAGATCGAGAGACCCATCGCCTAGCTGTTGGGCCACCGCTGTCTCACCGTCGACTTCCTCGCCTTCTTGGGACTCGCCGCAGCCCTGTCTGCGGAGCCAGTGAGCCTTTTCCAACGTGATTGGATGGGTGGGTAGTTGGGCTGAGGGCGGTGTCCGGACGTGAAGAAGCTCCTGTAGACGGGTTCACGGCCAAGATCGCCTGTCTACCAGGAGCTTCCGCGTGCTTGTCTACCCGTCCGGCATCGATGTGTCCACCTCGACCCTGCGCTTCCTGTCTGCTCACCTGCGGGCCCGCCGGCAGGAACGGGAACGCGCTGGCGCGGGGTGAGCGTGGGGCGTCAGGCTCTGCTCGTCCTCGCGCACCTGCGGTGCGGCCATACCTACGCTCAACTCGCCGTCGGGTTCGGCGTCGGCACCACGACCGGCTACCGGTACGTCGCCGAGGCCATCGATGTCCTGGCCGCCCACGCTCCGACCCTCGCGGAAGCGATGAAGACCGCCGTCACCAAGGCATTCGTGATCCTGGACGGGACGCTGCTACCGATCGACAGGATCGCCGCAGACCGGCCCTTCTGCTCTGGGAAACACAAGAAGCACGGCATGAACGTGCAGGTGATCACCGATCCGGCGGGGCGGCTGTTGTGGGCCTCGCCCGCGTCGCCGGCAGCGGTCCACGACATCAAGGCCGCGCGAACCCACGGCATCATCGACGCTCTGGAGTAAGCCGCCGTGGAGTGCTGGGCTGACAAGGTCTACCGGGGCGCCGACGGCACCATGCGGGTGCCCTACTGGGGTCGCTGGGAGACGCTCTGCGCAGGTCAGCAGGCCGTCAACCGCTCGCACGCGAAGATCCGCGACCATCGAGCAAGCCATGGCACCCTCAAGACCTGGCGGCTCCTGCGCAAGCTGCGATGCTCCACAACCCGCACCACCAACCTCGTTCAAGCCGTCCTCACCCTGCACCTGACCTGCTCAAACTGAGGTTAGAAAAGGCTCAGTGTGACCAGTGCAGGACTTGGTCGATGGGTGCTGGGCGGCGGTGGATCGGGCGCCGGAGTTCGGGGAGGCTGAGGGGGACGAGGCTGGAGGATCCATTTATGCTTTCTCTGTGTCGTGTTCGCGGGCTCGCAGGACGGTGAGGCAGGCGTGGGCGGCCATGGCCAGGGCGATGTGTCGGTGCCAGCCGGGGTAGCGGCGGACCTGGTAGTCGTCCAGGCCGCATTCGCCTTTGGCGGTCTGGAAGCATTCCTCGACCGCCCAGCGGCTGCCGGCGATGTGGATCAGCTCGTGGAGGGTGGTTCCGGCCGGGCAGTAGGCGATGTAGTAGTAGACCTCTTCGGGCCGGCTCACACTGCGGCGGGCGATCACCCAGTGCTGCCGGTCGGGCAGGTGCCAGGGCCGGACCTCGACTCTCGCCCAGTCGAACACGCGTGGTCCGTGGACACCGTTCCCGCAGGACCGGCGCTTCCACTTCTGCCTCGGCAGATCGTGGAACAGGTCGTCGTCGAGGACTTCATCCGCGTCCCAGTCGATCCGGTTCAGCAGCCGGTGGATCCGGTCCGGACCCGCATGACCAGCCTACTCCGCCAGCGTCCAGCCGTTCTTCCGCTCCAACGGAGATATCAACCCCCGCATATACGCCAACGACGACCCACGAGGCTCCGACCTGGAGAAACGATACACAAACCGCTCATGCAGCCTTCAACTCACCCGCCCACGACCGGCATCAACAAGAACCCCACCCATAAACAAGCCAACGACCGACCTGCCCCACCCTCATACCAAAGACCGTTGCACGACTAGCTAGTGCTGTGACCGGAAAGGTTTGCCGAGTCGCTCGCGGCGTCCGGTGCGGTGCATCGCCAGGCGGAGGATCGCCCTCGTACCGGGCGTACTCGGGCGACTCCGACAACGCCGCGAGGTGCCGTGCCGGGCGTCGCGAGCCGGTGAAACTTTCCGGTCACAGCACTAGCTGTGCCGGTGAATCACGCCAGGCATGCTGGTCCTGTCCGGCCCTGCTTCTGAGGGGCACTCTCGCTGATCTGCAAGGCGACGACCTCTGGCACTTACCTGCTGTGGCGGATCCAGGTCACTCGGATCCGGAACGTGATTCACACGCGCTCTGACGGTCCTGCCTATCGATGACCGTTGGCATCCCCACGGGGTGATTCACTGCGCCGCAACCATGACGAATCCGCCGAGGCCGTATCGCAGAGGCACGATGATGAAGCCCTTCATGCTCTCGAGTGCTGCGTAGGCCTGGCCGCTGTCCTGGCTGCTCGTGGCTGCAGGCAGGTGCACGGTACTTGCCGCGTGATGAGAGCGGGATTCGCCGCGCTCTCTCATGGTGCGGGCATCTATCACGGCAACACGCACGATCTCAGTCGCTTCTCGTCGCTGTCGGTCTGCTCCGAAGGCCAACCGGTCGGAGGGAAGGCTCGCTTGAGAACTTTCCTGCTTGTCGAGAACATGGCGTTCCCTCAGCGGCCCGGATCCTCCTGCCGGCATACTCGCGCTGCTGGCCAAAGCGAGGCTGAGCGACACAGAAACTACAGCAACTCGAACGTACATGCGCATCCTCCCTAGTTGCGTTCCATGGCCTGAGACCTGCCGACCGTGAAGTTCTCCAGCAACGTGGGCAGTCGTGTCCCCCCAGGGCTTCGAAGGTCAGGCCCGCTAGCCACCATCCTGCACGTACTGCCTGGGCTGCTTGAGCAGCTCATACCCAATAACTGCTCGATGAGGATGAGGTCGTGCTCGACCTCATGACGGAGCGGGGCAATAGCTTCGAGGATCCTCCTGGGAGCCGACGGTCAATACCCTGATGAGGGATACAGGAAACTCGTCAGAATCACAAATGGCGCAGAGCGGGATATCAAGTGGGCAGGGTATCAGTGTCTGTTCCTGGAAGTAACTCCACTGCAATCCGTGACCCAGCGTGTCGAGACTTTCTGCACTCTGAACGGTCAGATCACTGTTCAGGGCATCCATGACTGGCGGAACCGGTGAGTTACGCCAGCCTCGGGCTACGCGACCTTCGCGCTGAATAATCCCGGCGACATCGAGAACCACGATAGTGCAGAATCCGTCAGGCCTTTTCTCGAGGCTGGAGCATCTTTCCCACGCGTCTGGCTGTGCGGAACAGACCCTCAGCTGTGGCATAGGCCACGTGGGAGCCGACTGCGGCCAGATTATTCCTGCCATAGTGCCGGTGGTTCATGCGCTGGGTATGCAGCAATTCGGTGAACAGCTCTTCGTATCGAGCGGAGATTCGGAGCGGGTCAAAACGCTGCGCGTTCTCACGTGCAGCGCGGGCCATCTGACGCCGCCTCTGGCCGTCGTTGATGACGCTTAGCAGAGCATGAGTCATTGCGTTCGGGTTGTTCACCGGGACCAGGAGTCCGTCGGTTCCGTCGTGGATGATCTCGGCTGGCCCGAGGGGGCAGTTGGTGCTGATGACAGGGAGCCTGCATCGCATGGCCTCAACAATACTCATGCCGAACGATTCGCTGCGGGAGCTGACGGCGGCGAGGGAGCCCTTCGCCCACTCGGCATCCATCGGGGTGTGGGTTCCCATGAGTGTTACGTGATCGTGCAAGGCGTGATGGTCGATGCGTGCCTGGATACAGCTGCGTTCCGGGCCGTCCCCGTAGATCCGCAGGCACCAGTCTGGACGTTCACGGACCACACCAGCGAAGGCGTCGACGAGCTGGTCGAATCTCTTCACGGGGACGAGCCGTCCTGCAGCCACAACTACCGGCGCTGTGCCGTGTGAGAGACCTGCTGTGGGCCTGGGTACGCTGTTGGGGATAGCGGCGATCCGCACACGGGGCATGTTCTGACGGTAGATCTCCGCGTCTGCTTCAGTAACGGTGACCAGAGCGTCCAACTGCGGGTAACAGTTGCGCAGTTGGGTGCGCAAGGCGAACCGGTGGCTGTTGTGGGTGAGGTGTTCCTGTCCGATCCGTACGACGTGCTGAGGTGCGAAACGGGCCAGGAGTACGTTGAGTCCGGGCCGTGTGCCGATCACGATGTCAGCGTCAGTGCCGGCCAGCCATTCCTTGATCCGTTTCTCCGTTAGCCTGCTGTGTTGCATGTAGCGGCCGTCGCTGGCCGGATAGGAGCGCGCGGGCTTTCCGTGGAGCGGGTGTGCTGCATCGCCGCCCGGGCGCATGTCAGACAGAGGCGTGAGACGGATCTGGGGTCCAAGGTCGAACCTGGTGTGCTCGCGGTACCGGAACACCGAAATGATCTCCACGTCGTGGCGCTCCGCCAGCGCGGCAGCCAGGTTGAACACCGTGCGGATCGTGCCGCCCATTCCGTAGGCGTGATGGAGAAGGAGGGATATCTTCATTCTCTTCATGCATCTTCCGGGAGTTCTTGCCGAGATTAGTGCTGGGCCGCGTCGCGACTGTGTGCCTCGCGGTACTCGCGCAGCCGGTCGATGGCCAGATCGCGCAGGGCGTATGCCCTGCCGAGCATGGCGCCCCTGATACGCAAGGCAGAATCGCAGCTGGTGCTGCGGGATCGACTTCGGTTGGTAGTAAGGAGGTCGCTGTAGATCGTCTCGTGCCGTTCGGCGATCTGTGCCGGGTCAAATCGGGCCGAGGCAGTCAGCGCTGCCTGGCTCATGTGCTGTCGCAGATCGTCGTTGCCGACTAGTTCCAGAAGGGCGTGGGCGATGGCGTCCACGTCTCCCACCGGGACCAGGCGGCCGTCGATACCGTCGTTGATGATCTCGCGCGGCCCGTGCGGGCAGTCGGTGGAGACGACAGGCAGTCCGCAGCGCATGGCTTCGACGATGGTCATGCCGAAGGATTCGAGCCGGGAGGTAGAGACAGCAATCGAGGCCAGAGCAAGCTCGGGTGCCAGCGGGCTGACGGCACCCATCAGCCGCACGCGATCCTCAAGGGCAAGTTCCCTGATCAAGGCTTGCAGGGTGTCCTTGGTATTGCCGGTGGCGTCACCGCTGCCGTAGATCCTCAGACGCCAGTCGGGGTGCGCGGCCGCGACTTTGGCGAAGGCGCGGATGAGGAGGTCGTAGCGCTTGACCGAGGTGAGCCTGCCGGCTGCGACGATGAGCTTCGCCGTACTGCTGGCGGGTGAAGCCACAGGGGCAGGAACACTGTTGGGAACGGCTTCAACGCGTACGCCGGGGAGCCGCAGCCGGGTGCGGTAGGCATGAGCGTCGGCTTCGGTGACCGTGGTGATGGCATCGAGCAGTGCATACCGGCTGCCCAGTTCACGCCGCAGCCGATAGCAATGGCTGTCCAAGGTCAGGTGCTCCTGGCCGACACGCACCGGGCCGCGCCGTGCCTGCCGGGCAATGTGCACATTGAGACCAGGCCGGGTGCCAACGACAACGTCCGCTTGCAGGGACTTCAGATGCCGGCCAATCCGGTCATCGGTCAGACGGCTGTACTGTCTGTGCCGGCCGTCGCCTACAGCGAAGACTCTGGCCGGGCTGCGATAATCCGGGTGGTCACCATCAAAGCCGGGACTGTCCCGGCGCAGGTCCACGAGATGACTCATGGATACCCCCGACGGTGCGCCCATCATCGGCTGTTCCCGGTGCCGAAAAACCGAAACGATTTCAACGTCGTGCTGCTGTCCCAATGCTTCGGCGAGGTTGAATGTCGTTCTGATCGTTCCGCCAACACCGTAGGCGTTGTGGAGAAGGAAGGAGATATACATGCGTGGGAGAAACCTCTTGGGAGGTGACGAGGCGGCCAGTCAAGCGACCAGGGCTACAAGTGTCCAGGGAGACAGGCGCTGAGGACTGAGTAACCAGTACTCAGCAGGCCGCCCAAGATTCGGAGCTCTGGCCATCCTGGAGGTGCCGTGGAGAATGTGCTCAGGCAACTCGCTTGGTGTAGCTCCCGATCCAGAAGAATGCACCGTTGATCAGTATCAACGCGGCCTGTGCTCGGGAGCGTTGCATGAGCCGGCCGACCAAGGCCGCAGCCTGGCATGCTGTCGACGGATCTGATTGGCCATGGAGGCGCCGCTGCGCGTGTGGAAGGCGCGATCATCGGCCTATTTGCCCGGACAGACAGGCCTGCAGGGATGAACGCCAGCAGCAGAATCACGGCTGACCAACATCAGCAGGCGAAGACAGCCGTGATGCCCCGCAGCAGGCTTCAGGCTGAGGAATAGCGCGATCATGGTCCGATGTCCCACTCCGTGACCAGCTGTTGAGGGCGGTGCCGAGCACATGCGGCAGCTGGCCCTCCGCGGCCCTCGACGCTTCCGGTTTCACCGTGCTCTGCAGAACTTCATCTATCTGAAGCACATTCGGAACCGGATCCGAATAGGCCAGTGGACCAGTTAGGCGAGGTGGCAATACCCTTTCGGAATACCCAGTCTTGCCTTGCTCAGGATGGAACCTGCAGACGGCTGTCCAAGTAGAAGCCGGCTGGTGCCGTCACTTTGCGGTGGCACCAGCCGGCCGTGGGATTCGTGTTGTTTACCGGATCAGCGCTTGACGTGCTGCTCCTGTGTTTTCACGGTCAGGTCCTGGACGTCACTTGTTCACGTCGACGTCAACGTCGACGGTGATGGTTTCGCCGTCCTCGACATCATCGAGAGGCGTCCGTACCTCGCTTGCCTTGGTCAGCTTGTTGCCGTCATCATCGACGTTCCACGTGGTCGTGCGCTGCTCGTAACTGGGGATCGAAAGCTCCATGGTCTGCTTCACAAAGACCTTGTGCTCTTCATGAGAGTCCGCCGGGCCCTCGAAGCGCACACGGTCCCGGGGGAAGTCGGCGAACTTGTCCTTCAGCCAGTTGAAATCGTTCGGGAAGAACGGGCTGTAATCGAAGGCCGGGGTGTCGGGGTCGACATCGCCAGGAAGAGCATCAGGAAGCTGGCCCGCGGGGTACCAAGAGCGAGGGTAGCTTTCACCTACGACATTCTTCAGCACGGCATACGTGTCCCAGTAGTTCGGCTGGTACTGGCCGGAGAGCTTCGGGTGCGGCGGTCGTGGCGTCTTGAAATGAATGGTCCCCTGCAGTTCCTGCCAGTAGTCGACATTCACCTTCCGCTTAGTTTCGTAGATGTCCGACTCCACGCGAACGCAATTGCCCGGGGGGACCTTGGTCAGGGTGGGCGTTGTAGCGGTGAAGGTCTTGGTGTCCGAGTTGGACCAGCCATTTGACGTGGTGCGGGTGTTCTCCAGCTTCAGGGAAATCCCGGTTTTGGTCTCGAGCTTGCTCTTGACCAGGCCAAGGAAGCTCCCCTCGGCTCCCGCGGTAACCTCATGGCTCAAAGTGCTACCCACCGTCAGCGCATTAGTGACACTGCCATGCGTCTCCTGGGTGACCGTGTGCGTGACCGAGTTGCTCGGAACGAGAGTTTCTCCGCCGTCAACTCGCTTATTGCATTCCTGGGCCACCATGAGCTTCATGTCTGGAATCTTCACAGGGTCGCTGGCCTGGATTGCACCAACCTCAATATTGGCAATATCGATCTCAGGGGCGAGCCTCACCTCAGAGTCGTTGTAGTCCCAGAATGCATCGGGATAGACGCCCTGCTGGCTATAGGCGAGACGGAGGTACTCCCTCATCGTGCCGCGGAGATCCGTCACGTCCGCTTCCGCCGCCTGCGCATGGCTCGGAAATCCCGTAGCGAGGAGAACCCCCGCAGTGGCGGCAGTGACCAGTGTCTTCCCGAGCCTACCCTTGCCTACCCGGCGACCCGTTTCTCCCCGAACGCCAAACACTAATAGCCTCCCCATCGAAGCATGCGAATAAATGCCGCATCTAAATATAGGCACCAAATGGAACCCTCGGAGAATCCTGACTCTTTGAGGGCTGACAGGAACTATACATCAACGTCTGAGTCAAGAATTGTGGGTGAAATATACTCATGTGCGGCCCGTTAAGTAGGCGGAGCTGGGGAGAGCCATAGCAGCATCCTGCGCCAGGAAGTGAACCCGGAAGGAAAGAGGAAGGAGGTATTCCATATTCGAGGCTAATCATCTGGCCGCCTGCTGCGCCGATCCCAATGCCTCAGACGGTGCCGCCCGGGACCCCGTTGTTTCGGGGGCCTCTATGTCTTTCGCCAAGCGAGGCGTGGGGGTCTGATGCAGGTTCGGGTGACATCTTGACCTGTCCCACCGCTCAGGTTCCAGTTCTGCTGGCTAACTGTCGGCCTTCACGAAAGGCTCCCGGACATGCCCCGCGCCTACCCCACTGAGTTCCGCGCCCGCGCCGTCGCGTTGGTGCGGGCAGGAAAAGAACAGAAGCAGACCGCCGTTGATCTCGGCATCCATCCGGTCACGTTGTCGAAGTGGTTGCGCCAGGACGACATCGACAACGGTCGGCGCCCTGGCAGGGTCTCGGAGGAGTCCGCAGAGCTGCGTGCAGCGCGGCGACGAATCCGCGAGCTGGAAACCGAGCTCGAGATCGTCCGCAAGGCCGCCAAGTTCCTCGGCGAGGACAAGCCGGCCCCAAAAGGCTCTACCCATCGAGGACCGCACTCGGGTGATCAACCGGCTGCGAGGCCATCTCACCGGGATCTTTCCGGCCCTGGAGCGGGCCCTGGACCTGACCAACGCGGGCTCGCTGGTCCTGCTCACCGGGTATCAGACCCCAGCCGCCGTCCGCCGAGCCGGCGCCCGTCGACTGGAGACGTGGCTGCGTAACCGCAAAGTCCGAGGTGCCGACCAACTCGCGCAGGCCGCCGTCGCGGCCGCCGACAGCCAGCACACCAGCGTGACCGGCGAGAAGCCGACAGCCCAGCTCGTCCACACGCTCGCGAAGGAGGTGATGCGCCTCAACGAGCAGGTCGCCGAGGTCGACTGCACCTGACCTGCTCAAACTGAGGTTAGAAAAGGCTCAGTGGCTCGCTGGCGGCAGTCATGCCAAACGATTCCGTTAGGTAGTGATTACTCATGGAAGAGTAGGCGATATCACGTACACATGTCTTGCGACCTAAAAGTCTGATTCGTGATGGTGTGTAACTGTGGTCGGTAGTGGCACCCCGCTGGGACTGGCTTGATCTCCCTCCCGAGACCGAGCACATAGTTGGCTCGACTGCGAACCACCGCCCTTCCGTACATGGCAGAGCACGCTTCAACGGCGTAAGGAACGCAGGCTATGGAAGTGAAGACGAGCGGAACCGAAAACCCGTGCGGTGAGAGCGTCGAGTCCCTGCGATCGGCGGGATGCGTCCGGCACCAGGAACTGCGTCCCCTGATTGCTGTGATGAAGGCGATGCGCGACGGCGACTTCGAGGCAAGGCTGCCAACTGAAGGCGACGGTTTCGCTAGCGAATTCGCTGTGGTGTTCAACGAGATCGCTGAGCGGCACCAGCACTTCAGTGACGAGTTGAAACGGGTGCGGCGTGAGGTGATTCGTAACGGTCGGCTCGATGAGCGGCTGGCCGCCGGACCCGGTGCGGGCGCCTGGGCTGGCGAGGTGACTTCAGCGAACGCGCTCGTGGATGCCCTCATCGTGCCCACGGTGAATGCCACTCGCGTTCTCGACGCGGTCGCGGGCGGGGACCTTACTCAGCGCGTCGATCTGCACGACGGCAACCGTCAGCTGAGAGGGGACTTGCGCCGTCTGGGCCGGGGCGTGAACCACATGGTCAGCCAATTGTCACTGTTCACGGGGGAGGTGACACGGGTCGCCCGTGAGGTGGGCATTGAAGGTCGGCTGGGAGGCCGGGCTCAGGTCCGGGGGCTCTCTGGCAGCTGGCGCGATGTCACGGAGGCCGTCAACACCATGGCCACCCGGCTCACGGCTCAAGTCCGGGATATCGCGGTCGTCACTACAGCGGTGGCGCGCGGCGACCTAACGCGGTCGGTCACCGTAGAAGCCGCCGGCGAGCTTCTGGAACTCAAACTGACAGTGAACACGATGGTGGATCAGCTGTCGGCTTTCGCGGATGAGGTGACCCGGGTTGCGCGTGAGGTGGGGACGGAGGGGAATCTGGGTGGTCAGGCGCATGTTCGGGGTGTGTCGGGTGTGTGGAAGGACC
Source organism: Streptomyces sp. NPDC091376 (assembly GCF_044757085.1). NCBI lineage: Bacteria > Bacillati > Actinomycetota > Actinomycetes > Kitasatosporales > Streptomycetaceae > Streptomyces > Streptomyces sp. NPDC091376. Next base: position 14,444 of record NZ_JBIVUF010000037.1, on the reverse strand, counting down.
TCACCGATAACGTCAACTTCATGGCGTCTAATCTGACTTCGCAGGTTCGGAATATTGCGCAGGTGACGACGTCGGTGGCGAATGGTGATCTTTCACAGAAGATCACTGTGGATGCG
>NZ_JBIVUF010000037.1:0-14231 GCF_044757085.1 Streptomyces sp. NPDC091376 | reverse complement strand
AGGTGACCCGGGTTGCGCGTGAGGTGGGGACGGAGGGGAATCTGGGTGGTCAGGCGCATGTTCGGGGTGTGTCGGGTGTGTGGAAGGACCTCACCGACAACGTCAACTTCATGGCCGACAACCTGACATCGCAGGTCCGTAACATTGCCCAAGTCGCCACGTCCGTCGCTCAAGGCGACCTCGGCAAGAAGATCGATGTTGACGCCCGCGGCGAGATCCTCGAGCTCAAGACGACGATCAACACTATGGTCGACACCCTTTCCTCCTTCTCCAGCGAAGTGACCCGGGTCGCCCGTGAGGTCGGCAGCGAAGGGCAACTGGGCGGTCAAGCGAGGGTCGAAGGCGTTCACGGTACATGGAAGAACCTGACCACGAGCGTCAACGATCTCGCCCTCAACCTCACCACGCAGGTCCGTGCTATCGCGGAGGTAGCCTCGGCTGTAACGCAGGGCGACATGACTCCCTTCATCTCGGTAGAGGCCCGAGGCGAGGTCGCGGAACTCAAGAACAACATCAACCTCATGGTCGCCAATCTGCGGGAAACGACGAGAGCCAAGGATTGGCTCGAGTCGAACCTGACCAGACTGGCCGGACTCATGCAGGGCCATCGTGATCTGGAGGAGGTCGCGGAACTGATCCTCCGGGAACTCACCCCCCTGGTGAGCGCGCAGTACGGCGCCTTCTTCCTGGCCGACACAGACAAGGTACGCAACCCCGAACGCGCCGCGGAGACAGGGAGCCAGGGAATCGACTTCATCGCCGGCTACGGAGCCCACGGGCCGCTTTCGTACGCCTCGGACGGCCGGGAGCAGGAATCCGAGACACCCACTGTGTTCAGCCACGGACTGGTCCGCCAGGCGGCCCTTGAAAAACGGCGCATCCTTATCGAGGACGCGCCCCCTGACTACATCAAGATCGCTTCAGGGCTAGGGGAATCAGCTCCCGTAAGCGTCGTCATTATCCCCATCCTGTTTGAGAAAACACTGCTCGGCATCATAGAACTAGCTTCCTTCTCGCGCTTCTCCGATGTTCATCTCGCATTCTTCGATCAGTTCGTCAATACCATCGGAGTGGCGATCAACACTATAATTGCTAATTCCCGTACCGAAGCACTGCTGAATGAATCCCAGCGGCTGGCGACACAACTTCAGGAGCGGACAGACGAGCTTCAAATGCAGCAGATTGAACTGCGGCGATCGAACGCCCAGCTCGAAGAAAAGGCAACCTTGCTCGCGTCCTCGTCCCAGTACAAAACAGAGTTCCTGGCAAACATGTCGCATGAACTGCGGACCCCTCTGAACTCGCTGCTCATTCTGGCTAGAATTCTGACGGAGAACGCGGACGGTCACCTCACCGACGAAGAAGTTCAGTACGCCCGGACCATCTACCGGTCGGGATCCGATCTGCTTCAACTGATCAACGACATTCTAGACCTTTCCAAGGTTGAGGCGGGACGCATGGACATACAGTACGGCAAAGTCCCGCTCGTTAAACTCGTCGAGTATGTGAGTGCCACATTCCGCCCCGTGGCCATTGACAGGAAGCTGGCTTTCGAGATTGTCGTCGGCGACGATGTCCCAGTTGAGATAACTTCAGACGAACGCCGAATCCAGCAGATCCTGCGGAATCTGCTGTCTAACGCCATAAAGTTTACTTCAAGGGGGAAAGTTACTCTACGCGTTGAATCGATCTCTCCTGCTGAGTCCGAACTCGGCGCTGAGGGCATCGCTTTCAGTGTCCGGGATACGGGTGTCGGCATCGCCAAAGACAAGCTATCTGCGATCTTCGAAGCGTTCGAACAGGCTGACAGAACCACGAGTCGCAAGTACGGCGGGACCGGGCTTGGCCTTTCGATCAGCCGCGAACTCGCTCACCTGCTGGGCGGACGGATTACAGCTCAAAGTGAACCGGAAAAGGGAAGTGTATTCACGCTGTATATTCCGATTAACCCTGGACGAGAGCAAGTTGCCCAGTCGGCGGAAGTTGATCTGCCGGCCTCCTTCAGTGCCAAAGCAGATACCCTGGCGCGAATGCGGGAGCGCAGCGGCCAGCAACTGTGTCAGCCACCGGAAGACACGACAAACTGGCCCTTGCCTGCACGGCTCGACCAATGGGTCTCCGGGCGCCCCGGAAGAATACTCCCGGGCAGGCGAATCCTCATAGTCGACGATGACGTACGCGTGGTCTTCGCCCTCACCCAAGTGCTCGGACGGGTGAGAATACCCGTCATATATGCCGAGAACGGAAAAGAAGGAATCGAAGCCCTGTCCCACAACCCGGACATTTCCCTCGTCCTGATGGACATGATGATGCCGGAGATGGATGGGTATGAAGCAATCGAAGTGATCCGCAAGGCTCCGCGGCACGCCCATCTCCCCATTATCGCCGTTACAGCGAAAGCGATTCCCGGAGCTCGCGAAGAGGCCTTGGCCCGCGGCGCCAACGAATACGTAACCAAACCAGTAGATGTCGATAGATTGCTCACCCTGATATGTGACCTGCTAGATCCCGAAGAAGCGGGTGAGTCTCCTGGTGATCCCGTTGCCTCCATACAGGACCCCTCTGACGCCTCTCCACAGGAGCCCTCATGACGCCCGACCCCCCGGACCTGGCAAGCATCCTCCTTGTCGACGACATGGACGACAACCTGAACGCCCTGGAAGCCGTCCTCGACCCCCTGAACCAGAGACTCGTACGGGCAAGCTCCGGGCCGGAAGCCATGAAAGCTCTGCTGCGCCACGACTTCGCCGTCATCCTCCTGGACGTACTCATGCCCGGGATGGACGGCTTCGAGACGGCTACCCACATCAAACGACTCGACCAAACAAAGGACGTGCCGATCATCTTCCTCACCGGTGTGAACATTGACAGTAGTTACGCCTTCCGTGGCTATGCCTCAGGAGCAGTCGACTACCTCACCAAGCCCTTCGACCCTTGGATCCTGCGCGCCAAAGTCACAGTCTTCCTCGAACTCCACCAACAACGAAAGCAACTACACGCACTCCTCAGAGACGATCTCCACCAACTCGACGACCTCAGCGAACGGCTTAGCCAGGTAGAGAACCAACTGGCCTCCGCCGGCGGCGACAGAGAAACGCTGTGTAATCACATCTCACACTTGGAAGAAGCCGTCCGAGAGATACGCCAACACGTCACAGCCCGCTACTCACCGGCGCTTGGGGAAGAGCCAAGCTCCATGCAGGCCCTGCCGTCCATGGATCCGTTGGGCATCTCTCCGTAACGGCATGAGGACAGCGGACATGCCTGAGACAGGAGAAACCACCGTGCAGCGCTGCACTCTTACCGGAGACACCCTGGCCCCCGCAGTGGCACGCAGATTCGTCCGCACAACCCTGGACGAATGGACCATGCTGCTCTCCGGCGAGATCGCAGAGACGCTGCTCGACGACGCCCTGCTCATGGTCAGCGAACTAGTGACCAACGCCGTCATCCACGCGGGCACCGCCGTCGATCTGTGCTGCCGTCTCGAAGGCTCTGAAATAGGAGGTGATCAGACACTGGTGGTAGAAGTCTCCGACCGCCACCCCGCGCGGCCGCCATTGCCCGGAGAACACGACCCGTCGGGTGTGAGCGGTCGGGGACTGCAACTCGTAAGATCCCTGGCCCAGTCTTGGGGCGTGAGCTACGAGGGCGGGACCAAGACCGTCTGGTTCCAGCTCTCCTGCGCAGCCACCGAGCCGGCGGCCTGCGACGCCCGCGTGCCTGCCCAGCCAACGTCCCTGGAACCAGGCGCCGGCAATGTACCTGCGCCGTCCTCGCCCCTGACCGCGGACGATCGTCAACCCACCTGGGACGGACGAGCCGCACTGGCATTCCTCGCCGAAGCCTCAGAACTCTTGTCCGGACAGTTCAATGAAGAAAAGGTAGCGACCCTCGCCAGTCAACTCCTGGTACCCAGGTTCGCCCAGTGGTGCGCGGTGTGGCTTGAGGCAGGACCAGTAGAGCGGCAAGAGGCCCGCCTTGTCCAGGTCTGGCACGCCAACGAGGCCAACTCTGCGGCTCTTCGCGCTGCATTGGCCGCGGGAGCCTCTGAACTGGTGGAGCAGGCACAAGCATGGCCCTCACGCGTGCCGATGCCCCGGTGGCTAGCCTTCGACGAAAGCCATGAAGGACTGCCCTCAGACACAGCGCTGTCCTGCCAGCTCAACGCTGCCGGACAACGAGTCGGTACTCTCCTCCTCGGCAGGATCAAGGAAACCAGCCCGCCCGGCGAGGCAAGTGTACTGATAGCCGACTTCGCACGCCGTCTTGCCCTCGCTATCGCGGCTGCTCGCCGATACACCCGCCACGCTGATACCAGCAGGGCCCTTCAGCAGAGCTTTCTCCCAGGAAGCCTTGCAGAAGTACCCAACTTGGACGTCCATGTCGTGTACGAACCGATAGGCGAATGTGCTACGGCAGGCGGCGACTTCTACGATGTGTTTCGCACCCACGAAGACCGGTGGTACTTCGCTCTGGGAGATGTCTGCGGACACGGTCCGGAAGCCGCAGCGGTAACAGGACTCGTACGACCCCTCATAAGAATCCTGGCTGAAGACGGGGACGACGTCTCCAAGGTCCTCGACCGGCTTAATCGAGTGCTCCTCGACGGCGCACTCCCCGCGAAAGTAGTCCCAGGATCACACGAGAACTGGCCCGACGTCCGCTCCGTCTCTCTCATTTATGGAGAACTCATACCTCACGCCGACGGTGGAGTCCGTTGCACTCTCGCCAGCGCTGGCCACCCCCTTCCTCTCCTGCTCCATTCCAACGGCCACGTGACAGAGGCAGCCTCGCCTCAAGTGCTCCTGGGAGTCACAGACAGCGCAGATTACGGATCCCAGTCCATCATTCTCGAACCAGGCGATGCGATGCTGTGTGTCACTGATGGTGTCACCGAACGGCGCAGGGGAAAACGCCTATTCGACGACCACGGAAGGCTGAGTCAGACACTGGCACGCTGTTGCGGGCTCAGGGCAGCGAGTATCGCCGAACAAGTCAGGAGCGCCGTGCACGACTTCGATGAGACCCCGCCCACAGACGACCTCGCCATGCTGGTCCTGCGAGCCATGTGACGGTTCCCCCCCTTCAAGGGGGGAACCGTCACATGGTTGAGTGGGATCCTATTCACGCTCCCAGGTGGGGCGGTACTCCGTCTGGTCTTCCGCGATCAGTGCTGGCCGGGGTTCAGACCTGGCCGGGCCATCATCACCTGCGTAAGGTTCTTGACCTTGAGGGATGCACCTCCGCACAGGGTGCATACGCGGGTTCTCTCGGAAAGCGGTGCGTGTCTGGTTCTCGCACCATCGTGTGCAGTCCATCGTGGTCCACCGAGGGTGGATCACGTGCTCTCCCGCCGGGCGCTGCCCGCGTAGGCGCCGTAGACCGGTCGGGCTGCGGACAGCTTCAGACAACCCGTCATCCGAAGCGGCTCGCAGCAGGGGCGGCGAGACGCAGCAGCTGCCTCGTCTGTGACGAAACGGCTAGACGGGCCGACGGCGACGTTAGTGCCGTATATATAGAGCTGCTGATTGTCAATGGTCCCTCGAATATGTGTCTATACATCGGGGTACGAAATCCCGGGAGGAGTGTCGTTGAGGGCCGTCACGGTGAGCCTGCCGCCGTCGAGGAGCTCATTGAATTCAATGCGCTGCTGCGTCGTTGCTGCAGGAGGAGTCACCAGCAGATACTTGGCTGCGACCTCGTCCGCACCCGTCTGGGTCCACTCAAGATCAGCCCAAGCAGACTCATTCGGCGAGAGGCGAACACTCTTCACACCAGGGTCAGGGGCGAAGTAGGTCGAGCCACGAACGACATCGGCATGAACGCGGTCCCCCGTGGCGGACTGAAGCCCCAGCCCCGGGTAGCCACGTACTGCACATGTACCGTCCGACGTGTTCGTCATGCGCAGGTACTTCCCGGAATGACTCATCCCTGCCTGGGGCCCGTCAACCTCCTCGAGGGTGATCGTCAAATCGGCTTCGTGACAAGTCGGAGTGGGAAACGTGGAGGCGACAGCATGCGTTGTTCCGAGGGCGAGCCCTCCGGCAACTACGACGCCGATCGCTGATGCGGTAGCCATGGTCTTCATTTGGAACATAAGTCCGTCTCCTTTCAGACAGGGCACACAGTGCCGAATTCCTCGGTCGGCTCAAACGACGCCTTCCACGCGGTCAGCAACGCAATGTCACAGCTGAGTAACAGGGCTTCAGTGAGGGAGAATTACCTACCCATGGCGCCAGCACGCACCACCTTCAGCCACAGAGAGCAAGCCGGCACCACCCAACCGGGAAAGTGCTTGACCCGGGATAATGCCTCTCCTGAGGGCCGTCTGTGGTGGGGGTGCGCCCGGTTAGCGGGCTTCTGTTTCACTGCCTGGGGTGTCGTTGGTGGGAAGGCGGTGGTGTCGCCGACTTCCGGGGTTACGCGGGGCCGTGGTGCGTACGCGGGGCCGTGCCGAGTCGCCGGCTGTCAGCGGTTCGCGTCGTCGGGGGACGCCGGAGCATGGCTGCGGGTGCGGGCGAGGAGCAGGGTGACGTCGTCGGGAGGTGTCGTGTTCGGCAGGGTGTCGATGACCGCGGCGCTGAGGTCGTCCAGGCGGAGGCCGGGCTGTGCGAGAGCGGTGCGGATGCGTTCCATGCCGGTGTCGATGTCCTGGTGGCGGTCCTCGATCAGCCCGTCGCTGTAGAGGGCGATGACGCTTCCCTCGGGCAGATGCAGCTCCGCGGCCTCGTACGTCTGCATGCCGAGGCCGAGGGGCGTGCCGCTGGGGATCTCGGGGAAGGCGACGCGGCCGTCGGGGTGGACGATCGCCGGCGGCGGATGGCCGGCCCGTGCCATGGTGCAGCGCCGGGTGGCGGGGTCGTAGACGGCGTACAGACAGGTGGCGGCCAGAGTGGGGCCGGGTGTGTCGGTGTCTTCGTCGCCGAGGTGCATGACCGTGCGATCGAGCCGGGTCATCAGTTCGGCCGGGGGCAGGTCCAGATCGGCGAGTGTGCGTACGGCCGTGCGCAGCCGGCCCATCGTGGCCGCGGCGCCCGATTCGGTCTGTGGCAGCGGCACCGCGGCCAGTGTGCCGCAGCCCGTCCGTGTCCACCCGGCCGCGGCGGTGTTTCGCCCACCAGTGAGAGCTCGACCAGGGACCTCACGGGCCCGTCGCCGCGCAGACAGCATCCGCCAGCTCGAACCGTGCGTCCGAACCAGCGGTGCGACAGGCATAGAACTCGCCTCGGATTCCTAATGGTGTTTGTCAAGCGGCGAGTGCGATAGGGGGCATCGGTTGATAGCACCGCCCATCGCGCAGAAGGGCCCACAGAACGTTGACTCGGCGACGGGCGAGGGCGAGGACCGCTTGGGTGTGACGCCTGCCCTCGGCCCGCTTGCGATCGTAAAACCGTCGCGGTTCCTCGCAGTAGCGGATGCTGAACATCGCTGAGGTGTAGAAGACTCGCTGGAGTCGGCGGTTGTATCGCTGAGGGCGCCGCAGATTGCCGCTGATCTTGCCCGAGTCACGGGGGACGGGTGCGACTCCGCCGAAGCCGGCCAGGCGGTCGGGAGTACCGAAGAAGCTCATGTCACCGCCGGTGGCAGCCAGGAACTCGGCACCGAGGATGGTGCCCAGGCCGGGCATGCTGGTGATCACTTCGATGGTGTGGTGCTCCCGAAACCGGGCCTCGATGAGTTTGTCGAGCTCGTCGATCTCCTGGTTGAGGTCCATCACCTCTTTCGCCAGTGTGTGCACCATCCGGGCAGCCAGCTTCTCCCCGGGAAGACTGGTGTGCTGGCGATCGGCAGCCTCAACGGCCTTCTCGGCGAGCTGGGTGGCGCGGACCGCTTTGCGGTTCCGCAGCCAGGTCTCCAGCCGCCTGGCGCCGATCCGGCGGATGGCGCCCGGGGTCTGGTAGCCCGTCAACAAAATCAGCGGACCTGTGTTGAGGAGGCTCAGGACACGCTCCAGGCCGGGGAAGATGCCGGTGAGCTGGGCTCGAAGCCGGTTGACGACGCGCGTGCGGTCGGCGACCAGGTCCATGCGTCGGCTGGTGAGGATCTTGAGGTCGGTGACGGTCTCGTCGCCGACGCGTAAGAGGTAAAGGTCACGACGGACGCGGACCTGGTCGGCGATGACGGCCGCGTCTTTGGCGTCGGTCTTGCCCTCGCCGCGGTAGCCCTCCGAGGCTCGGTGGATGGCCCGGCCGGAGATGTAGTGGACCGACTGGTCGTGATTGAGCCGGACGGCGATCGCCAGGGCGGCCCCGCCGTCGGCCAGATCGATCCCCCAGGTCACCTCTTCGCTCAGGGCGAGCACGTCGGCGAGGAGTTCGAGCAGCTCGGGCTCGTCGTTGGCGACGCGTCGCGACAGCAGCTGGTGGCCGCTCTCGCCGATCGCGACGCAGTGGTGATGGGTCTTTCCTGCGTCGATGCCGACCCAGATCGCGGCCATGTGGTTCCTCCGTGCGGTATGTGGCTGGTGCCTCCCACGGACGACCTCGCTGTCGATTCCCTACGGAGCGATCATTCGCAATTCCTAATTGGCAGCCGAGTCGTCATGGGGCGTCGGGTGGCCAATCCGGGGAAGCCACAAGCGGCAGAAGCATGAAAGCCACACCCGAGGCCCCTGGGCGGGTCAACCACACGAAGGGCTCACCACGTCCCGCAGAACAGCGTAGGGAAGCATGACAGTTCCGCCAAGCGGCCCTTGGAGGACGACGCGATGCAGCAACTCATCCCCACGGCCTTCGTGCTGGACATGAGTGTTCGCTCGTCGGAGCAGATGCTGAGACAACGGCTGCTGCTTTGTGCACGCCGGATCCCTAACCAACACCTGGCCATGTCTTCACATCGTCGGTCAGGCTGATGGGCCGACTGACCCATGGCGATGGCGAGCTTGCTCTCGCGTTGACGATGGGCAGTAGTTGCTCATGCGTGTGCTTGATGCAGCTGATCCAATGGTTTCATTATCTGCCGTTTCAGCGTAATCACCCGGGCCTTTGATAATTACGCCTGGCTCACTCCAATTTCGAGTGCCCTTGGATGGATTGGCTTTGAAGTGCTGCTTTGCTGTGCTGGTGCTAAGTCAAGTAGGGTTCATCATTGCCTGGTGCGCTGGGTGGCGTCCTCGCGATCCAGGAGGGTACCCCCCCGGCAGGGATAAACGCCGCACTCGCAGCAGCGGATGACAGCACAGGTCCCCAATGCTCGCAGACGCTGGGGAGCGCGGAACAACCGCGCTGAAGCCGTGGCAGACTTCCTCCACACCTAAGGTTGTCGTGCGTGTTGGCTGCGGAGAGGCCGACGGCCAGGGGTAGTCCGCTCGCGTCCGACAGCAGTGCATCTTGTAACCCTCTTTGCCCCGGTGATACGGGCCGAGTCGAGAACGGTTCGGTCAGGTCCAGCGAGCCGCACTCGTCGATCCTGTCGAGGACTGCCTCGTGCAGACGACCTCAGACGCTGATCATGAACCGACGATGCGCGTGGGCTTCGAGATGCCGAAGCACGGCGGCAGAGCCCGCCAGGCACAGCCGCTGACCAGTACATAGACAACCGCGGCGAACGCCTCTCGTCCTGCGTGTCCTTCGACCGCACCTTCGACGGCGGGATCAACGGCTTCGTGATCTCCACAGCCCGTCCGGAGCAATCCCTTGGGGCACCGGCTTCGGAGGCATCGACAGACCGCTGATTAGAGGCATGACCACCGTCCTCTCCACAAGTCTGGATGACGGCATGGGCGAACACCACGCTACTGCCGTCACATGGGCTGCGAAGACCTTCGGCAAGCGGCTGCCGAACAGCGAACCCACGCTGCGCGACGTGTGCGGCAAAAGGCCAAGCACGGCACCGTGCTCATGGTGGTCGACCAGTCGGCCTCCATCGGCGCTCTGCTGCTGGCGGCGGTCCGGGACATGGGGATGGGTTGCCCGGTGGCTCATCTGCCGGGGCTGACGAGGCGACGGATCACCGACCTCTAGCCTGGTGAGGCTAAAGCCCGCCCACGACACGTTCGTCATTCGCGGATGCCGCCCGGATCCTGCCTCACGCTCCGCTCGGTCGACCTCAAGGATGAGACCTCGCCGAACTGGAGATGACCGTGGGCTTCGACGACGACCTGGTCGGCGAAGCAACGAGGATCAGCCGCCTGCGGGGCCTGCTCACCCAGATCCCTTCCTCGGGAACGGATGCTGGCCCGCAAGTGCAGCACCCGACCGTGCTCGAGCTCTTCCACCAGTTCAGTTCACCGGCCCAGATGCGCAATGCGGACGCCGGCGGCTCGTGACGCTGATACGCCCGAAGGTAACCGCGGATGGCCGAACGCCTCGTCGAGGCCCTTAGGTCCTGACGTTCATGCCGGGGATCGGCGTCAGGATCGGAGCCAGGATCCTCATCGGTGCCGGTGGTTCGTCCGCATCCGCCGGCCTCGCCTCAGCGACCCGCAGCTCAGGGTTGTCGATCCGTGGCGAACAACCGTCCCGGAGAGGAAACACACGGTTCAAACCGGCTGTCTCCGCTGCGTGTCCGCGGCCCTGGTCGACCCGGCGTCCCGGGCGTAGAGCGACAAGACGATTAGTCAGGCCCAGCGCCGCACCCAAGCACTCCTCTGCCTCACCGAAGACGAGCCGACGTGCTCTTCGCCATGCTCCGCGACGGCACCTTCCATACGAACCCCAACCCGCCCCAACGGCTCGACCGAACCCATAGGGAAACGCCCGCGGGTCGCGCATGACATCACCCGATTGGCAGTCCCGGAGACTCAGCGGTTTCTGCAGGTCATTCTCACCAGCTATGACCCACAAAGTGCGTGCCGCACCGACGGGGCGCATCGGTCCGAGCGGTTGCAGGCGGATGCATTCGATACCAATGTGGCTCATCGGGGAAAACGGACCAGTCTGCTGGGAGTGTTCGAATGAGCCACATAGGGCTACCGGAGGTAATGAGCAACCCGCTGACCAACCGGGGAACAGCCTTCACTGCGGAGGAACGCCGACGCCTGCGGCTGGTGGGACGGCTGCCCGACGCCGTGCTCGGTCTGGAGGAGCAGGCGCGCCGCGCCTACGAGCAGCTGCACCGGCAGCCGGACGACCTGGCGAAGAACGTTTTCCTGGAGCAGCTGCACGACCGTAACGAGGTGCTGTACTACCGGCTGCTGACGGACCACTTGTCCGAGATGCTGCCCATCGTGTACGACCCGACCGTGGGCGAGGCGATCACGAAGTACAGCCACGAGTACCGCCGTCCTCGCGGCGTGTATCTGTCGATCGATCGGCCCGAGGACGTACGGCTGTCCTTCGAGGCGCTCGGGCTGGGCCCCACCGACGTGGACCTGCTGGTGGTCACTGACGCGGAGGAGATCCTGGGCATCGGCGACTGGGGGGCGAACGGCGTCCAGATCTCAGTGGGCAAGCTCGCGGTTTACACGGCTGCGGCCGGCCTCCAGCCCGGCCGCTGCATCCCGGTGTTGCTCGACGTCGGCACGGACAACGAGAATCTGCTCAACGACCCCTTGTACCTAGGCGCACGCCACAGCCGGATCCGCGGTGAGCGGTATGACAAGTTCGTCACCACGTACCTGGAGACGGTCTCCTCCCTGTACCCGAACGCCCTGCTGCACTTTGAGGACTTCGGGCCAGGCAACGCCCGCCGCATCCTGAAAACGTACGGCGCCCGCTATCGCATGTTCAACGACGACATGCAGGGCACCGGTACCATCACCTTGGCGGCGGCGATCTCGGCCCTGAAGGTCACCAAGGTGCCGTTCCGCGACCAGCGGGTCGTGGTGTTCGGAGCCGGTACCGCCGGGGTGGGCATCGCCGACCAGCTGCGCGAGTCCATGATCTTGGACGGCCTCGACGAGAAGGAAGCGACCCGGCGCGTCTGGCTCGTTGATAAGCAGGGGCTGCTCCTTGACAGCATGCGGGATCTGCGGGACTACCAGCAGGGCTACGCCCGGTCGGTGTCGGAGGTCGCGGGCTGGGCCAAGGACGGCCCGATCGACCTGCTGACGACTGTGCGGCAGGTGCAGCCCACGATCCTGGTCGGCACCTCTACCGCACACGGCGCGTTCACCCGGGACGTGGTGACCGAGATGGCCAAGCATGTGGACCGTCCGGTGATCTTCCCGCTATCCAACCCCACCGAACGGATCGAGGCGATGCCCGCCGATCTGCTGGCCTGGACCGACGGGCGAGCCCTCACCGCCACCGGTATCCCGGTCGACCCCGTAGATCTGAACGGGGTCCGGCACGTCATCGGCCAGGCCAACAACGCCCTGGTCTACCCCGGCCTGGGCCTGGGCGTGGTGGTGTCCAGGGCCGAGCGTGTGACCCCGCGCATGCTGCGGGCCGCCGCCGAAGCGGTCGCCGACCAGGTCCAGCCCGCGGACGGAGAAGATCCGCTGCTACCGCCGGTGGACAACCTGCGCGCCTCCTCGGCAACGATCGCGGTAGCGGTGGTGCATGCGGCCGTCGAGGACGGCGTGGCCACCGCGCCCGACGACCCCGTACAGGCCGTTCAGGATGCCATGTGGCAGCCCGTATACGAGGCCTCGGCCGAGGAGGGGGCGCAGCGATGAGCACCCAGGCAGTGAAGGGGAAGGCGAGGGGAAAGGCAGAACAGGCCCTCCAGGTCCTCGACCTGTCCATCGGTATCAATGCCTCCGGCAGCCGCCGTGAGACGGACTCGATGGGCGCCATCGACGTCCCCGCTGACCGGTACTGGGGCGCCCAGACGGAGCGGTCCCTGATCCACTTCTCGATCGGCGACGACCGCATGCCCAAAGAGGTCTACCACGCCTACGGGTATGTGAAGCGGGCAGCCGCGGTGGTCAACGGCCGTGACGGTCGACTGCCCGGCTGGAAGGCTGACCTGATCACCCGTGTCGCCGACGAGGTGATTTCCGGTGCGCTGGACGATCACTTCCCGCTGTACGTCTGGCAGACGGGCTCCGGTACGCAGAGCAACATGAACGTCAACGAGGTCATCAGCAACCGCGCGATCCAGCTGGTCGGCGGCGCGCTGGGCAGCAAGGACCCGGTCCACCCCAACGACCACGTCAATATGGGCCAGTCCTCCAACGACAGCTTCGTGACGGCCATGCACATCGCTGCAGTCCGTTTCCTCGATGACCGCCTCTTGCCAGAGCTGCACCGCCTCCACACGGTGATCAGCGGCAAGTCGCGCGCCTGGGACGACGTGGTCAAGATCGGCCGTACCCACTTGCAGGACGCCGTACCGCTCTCCGTCGGACAGGAGTGGTCCGGCTACGCGGCACAGCTCCACGACGCCATCGAGCGAATCCGGGCCTCCCTGCCAGGCCTATACGAGCTAGCCATCGGCGGCACCGCGGTCGGCACCGGCCTCAACACACACGACGGTTTCGGCGAGGCGGTCGCCGAGGAGATCGCACAGGCCACCGGGCACCCCTTCAGGACAGCCTCCAACCACTTCGCCGCCCAAGGCAGCCTGGACGCCATGGTCGCCGCCTCCGCGGGGCTGCGAGCCTTGGCCGTCCCGTTGATGAAGATCGCCAACGACATCCGCTGGCTGGCCTCCGGCCCCCGCTGCGGCCTCGGCGAGCTGACACTGCCCTCCAACGAACCCGGCAGCTCCATCATGCCAGGCAAAGTCAATCCCACGCAGTGCGAGGCAACCGTCATGGTCTGCATCCAGGTGCTCGGGGAGGACACCGCGGTCGCCTTCGCTGGCAGCCAGGGCAACTTCGAGCTCAACGCCATGCGGCCGATCATCATCAACAACTTCCTTCACTCGGCCCGCATCCTGGCCGACTGCTGCGAGAAACTGCGCACCTTCTGCATCGAGGGCACCGAGGTGAACCGCGACCAGACCGGCGCGTACGTGGACCGCTCGCTCATGTTGGTCACCGCCCTGTCCCCGGAAATCGGCTACGACAAGGCCAGCCGGATCGCCCACAAGGCCAACGACGAGGGAACGACCCTACGCGAAGCTGCCCTCGCCAGCGGATACATCAGGGCGGAGGTCTTCGACCGCATCGTCGATCCACGCAAGATGGCCCGCATCGGCGCGTGAGAGGCCGTGCGGCATCTGACAGGCATGGCTGGCTGGGACCAGTGCGGACGGTGTAGGGGGACACCGGCGAGGCGCTGGGCGCGGAGAGCTCGGACTGGCTAGTGACCTGGTTCGGGGATCCTGTCGCAGTAGCGGCAGATGCGGTCGAGGATCTGGTCGGCGGTCCTGGTCCACTTGAAGGGTCTGGCGTCCTC
>NZ_JBIVUF010000036.1:0-28244 GCF_044757085.1 Streptomyces sp. NPDC091376 | reverse complement strand
AGGTGTCCTCGGCCCTGACCGCCGCGGCGACCCCGAACGTCGTCGGCAGCCCCGGCTCCGGCTCGCCGAACCGGCTCCTGTACGTCGGCGGCGGCGGCACCGACCCCGACCCGGGCCCTCCGCCCGGCGGCCGTTTCGAGAACACCGCCGACTACCAGATCTGGGACTTCCTCACCGTGGAGTCGCCCGTCACCGTCAGCGGCGTCGCGGGCAACGCGCCCGCCGCGCTCCAGGTGCCGGTCGGCATCATGCACACCTACATCGGTGACCTCCAGGTCCAACTCATCGCCCCGGACGGCACCGCCTACACGCTGAAGTCGTACGGCACCGGCGGCAGCAGCGACAACATCAACACCACATACACCGTGAACGCCTCCTCGGAGACCGCGAACGGCACCTGGAAGCTGCGCGTAAGCGACAACGCCTGGTGGGACATCGGCAGGATCGACTCCTGGGCATTGCAGTTCTGAACACCGGGGATTGACCTGTGAGTTCTCCAGGCGATCGCTCAACGGTGATCAGAACCGCCCCGTGAAAGGCGAGCCCCGGGACTGCCGGCGAGACGTCCGACGTCTCAGCACCGCGGTCCTGGGGCCTCGCTATGGAGCGTGGTGCCCGCCGGGCCCGCACAACCGCGTCGTCGAGGGGCCCATGTGCCATGGCGTCATCGACAAGACCGGCACAGGCCCTTGACCGGGTACGGCCGGCGACCGGCCGGCACGTAACCGGAGCCGCACCGGTCGGTGCCCCGGCCCGCCGTGCCGGCGGCGTTGTCGTGCGTGGAGGCAGCCAGGGCAACAACGCCGATGATCAGCTCCAGAACGTCGACGGCAAGCCCATGCTTGCGCCCAGGCACCTGCTGCATCGGCTCGGTCAACGCCAACTGCTCGTCCGTAAATCGCTGAGCCACGGCTCTCTGAAGGCTCGGTGCTGGGCCCGGAGTGGGATGATGACTCATCAGGGGTCGGCAGCGTCGTGATTTGCCCACCCACATGGTCACCAGGTCTTTGACGCTGCCTTGGTAGTCGGATTCATTTGCCGAGCCCAAAGCATGGCCAAGTTCTTGATCTTCCGCTTCAGGAATAGAATGTTCATGATGTTCCTTTCGAGGGTGGAATTTTGAGCGGCTTCCCTTGGGGAACCGACCGACAGGGCGGTTGCGTTCGAAGCGATGGCTCGTCATCTATCGCAAGGAAGCAAACACCTGCTATGAAATATCCACCCAAAGCATGGTGCGGGCGCACCCTCCAATCGGCCCATCCAGCGGCGGAGGTCCCGTCGCCTTCGGCACCTGCTCGCCCTGTGTGACGGCGTGGCCCATCGCCAGTGAGGTACCCCCTTGGAAGCCTCTGACGGCAGGGAGCGTCATCTCTCTGGGCGTCCCGGCAGCCCATGAACGCAGGAGCATGCGTGCCGGTGCGGTGCACCGGCCGGGGCGCCGCACCCCGATTGCCACTTACCTTCGAGGACGGATGCAACGCTCGGCGCGCCCTCGAGCACGAGGGCCCCGGTCGCGAGGTGTCGCGGAGGCCTCTGAGGGCGGACACTGGAGAGGTGAAGGCGAAACGCGAACCCTTCCTGACGTGGGCCATGGTGTCTCTCACGATGACGACAGGAATGGTGGAGGCGGTCAGCTTCCTCGCGCTGGGTCCGGTGTTCACCGCTGTCCAGACCGGCACCATGCTGCTGCTGTCTTTCGCGGTCGCCGGAATCGCCGCTTTCTCCATCGCCCCGTGTCTGGCGTCGCTGGCCGGATTCACGGTAGGTGCCGTGCTCTCGGCGCGGTTCGAGTCGTGGTCGCAGGTCCGGGGCCGTCGCTGGTTCAGAGAGGCACTAATCGCCGAGGCCCTGGTGCTCGCCGGCGCGGCGGCGGTGGCGTGGCAAATCGAGCAGGGGCGCGGGTCGCTCACCGGTCGGCATTACGTGGTGGCGGGACTGGTGGCCCTGGCGATGGGGATCAGGAACGTCTCCACGCTCCGCGCGGCAGTGCCAGGCATGCCCACGACCGTCACGACACGGGCATTCGCGGCTCTGATCGGTGGTTCTCCCCTCGCGGTCGACACGCGGATCGCGCAGGACTCCCGTAATCAGGTCCGCCGGGCCTCCTCGGTGGCTGCCATGTTCATGGGAGGACTCGTGGGCGCCTGGCTGCTGCACGATGCCCGCGTTGATGTGGCCGTGGTACTGCTGATCATTGCCGGCCTGGTGCTGGCTGTCGCGCTGAGCTTCACCTTCGTCCCACGCGAGACGATCTCCGAGCTTGGTTGAGCCACCCTGGCTCCCAGGGTCCCGGATGTAGTGGGTTCAAGGAGGGGATGTCTCCCCGAGTCACCCGCTTACCCAACTCTGCCAGTACTGGTCGACTGCCTCTGCCCGGTCACCGATGGTCCTGACCTGCTCGGCATCGCTGCTGCCGGCGAAGATCTCCTCTAGCTCTCGAAGCACCGAAGGGAACGTCTCCCGACGCTGCCTACTCTCAAGGTAAGCGCTTATCCCTGAGATGGTATTCGCCTGGGGACCGTTCTGAGACAAGTCGTCAGCGTCCTCAAAGATTTGCTCCAGCGCTTCGATATTGCCCAGTAGGTAATCGGCGCCGTCCCGGTCCACCGGGTCATCCTGCTGCGGGTCGGAATACATCCTCCCCAGGCGTTCCTTGACGACGCGAAATGCTTCGTATACATCCGGCGGGATCATGGCCATCAAACCTTTCGATACAGGGACTTTGAGACAGAGGCTATGTGGGGCGATCTCCTGCCAGGAGGGCCGCAGAGGCAGCCCAATTGCCAGCATGCGAGCCCCTTTCGCCCCTGAAGGGGCAAGTACGCCTTTCCGGTCCCGTTCGCCCCACTCCCTGAGCGTGCTGCTGCAGGGTCGCGAGGGTTCCGTCGGCTGTCCACCATCGGACCTGACGCACAAGCCAGAACCGCCGCGCGGAGTGACGCGCTCCGCGCTCGCTGTGAGGGAGGACCCTGTCGAGCGATGGCGGCCCTGCGTTTGACAGACAGTTCCGTGCGCATGGGTGGGGAGGGAGTCCCTCGGCCCGTTTTCTGGTACACGGATCGCCGCTCCGTCCCTGTGGGCCAGGTCAGCTACCGCGCGGGTCCGTCAACCGCGCCCGGCGCTACGTGCTGCACACGTCGCCCACATGGACTGGCGCGATAATTCGGACATACCTAGCGAGAGGTAACGACATGCGTAAAGACGTAACGCATGGTGACTCCGGAGAGGGGCGCGGCGAGAAGGGGAGGAGGAGGCAGGACAGCGGTCTGGACGCGGCTGTCTTGGGGCGGCCCGCCGAAAAGGCCACGGGTGAGGGCGAATCCCTCGACAAGGATCTGGAGCTGGAGCAGGAGCAGGAAGGTGGTGAGGAGACCAGAAGAAAGAAGTAGGGCATTTCGGATCCGCGCGCAGCCGCCGCAGCGTCACGCCCCTGGTGTAATGGGGCGGTTGCGCTGATGTGGGGTGGGTGTGGGCCTGCGGCATGTGCTTGAGTGCGGCCGCGGGAGGGAGAGTCCTATGCTTCTCCCGCCAGTTCAGGACGGCGGATGCACGGGGTCGGGCCAGGGGACGTCGGTTTCGACTGGGACGTCGTAGCTGATGCCGGGCACGGCGAACCCGTAAAGTTGGTGGACTTGGGTGCGAAACCATTCCAGGTCGGCGAGGCGGCTGATGTTGCTGGTGGTGGCTTCGTTCCAGCGTGAGGTGAGTGCGGCTTGTACGGGCGGGGCCAGCTCCCAGGTATCCAGTCGTAGACGTCCTTCGTCGTCCAGTGTGAGGGGGCGGCCGGAGGTGAACTGGTCCCAGAGCTGGACCAGTTGTTCGATGGGCGGGACCATCGCGTCGCCGAGGACCGCGTGCAGCAGTGCCGTGTACAGGGCGATGGTGGGCACGGCGGTGGAGGACTGGGTGACGGCGGCGCCGTTGACCGACGTCACGGCTCGTCCGGCGATGCCGCCAAGGCGGTCGTTCAGGCTACGGGCGGTTTCCTCGAGGTCCGCTTTGGCCGCCCCGATGGTGCCTCGGCGGTACACGGCTTCGGTGGTGGGAGAGCCGATGTAGGTGAGAGCGGCGGTGGTGAAGCCTTCCGCGAGTAGGCGCCGATCCGCGAGTTGGTTTACCCAACGTGCCCAGTCGGCCCCGCCCATGACCGCGACCGTTTGCGCGATGTCGTCGCCTTGGGCCGGGGGAACGACGATTTCCTTGACCTTGGGGGCGCCGCGTTCGTCGAAGACGAGGGTCTTGGTGCGGTGTGGTGCGCCGATCGGTTTGAGTTGGCTGGCGTAGGTGACGCCCGTGCTGGGGTCGGTGCGTCGGGGAGCGGCGACGGCGTAGAGGAGGTAGTCCAGACGGCCGCCGAAGCGGTCGGTGAGCAGTTGGGCGACGCGTTGCTTCATGGCGTCGGCGAAGGCGTCGCCGTTGAGGAACACCATGTCGCGGCCGTGCCGGCGGGCGAGTTCGGCGGTGGCGGCGGTGCGGTACCAGCCGGCTGTCGCCGTTCGTCGGCCCGGTGGTTTTTCGAAGCACACGGCGATGCCCCGGATGCGGGCGCGGGCGAGACCGGCGATGGTGGCCGCCAGCCCGTATCCGGCTGAGGACCCGATGACGAGGGCTACCGGTTCCCTCTCTGTGAGGGTGGGTGCTGCTGCGGGGACGGATGCCCAGGCGTCGTGGACGAGTCTTTGACAGCCGGCTGGGTGGGAATCCACGAAGAGGAAGCCGCGGCTGCGAGGAGTGATGACGCGTTCGCTCACGATGCTGTCCTTGGGGTTGGACTGCCGCCGAGGGTGACGGCATGTCGCATTCTCATGGATGCGCGGGTGTTCACCGAGGAGGATCGGGGGTGAGTGTCCGCGGGTCACTTGCATTGAGTCGTTGCCGCCTCCGTGCAGGGGAACCTGAGGGGGCATGTCCCGGTTGGCTGAGGTGCCGGTTGAGGCTCGCGAGAGCGTGGGGGGTCCGTCGTCGATGGGCGCCCCGGTCTGGGCCGCGCTCGCTGATCAGTGCATCGGGCATGCTCGGCGCCCAGCGCGTTGCCGTGGGGTCGGCTTCGATGCCGGCACGGGGCATCGGGTGGTTTGGGCGTGGCGCCCCCGACGCTGCCGCCCGGCACCCCGCGACGACTCGACGCCGATTAGGGCGGCGTGGGCACGTCGCCGCGTGGAGATGCCGGTGTCGTCCGTGGGGCGGAGGCGAAAGCCGTGGGTGTGGTGCGGCGGGTCGGCTTTCGTGTCTGCTCGCCGCGTGTGGTGTTGGCGCCCGTCGCGTCAGGTGGTCGGGGCTGTGTGCGTGGTGCGAGGGTGTTGTCCGGGGTGTGGGGTCTTTTGCTGGCCGAGGTCGAAGGCGTACATGCGTGACCAGCTGTTGGGAAGGATCCGCATGAGTGCGGACAGGAACTTGTACCGGGCTGTCGGGATGGAGACGGTCTTTCCCTTGCGCAGGTCGTCCAGTGCGACGCGCACGAGCAGGTGCTGATCGACCCATCCCCAGTCGGTCTTGTTCGGAATCCCGGCCCGGTTGTTGAAGTCTGTCTGCACGTCTCCCGGGCAGAGCGCCATGATCTTCACCTTGGAGCGGCGTACAGCCTTGCAGTAGGCCATTTCCTCGGTGTGGCGCAGGACGGCGGCGGTGCTTGTTCCGTAGAGGGAGTCGGTCCATGCCGGTGCGATGCCGCATACGCTGGAGACGTTGATGATCTCGCCGCGGTCTCTCTCGAGCATGGTGTGCAGGGCGGTGAGGGAGAGATGGATCTTGGCGGTGGCGTTGACCTCCAGCATGTACATCTCGTCGTCCACCGGGTTCTGGGAGGCGCCGGTGTGGTAGCCCATCCCCGCGTTGTTGATCAGCAAGTCGATCGGGTGCTCCCGGTCGGTGAGGCGGGCGGTGACCGGAGCTCGTCCGTCCCTGGTGGACAGGTCGGCGCCGATGATCTCGATGCGGGTGCCGTAACGGGCCGTCAGCTGGGCGCCGAGCTGCTGGAGCTTGGCGACATTGCGGGCGACGAGTACCAGGTCGTGGGTGAGCGCGAGCTGCTGGGCGAATTCCTCGCCGATGCCGGAGCTGGCGCCGGTGATGAGAGCGGTGGGCATGGTGGTGCGTTCCTTGCCTTTCCGAGGATGACGGGTGGGGTCAGGCGGCGCGGCGGTCTGCGGGCGCCTCGGCGTCGAGGTCGGGGTAGGCCGCTCGCAGGGCGATGAAGGCGTCCACGATCGTGTGGACGTCGTCCGAGGTGAATCCGGCGGTGGCGCTCACGCGTAGCACCGGTTCGTCGACTCCGGGGGCGATGAACGCGTTGGTGTAGACGCCACGCTGCGACAGCAGCCAGTTGTGGGCCTGGACCGTCCCGACCGTGTCCCGGTACAGCCGGGCCTTCTCCCGTTCCAGTGCCTGACGCCGCGGGTTGTCATCAGTGATGGCGAGGACTTCCGGGCTGTGTGCGGACTGGAGCATGCCGCGCAGGGAGACCGACACGATCGGTGTGACACCGCTGGCTTCGAAGCCGATGCGGTTGAGTTCCGTACGGAGGGTGTCGGCCGTGGCCTGGGCTCGCGTGCCTCGGTACGGCTCCTCCTTCATGATGTCCAGCGACCGCTGGGCCGCCGCGATCAGCGCGGGGGCCAGCGCGGTGGCGGGATCCGCCGGGTGGTAGGTATCGAGCCGGTCGATGACGTCGGCCGAGGCAAGGAGGAATCCGCCCGTGGAACCGAAGGCCTTCGAGAAGGTACCGGTGATGTAGTCGACCTTGTCGGCCAGGCCGAAGGACGCGGCAGTACCGCGGCCGCCGCCGACGACTCCCACGCCGTGTGCGCCGTCGAGGAAGATCTCGGCGTCGAACTCGGTCGCGAGGGCGACGATGCCGGGAAGCGGCGTGAGGTCTCCCTCGACGGAGTAAGCGCCCTCGACAACGATGATCACGCGGTCGGCGTGCTTCTTCGCTTCCGCGAGCTTGAGGCGCAGATCATCCAGGTCGTTGTGGGCGAACCTCGCGGTCCTGCGCGGATGCCCCAGGCGGATACCGTCGATGAGTGAGGCGTGCGCCGACTTGTCGCTGATGACGGTGGCGTCGGGGTTCAACTGAATGATCTGAGACAGGCCACGCACGTTGGCCAGATAGCCGGCGGCGAAGACCATCCCCGCTTCCTTGCCGGCCCATCCCGCAAGGTCCCTCGCCAGCTTCGCGCGCATGGCGAGATAACCGTTCCACCGTGTCGTGTCGCCGCCATGCTCATTCCTCACGGTCCCGGCCTCGTCGCGGGACCGCCGGCCGTGCCGCGTCACGGCCAGTGCGCTGCGGGCAGCGGCTGTCAGCAGAGGCGGAAGGCTCGCGGCGAACATACGCGTCTGGCACTGGGCCGCCAGGTGCTTCACGGTTTCCCGCGAGGTGGCCAGGAATGCGCCGGACGCACCGAAGGACCCACCGAAGGTGCCCGAGATGTAGTGGATCTGGTCGGCCAGGCCGAGAAGCGCGCCGGAGCCTTCACGGCCGACAATCCCGTGGGGGTCGTGAAGGAAGATCTCGGCATCGAATTCCTGCGCGAGGGCGCATATCTCCCTGAGAGACAGGGAGTCGGTCCTGCCGGGCTCCTTGCATTCCACGACGACCAGGATGTGGGATGTGTGGCGGTTGGCTTCCTCGAGGCGCTGACGCAGCTCGGGCAGGTCGTCGTGCCCGAACCGGCCGGTCCAGCGGGGGCGCATGATCCGGACACCGTCCATGAGCCGATCCTGCACGACATCCTCGGCGATGACCGCCGTGTCGCGGTTCAGCATGATCAACTGCGTCAGCGTGCCGACCGCGGCCAGATCGTCCGCGGTGAACACCAGCGCGGCCTCCTTGCCCACCCAGGCGGCGATCTCCTCCTCCAGGTCATGGTGAATACCGAGGTAGCCGTTCATCAAAGGAGATCCGGTCATTCCGACCCCGTAGAGATCGACGGCGTCGTGAGCGGCCTGCCGCACCCGTCGGTCGCTGGACAGGTCCTCGCACACACCGGGCACGTCACTCGGGACACCCACGCCGTAGTAGTCGATGGCGTCATGCGCGGCCTGCTGGACACGCGGATCGGTAGCGAGGTCGAGGTAGTCGTTCCCCGCCGCAAGGAGCGCCGGAACACCGTCGAACTCGATGGCATGACCACTCTTCGCGGTCACCTGCGGGTAGTAGGGGTTGCCGATCGCGTCGACCATGTCGGCCTTGGCACACGCTTCACAACCGGAGGAGACGTGCAATGTCATCGGATGCTCCATAGGGGTAGGCGGTCGCGGCCCGGAACCCACGCCCTTCACCGGACCTCGTCTCTCCATCGGGACTTCGATGTCCCTCGCGGCGGCCCCTCGACATGCCCCGGTCCGCCCTCGGAGTCCGGAGTCCACCCGGAGAGGTGACCTCCGACACCTCTCCATGCTTCCGGTCGAACGCAGGCGCAAGGGCCCGCCAACCGGCGGAGCGCCTGGAGGACCCTGGAAACCCCCAGCCGTCAGCCGTGCCGCCATGTATAGCCATTGCCGATCGGGCACCGGTTAGCCCGTCCTACCAGCGGCTGAATGGGGAAAAGCCCTGCCCGTTGTTCTACACCTTAGGAATCGGCGGGCAGTGCGAGCCCGGCTACCTTCTAAGCGTTCTCCGCTTCTACCCAGACCGAAGGATGATCCGCGTGGAAACCTCCCAAAACCCCCCAATGCCCCCCGAACTCATTGACAATTGGAGGGAGTTTTACACGCAAGCAAACTATGCCCACCTGGAACAATTTCGGAACCAGCCAAGCGCCCTCGTAGATTATTATCTAGCTCATTTTCTGCAATACTGCCACTATAACTTCAAGAAGCCGGAAACCCTTCCAGACCCGGAGAACGTGGCACCGGACGCAATGTTCGCCTTGATAGAGCAGCACGAATTCCAGGGCTACGGACTTAAGGATATATTCGAAGGCTATCTGAGTGCATTTGGAGAGCTTCTCACCGAAACCGCCAGAACGCCACAGTCGCGGGAAGCACTTCAGGCGACTCTAATCGAAACCGAGAACACGACCGAGTCGGCGCCAGTGACGACAGTCGAACCAGAACCATCACACCACCTCGACAGCGGCTCGACGAATATCCCCGAAAGTTTGCAGACCCTGGCATGGGGAGGAAACTTCTTCACCGAGAGGAGGATGCTCGATTATCAGGAACTTGACTTCAAGGGATTCAAGGTCCGCGTGCAGGACTGGGAGAAACCCACAGAGAGGTATCACTTCCTGGCCTATTGTCACTATCGACTCAAGGATTCTCTTGGGGTGGGCAGGCGGGAATTCATGACACGCCTCACCCGCTCTCAAGCCTTTACCGCAAATGA
The DNA here is from genome assembly GCF_044757085.1 of Streptomyces sp. NPDC091376. Taxonomy (NCBI): domain Bacteria; kingdom Bacillati; phylum Actinomycetota; class Actinomycetes; order Kitasatosporales; family Streptomycetaceae; genus Streptomyces; species Streptomyces sp. NPDC091376. Next base: position 18,913 of record NZ_JBIVUF010000036.1, on the reverse strand, counting down.
AGAGCAAAACCCTTTCGAAGCTTTTCGCGAGGCGATAAGAGATGGCCGCATCGAGAATTACTGGGAGTCCTATCGGGCCAGCTTCGTGGAAATTGTCAAAAAATTCACCCGCGACACGGAGTCGCAGGTCGAGATTAGCGGGCCGTCAGAACACCCTTCCATCACCCCCGAACAGTTGCCGCTACTCCACGAAATGATCGAGAAGCATAAAGCCGGCGACAACCTGGCTTCCTACAAAGATAAACTAATGAGATTGCAAAACATGACCATACCCAACCCGGAGATGGCCATCAAGAAGCTCATGGAAGAATCCAAGAAAGAATACCTCTTCGGCGATCTCGAGTCCAAAGTATCAAACCCCCTCCTCAACGACCCCAATCGTTCCGCCTGGAATATCACAAGGGAACAAAGGGACCATTTCTTGCTGTTTTGCTCAACGCGCTTCAAGGGAGAGAACATCGCCGGACTCCTCGACAAGGAGGATGCCGCACTCCTGGAGGCAGAAAGGAAAACGGTCACCGATTCTTTCAATGTCTACATCAAAGCCATTGGCGACACTAGGGATAAGGCGTACGGGACGCCCAAGATTGTGCAAGAGTTGAGCAAGTGGTACGCCCGCAGCGAGTTTGGTGATCTCGCTTCCATTCTGGAGAAACCGAAGGACTATGAGAACGTGCTCAAAGTCATGGATTTCTTCAAAGAGAAGAACTTGACGAACTCGGAAATGATATTCCTTACGCCGAAACTCGTATCCGCGGAAAATAGCCCCTCTTGAGGCGCTAATTCAGGTGACGTGACCGTTCGTTGAATCGTGAATGAAGGACTGATTGAGCGGCTTGTGCCGGACGTCGTCGGCATCTTCCCCGACCGCACCGCCGTCATCCGACTGGTCGGCGCTGTCCTGGCCGAGCAGAACGACGAGTAAACCGAGGCTCGCCGCTACATGGGCCGCGAGCTGCTGGCCAAGGCCGGCCTCCACCCGATCGAGTCAGAAACCGACGAGACCGTCATGCCCACCGAACTCACCGCATAGCCTCAAAACGAGATCACCGAGCGGCCGTCGTTACACCACTCCAGCGGACGGGCCGGATTCCTGCTAGTGACCTGGAAAATCGCACCTACCGGGAATGCTGTCGACGATCGACCGCGGCACCACCGATTTCGAACGGCAAAAGGCTGCCTCAGGCCCGGCGTGAACTTTTCGAAGTCGCTGGGGTTCTATTGCGAGCTGCGTCTCCGTAGTGGGAGGCGACCGGGTACGCGTGAGGCGGGCGCCGTTCTCGACCCACCGGAGACGGCGCCCGCCTGATCCGGTCGCCAGCACTCGGACTCCCCTCTCGAGGCCGTCGACCAGAATAGTGAGTCGCCGGCAGACTCGGGGGAGGCATCGCCAGCCGCTCACACTGCAACCGTGCCACACTCAATACCGGCTCCACCGCCCCGGAAAGGGGGTCCGAAGGGTGGAGATTCGAATCCACTGATCGGACCACGCCTTCCCTCTGAAGCTCTCTCGACGACGGTTGAACTTGGTTCTGGGTCATTTTCAGTGCCGGAGCCACGGAAGGTCAGCATCTTGATCATTAGCCGCCTCGGCTGACTTTCCCCTCCAAAGCGTGGTTTCACCAGGTCGAAGACGTTGTGATCGAAAACGTGGCGGCAACCGGCGAGAGTGTGGCTGTGTGGGCCGTGCGTCGGCGGGGCGGGCCGCGTATTCGACCTGCGGGGCGACTTCGACCACGTGCAGCGGGTGCGTACGCAGTCTCGCCCACAGTGCGGTGGTCGGTTGTCCTGTCGTGATCGAGCTACCGGCCCGCCTGTTCAGCTGCCCCGAACAAGGGTGCTCCCAGGTGACGTTCGTCGAGCGGGTCGACGGGCTGACCTTCCGGTATGGGCGGCAAAGCGCCGGGCCGGCGCCCGTCTGGCCGCCTCTCTCGCGGTGTTGACCAGGCCCCACGCTGCTGCGACTGTTACGTGGCAGCCGGGCTCTGCCGAGCACACGCCGCGGGTGCCCGGGGGGACGAGTTCGCACTGCGCAAGGGCCACAACTGCGGCACCATCTTGGTCGACATCGGCCCGTCCCGCCGATCGGTGGAGGCCGATCGGGACCGGACTCACCCCTGCCGCCTCTGGTGGCGGTTACAGGTTCGCCGCCGCGGCCGGGCCGGTATGTTCGGGAATACCTGCGACTACGCCTCGGTCGACCCCACCGCGATCGGCCCACGTCGCCGTGCTGTGTGACGACCGTCAGGTCATCGTCCTCGCCTCCGGCGGTGAGATCGTCGCCCACCACGCCCCCTGCTGGTCCGCCACCAGACTCTCACCGATGCCGAGTATGCCGTCACGAGGGCAATGTGACAGGGAGTACGACATCGGCCCATGAGCCAGGGTGCACGTCGTCGGCACGGGCTCGCTCGTCGAGGTCGAGCAGCACTCGGCTCCTGCGACCGGCTGTGCACCGTCATCGACGGCGGTGCCGGCAAGGAGATCGACTGATGCCCGCACCCCGGCACCGTTGCCGTCGGGGCATCCGCCGCCGCGGCCACCAGCTGCAGGACCACCTCCGACCTGGCATTTCTCGCCAGAGCGATGAAGGCCCGGCTCTGCTGGCCGCCCCGCAAGGAGTCGTGGATCCACGCCGAGTACCTCGTCGCCTGCCTCCAGCGTGCGGCCTCCGCCCGGAATCACACCGCAGCGAGGCGCTGGTCCGGAGGGTTTCCCGTCCGGCTTCCGTATTTCCGGATGGCAGAAGGCTCTGCCGTCCCCCAGAGCACGCAACTCGTCGAGATCCTGTATCGGCGCCCTACGGCCGTCGTTCCTGTTCAGTCGCTGCTGCGGGTGTCGGCATCCGAAGTCAGGACTGGGATCAGGAGTGCAGGGAGAAGCCGCTTCGCCTTCGTCCCCGTGGTCGGAAAGGGGAGACGGGCGGGTGTTCGGCGCGTCTGCCGCCCTCTGTCTCGACGCTGCTGCGCACACTGTCGGCCGGAGGTGTTCGTGATGTCGTCTCGCCCTGGCAGCAGCGCGGTGCGTGAAGCCGCGCCCACCACCGCGCCGGCGCCTACCCGTAGCTCGCTGCCCACTCGCATGTCGGACCGGCTGTCCAGCATGTCGTGGGTGGACGTGGTGGTAGCCGGTGTCATCTTGCTCCTCCTTTACGCCACCCTTCGGGTGGGGCAGGGAACCACTGTCTCGTTCACTCCCGACCAGCCCGTCGAAATCGATACGGACCCCGGGCGCCTTCCCTATTACGGAGCGCGTTCGCTGCTGCGGATGTTCATCGCCCTGGCGGTGTCGACCGTCTTCACGTTCGTCTACGCCTATGCCGCGGCGAAGAGCCGTCGGCTGGAGCGGGTTCTGATCCCGGCGCTGGACATCCTCCAGTCCGTGCCCGTGCTCGCGTTCCTGACCGTCGCCGTGACCGGTTTCCTGGCTCTGTTCCCCGGGTCCCTGCTGGGGCTGGAGTGCGCGGCGATTTTCGCCATCTTCACCTCGCAGGCGTGGAACATGGCGTTCGGCCTCTACCACTCGTTGACCTCGTTGCCGCGTGAACTCGACGAGGTGTCGCGCTCGTTCCGCCTCACCAGGTGGATGCGCTTCTGGAAGGTGGAGCTTCCTGCGGGGATGATCGGCCTGGTCTGGAACGGCATGATGAGTTTCGGAGGAGGTTGGTTCTTCCTCGTCGCCTCCGAGGCGATCAGTGTCAATAACCAGAGCTATGCCCTGCCGGGCATCGGTTCCTACGCGGGCGCGGCCATCGCGGACGGTGACCTCGGCAAAGTCGGTTGGGCGATCCTCACCATGGCGGTCATGGTGACGGGCGTGAACTTCCTGTTCTGGCGGCCGCTGACCGCTTGGGCGGAGCGTTTCAAGAACGAGCAGGCCGAGGCCGATGAGATCCAGCGTTCTCTGGTCCTGGAGTTCCTGCGCCGTTCCCAGTGGCCTCAGGTGATCGGCGGGGCGCTGCGCCCGGTTCACCGGGCTGTGAACCGGGCGGGCCGGCTCCTCGGCACGAGCGACCGTCCGCTGGTGACCAGTCCGGCGCGGCGGCGTGCCGGTGACATCGTCTTCGCCGCCGTGACAGGCGCGCTGATCCTGTGGGGGCTGTTCGATCTTGCCCGGTACCTCTACGAACGCACAGGGCTTGGTGTGTTCGGAGAGCCGCTGCTGCTGGGGCTGGTGACTCTGGGACGGGTCGTCGTCCTTCTCGTGGGCGCCACCTTGATCTGGGTACCGATCGGCGTCTGGATCGGTTTCTCGCCGAAGCTGACCAAGATCGTACAGCCGGTCGTGCAGATCCTTGCCAGTTTCCCCGCCAACTTCCTTTTCCCGCTCGCGGTCTGGTTCTTCCTCAAGACCGGTATCTCGATCAACATCGGTGGGATCCTGCTGATGGCTCTCGGCGCCCAGTGGTACATCCTGTTCAACACGATCGCCGGTGCCATGGGGATTCCCACCGACCTGCGTGAGGCCATGGACGATCTCGGCGTGCGCGGCTGGCAGCGGTGGAAGCGACTGATCATCCCCGGCATCTTCCCTGCGTACGTCACCGGCGGGATCACCGCCTCCGGGGGTGCCTGGAACGCCTCGATCGTCTCCGAGGTGGTCGTCTTCGGCTCCACCACGCTGACCGCCACCGGCCTTGGTGCCTATATCGCCGAGGCCACGGAAGCGGGCGATTTCCCGAAGCTGCTGGCCGGGGTGATGGTGATGAGTCTTTACGTCGTGGGACTCAACCGCGTCGTCTGGCGCCGTCTTTACCGACTCGCCGAGAGCCGCTACTCCCTGTGACACTCGTGAACGGGAGAGTCTTCTCGGCCGCTCTCTGGAGGTACTCATGGTGCTGAAGGCACTGCGTAACCTGCGCGCCGCCCGTCACAGGACCTCACCGTCGGCGGTCGGCGACCGGCCGGCCGTCGACGGCGAGGTGCTGCTGGAGACGGTCGCGTTGACCAAAGCCTATGCCGGAGCGGACGGTGAACTGCCGATCCTGTCCGGTATCGACCTCCAGGTGCGGGCGGGGGAAGTGGTCGCGCTGCTGGGCAAATCTGGTTCCGGCAAGTCCACCTTGTTGCGGTGCGTCGCCGGCCTCGTGGCTCCCAGCTCGGGCACCGTCTCCTATCGGGGCGTACCGCTGACGGCGTCCAATCCTGGCACGGCGATGGTGTTCCAGTCCTTCGCGCTGTTGCCGTGGCTGACGGTCCAACAGAACGTCGAACTCGGTCTGGAGGCCAAGGCCGTACCGGTCGACGAGCGGGCCGGCGCCGCGCGGAGGGCCATCGACCTCGTAGGGCTGGACGGCTTCGAGTCTGCTTATCCGAAGGAGCTGTCCGGCGGGATGCGTCAGCGCGTTGGGTTCGCCCGCGCCCTCGTCGTCGAGCCGGACGTGCTGATGATGGACGAGCCGTTTTCTGCCCTCGACGTGCTGACGGCCGAGAACTTGCGCGGTGAGCTCATGGAGCTGTGGGAATCGGGGCGGTTCCCGACGAGAGCGATCGTGCTGGTCACCCACAACATCGAAGAGGCCGTGCTGATGGCCGACCGGATCGTCGTGCTGGGTGCGCGTCCTTATGGAACGATCCGCGAGGTCCTCGATGTGGGCTTGGTGCGGCCCCGTGACCGTGAGGCTGCCGCGTTTCAGGAGCTCGTGGACCGTGTGTACCGGGTCATGACCGGCCGAGTGAAGGAGGCACGGCCCTCGGTGCGTGCCGGTGTGGTCGAGGCGGAGCGGCGGACCCCGGCCAACACTCCGCTGCCGCTCGCTGGTGTCGATGGGTTGTCCGGTCTCGCCGAGATGGTTGCCCACCGTGGCGGTCGGTGTGGTCTGGCCGATCTCGCCGAGGACCTCGGTCTGGAGGTGGATGATGTGTTGCCGCAGGTCGACGCGCTCGAACTGCTGGCTTTTGCCGAGGTCAGCGGGGACGATTTGGTGCTGACAGGCAGCGGTGACGCGTTCGCGCGAGCCGACGTGCAGCGGTCCAAGAGGATCTTCGCCGAGGCGGCGGCCGATGTCCCGCTGGTGAAGCTCATCGTCACCAGCCTGCGGCAGAATCCTGCGGGCACGCAGCGCGCCGGCTTCTTCCGCGACCTGCTCGCTCACAACTTCACCTCCGAGCAGGTCACCCAGCAGCTGGAGACCGCCACGGACTGGGGCCGCTACGCCGAGCTGTACTCCTATGAGGCGGAACCGCAGGAATACCATCTCGACATCACCGGCTCTCAGATGTCGTGAGGTGCCGACGGCCCGGCGGGTGCCTCACCGGGCCGTCGACGCCAAGGGGATGGCCTTATGGCTTGATCGAGTCCAGCTCCGCGTGCGCTCGTCTGAGGTCGAGGGCGTAGCGCGCGAGGCGCTGCTGTTCCGTTGTGATGGGTTCGAAGGAGGTCACGGGGACGGGGGTTCCGTTCTCGTCGACGGCGACGAACACGATGAGGCAGTCCGTGGTCTGCTCCAGGTCTCGTGATCTCGGGTCCCCGGCACGCACGGTGACGTGGATGTGCATGCTGGAACGCCCGGTGGCCGCGATGCGCGCGGAAAGCTCTACCAGATCGCCGACCTTGATCGGGCTGCGAAATTGGATGTGGCTGACGCTGACGGTTACGCAGTAATGGCCGGACCAGGCTGCCGCGCAGGTGTAGGCGGCGGTATCGATCCACTTCATCAGCGCGCCGCCGTGTACTTTCCCGCCGAAGTTCACCGAGCTGGGCTCTGCGAGGAAGCGGAGCACGGTGGAACCGCGGTCATGTACCGAGGGGGGCTCATGAGGGGCCATATGCGCAGACTACAAACAGGGCGTGGTGAATGTTCCGAGCCGCGCCGCATCGCTTTTACCGACAATTTGATGATCATCGGGTGTGGTCTTTGAGGCGCCTGGCCTGTCCCAGGTTTCGCGGATGGACGGGTGGTGTCGTCATAACCCGCGTGAGGGTGGGTTGGTTGAAGTGGTTATGCCGCGTCCCATATACGCCATTTGAATGCAATGGTCATGTGCAGGGGTAGCTCGGATTCGGGTCGAGGGGCTGGTGTGGCACCTTGGGGAGCCGCGGCAAGCGGCCTTCCGGGAGGGATTCCATGCGCGTGTCATCCTCCGTTATCGTCCCTGAACGGGCCGCCGTGGGGGAACGAGGTCAGGTTGGGGCCTCGTGCCGTCCCCGGCCCACGACGCCATGGTGGATCTGGTTCCTGGCGGGAGCGCTTTTCCTTCTCTATGCGGTGCTTTCCTTGCGTATCCATCACCGGATGCTCTCCAACAGCTACGACCTGGGGATTTTCGAGCAGACCATCCGTTCCTATGCCGAGGGGCGCCTGCCCGTCGCCGAACTGAGAGGGCCCGATTTCCCGGTCCTGGGAGAGCACTTCTCCCCCGTTCTGGCGGTCTTGGCTCCTATCTACATGGTGTGGCCCTCGCCGGACGTGCTGCTCATCGTCCAGGCATCGCTGATCGCCGTCAGCGTCATTCCTCTCACGCGGTGGGCGTACCGAGTACTCGGATCCGCCGCCGCAGCAGTCGTCGGCGTGAGCTACGGACTTTCGTGGGGTATCGCCTCGGCGGTGGGCTTCGACTTCCACGAGGTGGCGTTCGCGGTCCCTCTGCTCGCCTGCGCGCTGACGGCTCTGGCGAATGACCGCCCTCGTGGCGCGGTCTTGTGGGCGTTGCCTCTGGTGCTGGTCAAAGAAGACCTGGGACTGGCAGTGGCCGTGATCGGGGTTATCGTCGCCTGTCGTGGTCAACGCCGGATCGGGGTTTCGGCGGCGGCCTTCGGTCTGGTTGCGACCCTCACGCAGATGTTGGTGTTCATGCCGGCCGTCGCCAGCACCGGCTCCTATTACCACTTCTCGTGGATGGACGGCTCGGAAGACGGCGCGGGGGACGTCGTGTACAGATACACCCTGGGGCTCATCACCCCGCAGACCAAGGTGTCGACGCTCATTCTCGTACTGGCGCCGACTTTGTTCCTGGCTCTGCGGTCCCCACTTCTTTGGGTCATGCTGCCGACCCTGCTGTGGCGGTTCGTCTCCAACTTGGTGACGCACTGGGGTACCTTCGGCCACTACTCGCTGGTGCTGATGCCGATCGCCTTCGCGGCTTTCATCGATGCCTTGAGTAGGCGGCGGTGGATCGACGGCAGTGTGCGGCGCTACGTCATGGGTTCGGCGGCTGCCAGTCTCCTCCTTGTGCCCCATTTCCCTTTCTGGCAGATGGTTCAGACCGAGACATGGCGTGACGACCCTCGTGTCGCCGTGGCGCGGTCCCTGATGAAGCGGATCCCCGACGACGCTGCGGTCCAGGCGTCCAGTCAACTCGTTCCGCAGCTGACTGCCCGGACCAAGGTCAGTCTTTTTGGCTACCACGTCAGCCGCCCAGATCCTGAGTGGATCATGGTGGATACTTGGGTGCCACATCATCGACGGTGGCCCCTGGACGCCGTACGGGAGAAGGCCGCCCTGGACTACGCCTGGGCCCACGGGTACGAGACCATGATCGACAGGGAAGGTTTCGTTCTGCTTCGCCGTTCGCCGGCGTGATTCCGAGCAGGATCCCTCCGCCGGACGGTGTCACCCGAGGGGCGGCGGTCACCGGCTCGTCCGTACCGCCTGGCTTTGTCCCCGTCTCACGCGCGCCTTTCGCGGGAGTGGGGCGGCCCTCCCCTCCCCTCCCTGGGTTCGCCCGCCGTGTGCCGTCGATCAGGCCCAGGGCGCGTCGTCGTTCGTCGAGGACGCCTTCACCGGTGTCGCAGTTCCGGTCGCCTGCTGCCGCGGGTCGGTTCCAGGCGAATCCGGGTGCGTGCGGTGAGTGGCTTGGAGGCCGTTGCGGGGGAACGCATTCGAGAGCCGGGGAGGGAAATCCCGGGCCGCCCTCGAGGAAAGCGCCGGGGCGGCAAGCGCAACCGCGTGACATGCCGCCCAGCCCAACAACCCTGGGAATAGCGTTGACCCGGAGGCCAACTCCCGCCGATCACTCTGTCCGATTTTACCAGTTCGCCCGATATTGCGCGAGGTAATTCATGATCGTCTGCACCCCGTTCCAGCGGCTGGGTAGGATCCCTGCATCTTTCCAGGGCCACGAAAAGTGACCCACTCGGTCTCCCACCCTTGTCCGCCGTCTTTCCCTGTAGCCGGCGCGCGGCTCGGGGACTGTACGGGACTTTTACATCCGGGGTCAGTGTGCCGCTTCGTACGCCGCACGGACCTCGGACGGAACACGGCCACGCTCGTTCACTTCGTACCCGTTCGTCTTGGCCCACTCGCGGATCTCGGCCGTCGACGGCCCGTCGAGGCGGGTTCGCACAGCCTTCGCTCCGCGCTTACCCCGACCGACCTTTCGTCCCGACTTCAAATAGGGACTGAACGCCTCAAGCATCTGATCGTAGCTGTCCGGGGACAGATCGATCTCATACTCCACACCATTGAGCACAAAGGTGTGCGTAGCACCCTCGGCGGTCTCCTCGCCGGTCATGTCATCGATGAAAATCGTCACTTGTTTCTGTGCCATGTCACGGATGGTACACCAAAAACGGCATCACGGAACCAGGAATTCTGAATTGTAGAGCCTATGCGTGCGGCGACAGGGAGGGAGCTGACACACAGAGGGCCAGGCGGGCTTTCGAGCACACCCCGTAGGTTCGCTCTTCACCTTGTTCCGATGCCGGACCGTCAGCTTCAGAAGCCGCCAGAGCTAAAGCCATGGAGTGCTCCGCGGTCCTCCGGAGTTCAGCGGCGGGCTCCGTGGTGGACGGGTGTTCATCGGCTCCCTGCCCCGTGATCGGGTGGGCGCTTCGGCGGGGCCCGCTGCACGCCTCCCGCCGCATATCGAGCCGATCCAGTTTCCGGTTTCCCGCATCGGCGTGCAAAGGCGGTTGACGTAGCCGTGACACCGGTTCGGTGACGTGAGGGAAGTGGGCGGGGTTCGCGGATGAGGCTTCGGCCGTCGCCCGGGTGCTTCGTGGCGCTTCTTCGGCAGGCTTTACAGGCCGTGTGCTCACCGGGCGAATAGCTGGGCGGCAACGGGTGCTCTCCACAGCTCCGGGGGTGCGGCCTCCCCTCTCGCGCTCATTGCCGATCGGGGCGAGGCCGGCGCCCGCCCACCGCCACGGTGTCCTGCCGCCGGCCCGAAGCGGCGGGTCTTGGTTATAGGGGGCTCGGTCGTCGCCTTGGACGGGGACAGGCCGACGCGCAGGCCGGCGCTTTGCCACGCGGGTTCCATCACCCGGCGCGTGGCCGTACCCGGTGGAGACCCGGCGTCTGGTGTTGCGGCCTGTGAGGTGCGCAGAGCGAGTGCACATCGGTGACGGATGTCGGAACGCACCCGGAAAGGGGCCGCACGTACATGAGGCGACGGGGAGATTGTCCGACTCGCGTGCGAAGGATCGACGGCGCCGACAGGGCACCGGTACGCGCGAACACCACCCTTTCCCAGCTCGCACGGAGGGCGGGTGAGGGCGCACGCGATCGCGAAACACCCACGGCATATCAGATAGCTCCCGGCTATTTAGCACGAAGAGCAAAAGAAGGGAAGGAGTGACCTGATCGGCATGAAACGGATGTTTCGCATGTTCACGGGACCCAGGTGACCAAAACGATTACCCACACCGTCAAGCTTCCCGAGAGTGTGCCCTTTGAGGAATGCATTGAGTGGAACCACCCAGTTCAATATTGGCGACACAGCAAGACATAATTTCCGGCGTGATCGGTTTCGAATCACCCGGGCCGCACGGTAAGGAATTACTTCATGACGATTCCGCCGAACGGACGTGAGGGACCTCACGCGCCCGGCGCAGACGAAGGAAATAAGTGCTCGATCTGCCTGTCGTCTCTGAACGGATGCGACATCCAACCATTCAACTGCCCACACAGATTGCACACGGGCTGCTTCGCAGAATGGGCTAGAAGTCTGCTCGTACCTGTGGACACCGGAGTCGGCGAGTCTCGCGGCGTGATCGGGAAGTACATGCCGTTCCACTGTCCGCAGTGCAGGAAGAGCTTCATCGACACACACATGGGCGACGTGGCGCCGGAGATCACGAGCCTCATGGAGGCGATCTTCGCTCGACCCGAGGGGGAAGTACGGCTGCCGGCCAATCTCGCTATCCAGGATGGACAGGTCCAGCACGGCGGCCATATAGGTACGGGTTTCCCTCTCACACAAACCCTCAACCCCGCGGACTGGGGAGAGGAATTGCTTCGTGAGCTCCTCCGCGAATCGGAAGACTTCAATATCTACGAGTACGAGAGCGGGGAAGAGAGATTCAATGCAGCAATCTTCGACTGGGACACTTTGAACGTACTGCCCGAAGAAACTCAGATGCTGCGCAGTACCGGATACACCATGTCTTGCGCCATCGGCGTCGATGTCAGCTCCGGGACGATCCACCAGCGTCGAATCTGCCGAGTGATATACAACGAACACACGAACTATTTTATTGTCTTCATTTACAGACTGGTGAGCGAACCGGGGGTCTATTGAGCGAGGCAATGTCGGTGCCGTTCCGGGGGCAGTGCGGGAGGCGGTGCAGGGCCGGTTCGCCGGGAAGAGGCGCAAACAGCGAGGCGCCCAGTCCTCAGAAGGCATACTGCCCGGCCTCTCGGCATGCGCCCCGAAGCGGCCGCCACCGCCCCCGGGGAGGAGCCTCCCGATCCTGGGCTGCTTCACGTCGTCACGGTGCGGCCCACCTCGAAGGCGTGGCACGTTCAGCCCTAGAGACTATCTGCCGCCGCGCCTCTTTCTCCGGGCTGTCGACCGTCGTGTGATGCGGCTCGGCGTAGGGTTCGCGTCGAGGTGCTGCACCGCGAACTCGCGGTTGGCCAGAGCCTGCTTCCGGTAGCGGTCGGGGAGGTCCGGCATGGCGAGCAAGCGGTCACAAGCCTGAAGCGAGGCGTGCGCGTCACCCACCCAGTACGAAGTGATCGAGTATTCGAAGAGCAAGCCCCACCGGTAGACCCAGGGCTGTGTGAAAAGCAAGTCGTCCGGGACATCACGGTCCACACCGGCACGGGCGAACGCGTGGGCGGCGTGATAGCGACCCATGGTGCGCAGCCGCGAGGCCAGTTCGTAGCAGGCTTCCAAGCGCTGCGGACGGCAGTCCCATGCCTGTGTGAGCGCGTTCATCGCCGTGGGCCACTCACCCGATTCCGCCGCGAGGACCCCTACCTGCAGCAAGGAGTAGTAGACCTCCTCCACCCAGCCGCCCATGCGCGCACGGCGACTGTAGAGGGTGATCGCCTCGTCGATCTGGCCCATGTCCCGCATGGTTTGGGCCAGGTAGAAGACGGTGCGTGGATTGTCGGGGTCGCGCGCCATCTCTGCGCCGAGCAGGCGGGCGTCGCGTTCGAACTTGTCGTGGCGTGCCCCGCCGTCGGCGAAGTCCTCAACCACCAGAGCATCCAAGTTCTCCTGCGTGGTGTGCTGGTCGCATGTGAGGTACTCGTGGGTGACCCCTTCGTAGCGCCATGGGATGTCGCCTCTGACCAGGCGTTTGATGCGGTAGGAGGTGGCGTCGTCATGACGCAGCATGTACCCGTCAGCGGCAAGGGGAGGCACCTCGCCGTCCCGGCGCAGCACCAGGTCCGCGTCGAGCAGGAGGAGATAGTCGGCCTTGCCGCGCGCATGCTCGATGTTCAGCGTCCGATTGTGGCCGAAGTTGACCCATGGCTCCTCGTGCAACTGGCCGGGGATGCCGTCGAGGGCCGTGCGGATCAGCTGTTGCGTGCCGTCGGTTGAGCCGGTGTCAGAGATCACCCAGGTGTCCACCACGTCGCGTACGGAAGCCAGACAGCGTTCGATCACTCGGGCCTCGTTCTTGACAATCATGCAGAGGCAGATGGTTGTCTTCACGCGTCCCCGATCCATACGACTCGTGGTGGTCGGTCGCCCCAGCTCTGGCCTGTGGACCGATTTTCCGATTGTGACCGAACGCGCTGGCCCGGGCATCCATACACGCCGTGCGGGGGCCTGGCCTGTCAGCCGGCGCTCCGCCGGGTTCCCATTTCGCTCTCTTGGACGTGCCGGGCGCTCTGGCGGCCTGGTCCGACGGGTGCTCCGTCGCGGGCCCGGTGGTGGGTCCCCGTTCGTGGATCCGCACCATGGAAGAGTGGCGGGTCCGCTTTGTTTCCGCCGGAGCGGGGAAGGGCTCGAGGCCGCCTTGGTGCAGCGCTGTGACGACGGCTGGCCTCGAGCCGCCGCCCGTTCGGCCGCTGTGTCAGGGCGGGCGAACGGGCGGGGTGCGGGGAATGCTCGCGCACGTCCTGGAGGGCGTGCGGATTACTTCAGGTCTTGGAGATTGAGTACGCCCAGCACGGTCAGGTCGCGGGGGTCGGGGACGATGAGATGCTTGGCGGGGGTGAGGTAGAGGGCGCCGAACCCGTTCTCCAAGGCGAAGCTCACGAGTTGGTCCTCGGTCTTCATGATCTTGAGGTCGTCCGCAGAGCGCTTGCTGGACGTCCGGGCGTGCATGCTTTCCACACCGTACCCGTTGTTGACCATGTGGACCTTCAGGATGGGGCGGGGTCCGGTGTATTGGGCGACGACGACGCTGCCCGTGTAGTCGGCGTAGTTCTGGGCCTCGTCCTCCTTCAGGGTGAGGTAGATGCCGTTGCCCTGGCGCCGTCCATTCACCGCGGGCATGTCCTTGAACCCCTGGCTTTCGATCTTCTTGCCAGCCGCGACATTGGTGCCGTGGTAAAACTGCCTGTTTCGCACATTCTCGGAAGTGGCCCATGCGCGGGTTGTGCGAACCTGACCCTTGGTCACATCGTACTTGGGCTCCGGCTTCTCTCGTGGAAGCTCGGGGTCAGGCTTGCGATTTTTCGTTTGGATGTTGTTGTCCCATGTGAGGTGACGCTCGCGCGTCCTCACATACTGCAGGGAGTCAGTCGCGGATGGGCTGTTGGCCTCCCATCGCGCCCCCTCGTCGGAGTACTGGAATCCAAGGTGATCCGGCGTGACTCCTGGCGCCCAGTAGATGTGGGCGGAGAAGTCGAGCTGCCCCACCGGCGCCTTGTTCCCTGGGATCACCCAGTTGTCGTGTACCTCAGGGGTCAGAACTTTTCCGCCCTGGACAGGCCAGGCGAGCCAGAAGGAGAATTCTCGCTGAATCGGACTACCGTCCTTGCGCCACCCAGTCCGGGCGATGCGGAGTTCCTCCACTACGCATCCGTCGGTCGCCCCGGCCAGCAACCAGTTGACCCCCAGGTAGTATTCACCATTGGTCGGGTCGAAAGTTTCTTCGACGACATAGTCGTCTATGGTGACGGCGACGCCTTCGGAAGGGGGTTGGTCCTGTACCGGCACTGCCTGGTTGTAGAACGCGTCCAGGAAATGCTGAGTGAGCTCCTGCAGGTACGTGCCTTCCGGGTCATTGATCGCTTTACGGAAACGTTTGTAGTCGTATGGGTCACTGGACAAGATCGCTTCTGTGTTCAGTTCGCCGGGCTGATATGTCTGAGACAGTTGCTGGTAACAGTAGCTCGTGAATACGTGCGCGAGTAGCCCGCTCGGAGCCGTCTCCGGGAGGGTGGCCGCAAGGACTTTCCAGTTGTCGGCGGTGTACAGGGACGCATATTCCCCGGAGGTGAACTCTTCGGGGATCGGCATGAGTGAAGATTCCACGTGATTCCTTAATGCCTCTGGGCGGCTATGTACCGGAATGGTAGTTCGCGGGTATAGGCGAACGCGGGAGAGGAGAGGCAGACTTTCGGGACGAGAGCGGTGTGCGTAATGCTCTTTCACCGGCCTTGCCGTCGTGATCACGGACGTGCGCCATACCGGCATGAAGCGGGCTTGGGTATCCGCCTGCCGCCCGGGATCTCCCTTTGCGGGTCGTTCCGGTGGGGCGGCCGCCGAGGCCCCGCGCCTTCTCCTATGAGCCCACCGCTCAGATCGCCCCGTCACCCCGGTCGGTTGCCCGGACTGCCATGGACCGTACCGTCGGGGCGGACCACAACGTCTCGGGCAAGCCGGGCGCGGCATCGCCGGTGGAACAGGCCCGATTGGTGTCGCCACGACGTCCGACACGTCGTGCGAGAGCACGCGGTACAAGAACAAGCCGCCAGGCAAGTAGGTCCGCCTCTGCCATTCAGGCGGAAAGGTGCGGCGGAAGGATTCGCCGTGTGCTTCTCATCCCGGAACACCCAGGACGCTCATCGGCGCAAGATCCCCCGCCGCGCAGATCACGCCTCGGAAGCGCATGGCGCCACCCGCGCAGGGCCCGTTCTGGTGTCGCCCGGACAGGTCGACGGGGGCGAGGGCCGCTCCCCCTCAGCGTCAACTGCATCGCGCTGTCGCTGTGGGAGCGCCTGTCGTGTGGTAGACCGACCCGCCCGAACGAACGCAGAAGTGAATGCCCTACGCAGGTGGGGCCGAGGGCGGATCGGGGCCGTTGGGGACTGGTGACCTGCCTCAGGCGGTACCCGAAAGGCCGTATCCCGCGCTCACGGGCGAACAGATGCTGAAAGCCGAGCCCGAACCGGGCTTCCAGGATTGTGTTCTCCGTCCCACCCCGTCCCGGGCTCCGTCGGTCCCTGCCGAGCTACGCCGGGGCTCACTACAACACCAGAGCCGGCTCGTTCACCCACAGCGACTTGCAAGAGATTGGGAATCGTCCATGAGTACGCAGCCGACCCTCACAGAGGCGGGCGCGGAAACCGAGCAAGCCGCGAACTCGCGGCCTTCCGACGGTCTCAAAGCGGGGCTGAAGAACCGCCATCTGTCCATGATCGCCATCGGTGGGGTGATCGGCGCCGGCCTGTTCGGCGGCTCGGGGTCCGGCATCGCGGCCGCGGGCCCTGGCATCCTGCTGTCCTACGCCCTCGTGGGCGTGATGGTCGTGTTCGTCATGCGGATGCTGGGCGAGATGTCGGTGGCCAACCCGACCTCCGGCTCCTTCTCCGCCCACGCGGATCGTGCGTTGGGCCGCTGGGCAGGGTTCTCGATCGGATGGCTCTACTGGTTCTTCTGGGTCGTCGTCCTGGCAGTCGAGGCGACCATGGGCGCCGCGATCCTCAACAGTTGGATCCCGTCCGTCCCGCAATGGGGCTGGGCTCTGATCGTGATGGTCGTGCTCACCGCCACCAACCTCGCCTCGGTCGCATCGTACGGCGAGTTCGAGTTCTGGTTCGCCGGAATCAAGGTCGTGGCGATCCTCGCATTCATCGTCATCGGTGGACTGGCTGTTTTCGGTGTCCTGCCCGGTGCGGACGGAGGCGGCGCTGGGCTGAGCAATCTGACCGCGCACGGAGGCTTCCTGCCCAACGGCGCCGGCGCCGTTCTCACCGGCATCCTGATGGTGGTCTTCTCCTTCATGGGCAGCGAGATCGTCACCCTCGCCGCCGGTGAATCGCGAAACCCGCAGCGCGCTATCGCGAAGGCCACCAGCAGCGTCATCTGGCGTGTCGGCATCTTCTATCTGGGCTCGATCCTGGTGGTCGTCTCCCTGCTGCCGTGGAACGACTCGTCGATCGTCGAGGAGGGCTCCTACGTCGCCGCCCTCAACTCGATCGGCATCCCGCACGCCGGCGAGATCATGAAGTTCATCGTGCTCACCGCGGTGCTCTCCTGCCTCAACTCGGGCCTATACACGGCCTCCCGCATGGGCTACTCGCTCGGTCGGCGTGGTGACGCACCGAAATCGTTCGCCCGCGTCAACAAGCGAAACGTGCCGCTGGTGGCGATCCTCAGCTCGGTCGTCTTCGGCTTCGTAGCTGTGTTCTTCAACTACAAGTGGCCCGACACCGTCTTCCAGTTCTTGTTGAACTCCTCCGGCGCCATCGCCCTGTTCGTCTGGCTGGTCATCTGCTTCTCGCAGCTGCGGATGCGCAGGATCATCCTGCGTGAGGCGCCAGAGAGACTACTTGTCCGCATGTGGCTGTTCCCGTACCTGACGTGGGCGACGATCGGGATGATCTCGTTCGTCTTGGTCTACATGCTGACCGACACCGCTGGGCGTGAGCAGGTCCTGCTCTCCCTGCTGGTCGCCGTGCTGGTCGTGTCCGTCGCGCTGACGCGGGCCGTGGTACGGAGAAGGAACCGGGCTGCCGACGGCGGGGACGGCATCGAGGTCTGAGCGGGACGCCGGTGTGATGGCGGCTCCCTCCCGCGAGGACGCTGTCCTGGCCGTGTCCCGGAGATGCCGCGGATAGGCCCGCCCTACTCCCGCCGGTGCCAACGTGCCCGGGACGGTGGCGAGACCTTCCATCCGAGGCCGTGGGGTCCGGGCGGGACGATGGTTCGCTCGTCAGCAGCGTGACGCCGCTGCGGCGGCCACGTTGCTGAAGGCGCCGCACCCTTGACGTGCCCCGGCATGGTTCCGACTTCGAGGTGTTCCGGGCGGCCTTCAAAATTTCGTCCTTCAGGCCCGGGAAGCGGGTGGGAGGGACAGCGCGCCCCGCGCTTGCGCTGGTCACCACAGCCTGGCAGCGGTAGACATTGGCGGGCGTCTGACACTCGAGGTGCAGTGTTCCGCTCGGGCGACGTGTCTTCCCATTGTGGCGACGCTGGGTCCGGTCGTCGTGGCGGCCTGGAGATGTGGGGTCGACCACGAGGCCCCCGAGTCAGGCGAGCGCCGTCCCCGAATGGGGGTGGGGGACGAAGCCCGCCTGGCCCGGCCGACAGCCTCGAGCTCCCCTGCTCAGGGACCGTCGGCCGGGGTTGTGAGTTCCCACCGGCAGATCTGGGGTGAAGGGCGCCGGCGGCTCACACGGCAACCGTGCCACACCTGTGTCGGCTGTTTGCCCGCCGAAAGGAGGGCCACGGTGGTGGATTCCCCCTCCGCTGACCGGTCGACGCCCGCGCTGCCAGGAGGCGGCGATGGCCGTGGGGGCTCGCTGTGGACGGGCGGCCAGGTGAGGTCTTTCCCCGGGCTCGTATCCCTCCATTTCGCGTGCTGTGGGGATGACACGGTGCTGCGCCGCGTCACCCGAGCGCCGGGCCCGCCAGTTCCGGCCGCGCTCACGGACAGGACGGCTGAAGCCGTATCGCTCTTGCACCCGGCTAAGACCTGGATCTCCGTCGCAAGGACAGCAACCGTCGCGGCTCGTATGAGCAAGCGGCGTTCCCCTCCTCGGATACACGGTCCGCGCCAGGAAGGCCGAAGCCGAACAGGAACAGCATCTGCCGGTGCGCGAATGGATCACGCTGGCCGGTAGGTGCTCGCCGCCACGACGTCGATGGAGGAGAGCCGACGCTCCCTCCCGCCTGGCGCCGACCACGCCGCCAGGCGGGATTTCGCCCCGGGCTGTCCAGGGCCGGCCCGATCCGTGTCAGCGCCTCCCATATGGGGGATTCAGCGGATGTGCGGGGCCCGACCCTCTCGGCGAACGTCGGCTCCAGGGGCGGGGTTCTCGCTACGGGACGGCGAACTCATGACTCGATCACGATGCCGGTCCCGCTACGCGATATACCGCGGGTTGCACGCGTATCGGCCGTGCACTCGCGCCGTTCTCCGGCCCCGCATCAGTGGTCCGCAGTTCTTGCCGTACCTGCCTCCGCGGTGCCAGTCCGGTCGCCACTCGGCCTTCTCGATCAGCAGCGAGGACGGGTACGGACCGTTCAACGGTCCCGTGGGAAGCGGGTCACTCCGATGCGTTGCCGTCCAGGAGCGGCGACCCGAGGGATGCCGGTGTGTGAGCACATCCCCCCGGGTCGCGGTGGTTATTGCCGGCGTCGTCGGGTGGCCCAGACGACGGCGGTTCCGGCGCCGAGGACGGCAAGGGCAGCGGTGGCGATCCCGGCGGTTCGGGCTCCGGTGAGGGCGAGTGCCCCGTCATCGGCAGGCCGTGCGGAGGAGTCCGGCACGCCGGGCTCGGGTGCGGCGTCGCCGGGAGTGGGGTCGGGTTCGGGGTCGGTGGGGGTGGGGTCGGGTGTGGAGGTGACGTTGACGGTGGCTGATGTGCAGACGTCGTGGCAGGGGGTGGGGTCGGTGGTGT
>NZ_JBIVUF010000035.1:0-28879 GCF_044757085.1 Streptomyces sp. NPDC091376 | reverse complement strand
CACCGGACCCAAACCAGCCCCGTCAGGCAGAACCCAAGATCTGAAACAGAGCACGACTCACGGGGCGAACCCAGAACTCAAAACCAGGTCACTAGCCGCCCTGTCGGACGGAATCTACGCGACCGCAATGACGATGCCGAGTGATCACCGATGCGATGTGGGACCGGGTCGAGCCGCTGATGCCAGCCGATCCGGTCCGCGGCCGGCGATGGGCCGATCACCGCCGAACCTTGGAGGCCAATGCGTGGAAGTACCCGTCTGCTCGCCCTGGCGGGACCCGCCCGACGAACTCGGTTCGTTCAAGACTGCTCCTCGTCGGCTGAACAGGCGGGCTGTGGACGGCGTTTGGCAACGGGTCCTCGCCGCCGCCCTGGCGGCGGCCGACGCCAGTGAACGAGATCGGTCGGACGTGTCAGCGGAGAACACTGATCTATCCCGAGTTTCGTAGCGGCCGGTTCGTGTGGTTTCAGGTGGCGTTCGTGGCCGCCTGGGATTGATAGTCTGCGAGGGGCGGCCTCATGCCCTAGGTGGCGAGCGTGTCCAGCACCAGATGCTACTTCGCGGTGCGTCACCTTTTCAGGAATGCGGGTTGTTCGTCCGGCGGTGGGCATCCGAATCTCGATTCTTCGGGCAGGATCAGGCGCCACTGCAGGGGGCAGATGCGGTGTCGGCCGCCGCATGGATGCCGACCGTGACCTGGCAGTTGTCCCTCTTGCCGGGTGCTCCGCTGCACTTCGGGCCCCGCCCCGGCAGCTGGCTGCCTTGGGTAGCCGATACGTCGCCGATCACCCAGGCCGTCGAGGAGACCGCTCTGCTTCCGATCCGGACAGGATCGGATACGTTCTCCACCTGCGGTCCGCTCTGACGGGGCCCGCTTCCAGCGCCTGGCCTCCGCCCTGGCACCGGCATCCCGGATCTGCGGAACGCACTCGGCCTTGTGCGGGACAAGCCCTTCGCCGGCCAGGACTACCCATGGACAGACTTTGTCCAGCAGAGAATCCTCTCCCGCATCACCGATGCCACCCACACCCTGGCCACTGGCACGCCCAAGGCGACCACCCGGACCTGGACGCCGCCCGCCACGCAGCCCTGCACGGCCGGGACATCGACGAAACCGCATGAAGCCCTCTACCGCGACTGGGTACACACCGAATGGGCCGGCGCGCTGGCCGCGTCGTCCGCCACCTCAACGCCGTTCTCGCGGGTGCCCCACTTGCCACGGGTCATGGTGAGGATGGCGTACAGGCGAATGGGCAGCAGCAGCATCAGGTGTAGCAGGCCGTAGAGGGGTGACAGGGCATAGATCCCGAGCCTGCCGAGAAAACCGACCCCCGGACGGGCTACATCGAGGTACCGTACGCTGCGAGCGTATCCCATGACGCTGGTGAAGATCAGATAACTTCCCAGGTAGCGGAGGAGGTTCGCCGGATCCGTCGCCGGTTTGACCACCAGCGAGGTGATCACGGCTCCGCTGAACACCAGCCAGGTGGCGACTTCCAGGAAGGTTAGGTACCAGCCGGGCTTGAGGCGCGACAGATTGCGCAGCGCCCACTGGGATTCGCGGAAGAAGGACTTGTTCCAGCGCACCTGCTGGCGCAGGAAGTGCCCGAGCCGTTCTGGCACCGCAGTGTAGGCGACGGCGGTGGACTGGAAAAGCACCTGACCGCGCATCAGCGAGTAGTTGGTGAGTCGGCGGTCGTCGCCAAAGACGGCGGGTCGGCCCAGGAACTTCTGGCTGAGGAATCCCTCCAGGTTCGCGTGCACGATATCGGCTCGGTAGATCACCAAAGAGCCGCAGCAGCACAGCACAGAGCCCAGCCTTGAGTAGGCGGCGCGCTCGAAGAGGAACGCATTCGCGTACCGCAGGTCGATCAGGCGGGTGAGGATGTTCTTGCGCTGGTTGAGTGCGAAAACCAGCCCTGTGACGGCTTTGACCCGCGGGTTGACGAGCGGCTTGATGAGTTCCTCGACCGCCTGGGGGTCCAGGACGGTGTCGCTGTCCACGCAGAGATAGCCGTCGGCATCCGGGCTGGCGAGGAATCCGATCGCGAGGGCTTCACGCTTGCCCTTGTTCTCCGGCTGCCGGTGTATGCGCAGGGTGATCCCAGCCCGGATGAAGTCGGATGCCATCTCCTGGGCCGCGTCGATGGCGGAGAGGTCGCAACTGGCATCGTCCACAACGTGCACCACGGAGACCGGGCGGCTCTGTGCTAGGAGACTGCGCAGACTCCGCCGCAGGGTGCCGACGTCCTCGTTGTAGGTGGGAATGACGGCCACCAGGTTGAAGCGATCGGTGCTGGTGTCCTGTGCACCTGTCCGGAAGGGCCGGTAGGTGAGTGACAGCAGCAGTTTCACCGAGAGGAGTCCGGTGGCCGCGATTCCATAGAAGTGGAGCGGCCCGGTGATCACGAAGGCAGCCGCCCACCCTGTGATGACGAAGGCGAGCAGTGAGGGGCGTATGAGCCGCGGGAACCGGCGGGAAGGGCGATCGACCCGATGCAGGCCGCGGGCCTTCCGAAGGGTGTACTGAGGCATGAGTGCGCGCCTCCAATCTCAGGCTTGGAGTGGCAGTGCCCGTGCACTGGCACGAGCACGCCCAGACGTCTCCCCCGCACGAGGAAATTAATCGAGAGCAGCATCAAGAATCAGGGGATTTCATGTGGCGCTCAACACAAGAGCCTCATCGGCACTCTCGATAGGTAGAAAACACCTATTGAACTTGTGCGTAGTGTCGTCAGCTGTGGTGCCGATGAGTCCGGTTCCGGTCGGCTAGATTCTGCTTCCGTGTGCCACCTGGTGAGCGTGAGGTTGTGCAAACGGGGTGGACGTGCATGGCCTGATGGACGCCGTAGACCTTCAGCCAGCGGTCACGGAGAAACTCCAGCTCTTCACCGCGCCACGGTTCTTCAGCGAGGTTAGGACCCGCAGTCAGTACTTGGCGACTTTGCCTCCGTCGCTGCTGCCCAGAACCCGAGGATGTCCCGGCATCCTTCGGCGTGACCGCGAGGACCGTGCATACGTGACAGTTTCCAGCAATGGTTGCGAATCTCCTGGTCAATGGCGTGTGAGGCATTCTCGTGTGGCTTCGGCCCGGATGCCCTCATACAGCGTCAGCTCTCGACCGGGTACGTCGGCTTTCTGCGTTGCAATGTCCGCAGACGGTAACAACGCCGTCGCGGGACAAAGACCGCCCTTCCCTGAACCCTTTCGCCTCCCGCATGGTGATCACACATTCGACCATCCGGGGAACGCAACTTCAGTCCGCCGGCTCTCGTTCCACGACTTGGAGATACCGCTATGGCTACTCATCTCCGCACCCAGCCCTACATCGTCGCCGCCGCGCTTTTGGTGGGGACCGCGCTGCTCACAGCCTGCCAGAATGGCACTACGGGCACGGACGCCTCACAGCAGAACGGTGCACCCACACCGTCGCCGGTTGGCGTTACCGAGACGTCAGACAAGGCAGCTGCGTACTCCAAAGGAGTCAGTGGCACTTTCGCCGACGGCACGGTAGAGCACCTGGCACCGGGCATGCAGATCGTCAACGTCCGGGGCAAGAAGCAGCAGTTCTGGATCAGCAACGACACCAAGATCTTCGGCGCAGGCACCATCTGCGGCCCCTACAATCCCAAGGCCGACACTCCCTGCACGATCGATGACCTGGAGAAGATCCTCAAGAGTGGATCGATCGCCGCGGACGTCGTGATCGAGAATGGCATCGCTGAAACCATCACTGAGCGCCCGGTACCCAACGAGGGCCCTCCTGTCGACGACAGCGCGGACGGCTCCGTCGACGGCAGGTGGCTCGGCAACGTGAAGTACCTCGCGCCGGGCAAATACGCCGTCTCGGACTCGAAGGGAGTTGAGAAGGCATTCTTCGTCTCCGAGAACACACAGATCTGGGGCTACGGTGACATCTGCGGCGACGAGAACACCGCCGAGGGAGGTCAGGGGGGCACCGAGTGCACCGAGCCAGAGCTGGAATCAGCCGCCAGGAACACCGATCTGAAGGCCGAGGTCGTGATCGAGAACGGCGTCGCCACCACCATCCGCGACGACCACTGACCTGCACCGACCAGGACCGATAGCACCACCTCAGGCGAAGGACCGGAAAGGCCCCGCAGGCGCCCCACAGAGTTCAGGCCGAGGGAGGAACCGCCGGGTCATCGAGCACAACCGCGCCTGGTACTCCACCCGTTCAAATGGCACGGCACCCGACACGAGATACGCTCAGGCCTCTGCGGTGCACTCGACACCAGCCCGGCGTAAGGACAAGGACGCCGAACCGCCTTGTCCAGGTGAGTAGTTGTCGATACCACGGTGGCTGGGAACTCCTGGTGAGCGAGCGAGGCACCCAACTCTGAGCTGGTCAGATGAAGGGTGAGGACGGCCTGGACGAGGCTGGTGATCCGGGTGGTCGAGCACCGCAGTTTGCGGAGGAGCCGCCAGGACTTGAGGGTGGCGACGGCCCGCTCCACCAGGGCCCGGATCTTCGCGTGGGAGCGGTTCACCGCCTGCTGGCCTGCGGAGAGGGCTTCCCATCGTCCCCAGCACGGGATGCGGACCGTGCCGCCGGCACCTCGGTATCCCTTGTCGGCCCAGCACGGGATGTCTGCCTCGGTGAGGGCGTCGACGATGCCGTGTTCGCGGGCCGTGCGGATGTCGTGGACAGCGCCGGGCAAGGCCAGTGATACCCACAGCAGCCGGCCGAAGGGATCGGCGATGACCTGCACGTTCATCCCATGCCGCTTGTGCTTGCCAGAGTAGAACGGCCGGTCCGCGGCAATGCGGTCGATCGGCAGCAGCGTGCCGTCCAGGATCAGGTACGCCTTCGCCGACGCGGTCCGCACCACGTCGGTCAGACCGGGGGCGAGCGCCGCCAGGAGCTCGACCGCCTCGGCAACGTAGCGGTAGGCCGTCGTGGTGCCGACCCCGAATCCGGCGGCGAGCTGAGCGTAGGTGTGTCCCATCCGCAGATGGGCGAGGGTGAGCAGGGCCTGGCGGCCGGCGCTCAGGCGCCGCCACCGGGAACCGATCGCACGGCGGTGGCGCCGCAGCTGCAGTGCGAGGAAGCGGAGGGTGGAACTGGACACGTCGACGCCCGACGGGTAGACAAGCATGTGAAGCCTCTGGTGGAGCCGGTTCTCTTGGTCGAAAACCCATCTACCAGGGGCTTCACCACGTTGTCAGCCCAACTGCCGCACGCTCGAACCAGGTTGGAAAGGGCTCAATGTCCCTGACCACGGTGACGGTCACCGTCCCACTGGTCGATGCCTGGTTCGACGACGCATACCGACGCCTTGACTTGGTCTGGGAGACCTGGCCCATGACCGAAGACTGAACCACGGCCAATGAAGGAGATCGCCAGCCTCATGGTGTTAGGAGCTCGCCATGGCTTGATCCACAGGTCTTGACTATTGCTCCATGGGGTAGATGGGGGAGTGTCTGACTTGTTGAATCGACCGCAGGCGCTCGGTCTGCAGCCACACCGCGCGGGTGCCGGTCGGCATTGGCTCGTGTAGTGTCTTGCCGCCTTGCGTGCTGGCTCATGATTAGCGTGCCGCCGCCGTCCGGCACCCGCGCGGTGTGGCTCGACAGAGGCATGAATGTGTGTGACTGCTACTTCAAGTCAGGGTGCCCACCGCACGCACTCCCCTTCCTGACTTATCGAGTACGAGGGCAGCAGCCTGTGATCCTGATCGTGCCCATCCCACAAGTCGTCCCACACTGCCGTCGCTGTCGACGCCGCATGCCACCAGATGGCCCAGCGCCGGTTCGTCGTCAACGCCGGAACCTTCCGCCAGCTGATGCGCTGGTGTGAGCAGTGGCCCGACCGTCTTTTCGCGGTCGAAGGCGCCAGCGGCCTGGGCCGCTCGCTCACCCAGCAGCTGGCCGCCGCGGGCGAGAACGTGGTCGACGTGCCCTCCACCCTGTCGGCCCGGGCCCGGCTGCTGGCCACCGGAGGAGACCGTAAGACCGATGTCAATGACGCCCTCCACGTCGCCCTCTTCCGCCACGATCTGCAACCCGTGGTCCAGGAAGACCAGACCACGATCCTGCGGCTGCTGACCGAGCGGCGAGACGACCTGGTCCACGAGCGCACCCGCGTCCTCAACCGGCTCCACGCCATCCTGCGCGATCTCCTGTCCGGCGGGGCACCCGGCCTGTCGGCCGACAAGGCTGCCGCTTTGATGAAGGGGATCCGGCCGGTCACGGCCACCGACAACTGCCGCCAGGACATAGCCCATGACCTGCTGGCCGACGCGAAAGGTCAACGACCCTCACGACTCTCCGTCACCACCGAATGTGAGACAGGGACGTCCATTTGACAGACCCGAGGACGGAAAGGGCTCGCGGTAGGTAGATTCTGCCGATGCCGCAGCTGTGTCGCGGTGATAGTTTTCAGGGCAGCCAAAGGATTGACATATCGCAGAAGCTCAGGAGGAATTGCGTGTCACGTTTTAGGTCGACGCTTACGGCGCTCCTCGCGCTCGGAATTCTCAGCTCTGGAGCCGCGCCAGCACTTGCAGAAGATGGTGAATTGACTATGTATTACTACTATGAATATGAGGAACGCGTTAATGAAGTGGTCACGAAACGAGGAATGACTGAAGATTTCGTACCGCCGAAAGGAGCCTTCTCTGGCGTATGGTTCAGCGGAGGCATCAATGCTCGCGCAGCGCTCGACGGCAGTGGTAGCAGTTGGAGCAGTCTAGCTGCGCCCGAGGGCTTCCAGAACTTCTTCTACGCTGAAGTCGAGATGGGGACTGGCGGCAATCAGCTTGACTTTAACCTGCTTCCAGGTTCGTGTCCGGTCGCCGTGGATGTCGACGGCGAGCTCAATGGACCCGTTGGAGAGAGACGAACTCCAACACGCACGATTTCTACGAGTCATGGTACCTGGCACAGGTTCAATTACGATGAACCTCTCACTTCTATCAGGGTACGGTGCACCACGGACAAGACCCCATTGAAGATCAGTGATCTCAACGTGACCGGTAACGGAATGTGGAGCTGAGGAGCTTCGACTCAAACCGGGTCCGGTGCATGCATCTCTGCTTGAGCGTGAGGTCCTTCCCGAGCCTGAACCGGTGCAGAATGGCGACGATGGTGCCGGCGCCGTGGTAGCCCGGTACGCGATGACCGGGTGCCGAGCACTGGACCAGGCCGGGCCAGCTGGTGTGCCGGAGCGGTCGCGTCGCCATAGGTCGAGGGCGTCGAAGACGAGTCCGCGACCAACGCGACGTAGACGATCCCCAACCAGGTGGCAACATAGGTGGGGTCCGCGACCCACCTCTCGTTCGGCTGAGGCTCGGTGAAGTCACGTTGCAGCAGGTCAGCCGCCCACTGATACTTGTCGTCGCGGATGGTGGCGCGGATCTTCCTGCCGCATCGAGCGCCCTCCAGGCCCAGGTCGCGCATCAGCCGGGCGACCGTGTAGCGGGCCACGGCTACGCCCTCGCGGCAGCTGTCGCTACACCTTCTAGACCCGTAGACGCTCAAATTACCGACGTGGACGCGGCCGATCTGCGTCTTCAACTCGGCGTCGGTCAGCCGTAGCGGACGTCCCATGGCCGCGTTCCTGCCAGGGGGCCATCGATCTCCACGTAGAAGCTGTCGCGAGGGTCTTGAGGTTTATCGTCACACATATATCAACGAGGCCCTTGCTTCATGCGCTAAAGACTTCGGCCTTACTCGCCTAATGAGCTCGTGAGCGGTAGACGGTGAGGCGTCGAAGACCTCGGCGGGGCTCGGTGCTCACGTCTGCCGTGCCGGGATCAGGTCTGCGGTCTGCTGATGGGAGAGCAGTCCGGCGACGGCCTGGGCGATATCGCTCATGTGCTCGCGGCGACCGAAGCGGCGGGTCAGTGCCCGCCAGTTCTTCAGGTGGGCGATGCCATGCTCGACCCGGATGCGTCGCGAGGAGCGTACCTTACGCTGACGTTCGTAGATCTCCTCGTACCAGTCCGGAGCATTCTTTTTGAACTTGCCATGTGGTCGTGCTCGCGGGCGCCCCCGACCTGCTGTGCACCGCCGGCTCGGCGACGGGCGGCTGACCGTCACCACACGTCCACCGGTCTGCGCCCCCAGACCCTGGTAGCCGGAATCCGCAAGGATCTCCACCGCGGGACCGTCGGGCAAGTGCCTGAACAGCCTGACTGACGAGCATGCGTGATGTCCGCGCAGCCACCAGCCTTGGTCGGGCTGCAGAACAGCATTCTGCCAGCCTCGTCCGTGACCACCATGGCCTTGACGGCGTTCCGCTTGTTCTTGCCGGAGATGAACTTGTCCCGCTCCTTGCCCCAAATGCTCCACGACTGCGGCGAGAGTCTGGACACGCTCTCCGGGACCGACGAGGCACGCATCCTCGTTCGGCGAGCAGTGGCGGACCTCGCTGATGGCCCGGTGAGTATGGAGCGGTCCACGCCGAACCAGCAGGACAGTCCGTGGCGGAGATGAACGAGCGTGGCGAGCAGCCGGTCAACGAACACCAGCCCAGTGCTTTGCACCGGCGCCCACAGCCAGGACACAAGCCTCGCCTGGGTACTGTTCCCGCCACAACGAGCCAATCTCCGCGACAAGTTCAGCGATCACTACAGCCGACAGACCGGTAAACTTTGAGGTCACTGACGATCGCTGCACGAGTCGCGTACCCCACCACATGGTCATGATCGACGATCAAAAGCTCGACGTCTCACCGTCTGCCGTGCACGAGCTCGTTAGGGCCTCTCTGGTTGAGACTGTGGCTCACCCTTCGGCTTGTGGGGCTTGGCGCCCTGCTTCACTCCTGGAAAGTCGAACCGTCAACTGGCTGGATTATGAACGTACCGACTGCCGTGTCTATGTGGATGCCTCAGCATTTCGCAGCATCTGAACTAGGTGCCTCTTACTCATAGAAACTGGCGTCTGCCCGGTAACGATCCTACGGCGGTGGGTGAATGATGCAGCCCTGGCTAGTGAGCTGGCCTTGGTTCGTGGATCACCGCGCCAACTCGTCCTGGGTGCAACATTGTTGTGCGCCGCATGGTAGTCAGCTGTGATCTCGTGATGCCTGATCGCCTAGCCCCGTTTCTTGACTGTTATCTGTGGCAGGCAGAATTGTGCAACCGAGCAGGACGGATGTCTGTCTCTCCAAGCACATTTCCAGGCACAGAGGGACAAGTGGTGATCATGCCAAGAAGGAATGTTGGTACCAGAGCATCTGCCGCGGGGGTCGCGGTAGTCATAGCGGCGGTTACGGCCGGGTGCACGGCGGAGGCCGCAACCCGTGTGCCGATCCCGAGGGGCACGCATAGTACGGCGCTGGCGTCTATCCCGTCGACCGTCTCCACTCCGTCCTCACCGCCCATCTCGTCCTCAGTACCCGTCCCATCCTCACCGTCCGCCGGGTCCTCAAAGGAGTCAGCGCCGTCGGCCGAGAAGTCCACACTCAGGATCATGATGGCGCCTGGCGCTACGGGTGAGCGAGTACGCGAACTGCAGGCCCGGCTGAGACAGATCGGTTGGTTCGACGCAAGGCCATCAGGGACCTACGGCCCCCTCACCGCCAAGGCAGTGAGGGGATTTCAGAGCAAGCGCGGCCTTGTGGCAACCGGCAGCACTGACACCGTGACCTGGCAGCGGTTGCTCGGCATGACGATGACGCCCACGCGCGACGAGCTCGCTGGCGAGTATGCCAGTCGGGCCAAGGCAAAGCTCCACGAACGCTGCATGACGGGCCGCGTGATGTGCGTCAGTAAGACCAGCAGGACCCTGTCGTGGCTGATCGACGGCAAGGTGCAGCTGACGATGGACGTGCGCTTCGGGTCCCAGTACACCCCGACGCGTGAAGGCGTTTTCAACGTGGGCTGGAAGTCCCGTGACCACATTTCGACGATCTACCACACGCCCATGCCGTACGCGATGTTCTTCAGCGGTGGACAGGCAGTCCACTACTCGTCCGACTTCGCGTCACGCGGCTACAACGGGTCCTCGCACGGCTGCGTCAACGTCAGGGACAAGGCAGCGATCTCCGCCCTTTTCGATCAAGTGCGGGCAGGCGACAAGGTTGTTGTCTATTGGTGAGAGCCTTTGAAGAGGACGGGGTCATGTGTCGGTGAAGGCAGCCACTTTGGACCGTTCTGTATCTCTGAACGAGATCGGTCCAATTTTTGACGGCAAGCTCTCGCGCCAGGTCGTCAGAGCCTGCCTCCACAGGCCTTGAAGCAGCTCGGCTGCCCGGGCCTGGGGTCCGGGCGGTATCCGTTGCGGGGTGTGGGACTGGAAAGTGGGCGGCGGCGCTCCGCACGCGGCGATATGCCCCTGCGCCCCGGTACACCACACGCTGACTCGGCGGCGAATCCGTCGGGCTTCCTTCTATCCCGTGCCGGAATGGAGTGCGCGGGGGGTAGTCCCCGGTGACGGGACGCAGTACGGCCGGGGCCGCCCGTACGCGCTCTCGCGTTCGGAAGTTCTTGGCCGCGTTGGTCGGGGGTTCGTCTTCGTCTGCGTGGGCCTGTGCTGCCTGTGCTCCTCGCGTTCTTGTGCCGCAGGCCCGGCCCTGGTCCGCGCTGTTGCTCATGGGCACAGGGGCACCCTCCCCGGGGCGACGTCGTGGCGCCCCGGGCGGTTCTTCCGTCCGTCGGGACGACTGGTGGCGGTCGATGCAGGAGGGGCCAGTGGTCTGCCGCGGCCGTGCCGCCCGGCCTGCCCGGCGCCCGAACCAATAACGAGTTGGTGCGTGAAAGCGGGTGGGGCGTGTTTGGCCAGGTCGTGGCATGTTCTCAGGCGTTGGTGGTGCGGTCGGAGGCGAGGCCGGCGATGGCGCGGTGGGTGTCGGGCAGGCGGTCGCGGCGGTGGGTCCAGCGCAGTAGTTGTTTCCAGCGTTTGTGGTCGGCGAGGGCGTGTACGACGGTGATCCGGTCGGAGGAGTGCATGTGGCGGTCGCGTTCCCACTGCTGGACTATGCCGGGCAGTGCTCCGGGCCGGGGTTTTCTGGGCGGTGTGATTGCTTGCCCG
Source organism: Streptomyces sp. NPDC091376 (assembly GCF_044757085.1). Classification (NCBI taxonomy): domain Bacteria; kingdom Bacillati; phylum Actinomycetota; class Actinomycetes; order Kitasatosporales; family Streptomycetaceae; genus Streptomyces; species Streptomyces sp. NPDC091376. The sequence goes on along the minus strand of NZ_JBIVUF010000035.1, from coordinate 17,881 downwards.
CGGTGGTCGCGGCGCCAGCTTGTCTGGTGGGAGACTCCGCGTGCCGTGATGCGGGCAGGGGGACGGCCTCGCCTTCCCGCCTGCCCGGGACAACGACCACAGTAGCCCGGGGTTGCACGAACCTCTCGACTCAAGGGCGCCCGAAGACCTTTACTTCTGTCCCCGTCGAGAGCGTGGATCCGCTGCACGCTGCCGTTGCTACAGCACTCCAGCATCCACGCGCGACCGTGAACTCTCAGCCCCGACGCAGAAACCTTAGGACGCGACGTACGAGCAGGACGAGGCGAGAGGTATGCAGTCCAGCGCGCAGAAAGCTCCGGCGGGGTGCAGCGAGCGGGTAGTCCGCGGCCACGACGGTTGACACAACCTGGCCTGGGCGGAGTACCTCATCAAGGAGGGACGGCAGCCACGGCAGCGAACTGTCCCAGTTCCTTGCCGCTGAGGTTGAAAGGGTGGGGTGACAGGCTATGGAGGCTCCAGACTGAGTCCGGTCTCGGCTATGAAGCCGTCGAGGATCTCGGGTCGGCGTTGGATGCCGCGCAAGCGGTTCTTCACGAGTGGCGTAAGGTCGTCGATCGCCCGGGGCGCGAGGTTGGCCAGGGACTTCTTCAGGTGGGCCCACACGCCTTCGACCGGGTTGAGGTCGGGTGCGTAGGGCGGGAGCCTGACGATGGTGAGCCAGTCACTGTTGCGTTCGCAGAACTCCCGTAAGGGCTTGGCGTGGTGGGTGCTTGCGTTGTCCCACACCACGATCAGCGGATCACCGTCGAGCTGCCGCCGGGCAGAGGTCAGCAGGTCCGCGAACTCGCGGGCCCGGAAGCCCTTCTTCTCGCCCGTGCGGCCTCGGTATGTCTGCGTCCGGTAGATCAGCTTCGTCTCACGGCCCGGTCTGACGCAGACCATCCCGGCCATCAGGACCCAGCCCGACCCCTTCCCGGTCACCTTGACCAGCGGAGTCCGTCCGCGCCGGGACCAGGTCCGGCCCTTTCCGGGCTTCAGGTCCTGGCCGGCCTCATCCTCGAAGACTATCCACGCGCCCAGGAGCTGGGCCGTCCTCTTACCCGTGACCACTGCTCCGTCCGCCACGCGGCGACGGCCTGCTCATCCCGCTCGACCGCCCGGTGCGCGGGGACCTGCGGTGACCAGCCCAGCCGGTGCAGCAGATAAGACACCCCTCGCGGGGTGTACCGGTAGCCGAACAGGCGGTGGATCAGCTCCGCCACTCTGGCAAGGGTCCACCGCTGATCCTCCATCCAGCCGTGCGCGGCCGGGCCGGCCTCCAACTCGACCTGCAGGCGTTCTGCCTGGCCGTCGCTGAGCTGACACGGAAAGCCGCCGGCCCCCTTGGACTCCAGAGCCGTTCTGCCACCCTGGCGCCAGGCGGCGTGCCAGACGTACGCCGACTTCCGCGACACCCGTAACCTGCGGGCCGCCTCCGGCGGGCGCACCCCCTGCTCGAACATCTCCGCGGCCTCGAAACGTACCGCCTCGCGCTTCGCCCGCCCCACAGCGGTCAGACCACCGCCATCCGCGTACCTCATGACGAGGATGTAGCACCGCCAACGCCCGCTGTCACCCCACCCTTTCAACCTCAGCGTCCGCTCCATGACCAGACGAGGTAGCAGGGCCATCAGTCCTTCCATGCAGAGGCGAGCTACACCGTGTGGGACGAGCACCTGCAACGGCACACGCCAGAGCCGACAGCGGAGCAGATGAGTCAGCATCTCGCTGATAGTGGCACCATCGGCAAGCCGTACTCGGTTGAAAGGATTGACGAAATGGTCGGCGGTTTTAGCCGTCGACGCGCCCTATCGGCCAGGGTGGGGAGGCGCCCACCGGCTTCTGAACCGGGTGAGCATTTGGAAGCACTCAGCGTATTCTGGAGCCACCGATTTTCACGGTCAGCTCAGCACCGAGTGTCATCCAGTACCGGCGGCCTCGGCCGCCGATCGAGATGGTGTTCAACTCGAGTCCACCCAGCCCGAGCGTTTAGTCACCGCCTACCGGGCTGCCTGCCCTGGAAAGCGCCGCCGGGTGTAGATAGGCAGGTGGAATTGTGACAGCCCCCTGGTGCTCATTGAACACAGTACCCCCGCAAGCAGCCGTGTGGGCGCGCGATGTACCGCACAGTACAGCAGTACTGGCCCCCTTAACGCGACCAGTTTTGCCGAAGGTCCCCGTCTGCGCCCTACAGTGATCACCCGAGCGCGACCTCCGGTCCTGAAGAGGCTCTGCAATCCTTCGCCTCGAGGAATCCCTAGCTGCAGGATCTGCCCGCAGGCCGGGGCTCGCGGGTCTGTCCCACACTTCGGCGGATGTTTCGAGCGTGCGCTTCTCGGCACAGAGGCTACTGCGGCTAGCGGCGGACGACGACCTCTTCCGACAGGCAAGCGAGGGGTGTGGGATCTTGCTGTGTTGACCAGTAGCCAGCCTTGTCGCCCTCATCTCCACCGGAGGTTGTGACGTTCGCCATCGGGAGAAGCCGGTCGATGCCAACGCGCAGAGCCACGTATTACGTAGCTCCGTATGCACAGCCCCTTCTTGCCTCATGACGCGTCGCACAAAATTCCCGTCTTTAGGGTTTCAGCGTGCCTCTCCTGGTGTACCATCCAGGACATGGCGCAAAGACACGTAACTATTTTCATCGATGACTTGACCGGCGAAGAGACCGCCGAGGGCGCAACGCACACCTTTATGCTCAACGGTGTTGAGTACGAGATCGACCTGTCCCCGGACAGTTACGACCAGATGCTCGAAGCCTTCAGCCCCTACTTGAAGTCGGGACGAAAGGTCGGAAAAGTGCGACGCAAGACTAAAACAGTTCACCGGAGCGAAGGCCCTTCGACAGCCGAGGTTCGCAGGTGGGCAAAGGCTAACGGGCACGACGTGAATGAACGCGGCCGAATCCCGGCGGATGTTCGTGAAGCATACGAATCATCCCTATCGGCTTGATCCAGCCCTCAACCCGGCTTTGACGTAGCGGCGATCCACTCCTCGATAGGGTTGCGATGCCTCGGTCTCCACGGCCATGACCCCGCAGGTAGCGGGAGATAAGAGGTCGTCTTGGCCTGCCGAGTCCACTTCGAGGGATCCGGATTCCGGCCATGACTGCCTCGAAGGCCGGCGCGTCACCGGCCTGGCCGCGGTGACATGGATGGACAGAGGCCGTGCCCGGCTGTCACTGGCCAAGTGGACCTTCGTGCTCAACCCACCGCGAGAGCGTCCGAGCGCATGATCCTCTGGCTCGCCCGACCGGGCGCCCCCTTTCCTGGTTCCGGCCGAATGCTGGTGAGCCCGGCATACGGTGGAGTCCACCGAGACTGTCCAGCCCACGTCGTCCCCAGCATCCGCCACTGCAAGGACAGCCGCGAGGATCCGTTCCCATGCGCCGTCCATGGCCCACCTGATCAGGCGTTTGTGCGCGGTCTGAAGGGGCCCGAGCTCCTCTGGCAGATCGCGCCAGGGCAAGCAGGTACGGTACTTCCACGCGATGGCTTCCAGGGTTCGGCGATGGTTGGCCCACCGTCGTCCACGGACCGGATCGGGCGGCATCAGCGGCTCGATCCGGTCCCGCATCGCATCAGTGATCACTAACCGGACAGACGTATCCGATCAACTGACCCCACGCATCGTGCCCACTGTCCTGGCGGCTGTTCCTGCCCAGGAGCTGGGACACGCCAGAAGCGGCCGGCCGCCGGGAACGCTGCCGCATACCTGCCGAGGAGCATCACCGCCCGAAGTGGCAGCTGGCGCTGGAGATGCTCGACGATCTGGCCGGCAACGGGCTGCGGCCGGCGGTGCTGGTCGCGGACACCGGATACGGCGCCAACGCCGACTTCGGCCATGGCCTGGAAGACCGCTCTGTGGCCTATGTCCTGCAGGCCAAGGCCGAGATGACCGCCCATGATGAGGCTGCCGAACCCCACCAGCCCGCCTGCAGCGGCCTCGGGCCCAGGCCCCTTCCGCGCTACCGCACCCGCCCGGTCTCCTTACGGGACCACGTCATGGCCGCGGGACGGCACCATGGACGCACCCTGACCTGGCGCAGGGGTTCCAAAGCCGCGATGAGCTCGCGCTTCGTGCTGTTGCGGGTCCGCCTCGCAGGGCGGCGGCCCAAACCCGCCACCGACGGCACCATCCCGCTGACCTGGCTCATCGCCCAGTGGCCCGAAGGCCAGGACGAGCCGGTCAAGTACTGGATATCCAACCTGCCCGCCGACCTCCCCACCCGCGACCTCGTCCGCATCGCGAAACTGCGCTGGCGCATCGAGCACGACTACCGCGAGCTGAAGACCACCCTCGGACTCGACCACTTCGAAGGCCGCTCGTTCACCGGCTGGCACCGGCACGTCACCCTCGTCACCGCCGCCCACCTGTTCCTGACCGAACAGCGGACCTGCCCCTTGGTGACCGTGGGGTGGGCCGACGCCCGGACGGCATCGACCATGGCGTACGTCTTGCTCGACGGCACCCTGCTTGCGATCGACCGGATCGCCGCCGACCAGTCCTTCTATTCCGAACCGCGCAAATCTGGCGGCCGATGGCCCGCAAGCAAGCGACAGCGACAAGGAGTTCGCACGGAGTCTCGATCGCGACCGGATTGGGGCCTCGGCGGGTGTCACCGTGCCGGGTCAACCATCAGAGCGTGGAAGTCGGCGCTGATGCGCAGCTCCACCGGGCTCCGTGCTGGCCGATCAGGGCTATGTCGTGGTGCCCTTCCGTCCCAGTCGATGCCGCAGCAGAGCGAACTCAAAACACCCTGCACTTCGTATAGGCGGCCCCAGACACCGGCTCTGGACCAGATCTGGAACCGGCGATGAGCATCGATTTCGATATCCCCAAGCAGGGCGGCAGGGACCTCCAGGCGCAGCCGCTGATCAGCACATAGACGATGGCCGCGAACAGCGTCTCATCAGGCGTGTCCTGTGTTCCGCCGCCCTGCTGCCGTGATCGTTCGTTGATCCGTGCATGACGATCCGGTTGAGCGGCTTGTGCCGGACGAGCTGAGGGTCCCGTCGATGTAGCGCCATGCCGTCGTCTCGGACCTCCCGAACCCGGTGCCGAACTGCTGGTACGTCTCATTCCTGCGTAGGTGCGTCAGGGTGAGCAGAGCCTGCTCAAAGCAGCCCAACTTTCGCCACAGCGTGGCCCGCTCACACCTTCGGGCATAGATCAGCCAAGCGACGTGCACAATGAGCTCGTATGGGATATGGAACCAACAGAGCCCCTTGATGCCGGTGTCGAGTGGGATCAACACCGAAACGACGAGGGGCTCTGCCATGCCACACTTGCCGTGACCTGCACTTTTCATCCTCAGAGAGGATGAAAGAGGTTCACTCAGATGCCTCCTCGAAGGCATCTTGTGCCCCTTCGCCAAGGAGAGTGCCTACCTTAAAATCTGAGCCAGTGCCGGAATGTACGCCAATGAGGCGCCAGGAGCCATCACTTACCTGGGTGATCCAGGCGCCGCCCGAGGCTCCGTCGTTAATGTCGGTGCAGTTGGTATCCTCGTCTCTAACGGCTCCGTACTCTTCGTTCTCCACCTCATCGCCGTCCGCATTCCTGACGACTACCGCGTCACTAATAGAACAGCCCTCGAGGTCCATATCGCTTGTGGTGCCTTCAAATTCGTCGCCAGTGTACCCAAGTACTTCCACCTCGCCATCAAATGTTTCTTCGTTGAGATTAAAGACGGGGAGGGTCGGCTCAATAACATCACCGGGCGCCTGGTCATCCTCGTTATTCCTGAGGCGTATGAAGGCGTAGTCACGATCATCCGCTCCCGGATCTTTCGAATAGACAGCCTTCTCCCCCTGCCAGCCTCCGTAAGGGTCGCTGGCCTCATCATGCGCCGGATAGAACCACATGTCGGTAACGTCTCCCTCGTAGCAGTGCGCCGCCGTGGCCACCACATTCTCCGAGACGAGGGTTGCTGAACAGTAGCCAGTCCCCTCATCAGTCCTGAGGTATCCCACCGACTGATGCAGACTTCGAGGGCTTTGTAGATCTTCCATATCGGCGTGAGCTGGGCTGACAGTGATTCCGATCGAACCGAGGATCGCCGTCACCATGATTGCCGCCCTCACCCTGCCCTTGCGTTTGCGCGAAATACTCTCAGGCCTGGGCGTAATCGTTGCGAAGAATGGTCCAGCTTCACCTCGTGAAACAGTATGCTCGTTCATAAGCGTTCACCTTCCAGGTTTCATGGCCAAAGAAAGGCGTCACTCCTGGCGCGAAGTGGCCACTGCATGAAATCCTTCGCGAACTGTAAGTGCATGAGCAATTTCCACTTAGAATTCCTAACAAAGGCGTTGGACGTGTCGGCGGGTGATGAAGCAGGTCGCGACGCCGAGGAAGACACCTCACGACCCCAAGCCGTCAGGCTGCAGCGGCCAAGGCGGTTGGGAATGCGGTGTTCTCATCGAACAGTTGGCGTCGGTGGAGGCAGTGGAACGTCTGCCCGAGCATGCGGTTGAAGAGGTTGCGCTGCGCGGCAGCATGCCAGTCCCCGTGCTCGTCGCGGCGGCGACGGTAGTGGGCCATGGCTCCGGGCGAGGCCCGGAGAGCTGAGAAGGCCCAGAGGTAGCCGGCATGGTTGAGGCGGTCGTTCTTGACCCAGCGGCGCGTGATGCTGGACTTCTTGCCTGAGGCTCGGGTGATGAGAGAAGAGCCGGCGTATGCCTTCAGGCCGCGAGCGTCGGCGAAACGGCCGTGGTCGTCCCCGAACTCGGCGAGCAGCCGGGTGCCGAGCGCTGGACGCCGAGGCCGGGAAAGCTCAGGATGATCTCAGTGTCTGGATGCTGCGGGAAGGATTCCTCCACGGCCTGGGCGAGGTCGTCGGTGGCAGTACAGGCGGCCTGGAGCTGGACCAGGAGGGCGAGCATCGGCCCGAGGTGGTCGATGATCCGGTCCGCCGCCGACTTGGACACCCCGAACAGAGGGGCGAGCTGCCGCATCGTCAGGTTCGTGCGCCAGTACGCCGCGACCAGCAGGGCCCGGTCCTCCAGCGGAAGGCTCCACGGCCGGCCCTTGCGGACCGCATCCGCACCCTCGCGCCGAAGCACGGTCACCAGCTTCCCGAACTGCCGCGGGCTCAGCCCGGTGAACGGGGCTATCCATGACGGTTCCGACGCCGTGATCACGCGAGGCATCGCATGATCATCGCACCTGCGGTCGGCAGCCTCGGAGACTGGCCTGGCCTCAGAACTCGAACCACAGGTCGATGTCCGGGTGGACCCGTTCGCGCAGACAACTTGAGTGTGAGTAGGCCTGCTGCCGCACGGCACCGCCTCGTACCGGGTCAACCGCACCGAGCCTGAGCTCGGTCGCTGCCCCGTCCTGGTCGAGATCGATGACCTGATAGCAAAAGCAGCAGGTGGGCTTGGGGTTGGGGTTGGGGTTGGGGTTCAACAGTGCCCTCTCATGCTCCGAGACAACAGCGCCCGGCCGCAGCCGACCCACAGACCCTGCGTCGAACCAGGACGCCGATAACGGGACAGCCATTACGAGCTCGTGCTTGGTTGGCGGTAGCGCGTCGAGGGCTATGGATTCGCCGCTGTGTTCACGTTCGCGCACTGCTGTTCTTGGTGGCGGTCTGCTGGTGGGACAGCAGTGCGGCGACGGCCTGGATGATGTCGCTCATGTGCTCGCGTCGGCCGTGGTGGCGGGCGAGGGCCCGCCAGTTCTTGAGATGGCCGATGCCGTGCTCGACCCGGATGCGTCGTGAGGAGTGGGCCTTGCGCTGACGCTCGTGTATCTCCTCGTACCACTCGGGTGGGTTCTTCGTGAACTTACGGTGGGGCGGCGTGATCACGCGTCCGCCGGTCTGAGCGCCCAGTCCCTGGTAGCCGGCATCGGCCAGGATCTCCATGGCCGGTCCGTTGGCCAGGAGCTTGACCAGGCCCAACTTGCGCGCGTGGGTGATGTCCGCGCAGCTGGCGGGCTCGGCCGGGCTGCAGAACAGCAGCCGCCCCTCGGCGTCCGTGACGACCATCGACTTCACGGCGTTCTGCTTGTTTTCCCGGAGATGAACTTGTCCCGGTCCTTGCGCCCAGCGGCCGGCCGCCGGACACGGACCTCGGTGCCGTCGATGATCCCGGTCTGCCCGTCGGCGCCAAGATGGTCGATGACTTCGGCGAGCGTGCGTAGCCGAAGGCCGGGTGCGACGACACAGCGCCGCTCGGCGAGCAGGGGCCGCACTTCACCGATCGCACGCGTAATCGTGGAGCGGTCGACCCCGAACCAGCAGGCCAGCACATCGTGCGTCGTACCGCGACGGAGGCTGACCAGCGTGGCCAACAGGCGGTCGATGAAAACGAGCTTGTGCCTCGCCCCGGCGCCCACGGCCCTGCGGCGGGGCCGTGCAGTCAGGCCGGCTTGGTGCCGCGCAAGCCACAACGGCCCGACCTCAGCGACGAGTTCAGCGAACACCTCGGGTGTCAGCCCGGTGATCCGCTGGCTTCGGATGACCGAGGCGGCTTTGAGGATCACGTTGGCTCGCCGCAACTCGGCTATCTCCTTGCGGAGTTGCGTGAGTTCGGTCCGCTCGGCGGTGGTCAGCAGGTCGGGCCAGCTGCCCTGGTCGGCCTCGGCCTGGCGGACCCAGCCCCGCAGTGCTTCCTTGTGGATGTCGAGGTCTCGGGCCACGTGGGCGACCGGTCGACCGGAGGTCTGGACTTCGCGGACAGCCCGCTCACGCAGCTCGTCCGGGTACTTCCTTGGTGCAGGCATCGGACCTGTGTTCTCCCATCTGCCGAGGCGATCATGCCTGGCTTCAGGGCCGCTACAAAATCCAGTTCAGCTCACAGACAGTGGAATGAAGCGTGATCTGGGACTTCGTGGCTCTGACTTCCACCAGCTGGCGCGGGCGGACTTTGCGGGCTGGCACTGAGTAGAGGTTCGCGTCGAAGGCGACCAGGCAGTCCTTGCCGACGTAGCGAAGGTGCCGCTGCGTGACCACGTAAGGCGTCCCCGGCAACGGCCGCAGGGCCGTGTGGTCGCGGATCGCGCGGTACCCGATCACCTCGCCGTGGGTGCCGTGGGACTTCGCCCGGCGCAACGGCACCCAGGCGTTGAAAGCGGAATCCAGTTCCTCGATGGAGGAGAAGGACCGTCCGGCCAGGACATGGGCGCGCACGATCAGGACTTGCCGCTCGACGCGGCCTTTCCCGGTGGGGCGGTAGGCGTCCAGCACGTCGATGTCGAAGTCGTAGTGCCCGGAGAACCCGACCGCCTTCGGGTGCAGCGGAACGGCCTCGCCCGGTGCCACGTGGCGACGGACGACGGTCTTGGTGCGGTCGTAGACAATCGACATTGGCACCCCGCCGAAGTGGGCGAACGCCTGCCGGTGGCAGTCGAACAAGGTGGCCAGGTCCTGGCTGGTGGCGAAGCAGCAGAACGGATCCCGCGAGTAGGACAAGGTCATGTGGAACGAGTAGACCTTCGGGATTCCGACGTGGGCGAGGATCTGCCCTTCGTCTCCCCAGTCGACCTGGGCCTGAGCGCCGGGAACGACCTCGAACCTGCGGTGCAAGCCGGCCAGCTCGCCCGGGCTGATGCCCAGTTCCTCCGCGATCCGCGGTCGGGCCTCCTGCATGTAGAGCTTGACCCGCTGGTAGGTGCCGGTGAAGCCGTACTCGGCTACCAGCTGCTCGTGAACCACAGCCCCCTTGATCAGGATCTCGGACCGCAGCATCGCATCGATCAGAGGCGCGACCTCGTCCACCTTCCGCCGACGGCCATGTCCGGGCGCAGCCCGACGAGGCGGGGCAGCCGGGCCCTCAGAGGACAGGTACTTCCGGACCGTGCGGCGGTTGAGCCCAGTCTCCTTCGCTATCTCCGACAGACTCATCGCCCCGGACTCGAACAGCCCGCGGAAGCGTCGAAGCTCCATCCATCGTTGCGGGTCCAAGACCACGATCAGCCGCCCTCCGCCACCCTTCACAGGCCGGCAGCAGACTGCCCACGATCAGTCCTCGGTACATCAGCAAGTGGGCACGTTCACATGTACGCCGACACGCTCTGCCGCAGGCGGTGCTGGGGCTGCTGTTCGGTGTCGACCGCTCGACCATCACCCGTGCGATCGCAGAGATACGTACGCTCCTGGCCGGGCGGGGGTGCGCGGTCCCCGACCACCCTGGCCTGCGGTTACGGACTATGGCCGACGTGTTCGCGCCCAGGCCGAAGGCATCGAGCTGCGGCTGGATGCCACCGGGATCCAGGTCCGCCGGCCATCGGCCGGCCGCGGCGGACGGCGCGCATTCCTCTCCGGCAAGAAGAAACAGAACACCATGAAGGCCACCGTGATTGCCGACTGGCGGGGCCGCACGTTATGGACCGATGCCCTGCGGCCTGGTCGCATGCACGATGCCACGGCCGCCCGCAACGAGGGCATCGCCATCTGCTTCCAGCACTTCCCCGACGCCGAGGTCCTCCTGGACGACGGCTACCTCGGCCTGAGCCGCGACCACCGCGGGCAAGCGATCACACCACCCAGAAAACCCCGGCCCGGAGCACTGCCCGGCAGAGTCCAGCAGTGAGAACACGACCGCCACGGACACTCATCCGACCGCATCACCGTCGAACACGCCCTCGCCGACCACAAACGCTGGAAGCAACTGACACGCTGGACCCACCGCCTGCCCGACACCTACCGCGCCATCGCCGGCCTCGTCTCCGACCGCACCATCAACGCCTGAGAGCAGGCCACGACCAGGCCAGACACGCCTCACCCGCAATCAGTCTGGAGCTGGCGGCCAGCGGGGCCTCATTGCAGGGCATCGAGGAACGTAGCGGGAGCCAGTAGCCGACTGCGGCAAGGGTGCCACGTCCGCCGTCCGGCGAATTCATGGGTGGGGGAGAGAAGGCCGGGGACCTGCCGGACACCCAGGGGTGTACGAGGAAACCCGGGAAAGGGCAGCCAGGCAGGGTTGTATCGCGAGCCTGGAGACCGCGCCTGGAACCCTGGCCTGGTTGGCTGCCCGAGAGAGGTACCCGCCAGTGCCCAAGGATGAGCAGTAAGTACCCAGCTAAACCTCTTCCCGGAACGGTTATTGAGGTGCAAAATTCCAGGCACTCAACTACGGGGACATCCTCTGTGTGCTCCTTCGGCTGATGAGCCGCTTCCTGGTCATCGAGGTGATCATTACGCGCCGCTGGATGGCTACCCCCGCTCCCGTCCAATCCCTAGATTAGGACATCCCATGCTAATGAGAAAAAGAATAATCGTAGCAGCGATCACTACGGCGATCACCGCGAGCGCTTTCGGCTTCGCACCGCAGGCTGCGGCGGCTCCGGGGTGGCACTACCAAGATGGTGAATGGACCTGGGTCTACGAGACCAAGGAAGCCGCTGCAGCGGATCAAGCCGTATGGCTGGATTGGTGCACTATGCACGACTGCAAGGTAAAGATGGAGCCCACCGGGGAGCCATATTACGTTGAATCCGAGAAGGTGGTGGAAAGAGATAAGCCCAACTGCACTAATAGCAACGCCGAATATTGGTTCACGACTTCGAAAGCTGTCGGCGACGCATTGATTGAGTCACTCTCCGAAGAATTCAAGAAATCTGTAACCAACGAGGAGTCATGGCAGCTGAATGGAGAGTTCGGCGGAGACTTCTCGCTGAGTAAGCTCTTTTCCGTAAGGTCTAGCCATAAAGCATCAGGTCATGAATCAGAGACGACGACGGACGCGTGGGCGCATCAGACGGGTCGCTCCTTCAGCAACGCGACGTCGCATACCGAGGGGGCCCGGAGAATCGAGACGGTCCTACCGGGCCAAATCGGAGTGATTAGCTACACACCTAAGCTGCAGGACTACACCGTCCACATCTACGGCCCTGAGGCATATGAGTCAGCCGCGGATCCTAATGCTGACGCGTCCAGCGAGCCAGTTGGGGACGGGCGTATCTACTACCGAGAAGAAAGAGACATGAAGAGCTTCCCTTACGATCTAGGTGGGGAGGGCTTCAATAAGCGCGAAGTGACGATTCCCCAGCCAGCGGCCGAGTCGATACCGGGATGGTCGCTGCGAGCAACAGACATCCCCGTTAATGATATCCCCGAACTGTGCGAACTGCGTGACTATGCTCCGGGCTTGGTGACAGACGAAAACGGCCGGATCACGCTCTCCGATAATGTGAAACCATGGAAGTACTTCCGGGTCAAGTATATGGGAGAGAGTGGATGCTCTGCGGAAACTAGAGTTGAGGTGGGCTCCCTGAGAGATAGCGGCAGCATACTATGGAAGTCGCCAGCCGAAGCAAGTGGTGCGCTTAATCCGGGACAGACCAGTAACGTGGTCCAGTTCACTGATGGGTACACCGCACCGGGGCAAAGCGGCCAGCACATCAGAGTTTCCTGCGGAGGCACCCCCCGCAGTGATGTGGCCGTGGACATTTACGCATCTCAATGGGTAGATAATGACGAAGACGAATGAAAGCGTCAATTCTGCAAATCAACATGGATAGGGATCAAATCATGCGAACGAGGCGTAGGAATAGAATTATCGCGGCAATGGGGATCGCCATGAGCGTCACGGTGGGAAGCATCGCACTCGCCTCCCCGGCTGCTGCGGACTGGGGATGGGTGCAGATTCATGATGATGGGGAGTGGCAGTGGATATATCAAACCAAGGATGAAGCCGCGAAAGATCAGGAGTCCTGGTTGAGATGGTGCGAGACGCGCGCCTGCAACAAAATATTTGAAGCTATTGATGAACCGTATGACGACGAATCAAATGAGGTAACCGAGGAGACCGCGCCCAATTGCAACCGGGCCAAAACCACTATCACTCACAATGTAGGGAATACCGCTTCTGAGACATTGCTGAAGAGTATGAGTGACACCCTATCGCACAGCTACGGCGAGGGTAAGAAATTCGTCTACGAAAAAGATCAAGGCCTCACTATTTTTGGCATCAAGCTAGGGGGAAGCCTCGAGTTCTCCTGGGGGAGTAGTTGGGAGGAGGTAGTCACCAGGCAGACCGGAAAAGATATCCGGAGCGATACGGTATTCACTGAAGATGCCCTTAAGACGATGGATGTCATGCCGGGGCAGGTAGGAAAAGTAACATACACGCCCAAGCTGCAGAACTACTATCTGAATATTTATGGCCCTCATGATGTCGCGTATGAATCATCTAGTGTCCACTCCGGCGGGCGAGCGTACTATCTAGACCGGCAGCATACGAAGACATTCAAGTTCGACCTCGGGCCTGGCAATCAATGGTCACGTTTGAGGATACCGTTTCCCAGTACTGACCCGGCGGAGTGGAATCTGCGGGGCTCGGACATGGAACCGGATGAAGTTATTGAGAAATGCGGGCTTACCAATGAGGCGGAAGGTGAGGGGGTTACGAATTCCGAGGGCGTACTCGACGTGGGGGATAACACGAAGGAGTGGAAGTACTTCAGATTCAGGTATCCCGAGGGGAGTGGCTGCTCCGGCAACACCGCGATCAAAGTGGGGCAAGAGCGTGCCCCTAGTGATATCTGGAGAGGGCTTCCGCAGGTCCTGTCGCCCATCGGTGGTGGGGTTAGTAGCCGCCCAGCCCTGGTCTCCTCCCTGGAGACTCTCGAAGACAATGACCACGAACCACAGTTCACCGACCAAGGACTGGAGGGGCGGTACATCGCGGTCGAGTGTGACGGTGAGCCTCGCAGCGGTGTGTCGTTGGAGGTATACAGCGTTCCTTGGCAGGATTCTGCTCTCACTGAGGACTGAAAGCAGGGCTACTCCGAGCAGATCAACCCACGAGAGGCCCCTCCTTCAGCCCGCATACGCGGGTGCCGCCAAGCAGCGACACGCTCCTTCAGCAACAGTCATCGGGTCATGCCGGGTGCTTTCAGCCCCGGCATGACCCGATGCCGTTCGGTGGCCACGATCAGTCTCGTAGGCGGTGCGTGCGACAGGGAGGCTGCCCGACGTGGGGCCAGCGGCCTCAGCCCCGACCTCGCCGAGACCCTGCGCCCGGAACGCCAAGAGCCGAGGCGGGTGCGTATTCTCGGCGTCGACGAGTTCACCCTGCTCAAGGGACACACCTACGCCACGCTGCTGGTTCTCCGCCACGGGCATCGTGAGCCATCCCTTCCGACAGGGCGCACGCGATGCCGGAAACAGCGTAATCGCGCGGCGCCCTGGCGCAGAGCGTCTAGTTGAGGGGCTTGGAGGTGGCCGGAGGCGCATCGATGGCCTCCTGTTGCGGGAATTCGGTCCCAGAACCTGGGCTGGAGGGTGCCGGTCTCCACCAGTCCGCCCTCTTGGGTCACGCAGAAGCCCACGCCGAGGACTTCATGAAATGAGTGAGTTATGCGGGGAAGCGTTGTGGTCTTCTCAGAGTGGTGAGTGGACTCGGATATGGTGGTGGGTAGTTGAGTGGATGAGAAGGGTGAGTGAGTCAGGTGCGTCAGTCAGAGGACGCTATGAGCGCGACCGCAGCCCGGAACGCCTTGTACGCCCTGGTGAAGAGCGCGGAGGAGGAAGGCCGCACGACACGGATTCATAAGCGGCAGGATCATGCCCTGCTGGCACCACTCGATTGCCTGCCTGCAGCCCGGAAGCCGGACAGTCTTCCTTCCCACTCTCTGAGCGCCGCGCAAGGGAAGTTCGGTGACCTCGTCACACTGGCGGCCAAGGGACAGCCGCAGGTACTTCTGCGGAACGTCACTCCGGTCGCGGTACTGCTGCCCGTCGACGCCGCCTCCGGTGCCCTCTGCGCTGACATGGCCGCGCACACCGGCGCGTCCCTCGAAGGCGGTGCGGTGAACGGCCAAGGCAGTACGAGCCGCGACAGCGCGCCCCGCAGGCTTGCCACGCTGAGCGACGCGATCGGTGCCGTGCTCACCTCGGGCACGGCCGGAGGCCCCACGTTCGGACTGCCCAGTCTGGACGCCGCGACGGGCGGACTGCAGCCGGGCCGACTGATGCTCGTTGCAGCCGCTCCGAACGTCGGCGGAAGCCTGCTAGGACTCGCCGCCGCACGGCAGACCGCGCTCATCAACAACGGCAAAGTTCTCTACGCGGCATCGGGCCCGAACCGGGACG
Source organism: Streptomyces sp. NPDC091376 (assembly GCF_044757085.1). Taxonomy (NCBI): domain Bacteria; kingdom Bacillati; phylum Actinomycetota; class Actinomycetes; order Kitasatosporales; family Streptomycetaceae; genus Streptomyces; species Streptomyces sp. NPDC091376. The sequence continues at coordinate 2,838 of NZ_JBIVUF010000035.1, read as the reverse complement.
ACATCTTCCGCCGGATCATCTCCGCGGAGACCGGCGGAGACTATCCCCGCCTCAAGCAAGGCCGCCTTACCGCCCACGAGCAGCAGGTTGCCCACCAGCTGGCCCACGCGCCGCTACTCATCGACGACGGCACCGACTTGACCGCTGAAGCCATCGCAGAGACCGCTCCGCTCGTCCAGGACCTGGCCCTCGTGGTCGTCGATCGGCTCCAGGCCGCCCACAATGCCCGCCTGCCGCTGTCCGGCAACCGTCTCCCGGAGGCCTCCCAGACCCTGGCAGGCCTGGCTCGCACCCTGAAGGTCCCGGTGCTCGCCATCGTGGACAGCGACAATCCCACGCTCCTGGGTCTTCTGGACGCCGACATCCAGGTGGCCCTAGTACCGTCCCCGGACCTGTCCCAAGTCCAGGTGACGGTCGCCGAGCGGGACTACGGCACCATCGGTTCGGCCTACCTGCGCCCCGACCTCCTCCACGCCCGCTTCACCGAAGCCCCCGCAAGCCGTGCGGCGGAGCTGGCGGAGGCGGCGCTCCCGTACACCTCCGGCGCCCAGCAAGGACTGCCCGCCGACGCCACCCGAGCCCTGGACGCTCTGCGCACTGCGGTGAAGGAGCGCAACGACTTGCGCGTGGAGAGCCTCGGGCCGTCTCTGGTCTCCGCTCTTCGGCCAGTGATGATCCTGCCGGACACCGTCGAGGGCCGTCGACTGGCCAATGCGCTCCGGGCCTACGACTCCGCCTTCCGAGATAGCTGCCCTGCGCTGTATGCCGACGGTACGGAAGCCGTTGACACCACCGAGCAGCCACCCCCCGCAGACCCTCCCGCCCTCGTGGAACAGCACACGGACACCGACCACATGCCGGACGGAGGCGGCGAGGCAGACACGTGGGTGCAGCCAGGAGAAGAGGAGGAGCCTGAGGGCACCGTGTTCCCCGCCCTTAACATCCTCAAGGACTGCATGGGACGGTCGACCTATCACCCGATCCCGGTGATCCGTAAGGAAGAGCGGGACAGCGAACCGTGGACGATCTTCCGCGAGGTCATGGACGGCGAGCCTCGCTGGGTTCACCCCGACATCACGGTCGAGAAGACCAAGGCGGGCAAGCGTGACCGGCTCATCGTGCCCGACAGTTTCGGCGCCGGCCTGCTGTGCACTATCGACCGCAACGGCTCCTACCCGTCAGCCTGCTCCGCGGTGCCGCTCGCACCCAACAAGCTCCTGCACACCGGCCCGCTGGACGAGGTCGGCAAAGACCGCGCCGGAGCCTTCCTGATCACCGTCCCTTCATGGAACCACCCGGACATGCCCCACCCCCTCGGCCGCATCGCCGAGCGCACCGACGAACACGGCCACGCCTGGGTAACCACCCCGCACATCCGTCATCTCCAGAAGCTCATCAAAAACGGCCTCATCACCGAGCCGCTCATCGTGCACGACTCCTGGACAGGCAAAGCCAACGAGTCCCTCTTCAAACCCTTCTACGAGAAGGCTCGCACCGTCCGGGCCGAGCTCGTGCATGCCGGCGGCGAGCCCTACACCGAGTACAAGCGACGCCTGTCCATCGCACTGCGCCTCCTGTGGCCCAAGGGCGAAAAGGTCAACTCGCCCTTCTGGCGGCCCGACTGGCGCATGGCGCTGGTCGCCGAGGCCTCCGTGCGCCACTGGAGCGTCGCCCACCGCGCCGTCCAGGCCGGACACATCCTCGTCGCCCTGCGCAACGTCGACGAGGCCGTGTTCTTCACCCCCGACGGCAACGCCCCCGACGCCTACAAGGTCGGAACCGGCTTCGGCGAGGTCAAAGTCAAGACAGACCCGGGAATTGCCCGCTGATGGCCACGGGGACCGGAGACTCCCTCGGACGGGCTCTCAACGAACTGCTCCGCGACTACGGCGCCCAGCCCCCGCGACGCCTGTCCACCTACCACGCGAAGCACTGGCACGCCCAGCTCAGCCAGCTCACCAGAACGCAACGAGGCTACGAGGCCCTCGAACGAGCCGGGCTCAGTGCCCGGCCCGAGACCCTGATCAAGTGGCTGTCCGATGCGGAGTACACCGTGCGCCGTGGATACCGCGAGGTCATTCACGCCGCATACGAGAGTGTGGCCATTGTCCCGGCGGACCCAATGCCGCAGCCTTTCAAGGACGGCCAGTTCGAGATCACCGGAGTGGTCAGGACCGGCGACGACGAACGCCTACGCGGTGGCGTCACCGGCAGCGGCCGAATCACCGCCCCGCTGCGGATCGACGGCCGAAGCGGCAACTGGGACGAGACCGAACGCAAATGGGCCGTGGGCGAACTCGATGACGACGCGTTCGAGGACGACTTCATCGACTACGTCATCATCGAGGACATCGGTGAAGGCACTGGCGGCTGGGACTTCCCCGGTACCTCCTACATCGTGACCGTCTAACACCCTGCCTCAGGACCGGGACTCTATGACGCGCTGAGGGCCTGAACGACGCAGTACAGGATTCAAACCCCTGGCAGGTCAATGCCTTACCAGGCCGGCCGAATCCTGGCCGGTCCCTGCTTATGGCAGGCTTTCATACCTCGTAATGGCCGGTGACCAGGTCGGTACACGTGAGAGTGTGGTGAGGGCACGGAAGTGACAGCAGATACGGGGGAGCAGAGCACCGTGGAATCACGGGAAGCCCAGCGTCGAGAGTCCGGTCGGTTACAGCGAGCTCTGATCGGCGTGGTGGTCGCCGGTGCGGTGATCATCGCCGCGATCGGTTTCGCCGGGTCGTACGCCGCTGTGCGCGAGCTCGCCGAGCAGAAGGGCTTCGGCGACTTCTCCCTGGTCTTCCCCATCGGCATCGACGCGGGCATCTGTGTGCT
>NZ_JBIVUF010000034.1:0-36317 GCF_044757085.1 Streptomyces sp. NPDC091376 | reverse complement strand
TCCGCGATCTTCCACAGCCCGTCCGGAACAATCCAACTCCATGTACCCCGACCCATGATGAGCCCAACGACCGATCACCACATAGGACACGGTCTTAAAAGTTCATCCTGGTCGATGCGTCGGCGAGGTGGCACTCGCTTCCGAGCTGTCGTGACGCGACCGGTCCCGGCCTGAACTCCCGTCACGGCCTCGGTAACCGGAGGCGCTGCTGGCGAAGACTTGACTTCCGCTCTCTGCCCTTACGACCTTGGGAGCGATATCAGGTCCCGGATCTGCCTGGCGGACTGGGGCTTTCCGCGATCAGGACGCCGCTGAGGGGGAGTGACGCCGGTCAGGCGGATTACGGTCGCCGCAGTCTTGTCCGGCGCGTCTTGGTCAGGAAGTGGACAGCGGCGGTGCCTGCCACGTCACCCCGGGCGGCTGGAGTAGGGGCGAGAGCTCGGGTCCGGGGTCATCGGTGTCGACGACTCCGGCGGCCGTGTGGTCGAAGTCGGCGGGCTCGTAGGTCGGCCAGAATGCAGCGAGCCCGACGGAGAATCGCAGTCGTGAGGTCGGCGTGCCGCAGGTTGACCGAGACCAGGGACGCCTGGGTCAGATTGGCGTGGGACAGGCCCGCCGCCTCCATGCAAGCGCGGTCGAAGTTGACCTCGGGGAACCACAGTCCGTCGCAGTCGGCCCGGCTCAAGTCGGTGATGCTGAGATTGACCCAGGACTGCTCCCGGTGCTGGCACAGCACGCCGAACGCGGTCAGCGCCACCTGGACGTCGGCGGCGCGGGTCTCCAGGGGGGCGATGTCGTTGATGGGCACGTCTGCCGCCGGTGATTCCGGCCCGGCGGGTGGCCAGGGCAGGCGTGTACGCAGATACGCGGCCTGAATGGAGATGATGGCCTCCCGGTCGCGGGCGGACTGCTCCGCGATCCGCCCCAGCGCGTGCAACCCGCCGATGCGCACATCCAGCCTGTCGCTGCCGAGCTGGTCGACGGCCCGGCTGAATCGGTCGGTGACGTAGCCCCCCTGGGTGGCGCGCAAACCGTCCTGACTCACTCGCAGTTGCCGCCAGGTGGCGTACGCGCCGAAGAGCACGACCAGGCCGCCGACCACCTGCAGAAGCGTCGCACGGACGTCGTTCACCGCCTTCAGCCGATCCTGCGCGGCGACGCTCGCCCCGGCGAGATCGTTGTCGACCACCACCCCCGGCAGTACGACGAACACCGTGCCCAGAATTGCAACCCCGCCCCGGCCAGCAGACCTGCGGCTACACGACGCCTGACCAGCCCGTCGTGCCATGCCCGCCGCCCGCGGTCTGGTTCCCCCATCTCCATGGGCATGGGAACCTAACGAGCTCGTGCATGATTGGCGGTGGCGCGTCGAAGGCTGCGGATTCGCCGCCGTGTTCACGTTCGTGCGCCGCGGTGCATCGTGGCGGTCTGCTGGTGGGAGAGCAGTCCGGCGACGGCTTGGACGATGTCGCTCATGTGCTCGCGTCGGCCGTGGTGGCGGGCGAGGGCCCGCCAGTTCGTGAAATGGCCGATGCCGTGCTCGACCCGGATGCGGCGTGAGGAGCTGGCGCTCGTGCATTTCCTCGTACCACTCGGGCGGGTTCCTTTTGAACTTGCGGTGCAGTGGTGTCACCACGCGCCCGCCGGTCTGGGCGCCCTGCCCCTGGTAGCCGGCGTCGGCCAGGATCTCCACGGCTGGCCCGTTGGCCAGGAGCTTGACCAGGCCCAACTTCCGGGCGTGGGTGATGTCCGCGCAGCTGGCAGGCTCGGACGGGCTGCAGAACAGCAGCCGCCCCTCGGCGTCCGTGACGACCATCGACTTCACGGCGTCCTGCTTGTTCTTCCCGGAGGTGAACTTGTCCCGGTCCGGGTCCGGCGGCCGGCCGCCGGACACGGACCTCGGTGCCGTCGATGATCCCGGTCTGCCCGTCGGCGCCGAGGTATTCGATCAGTTCAGCGAGCGTGCGTAGCCGAAGGCCGGGTGCGACGACACAGCGCCGCTCGGCGAGCAGGGGCCGCACTTCACCGATCGCACGCGTAATCGTGGAGCGGTCGACCCCGAACCAGCAGGCCAGCACATCGTGCGTCGCACCGCGACGGAGGCTGACCAGCGTGGCCAACAGGCGGTCGATGAAAACGAGCTTGTGCCTCGCCCCGGCGCCCACGGCCCTGCGGCGTAGCCGTGAGGCCAGTCCGGCCTGGTGCCGCTCATGCCACAACGGACCGACCTCAGCAACGAGTTCAGTGATCACCTCGGGGGTCAGCCCGGTGATCGGCTGGCTTCGGATGATTGCTGCACGCAATCGGGTCCCCACCACGACGACCATGATCAACGATCAAGGTTGTGACGCGCCACCGCCAATCATGCACGAGCTCGTGCGTAATTAGCGTGAGGTTGTGCCGGGGTAGCGGCTGGTGTTGTGATCACGTCTGTGCGGCAGGCAGCGCGAGTGTTTTGTTGTGTTGGGTTGCTCGCTGGTCGGAGTTGGAGTCCGGCGATGGCCCGGATGGTGTCAGGGAGGTTGTCCCGGCGGGTGTGATGTCGGGCGAGGGCTCGCCAGTTCTTGAGGTGGGCGATGCCGTGCTCGACGGGGATGCGTGCTGAGGAGTGGGCGAAGCGGGCGGCTTCGTGGTGGGCCATGAGCCATTGCAGGTGCTCGAGGTGCTTGCCGCGGCGTTTGCGGGGCGGCGTGACGACCTGGCCACAGGTTTGTGCTGCCAGGCCCTGGTAGCCGGCGTCGGCGAGGATCTGCAGGTCGATAGCGTCGGCGAGGAGGTCGACCAGGCCGGCATCACGCGCTTGGGTGATGTCGACGACGGACCCGGCCCGTACCTCACCACAGAACAACAATCGTCCGCACCCGTCGGTGAGGATGAGGGCTTTCATCGCGTTGATGCGGCTCTTGCCGGAGATGAAGCGGTTGCGTCCGCCGCGGTGTGCTGATGGCAGGCGGACCCGGATTTCGGTGGCGTCCATCAATGCGGTCTGCCCGGTGGCGCCGAGATGAGCGATGACATCAGCCAGCGTCCGCAACCGCAGTCTGCCCTCGATGCGCCAGCCGCGGTCGGCGAGCAAGGGCCGCACCTCGCCGACGGCGCGCGTGATCGTGGAGCGGTCGACAGCGAACCAGCAGGCAAGGATGACATGGGTGACACCGTGCCGAAAGTGGACCAAGGTGGCCAGGAGCCAGTCGACGAAGACCAGCTTGTAATTTCGCACCGGCGCCCACAGCCCGACGACGCGGACGGTCAGCCAGCTCGGCATCTCTTCGGGCCTGCCACACCGGCCCTAACTCGGCCACCAGATCAGCGATCACGGACGCCGAAAGTCCCGGACGCGACGCTCCGACATGATCAACCTGCGTGCTTCAACCCCCACCACAGACAGACCAACGACCCAACTCAGCCGTCGTCACCCCCCAATCACGCACGAGGTCGCAAGGCGTGTTCTCGAACTCGCTGATCTGCCTGGCTGGCTGCCGCGGAGAGCTTCTGGCCCTACTCAAAGAGGCGATCGGCACCCGCACCTGGCCCGACCGGGCAACCTGTCGACGACAGCCTTTGCCCGCGCGGACGTCTTCAACTTCATCGAGACCTTCTACAACCGCCGCCGCCTGCGCAAACACAAGACCTTCGGCTATCTCACCCGGGCCGAGACCAGGCAGCGGCATCAGCACGCCCTCGCGGCATAAGGATCACGTGTCCGAGATCACGGGGAAACTTGACAGAGCCTACGGCGATACTCAGTGCTCCCGAGAGCACAGGAGCCGCACCGATGTTCTGCCTGGCCGTTCAAGAACTCAGTCACTCCCCTGGTGCAGAGCATCCTGGCTGCGATCTACGCGGTGCTGGCCGACAGACTGCTTGGTTTTGCTCTGGACGTGCCCGCGGAGGACCTGCGGGAAGGCCCATGACGGCGAGGCAAGCATGATAGGAGGGCAGCTTCCCGGCTCGCTGGACTTGTTCGAGGGATGGTGCTGCGGCGTCCTTATCGGACAGGACGGGTGCGATCCCGGCAGGCCAGTCGATACCCAGGGTGGGATCAAACGGGTGGATCGCATGCTCGCGGTGAGGCGTGTACTCACTAGACGTCAGGTAGACCACGGTTGTGTTCTCGGCAAGCGCGAGGAACGAGTGGCCAAGCCCCACGGACAGGTGCAACGCCTGCCGACGCCGGTCATCGAGCCGGACAGCTTCCCATCGGCCGAAGGTGGGGGATCCGGTGCGCAGATCGACAACGACATCGAGTATCGCGCCGTAGACGCAGGTGATGTATTTCGTCTGCCCCGGCGGCACATCGGCGTAGTGAATTCCGCGGAGCACGCCCTGGTGTGAGACTGAGCAGTTGGCCTGGGCAAGAGGGAAAGGCGCGCCAGTGGCCTCAGTCAACTCGCAGGCCCGGAACCACTCGTGGAAGCTGCCGCGACTGTCGCGATGCAACGTCGGTTCCAGGAGCCAGGCACCTGCGATACTCAGCTGGCGCACAGAGCACTCGCGGAGGCGAGAGAGGCTGTGATAGCAGACAGCACCTCTCGGAGGGCGCTGCGCCATTCCCATAGCGGGCTGATGCCTTCGCGGGCCCAGCGGCGGTGGCCGAGGACGCTCCATGCCGGACGCACTGCGGCACACCCGAGGTCCCCAATGGCCGCAGGGCTGACGAGACCGGGGGCGCGTCCCAGGAGCCGGTAGATCTCGCGTGCGAGCTCGTAACTGCTGGTGCTGCCCGTGGCGGTGGCATGGTGTATCCCGGGCCGGGCCCGGCTGTTGTCCAGAAGAAGGAGACGCTCCGCGACGTCCCCGGTCCAGATGGGCTGACCGATCTGGTCCGTGACCACGCACAGCGCTGTGTCATTCATGGCGCGCTCAGCCATGGTGCTCACGCAACTACTGCCATTTGTTCCATAGTGCCAGGCTGTCCTGACGACGATGCCGCTGCCCGGAAGTGCCGTCATTACGTTGCGCTCGCCGACCAGCTTGCTGTGGCCGTAAACGGTACGGAGGTCGGGCACAGCGTCCTCGTCGCAGGGTCGTCCATCGGCATCAATACCGCTGAAGACATAGTCAGTGGAAACGTGAAGGAGCCGTGCGCCGGCGCGGGCGCAGCCACCCCCCAGCCAGGCACTTGCGCGCCCGTTGACTTCCAGGGCCCAGCTCTCGTGCCCCTCCGCTCCGTCAACGTCAGTCCAGGCGGCGCAGTTGGCAACGACGGACGGGCGCAATTCAGAGAGTGCACCACCGACGGCGTGGGGATCGCTGAGGTCGATTCCCTTACGGGTGACTGCGATGGTCAAGTCCGCCGGGAGTGGAGCACACAACTCGCGGACGAGCCGACCGCCGGCTCCGATGACGAGCCAGCCCGTCATGTTCGCACTCCTGCGAACGGCTCCCACCACGCAGGGTTGTCCCGGTACCAGGCAATGGTCTCATTCAGTCCCTCTTTGAACAGGTAGAGCGGCCTGAAGCCCAGCTCCCTGCGCAGTTTGGACCAGTCGAGGCTGTAGCGCACGTCGTGGCCTTTTCGGTCGGGTACATGTTCAACTCGGTCCCAGTCCACGCCACAGGCGTCCAGCAATCGCTGGGTAAGCTGCCGATTGGTGAGTTCGGTGCCGCCACCGATGTGGTAGATCTCCCCGGGGCGCCCGCCTTGCAGGACCAGCCACAGGGCCCGGCAGTGGTCTTCGACATGCAGCCAGTCCCTGACCTGGTGCCCATCGCCGTAGAGCGGAACGGTTCCTCCCAACAGCAGACTGGTGAGGAAACGTGGAATCAGCTTCTCGGGGTGCTGGTGGGGTCCATAGTTGTTGGAGCAGCGGGTGATCCGCACATCAAGGCCATGGGTTCGGTGGTAAGCCAACGCCAGCATGTCGGAGGCCGCCTTGGAGGCGGAGTACGGCGAACTGGGTGCGAGGGGCTGCTCCTCGGACCAGGATCCGGTGACTATGGAGCCGTACACCTCGTCCGTGGAGACGTGCAGGAAGGTCGTAATGCCCGTGCGCACGGCCGCTTCCAGAAGGGTCTGGGTACCCAGCACGTTGGTAGAGACGAAGTCGCCGCCCGCCGCGATAGAGCGGTCGACGTGCGATTCAGCAGCACAGTGGACGACAGCGTCGTGACCGGGCAGAAGGGCTTCAACAAGCTGCACGTCCCGGATGTCCCCATGCACGAACCGCAGCAGCGGGTGATCTTCGACCGTGCGCAGGTTGGCCAGGTTGCCCGCGTAGGTGAGGGTGTCGAGGACGGTGACGGATGAAACGCGGGGGTACTCGGACAGCTGCGACGACATCGCCAGAGACAGCACCGACCGTACGAAGTGAGAGCCGATGAAACCGGCGCCTCCAGTGACGAGGAGTTTCATGCGTGCATGCTTTCTGCGGGTGTGGGAGGGCTCGATGCCGGGCGTTTCTTGGCGTGGCTCTCATGTGTGGATCTGGACCTCACTGTGGTCCCCGAGGACGAGTTGATGCGCGCGTGCAGGGCGTTCTGCTCCGACGACCCGGACCGAACGCCCCATCAGGGAGCCTTCGAGGCGTCCCGCACCCTCGATCCGCGAGTCCTGCAGGACCACCGAGTACTCCACCGCGCTGCCGCTGATCACACAGCCGTCGGCGATGGAGGTGGAGGGGCCGATATAGGAGTCGAGGATCAGGCAGTCCTTCCCGATGACGGCCGGCCCGACGATGCGTGACCGCTCCACCCGCGCTCCCGAAGCGATCCGGACCCGCCCGATGAGTTCGCTGGTCTCGTCGACCGATCCCTCCACGCAGGACTCGATGCCTTCGAGCACGGATCGGTTGACTTCCAGCATGTCGGCGACGTTGCCGGTGTCCTTCCAGTAGCCCGTGATGATGGTGGAACGCACCGTGCGATCCGAGTCGATCAGCCTCTGGATCGCGTCGGTGATCTCCCACTCTCCGCGGGCTGAGGGCTCAAGAGTGGCGACGACGTCGTGGATGGCTGCCGAGAAGAGGTAGATGCCGACCAGAGCAAGATCGCTGCGAGGATGGCGTGGCTTTTCCTCCAGGGCAATGACCCGTCCGTCGGGGCCGAGTTCCGCCACTCCGAACAGCGAGGGTTCCTTGACCCTGGTGAGCATGATCCGTGCGTCAGGCCGCTCGGCGCGGAACTCCTCGACGAGCGTGGTGATACCGCCGACGATGAAGTTGTCGCCGAGGTACATCACGAAGTCTTCGTCGCCGAGCCAGTCGCGGGCGATGAACACGGCGTGCGCGAGACCGAGCGGGCGCTCCTGAGACAGGTACGAGATACGCGCTCCGAAGCGCGCGCCGTCGCCCAGAGCGGCCTTGATCTCCTCGGCCGTCTCTCCTACGACGACTCCGATCTCGGTGATGCCCGCCGCGACGATCGCTTCGATGCCGTAGAAGAGAACGGGTTTGTTGGCCACCGGAACAAGCTGCTTGGCCGCGGTGTGCGTGATCGGCCGCAACCTGCTTCCAGTTCCGCCGGCCAGGACGAGGGCCTTCACCGAGTGCGCTCCGCGGCAATCTCGGCGATCAGGCCTAGCTGCCTGATCTGGACGCGCCGCACGAGCTCCTCGATGCGGCGGGCATGCTCGGCGGTAGGGCACCACAAGGGCTGAGCCAGTACGAAGTGCCCTTGTCCGGGTACGACGACGAGATCGGGCCAGAGAGGGCCGGGTTTCTCGGCCGCTCGCGCGATCTCCGCTGCCAGGTCTCCCTGCCAACCGAGCGGTGCAGTGAACTCCGCCGTGGCCTGTATCCGCTCGTACCAGGCGATAGTGTCGGCGGCGTAGGCCTCGCGGAACGCGGCTTCGTGGCGTTCGTGCCGAAGCTTTCCGAGCGCCGCGCGGGCGTGGCGCGGGTCGTCGAACACAGCGAGCGGCAGGCGGTACCTGCGCACCGTGCGGTGCCTGCGGGTGCCGCTGTCGTCGAGGAGGAACGCGCTGCGGTCACGCACGGTGCTGAAGCGCACGCTGTCATCCGCCATGCGCAGCCACAGGTCCCAGTCCTCCAGGCCGTCTCCCGGACGCCAACCGCCGACCCGGTCGGCGAGCTGGCGGCGGTGTGCCACCCTTGAGGGCTCAAACATCGGGCCGAGTACCTGGATCTCCGGATGCCAGCAGAGGTCGAGGATGTCGGAGCGGGAGGTGACGCGCTCGGACATGTCCCTGCATTCGAAGCCGGTCGCCACCAGATCGGCCCCGGTGCCGAAGACAGACAGCAGGAGCTGAAGGTGCTCCTCGCGCCAGCGGTCGTCGTGGTCGAGGTAGGCGACGAACTCACCGCGTGCTTCGGCCAGCCCGATGTTGCGGGGGATGCTGGGGTGGCCGTGCCGCCCGGCGCGTATCAGCCGGATGCGCGCGTCTTCGTCGGCGGCCCGGCGTACCCAGTCGTCCGTGTCGTCGGTGCTGCCGTCCGAGACGACGAGCAGCTCCCAGTCGGTGACGGTCTGAGCCCGTACCGAGTCGAGTGTGCTGGTGATCGCCCGGGAGCGGTTGTACGTTGGGCATATCACCGAGATGCAGGGGGCGGATGGGGTCTTCGTCACTGCTCGGCCCTCGGCCAGCCACCGGGCTGGGCCGTCAGGAAGGGCAGTCCGAGGTACTTGCCGCCCAGGACAGCGTCGACCGCGAAGAGCACTCCCGCCGCGCCAGTGGCGAGGTCCGTCGACAACCGCAGGCACTGGTCGCCGAGGAACGCGGGGTTGCCGGCGTTCGGGATGGCGTGCCAGCCGAAGGCCGCCAAGTGCTGTCGTAGGGTGCCGTCCTGCCTGGCGGACCTGCGCAGATGGTGTTGGGCAAGTACGGCACCGGCGCGGCCGGTGAACAGTCCCGCGTGGGCGAAGAAGCGCGGGGCGATCATCTCACGCAGGTCGTCGAAAGCCTTCCCCAGCTCGGGATCCTGAGTGTGTGCGAGCAGTTCGTGAAGGACCAACGCCATTCCGGCACCGCCGGTCAGGACGGGCGTACGCCACGGAGCGTCCTTCACTGCGGACTGCCCAAAGGCCCAGCCGCTGTGGGCAAGGTCGTGCCTGAGCGCGTCGACGGCCTGGTCCAGGTGTTTTTGGTCCTGTGTCTGTTCGTGCAGGCGCAGCAGGAACAGCGCGCTGCCCGACCCACCGTGCATCAGGCCCGGCCGCTGCCGTGGCCCGGAGGCGTGCTCTGCCTGGCCGGTGATGCGATCGGCGAGGCGAGCGGCGCGCTCCAGGAAGGCACTCTCGCCATCGCGGCGGGCGAAGTGCAGGAGGGTGAGCCCGATCCCGGCCTTGCCACTGAAGAGGCTGTGGTCGACATCCTCGTCGGGCAGGTCCGTGACGCGGTCGAGGAGTCCTCGTGCCTCCTGGGTGCGGCCGAGCCGATCGAGGGTGTAGGCGACACCGCTGAGGCCGTTGTAGAATCCCGGCCGTGGTTCCGTCAGACGACCAGTGGAGTTTGTGAGCCAGTCGATGTGGTTGTCGGGGACGGCGAGGCCGGCCTCGACCAGTGCCCAGAGGACACCGGCCGCGCCGAAGGCGAAGTTCGCCCCGCCTCCCTGGCCGTGGAACTGCTCGATGTCTCCAGGAAAGAGCCGGTCGTCGCGCTCGGGAGACGCGGCGGCAAGGATGCCCTCGGCGATGCCCGCGCGCAGCGCGGGCCAGTCCTCCTGCCCAGGGCCATCCACGGGCCAGAGCTGCTGCGGCGCGAAAGCGAGTTCTGTGCGCTCAGCGCGGGCGGCGAGGCCGAGGTCACGCCGGACCTGTTCGGCGTAGTCCGCGGGAACCGGGAAGATTCCGGCGATCAGCTCGATGAACTGATCGGCCTTGACAGGGCTCCAGGGCAACCCCTGTGTCAGCGGAAGGAAGACCGCCAGGCGCAGGCAGCCCAGGGCATAGCGGTCGATGTCCGGGCCGCTGTAGCCCGCCGGGGCCTGGAAGCCGGGTGCCGCCAGCGCCTGCTGAGCGGCGGAGCCGGACTCCCTACTGGCCTCCAGGTCGATGAAGGCAATCGTTCCGTCGGGGCGTATGAGGACGTTGTTCGGGTGCAAGTCGCCGAAGACCACTCCCCGTTCGTGCAGCTCCTGGGTGGCACGTTCGATGTGGTCGAGTACGGACTGCGCCCACTGCGCGTAGTCGGCGAGGTCGTCGGCGGTCGGCGTGCGTGGGACGAGGAGGGGATTGCGCTGCTGCATCTCGCGCGCCAAGGGTTGTCCCTCGACGAACTCACGGGCCAGGAAGTAGTGCTCGCGCCCCTTGCGGAAGTCCATCAGCGCGGGCATGCAGTCCAGCCCTTCGAGACGCTGAAGTGCCCAGCACTCCCGGCGCAGGCGTGCCAACGCGTCCGCGCCCTCAGCATCCAGGCCGGCGAGCGGACGAGCCTCCTTCAACAGCACGGTGTCGCCCGACCTGATGTCGTTGGCCTCGTAGACCCCTCCGCCGTTGGAGAAGTGCAGGGCCTTCGTGGGACGGAACGGGAAGTCGTCCAGGGTTCCGGCGTTGCGCGCCGCCAGCGGCTCTTCGAGGCAAACGGGCAGGGTCACCCATGAGGGAGGGCGGAACCCGGGGCCGCGGACATCCGGCACCCACTTGCCGTCCGGGTCCTGGATGCAGTGCACGAGTTCGCCCGACTCGGAGCGGACGAGGTGGGCCACGAATCCGCCGTAGCGCACGTACAGCGGGCCGGAGCGCCAGCGGAGGTCGCTGAGGATGTACGGACCGGGCTCACCGTCGAGGAGTTCGCCGAGCTCGGTCAGGATCTCGGCTAGGTTCGCCTCGTCGAGCGGGTACACCGTGACGAACTTGCCGCTGCTACCGCGATCGCCGTACTTGCTGTTGCGGCGCATCAGGACGCCGCTACCGCGGATGAACTTGAAGGTCACCTTGCGTGGCAGGCAGTACTCACTGACCACCTCGATGATTCTCTGGGCGTTCTCGGGGGTCGCGGATACGTGGATCTTCCAGCCCTGGAAAGGGAGTTGAATGTCAGGTGGAGTGAGTACCACCCAGTCGTCATTGGTGCTCCTGTGCCATCCAGCCGGGAGAGAGGCGCTCGCGGCAGCGAAGTCCCCTTCCGAGGAAGCGATGTCCGGCACGTCGTAGTAGGAGCCGCCGGGCTGGCAGAAGTTGAAGTACCGGAAATCCATGCGTTTCTCCTTGCCGTTCTCTTGCTCGTCTACCAGCGCCAGGCCGGAGCGACGTACCTGACGTACAACCACGCCCCGACTGACCTGGTCCCGGCATCCACTTGGGCCACACCCACCCGGTCCTCGGGGGTCTTGCTCGTCGTCAGCAGATAGCTGACAGCGGGCGCGGGCAGCACGTCGGTGCGCACAGGCAGGAACACTGACAGGGGTGCGGTCGTGTCGCTGCCGTCGTCGCCGGCGACGACGGCCTGGCCGGTTTCCGTTCGGGCGGCTACACCCGCCCGGTACAGGCGAACTGTGGTGTTCTCGCGAATCACCGATTGGTCGGCCGAAGGGGCGAGGATGAGCTCGACCTGCCCGCCGTCTCGCACGAGATAGCCGCCACTGACGGCGTACGGCACCTTGACGAACGTGAGGGCCGCTGCGGCCACGGCCACGGCCAGTGTCACCACGGCGCTGATCCGCAGGGCATGGGCTCCTCCGGTCCTCGCCTCACGAACCACGCGCACCAGACCGCGCACCAGGTGATAGGCGAGGTAGCAGATGCCGCACAGCACCAGCGACGCGCCGAAGGCCCCGAGGCGCTGCAGCGAGTCCGCCCACAGCTGCATGGCCGTGGCGACCATGTAGACAGGGAAGGCCATGCAGGCGAGGCCGAAGGGAATCGCCCACCGCTGAGGAAGTCGGCGTTCATAGCGTCCGCCAAACAGGATCCGGGCTGTGAAGCACCGTGCGTCCTCTAGGGCGCGGTCCCGCAGGTGCGGGATGTCGAGATAGCTCATCAACGCGATGTAGCCGTCCAGCTTGACGAACGGAGTCAGGTTGAGCAGCCCGGAGATGTAGGTGACGACAGCGAAGACGAGCAGGCCGTCCCGTATATGCGCCTCGGCGAACAGCGAGACCATGGCCGCCGCGCCGGCGATGACCACCTGTGTGGCGATCCCTGCCAGGGCCACCGCGACACGCTGCTGCCTACGAGGGAGCCGCCAGCCGTCGGAGACGTCGCAGAAGAAGGCGGGCGACATGTAGAACAGCATGAGGCCCATCCGCCCGGGTCGGCCGCCGTGGTGGCTGAGGACGGCGCCGTGACCGAACTCATGGACCGCTGTGGTGACGAGGACTCCGCCGACGACGGACAGGTACGTGGACAACGGCAGCGGTTGCCCCAAGGCCATCCTCACCTGGGGCGCCTGAGAGGCCAGCGCCAGCAAACCGCTCAGCGCGAGCGTGACGGCCGCAGCCACCCCCGCTCGGCTCGTCAGGAGCCTGACGAGCGGCGAGAACCGGCGCAGCAGGCGCTCGGGTCTCAGCACGGTGAACTGCACGGTCAGGGGCGGGACGAACTTGACCCACCGACCGCGTTGCCTGGCCCGCTCGCCATTGTCGAGCAGCCGACCGTCTGCGAGATTGCCGACGGCAGTGCCAACCGCCTCCACGGTCCACGGCGGGCCCAGGATGTCTGCTAGGCCGACGTGATCGCGTGTTCCGTTGACGGCGAGCGCCAGTCGAGCCAGGTCGGGCTGGACACGAAAGTACTTGTGCTGGCCGCGTTGGATGACCCAGGGGGCTCCTTCCTCGGCAGGCTCGTGCACCGACACGTCGGCAGCGAGCCTGGGCCGGGCCAGGAGCTCAGAGGCGATCGCGACCGACGGCGCGGTCTTGGAGGACATTACGGTTCGCCTCACCTGATGTCGCGGGAGCGGAACAGCCTGTGCGCCGCGAACCCGGCCGCGCTCAGCCAACCCCCTATGACCAGGAGGGCGATTCCGGGAGAGAGTAGATCGGTGTGCACGTCCCGGTAGACCGAGCTCATCGCGATCGTGAGCAGGTACTTCGCGAAATCGGGTACCAGGCGTTGCAGAGCGGGGTCGAGGAGCAAGGTCAAAGCCATCAGTGCACCCACGGCGCCAATCTGGTGCCGGATGATCCAGCCGATAAAGACACCCCACGGGGCGGCTAGCACGTTGCAGGCGAACACACCGACGGCGATCAGCGAGGTCTCCGAGGTCCACTCAGGACTTCGGTCGTACCCGGCGAGCGTCACCCAGCTCGATACAGCCGCCAGCAGGACGGCGAGCAGCCCGGACAGAGCGCCCACGGCGGTGCCGACCAGGAGCTTCGCGGTGAACAGGCGGCTTCTGCTGGTCAGGAGCACGGAGCGGCTGACGGAGCCGGAGGAGTACTCCCGAGTCACCAGAAGCGCACCGAACAGCGAGGCGAACAGAAAGGTCATCATCCACGAACGCACCACGTCGTCGGTGACGGCCGCGATGTCGGTCTGGCCCGCTCCGAACCTCTTGTCGCCCTCGGCCGCGTAGCCGAAGCTCGTCAGCAGGGACATGAAGACGGCGATCGAGGTCAGCACGGCCCAGGCGCGGCCGGTCCACGCCTTCGTCCACTCGCCCCACAAAGCCTCACGCATGCCTATCCCCTCCGCTGCCCGCTCCCGCCAACTCGAAGAAGCGGTCTTCCAGACGCTCCGTACCGCTGGAGGTCAGGGCGCTGAGCTCGCCCGCATAGCGCAGGGTGCGCTGCAGGATCACCACGTCGTCCACGGTTTGCTCGACCTCGGCGAGCAGATGACTGGAGAGCAGAACGGTGCGTCCCTCGGCGGCAAGGGAGCGCAGCAGTCCGCGCAGCCACCGAATGCCGTCCGGGTCCAGGCCGTTGACCGGCTCGTCGAGTACCAGCAGTTCGGGGTCAGCCAGCAGTGCTGTGGCCAGGGACAGCCGCTGTTTCATGCCGGTCGAGTAGCGCTTGACCTTGCGATCGGCGCTGTCGCTGAGGCCGACCAGGTCGAGCACTTCATCCACTCGGGCCGTGGGCAGGCCCAGCGTTCTGGCCCAGACCAGGAGATCGCGGCGGCCTGTGGTTCCCGAGGTGGGCCCGACCGCGTCCATGCTGACACCGACCCTTCGGGCCGCATGGGGCAGATCGCCGTAGGCGTGGCCGAGTACGGTCGCGCTCCCCGCAATGGGTCGGGTCAGCCCGAGGAGCATCCGGAGCGACGTGGTCTTGCCGGCGCCATTGCGGCCTAGCAGGCCCACGACTCGTCCGGGCCGGACGGTGAAGGACAGATCCTCCACCGCCGATACCGGCCCGAACCGCTTGCTGACGCCGTGAAACTCGATGATGGGAACCTCACTCACGACGGCTCCGTGCTGTGACGGCGCCGACGACAGCCATGACGCCCGCCAGTGCGAGGACGAGAACGGCGGTGACGCCAATTCGTACCCCGCCGGACAGGTTCATCGTGGTCATCACCATTCCCAATGCGATCAGCGCACAGAGGCCAGCCATCGCCGAGGCGATGGCCAGCTGACTCCTATTACTCATGCCTGCTCCTCATCCACTGCTCGGTGCTACTTTCTGTGTGGCAGCCGGGAGTCTGTGGTGGCGGATGCTGCGCGCCACCACAGACTCCCGGCATCAGTTCCCGTAATTCATCACGTGGCGACGCTCACGGCCACGCTGACAGCCGCGCTCGCGGCGGCGGTACCGCTGATGGCGACGCCCACCGAGAAACCGGTCCAGAAACCGGGGGCCTCCATGGCTTCCAGCTCCTGCATACCCAGCTCCAGCACCGGCTGGTTCTTCTCGATCTCCTGCATTAATGACACCCCCTCACAGTTCAGGTCCGAACGTTTCTTACGATCGTGTCGTCACTGGTTACTCCGGTGACTTGACACTAATCGGGATCAGGTGATCGCCGCGGCCGAGAGCGCGGCGCTGCCGTAGGCAGCCGAAGCGCTGACAACAATTCCGGCGCTGACACCGGCGGCGGTCCACCAACCGGGCGCGTCCATGGCCTCGAGCTCCTGCATACCCAGCTCCAGCACCGGCTGGCTCTTCTCGATCTCCTGCATTTCCCCTCCTTCTTCTGCCGAAGTTCTTCACTTCCCCCGCTTCGAGCCGCTGGACTGCGGACCGAAACGGAAGTCTTCAATGAGCGCACACGGCGCTGTTCACGCTGCCGGGGGCAGCCCCTGGACCTGAGGTTCCTGTCCGGCGGCCTCGCGCAGCAGGCTCAACAGGTCGTCTGCGGCAAGACCACCGAGCATGGGCAGCCCTGCGCCCCAAGCCCGCACGATCCGCTGCGCAATGGCCTCGGCCTGGCCAGGCGTCAAAAGGACGCTCCGGTCGATCCTCCACGAGTCGATGAGTGTGGCCACCCCAGAGACCGGGTCTGCTGGGAGTTGCTCCGAGCCTTCCGACCGGAGCAGAGACCATAGCCGCCGGAGCCGCCGAGCCGAACCCAATCGCCCCTCGCCGGCATCGATCGCACGCCACAACGGCGGCAACAGGGCGGATACCGCTGTCATCTTGCGGATCGCAAGTGCCGAGGAAAGCTCGTTGGCAACAAGCCAGCCTTTGACTGCGTACGGATCGCGGCCCGAGTGGAACCACTCGTTATGGCTGCTGCTGCTCAGCTCGGCGATCTCGAGCCGAAGCCCGTCGGAGCACCGCTGTCCGGCCCGTGCCGCGTCTCGCACCTCGTATCCGAGCCGCACCAGTCGCCTGCTGGCGTCCTCTACGCGTGCGTCCTGGGGCGGCAGGTTGCCGTGGTCGCCGACATACGGGCTCACCAAGCGGAACAGCGCTTCGAGCACGCCCTCGGCAACCAGGGTCTGCGGCAGCGTGGTTGTGGCTTCAGGGTCGATCACGGCGATCTCAGGCCGCAGTGCCTTGCCCATGACCAGTCGCTTTCCCTGCTGGTATGTCAGGCATGCGACAGCGCTGGATTCCGATCCCGTACCCACGGTGGTGGGTACGGCGATCAGCGGCACAGGCCGGAATGGCTTGGGAGCGAGCACGATCAGGCCACTGCGCTGGGGCACCGTCAGCCGGGCGGACACCTCCGGGCCCGCCATCGCCAGCGTGGCCAGCTTGGCCTGATCGAGCAGGGAGCCGCCACCCAGCCCGACGACCAGTTCCGCACCGGCCAGACGTTCCGCGAGAGCGAGCACGCTACGCACATCGCCGGATCCGTGGAACACGAGGGTCTCGGCATACGCCCCGCCGAGGGCGCCCGCAACGCGCTCGTGGATCACGCTGTCACGGACCGCGTCATCGACGAGAACCGTGACGTTCCTGCCGCGGCTGGCGGCGTCGTGCCTCAGTAGCCGCGCCAGTTCGTCCATCCCGCTCAGCGGCTGCCGATTGTTGTCGCCCGTGGTCCTCACCCCCGGGCCTCCGCTCGCGCGGCGACCCGGTCGGCATACAGGCCGAGACCCGCCCGGATACAGGCAAGGAGTTCGTCCAGCTCGGCGTCGGTGTAGGTCAGCGCGGGGAAGAGCTGCATGCCATGCAGACCAGGGTGCACGATGGCACCCGCCTCCCGGATTGCGGCGACGAGCGCAGGGACCTCGGCCTGCGGCAGCCGAGCTCCGCTCCCGTCAGCCGCCGTGACACGAACCGACCGGAAGCAGCCCACGCCGGTCGTGCCGGTCACCAGGGGATGCTCGGCGACAAGCCTGCTCAGCTCCTCCTCCAGTCGGCTGGCCAGCCTCCGCCCCACGGCGACCGCGTCGAGCCTGCGCATCTCGGAGATGGTGGCCAGGATGGTCGCGCAGGCCACCGGCGTTCCGGCCTGCGTCTCGCCGTGGCTGAGGACCACGCTCGTATCGTCGAAGACATCTGCCACCGACTGTGCTGCCAGCACCGCGGCGGCGGCGCTGGTGCCGTTGGTCAGACCCTTGGAAGTGATCAGGAGGTCGGGCTGGGCCGGCCACCGCTGGGAGGCAAAGATGTCCCTGGTGCGGCCAAACCCGGTGGCCACCTCGTCGGCCACCAGCAGGAATCCGTGCTCTGCTCGTAGCCGAAGCAACTCGGCGACGTACTCCTCACTGAGCGGCACGGCTCCCGAGCCCAGTACCGGCTCGACCACCACCGCCGCGACCTGAGCGCCCTGGCGGGCCATGAGCGTCGCCAGCTCCCCGGACTCGTTCGGAGTGACGTGCCGGACCAGCCGCTGGTCGACCCCGTAGACTTGCTGCCCCAGGTCCTCACCGGTCAGGGCGAAGCCGCCGAAGGTCAGACCGTGATAGCTGCCGCGCAAGCCGACCACGACCTTGCGCCCGCCCCTGCCGCGCAGTGCCTGGTACTGCCGGGCGAGCTTCATCGCCAGATCGTTGGCCGCGCCGCCCGAGGTGGAGAACAGCACCCGCCCGTAGTGTCCGGGGCCCGCAAGCTCCACCAGGGCATCCGCCGCACGTCGGGCGTACTCGTTCTCGTAGCGGAAGACGCTCAGATACGAGGCCGTGCGCAGTGCTTCGGCAGCAGCCTCGGCGATGGCCTGATTGCCGTATCCGAGGTTGGCGTTCCACAGGCCGCTGGTGCCGCAGAGCAGTTCCCGCCCGTCGGCAAACCTCACGCGCACGCCTTCCGCAGACACCGCACACAGGTCGTCCCGGCCGTGCTGATCGGGTGTGAGCAGCGAGGGCCACAAAGCGTTCCGGTTGGAGGTCACGCGGTCACCTCCGCCTCGATCAGCACGCTGTGATGGCGCGCGCCGACATCGGGCAGCAGGCGCCGGGAGCACACGGCAAACCCGCTCTGGCGCAGTTCATCTTCGAGCTGATCGGCCGACAAAACGCGGATACTGGTGGTGCACACGTCGGCCTGTCCCTCTCCGATCACCGCCGGGAACACCGTGACGGTGCGGGCTTCCGCTCCGGGCGTCCAGTACTCGAACATCCGGTAAGTCCGGCCGCTGTCGGTGGTGAACTCGACTTCGGTCTCGGCCGACGCCTTGTCACCGGCGGCCAGGTCCACGGTGGACAGCAGGAAGCGGCCACCGGGTGCGAGGTGGGCGCGTACGGAGTGGTATAGGCCCTTCCGGCCAGGGGCGTCCAGCAGAGAGACAGACGTCGTGCCCAGGACGATCACACCGAACTCCCGCCCGAGGGCGAATTCGCTCATGTCGGCCTGCACCGTTGTACACCGGTTCCGCAGGGCCTGGGGCGCCTCGGCGAGCCGCGCACTCAGCAACTTCAGCATGCTACCGGAAAGCTCCAGTGCGGTGACGCTCCGTCCCGACGCCAGCAGGGGCATGGTCAGGCGTCCGGAACCGGCCGCCAGGTCGAGCACCGGCCCGGGTACGGCTCGTACCAGGGTCAACAGTTCACGTACCTCGTGTGTGTCCTGCCCCGCCAGGTCGTGGTAGACACGAGCGCCGACCTCGTCGTAGAGGTCACAGCACACCGCTCTCTTGCCGAGTTCCGCCAGGAGCGCGCCGGCGCGGCCGGGGAGCAAGGGCCTGTTCAGTGCCGCGTCCATCATCCCGTCCTCGCAGCACTGAGAACGCGGGAGCCGAGTTCGATGCCCGCACGAGCGAACAGCACTCGCACACGTTCGAGGTTCTCCCGGTCGGCGAAGGGGGCCGCGGCCTCCACTGAACCGCACACCAGTAGAGCCTCCGTCACCTCGGCGGCGGCATGGTCCAGTTGAAAGCTCCGCCCGAGGGATGCGCAGTGGGCATACACGGCGTCGTCCGTCCACAGCAAGAGCGGCAGTGCGGGATCGATGGCATCCGCAGCATCGGGCAGCTCACTCAGGGCGGGCACGAGGCGGCCGCCGAAACCGGACACCCCTGTGATGTTCAGACCTCGCGCCCGGACGTCACGAATGCCGCGCAGGGCAGCGAGATATCGTCCGAGCCATGGCCGTGCGACCAGAGCGGAGGCCCGGGTCGGCTCCGGCAGCCATCCGCCCAGGCACACCGCGCAGGGCTGTGCACTCTCGGAGTT
Source organism: Streptomyces sp. NPDC091376 (assembly GCF_044757085.1). Lineage (NCBI taxonomy): Bacteria > Bacillati > Actinomycetota > Actinomycetes > Kitasatosporales > Streptomycetaceae > Streptomyces > Streptomyces sp. NPDC091376. Next base: position 17,473 of record NZ_JBIVUF010000034.1, on the reverse strand, counting down.
GACGCGCGCCCACTCGGCGGCGACCTGGTCCAAGCTTCCACCCACGGTGCCCAGTCGCCTGCCACCCGGGGAGGTCGACAACTCCCCGGACCGCCCCACGTGCAGTCGGAGCACCGGGCCGTCCTCCTGCAGACCCGCTCCCAGGGCGGGAAGATCCGCCAGCTGGATCACCGGGTTGGTCAGGAACTCGGCGAAGACACCCTCGTGGCGTGCGCGGTCGGCATCGCGAAGATAGATCTCGAAGTCCGCACCTTCAGCCACCCGGATCAGGGTGGGGCCGACCACCGACATGTACTCGCTGATGCCGTATGCCTGGATCTGCAGGTAGAAGCCGGGGTCGTGGGAGAACTCCGCGCCCGGTTCGCTGAGTGAGCCTTCGTAGCCGACGACCACCGGACCGTCCGAGCCGCCAGCATGACCGGGCGCGAAGACCATCGTCCTGTCGTCCACCACGTCGGAGGCGAGCAGAGCCGACAGGTGCTGGGCATCCTCGAGGACCACCGTCAGGGCAGACTCCCGCCCACGAGGGAACCGCCCCGCACGGCCGGTTGCCCAGCTCATCAGGTGCTCTTTCACCGCAGACATGCATTTCCCCTCTTCACACACTCAGTTGAAAACTCGAATGCGAAGCATCCGAAGGCGCGGATTCAAGCTGAACCGCTCCCGCTCTGGCCAGGCTTGGGTCCTGGACCAGGGCAGCACTCATCGATGCACCGAAATCCGTTGTTGACGGCGGGCCTTGTGAGCTGGAACGGCTACGTACTTACTGGGCCAGAGCAGTCAGAAGCGTCTTCAGGTCGGCCGTCGCCGCCTGCGCGCCGACCAGGTTGTACACGCCAGTCAGGTTCAGGACGACCTCATCTACGCCCGCTGCCTCATACGCCTTGAGCTTTTCAAGCAGTTGGTCGGTGTCACCGCTGAGGAAGGCCCCGCCGTCCACCAGAGCCCTGGCGCCGGCCGCCGGGTTCGCGCCCTCGACGTCCACACCGGCCCGGCGCAGCATGTCGATGTAGTGCGGCACTTTCAAGTGGGCGGCGTTGCTGGCCAGCGCCAGATCCGCCGGCACGTGACCAGGATGCTTGAGCGCAACCGGCACCATCGCGGTCAGACGGGGCACCGGCCGTCCCGCCGCTTCCGCCCCAGCACGCATCGCCGGAAGCACAACGTCCCGCAGGTAGACAGCGGGCGTCAGCCAGGTGATGGCAACATCGGCGATCTCTCCGGCGAGCCTGGCCATGCCCGGTCGCAGAACTCCAAGTCCGATCTCCACCGGTGGAGCCGGAAAAGGCGGCAGAGAGCCGTGACAGGAGACGTACTCGCCCTTGACGTCGACGACCTCGTGCGCCAACAGCCCGCGTACAGCGGTGAGATACTCCCGAGCCGCGGTGAGCGGGCTCGCGTAGGGCGCACCGAGCAAGCTCTGCTGGAGGGACTTCGCGCCTGGGCCGAACCCGGCAGTCACGGGCTGACCAGTGGTCATCGCCAGTGACCGAGCCTGCAGAGCGGCCTCGAAGGGGTGACGCAACGGCATGAGGGTCACCCCTAGCCCCATGGGCACCCTGAAACCCGAGCCTGCCGCATATGCGAAGCCCTGGTGAGGCTCCACCAGCAGAGCCTGGCCTTGCCACAGCCGCTCTGCCTGGGTCCAGTGGACAAGACCCGCGTACGGCAGGAGCTGCTCGGGCCGACGAGGCAGGAAAGGTACGAGAACCGAATACGACGTCACGTCGGAACCCCGCCCGTACATGCCACGACACCCTCGTAGAAGGGCGTGAAGTGGTTGAAGCTGAGAGATGCGGCGTTCGTCAGCGTCACAAAGCCACCCAGGCCGTTGTTGACACACAGCCCTGCTGGTCCCAGGTTGCGGTCCACCGCAGTTGCGTGGTGCCGCGCACGATCATGGCGCAATGTGATCGGTCCTATACAGATGCCGTACGCCAACAGTGACTGTACGGAGAAACCTCATGTCCAATTCCTTCATCGAAGTATGAGCGAGCCGCAATGTATCCGCCGCAGAAGCAGTAGAGCCATGCGCAATACATACTCAGGAAGAGGCGGCGGGCAGCATGACCGGCCTGACTTCCCCCTTATTGGTGATGACGGTAGGTCATGATTGAAAGTAGGGTCACCGGGCCTGGAGGCTCGTCGGACCGCTGATGGGGTCTTACAAGTTGGTGTGCCGGGCAGCGGCAGAAGCGGGTACCGAACGAGCGACTGGTGAACGTACAAGGGCCTGACCCGAAGCGGCCGCCTGCCGGGCCGCCCGTGGCCTGCGGCTGGCGCGGCCCGAGCCACCCGATCGATTGGGACCAGGTGAAGACGACCGGCTGCACGACCTCGACACCTCCCGCCCGGACTGCGACTGGAGCGAGCACGTCCGCACCGCCGAGCGCCAGACGGTGCCGCTGCCCGCCGAACTCACCAAGACGATCGAGCAGCTGGAGGAGCAGCTGTGCTCGCGGGCTGCTTTCACGTCGTGGACGACTCCGGGCAGGGCCGCCGGTGAGGCCCGCAGCAGACGGCCTTTGGGATCGACGATGACCTGCACGTTCATTCCGTGCTTCTTGTGTTTGCCGGAGTAAAAGGGCCGGCCGGCGGCGATCCGGTCGATCGTCAGCAGCGTGCCGTCCAGGATCAGATGCGCCTTCGTCGAAACGGCACGGACGGCTTCGGCCAGGGGCTTCACCATGTTGTCAGCCCAACTGCCAAGCTCGCGCATCAGGTTGGAAAGGGCTCAATGGCCACCACCGGGAGCGCGAGAGGACCGTAACCCTGCCCCCTCAGATGCTGAAACCTGGACCCTTCGTGATACTCGACAGGTATCAACTACTCATGCAGTGGATCATCCCTTATGCACAATAGGAGACAGGAAAGGGGAATGAAATGACTCTTAAAGCTCTCCAAAAGGCATCCCTCCTAATGACTGTGGTCGCAGCATTCTCTGTCGCCATCGCTCCGCAAGCGTCAGCAACTGACGCACAGGAACCATGTCCCACGCGGGTTGAGATTGACGGTGTCAGGACGTGTTCTACGGATGAGGATTACCCGAAGGCACTCAAGGACGCCGAATACATGCTAGAAAACGCTAACACGCACACTGCGCACGCTTTCGGATATGATCACAGCTTCAATGTGGCCATTTGCTCTCCCAGCAATTCCACTGACGGGGAAGAGGAATCTAGCTGCAAGAGCGACAGGATTCTGACACTGAAAGACGCAATGATATTCCTCTGAGACTTTATTTCGAAAGTCCGTTCGCTCAGTGAACCTCTTTCATCCTGTGCCGCAGGGGTGAAATGGGCTGGTCGGTGTGGATGGTGACGTGGCAGAGCCCCTCGTCGTTGGCGTGGTGATCTCACCCATCACACCGGCGACCGAGGGGCTCTGTTGGTTCCGTATCTTTCCATGCTCGACGTCCCGCATGAGCTCGTCGAGCATGCCTCCTGGCTGATCTACGCCCGAAGCGTGAGATCAAGTCGCCCTGGCGGAAGCCTGGTTGCTTCAAACAAGTCCTGCTCGTCCTGGCCCACCTCTGCAAGAACGAAACGTTCGCCCAGGTCGGTGCCGGGTTCGGGGGTCTCGGAGGCGACGGCCTGGTGCTGCGTCGAGGAGACCCTCGACGTGCTGGCCGCGTGGGCACCCGGCCTGCACGAAGCCCTGACAGGTCTCGGCGAGGACGACTATGTGATCGTGGACGGCACTCCGATCCCCGTCGACCGCATCCGACCCTGCGCGTGACTGTAACCGGAATTCCACCCGTGGCCAGCTCTTTCACGGACCCGTAGTTCCAGGCTGGTCCCGTCATCGATGTCCGCGCGGCGCATCCACTTCCACAGCGTCATCGCGTGGACTCCGAAGTCGGCGGCCACCTGCTCGACTGTCACGCCCGAACCGCGGTTCCTCGCGGCCCACACGACATCCTCGCGGAACTCCTCCGGATAAGGCTTGGGCACAGCGACATCCTTCCCACCCACCCCACAGGGCAAGCCAGTTCAGATTTCACCCGATCGTGCATCAGACCCGTCCATGTCGCGAGGAAGGTTTGTAGCTCGCGGACGACGCGGCAGAGGCTCGGGCCGGCGCCGTGCCTTTTGGGGATCTGGCTAGTCGTTGCAGGGTGCAGAAGGCATGAGCGACGGAGACGAGGGTGACGTGGTGGTGCCAGCCGTTCCAGGTGCGGCCTTGGCCAGGCCGACCAGGGTGGTCAGCGGGGTGTCGACGGGTAGGTCGGACAGCCAGAGCTGAACGGGCTCGACAGCCCCGAGACCCCGCCGCACAGGTTAAAGATCAAGCTAGTGCCGCCACCGCACCCTGACCTATCTGGATCGTGCATCGTCATGGCGGAGCAGCGCCGCACCAAGGCCCGCGAGGAGGTGCACACCACCGTGAGCCTCCGCCAACTTGAAGTCGCTGGTCAAGAGCTGGTGTGATCGGCTTTCGGGATACTCACACTGCTCATGGGGCAGGCGATTGCAAAGTGAGCCTGCGCTACCAACGGCACACCGAAAAACAAGATCCACTACGTGCGGGACACCCTATGAGACGGGGGCCACTCCCCGATCCGCACCGGTCACAGCCCGACAACATGGCCACCCTCAACCGGCTACATGCCACCGGCACCACGAACATGACCGAAGCCGTCAGCAGCCTGTCCGCACGAACCGTTCACCACCCCACTCGGCCTCCTCGCAATCACCAATGGCGAGCGAAAACGTCAGAGAAATGCGACTTTGCAAGAGCCCTGCCAAGCGTCCTCGAGACCCTCAGAACCTTAAACATGGGGAATCTTTACCGGCGAGCCGATCGCTTTCCTTGTCGCGCGGTTCGCGGCGCCTGAGGATGCATCCTTGATCATTCCAGAGAGAAAAGCAGGGCACCCAATCCCGCCGATACGATAAAAATCGCACTGATTACTGTCACGACCATTCCTGGAACTCCCTCCGGGCGTCGCAATACTGCGCCATCAATAAATCCGCATCATCGCCTCTCGTTAATTCTCGCCTTTGCTGTCCGGCCCGGCAGGATGGCAGGGCCGGGGGGGATATCCTGCAAGGCGTCGCTCACGCTCGGTCGTGCCGCCCCATATCCCTCGCCTGTGGTGATGGCACGCATAGGCAGCACAGGCTTGCACAAGCGGGCACTGATAACAAAGAGAACGGGCCAGGGAAGCAGGCCCGCCAGCGTCGGGGTCGAATAGGTTCGGGTCAACGGTGCAAGGCAGTGGCGAATCCTGGTTTCTCAGCAACTCAGGGAATCTACTCGCCAACTGGGTAACTACGGTTGGTCGCATCCATTTCCTGGTCATCACATTTACACTTCACTGTCAAAATTTCGGTCTGGGTTTCCAGCAACTAGGCCCATAATCTGATCCGGAAAAGCACCTATCGGTGCGCGCCATATCAAGCAGTGCGTGCGAGCCACCCACCGGCGAGTCAGATTTTCATAGCCGGATGCCCGATCCCGCCGATGCACCAGCTTCCGCCGCGCACCTCTGCGCCTTGGGTTGGCGGCCATCGACCCTCCGTAGGTTGAGCGCATCGCTATCTCCCATGAGAACGCCGAAAGCTCACCTGCCGTATGAGCGTCCACTACTTAGATACACGGCGTAGCTGGGCCGGCACTGCTCGGGGTAGATACATCGAGTGGTGGAGCCCGACGAGGGCGAATGCCTCCCGTGAACACGACTTCTGTGCAGACAGAATAGCCACTAGCCCTGCAACAGTTTTCCGGCTGGCGGTCTCTACGGCTCCCTCCACCCCCTGAAGAGGGTGACTTCTCGCTATGCCGGTTGCCTGAGCGTTCTACGGGAGCCGGGCTGACCCGTCGCAAGCCTCGCCGGCCGTATCAGCGTGCGCATGAGTGCCACATGAGACGCAGACGAACTTCTGCTGTGAGGGCAGGTCTTCGCGGTGTGCCGCATGCCAAGGTAGGAGCAGTCCCCCTTGACTTCCGCTCCCGTAGAGCTCGTAACACGATCATGATCGATGCTTCTTGAGTCGGCGCCAGCAGATGAGGCTGCAGGCCAGGGAGACGAAGGCGTCGTGTATTTCAGTGCGACGTTCCCAGCGGACGGCGAGGCGCTTGAACTGGTGGAGGAGGGCGAAGGTCTGCTCCACGATGTAGCGGATCTTGCCCAGGCCCTGGATGTTGGGGGCGCCCTTGCGGGAGATGACCGGCAGGATCCGGCGCTTGCGCAGTTCGCGGCGGTTGGGGTTGGAGTCGTAGCCCTTGTCTCCGAGCAGGGCTTCGGGACGCTGTCGCGGGCGGCCGGGGCGTCCGGCGACGGGCGGGATGCCGTCGACCAGGGCGAAGGTCTGGGTGACGTCGTTGACGTTGGCCGCGGTGGTGATGACCTTGAACGGGATGCCGCGTCCGTCGCAGATCAGGTGGTGCTTGCTGCCCGTCTTCCGCCGGTCGACCGGCGACGGACCGGTGTCGGCGCCCCCTTTTCGCGCGGATGTGGGAGCCGTCCACGCATGCCCTCGACCAGTCCAGCTCGCCGGCCGCGTTCAGCTCGGCGAGCAGGATCCGGTGCAGCCGGTCGAAGACCCCGGCCTTCTGCCAGCGATCCAGGCGCCGCCAGCAGGTCTGCCCTGAGCCGAACCCGAGCTCCAGAGGCAGCAGTTGCCAGGCGATGTCGTTGTACAGCACATACAAGATGCCCTGGAGGCACAGCCGGCGATTTAAGTACGTGGCGAAGATCCTCCAGGAACCCATAAGGGCCAATGTCCTGCTCGACGTTGACGACTGTGAGGCCGTCCACTCCGGGCGTTTTGGCCCCTTTGTTGCCCGCGACTCGTTCGAACGCCACAAGCAGCGTCGCCGGGTCGCACACGAGGTTGAACAGATCGTCGAACCTGCGGCCTTCGTCGGCCACCGCCCAACGGTGAAGTTTGGCCTACATCCCCGATACCCGCTGGTTGGTTGTCGCGGATCAGCCGGGTGGAGAGCTGGTGGTGGAACTCGCACCGCGCGTCGGTAACCTGCGCGTGAGCGCGGGCGACCTTGGTCCTGGCCTTGTCCCGGTTGTTCGAGCCCTTCGCCTTGCGGCTGAGGGCCTGCTGCGCACGCTTGAGCTTCTTCTCAGCCCGGCGCAGGAAGCGAGGAGCGTCGATCTTCGTGCCGTCGGACAAGACGGCGAAATGCCCCAAGCCCAGGTCGATGCCAACGGCCCTGTCACTCTCGGCCAGCGTGAGGGGCTCGGTCGCCACAACAAAGCTCGCGAAGTACCTTCCCGCCGCGTCCTTGATCACGGTCACCGTGGAGGGGATCGAGGGAAGAGTGCGGGACCACTTCACCCGCACGTCCCCGATCTTCGGCAGGGACAGGTCCCCGCCGGTGGTGATCTTCCATCGGGCGTTCGCGGTGAACCGTAGGGCCTGCCGGCTGTCCTTACGGGACTTGAACCGGGGCGCTCCCATGCGCGGGCAGGCCTTCGCTTCGGGGTCTCCGTTCGGCAGGAAGCTGCTCGGCGGCCCGGGGTCCAGCTTCGGCGCCCGAGCCTTGCGCAAGCTGCCGGTCCCGAGGTCGTCGAACGCGATGACGTTCTGCCGCGAACGAGGCCAGGCGCAGCCCTGTGCCGCGCGTCCACAACCGGGCAGCCTCCGCTACGGCCTTCCGACGCCGCCTGAAACTGCGTTCGCGTCGGCTGGGCGCCTCCTGCGCGGCCCCCAATCAGGCGAACGACGAAGAGCCCGGAAGCAGGTATGCAGATCCAGCAGGCTATCCGAGATCAGCGTCAGATCCCAAACACCTGCCGACCTCACCGTCCTATGACCCGCGCATGGCTCCTCCGAACGGCGCAGGCATTCGCACGAGAACACGATACGGGAGCCGGTCCGTGTGATGCGCCAGAGTCTCAGATACTCAGTCCTCATAGCTCTCCCTGGTACAAACGCCCCGGCGTTAGGCGGTTAGGCGCCCCCTGCCCGCGCAGAGAAGCGCGACGACACGAAGACAACTTGCAACGAATCCGGCAGAACCTCCGTCTGCGCGAGGGTTTCGCACCTGTAAATGAGTTCGCTCCACTTACGTCCCCCTGTCCACGGGTGCCCTAAAGTGCACGCACTGGAGTGACCTGCTTAAAGGTGAATGCCGCAGCTCGGTGACGCCACAGAGGCGCACAGGCCTTCTCTACCTGGTGGCAGCCACCTCGATTGCGTCACTGGCGCCTCACGCTTATTCCGATGCCCTGGACTCTTAAGGTCCACGTACCGAAGCCAAGAGGAATCAAAGGTGGCACGAAGGCAGCGGGCTCCTCTCTCGCCAGTGCACCTATGAGCGCATACGTACCCAGGCCGCTCAGGCACTAGATCGAGCAGTGCGGCGCTATCACGCTAACGTACGAGATTAGGTTGGTGAGACAATATGTTCCTCCGAAGCCAGGCCTATCATGAACTGGTGCGACGCTGTGAGATCCATAGGCGTACCGCGATGATCACGAATCAAGCATTCGCAATTATGGTGGAAAATATGCACCGACTGACTGGGGAGTTGGCCGGAGCAACCGACCGGCAGCGTGCTGCGGAAATACGGCTGCTCCGTGCGCTTCGGGCCTGCCACCGCTACCGGCGAGCCCTGTCTGACCTCGATCACCGCATCGCTCAGTTGCAGAGTCGTTTGGATGACGCCCTCGGCCTCAACTCCCCCAGCGTCAAAGCCGGATCTCTATGGCAGCAGCGCCGGGCGGACAAAAATGAGCGCTTCGCCGCATCTCCTCCAGGCCAGATGCCGCCAGAACGTCCCGCGGCATCCCCAGCGGGTCACGAGCAGCGCACACCCGTTTAGGCACCTACCAAGAGACGCGACACTTAAGTAGTTCTCACTCATGCGCGGGAAGGGTGCTGGCCGCTGTCATGAGATCAAAGTCGACGACCGTCCAGAATCCTCCGCGACAACGCCCCTTGGCAGGAGGCAGCAGTGCAGAGTATGCCGCGTATGCATGCAATGCGTCTTAGGAACGCGTCGCGTCATGGCACTCAGAGAGATAGAAGAGAATGGTCGCAACGATACTTCTCGCTTTGGTCATATCGGGAATCGGCCTGGCGGCGATATCTTTTTCCATCCGAAACGACCCGGCATACCGCTTAAAGCATACTCGTGACGACACATCGGACTGACTTAAGCCACTAACGACCTCGTCCATGGTGAGGGAGTGGCGCTCAGGCTCGGCCGTTAGGCTGATGTGCTGGGAGTTGCGGCACGCAAGTTCATCTTGCCAAAGCGCCGGGGCACGGGACTGCCAGCGCGTGCCCATCGTTGATCTGGCTGACTTGGGGCAGGTGGCGTGCCGAGGTGCCGGACACGCTGGCGTCCATTTCGTCGCGCGGTGGGCGCCGGGTGAAATGTTGCACGTGGTCTTCGTCCGCCGCAACGGGCCGCCCTCGACTGCCCCGGAACGGCGACCCACAACGTCCTTGCCTGCTGGCCCCAGGGAGATCACGTCTGTGGCTTCGTTCAGTTGCAACTCGTGAACAAGGCTACGTGCGCGGTCGGCGAGTGCAAGCCCGTGTTCGCCGGCCGAGCACGATGCGGGTGACATCGACCAGGCGGTCGTCGGCAAGCCGGAACAGACCGCTTCGCGGGAGCCGGTCCCCAGATGCCGGCTCTGGACGGGGCCGGGACCCCCAACTGTGCACGGGGAACACGCTGGTGCTGTCGGCTCAGGCCGATGCACCGGTCGCTCCCAACCCGGACCGGCGCGGGCCTTTCCGGTGCCAGCAAGGCGGCGCACCGGGCGTCCTCGCCACCGCATCGTCGTGCAGTCCAGCACCTCCTTCCATGTCAAGCCACCTTCACGCGGTGGCCGACGCGCGCCGCGCGTTCCACCACCAGCTCTCCACTCAGCTGATCCGCGAGAACCAATCGGTCGCCGTGGAGGACCTGGCGGTGAAGGGACTCACCCTCCAGCATGTGCACGAACGCGGACCATCCGGCGTCGTGGACCGACTCGGCCAGGTGCGTGCGGTACAAGGCCGCCCGATACGGGCGCACCTTCGTCCGGATCGGCCGCTTCGAGCCCACATCTCAGGTGTGCTCGCAGTGCGGCGTCAAGGACGGCCCCAAGCCCCTTAACGCCCGTGTCTGGACATGCGGTACATGCAGGGCGGTCCGGGACCGGGACATCAACGCGGCGGTCAACAACGCCAAGGTCGCCGGACTGGCCGTGTCAACCTGTGAAGTGCAGGTAAGACCGGGACTCGTCCCGACACCGCGCGGCGAAGCAGGAATCCACTCGACACCGCAGCCTTCAACGCCACGGCAAGCGGGAATCCCCCTTCAGGAGGGAGAGGATGTCCACCGTCTCTATCCTTGCCTCGAGGCAAGGCGCCCCGCATGCCGGTCTCGGCACGTCGTGTCGCCCGTCCACCACCGAAAGTTTCCTGCAGAATTTGCGAGATTCTGTCATAGACTTGCCGCCATGGCGAGTAGGTTGACGAGAGTCGCGGAGTACGCAGGCGTCAGCGAGGCGACGGTGAGTCGAGTCCTGAACGCCAAACCGGGTGTGGCGGCGGCCACTCGGGAGGCCGTTCTGACGGCTCTCGACGTTCTTGGCTACAGCCGTCCGCCGGAACTCCGGGGAAGTCCGAATCGTCTTGTTGGCCTGGTTATTCCGGAGATGGGCAACCCTGTGTTCCCAGCGTTTGCCGAAGTCGTGGGCAGCAACCTCGCCGGCCGCGGCCTGACACCAGTGCTCTGCACCCGGACTCTGGGCGGAGTGCAGGAGAGCGACTACGTCGACATGCTGCTGGAGCACCAGGTCTCAGGAGTGGTGTTTGTCTGCGGTCTTCACTCAGAGCGGGACGCGGACCATAAGCACTACGATCGGCTGGTGGAGCGCGGTCTTCCCGTAGTTGCCGTCAATGGCATAGTCGAGAACCTGCAGATTTCTTGCGTGTCGACGGATGACGCTCGGGCCGTGGAGCTCGCCACCCGCCATCTGGCGTCTCTAGGGCACCAACGCATCGGGCTCATCGTAGGTGGCCAGGGCCACGTACCTGCTGCACGCAAGATTGCGGCATTTCGCGCTATTACGCACGCCTTCCTGGGTGTTCCGGACGTCGATTCCTTCATTGCCGAGACGATGTACACCCTGGAGGGCGGTACCGTTGCCGCTTCTCATCTCCTCGAGCGCGGTGTGACAGGTCTGGTGTGTGGCAGTGATGTCCTTGCTCTAGGCGCCGTCCGCGCCGCCCGCAGGCTGGGGCTGGATGTTCCAGCAGACGTATCTGTAGTCGGGTTCGATGACTCAGCGTTCATGCCCCTGGTAGATCCTCCCCTGACGACGATAAGGCAGGCAGTTGAACCGATGGGGCAGGCGGTCGTCAGCCTGCTGCTGCGGCAGGTATCCGGAGATGCGGTTTCTGCGGACGAGGTCCTTTTTGAACCCGAACTCGTTGTCCGCGGCAGTACTGGCGTGGCTCCAACCCGCCCACTAGGATGATCCCCCGACGGATCCACCCTCTCATACCTCAAGAAGGGCCCCGGGCCGTAGCAGCCATTCGTCATGCTGTCCGGCAGGGCGGCTGGTCCATATTTTGCTTCAGTCGGCCGAAGTGCTGTACCCAGCGGCTTCATTGCAATGAGTCTCGGCTCGGCCAGAGAGCTTTGTACAGAGTTTTTGGACTGCATTACGAGAATGGTGGTGAACACTGTAATAGCTCACCATGCCCTCTATACAGGGACGGCGCTGATCGGCTGCAGCCGCTTCGCACTGTTCAGCAGACCAGACTTCGCGGTCGATGTTGTACTTCATGAGCCGTGAGCCGAGGCCCTTCGTGCACGTGTACATGCCACTATCTTCCGCCGGCGCATTGCGGCACCAAGCGAGCCCTCTCGCGTATGCCGTTTGATCACTGGCGTAGTTGTTTCGCTGCAGGAAGTAAGCCGGTGCGTAATAGTAGCAGGCGCTGCGGAATTCTGCAGGCCGCCCGGGGCACGGGTAAAGAGGCTCCTCCGCCAGTCGATCCGCAGGAAGCTTCGCCATGGCAGATGGATCGCTTTCATCTGGCTCGAAAAGCTGCATGTAGATTCCTTCTGAACACGCGGTAGCAGCTCCCGAGGATGAGAATCTTGCGCATAGATTCTCGGCCTTGGCTATGTCCAGCCCAGTGACAAACATCGCCCCGTGTCCGATACCATGAATACAGGACTGTGTCTGTTCTGGTGCGCATAGAGTCGTTACTTCGGCCGTCGGATCGCTGCTTTCGCGAAGCTTCTCTTCAACGATGCCATGCATGTATCCGGATCCGCACACGTCGCTGCGGAATTCTGACACTGCCCGGAAGTCTCCGTCATATTTGGCAAGTGCGGCATGACCGAGTTCGTGGGCCACGGGATGACAGAACCGAGCCGACTCTGGGAATCCTCGGATAGTCCTGTCCAGGCTGGCCAACGCCTTTCCTGGGTCCTTTTCGTTCAACTCTGCGACCAACTGCTTGGCCAGGCTCTGCTGCGTCCAGGCATCAGATGATCGCGTCTCCCTGGCCGAAGGGAGCGGGTTCTGGTTCTGCGAGGAGGTCCGCGGATCTGAAGTCTGGTCAGACACCGTATGGGGCTGGGCTGTCGTCCACTGTGTAGTAATCGCGGCAATCGCTCCTGCGACGCAAAGCAGAAAGGCGGTCAGAACTGCTGTGACGCGCACGGGCGGACCTTTCTCAAGTGACGGGACATGCCAACAATGGGGGCGATTCACCCGTTGTCTATGGTGTGGTCTGTCGGGTGATCTCGAGGCGCTTACCGGTACGGGTCACGTCGTATCGAGTCAGGCCCTGACGAGCTGGCCCCCGCAAGACGCTCCCAGTGGTCGCGTCGAATCGCGAGTCATGACAAGGGCAAACCAACTGCCCGTTCTTTGGCGGGTTCACCGCGCAGCCGGCATGAGGACAGACGGTGGACAGCGCAATAAACGTGCCCGATCTCGGCTGGACTACGTAGACCTTGTCGCCAGTTTTTGGGTCTGCCACTGTTGCCGCACCGCCGACCGGTACGGCATCGACAGAAACGATTACTGGGGTTCCCATCTTTCCTGCCGAGGGCCGTGCCGCTTGTACGGACGCGCCGCGGTCCGCGCCTTGCCGCTGCCCCATCCGCCGCAGCACAGACGCTGCCAGCAGCACCAGACCAGTCATCCCAAGTGCCACTACGACCGATTCGAACAGGACACGCCTGCGCGCGGCGCTGAACGAGGCACCCGAACTTTGAATCACGGAACGGCGCTGTTGAAGCACCGCGTCAGCGGAGACTACTGGCGCCCCGCCAAGGATCAGCGGAGTCCAGGCCAGGAGATAGGCAACGTCACTGCCGAGGTAGTACGGATGGACATCCCAACTGACCGTGAACCACAGGCACATGCTGATGACTGCTCCCGCGGCCGCTGCCAGCCGAGTCCACAAGCCAAGCAACGTACCAAGGCCTACAGCCAACTCACCAAAGGCCAATAGCAGTGCGACGGGGGTGGGGAATCCCAGCGCGAAGTCCAAGACCGGATCCAGAGAACTGGTCTCAGCGGCAGTGCGCGCCTGAGCTGTGAAGGATCCTGGGTCCGCTGGCCCCGCGAGGTAGTGCGAGGAACTGATCTTTTCCAGACCAGCGTAAGTAAAGGTCGCGCCGAGGAAGATCCTCAAAGGCACGGTGTTCAAGCGCTGTTGCCAAGCTGGGGCTGGCTTCGGCGCCTCGCGTCGACCCGCATCAGCACGCTCCGCGTGTCTGTCCATCCGTTCCCCGTTTTCAGACTGTCACCTGCTTCCCCAAGGTGACACGACGCGGGGTCGCCAACATAAGCAACCAATACTCATCTGCTGGTTTACTAGGTCACACTTCGCATACGTGCGCCCGCTGCTTGGGTCTGGTGCAGGTTTGGGTGACGGGTTGACGTGCCCCACGGTTTGGGTTCCAGCTGCGGTGGCTAACTGGCGGCGGGGATGGTGGGCGGTTTCAATCAGTGGTTGCGAATCACCTGGTCAATAGGCCTGACAGGCATTCTCGCATGGCCTCGGCGGGGGTCCTGTCTCCGAGTGTGATGCGGGGGCGGTGGTTGAGCTGGCGGGCGACTTCGCGGAGGCCTTGGGCGGTGTGGACGGACAGGTCGGTGCCCTTCGGAAAGTACTGTCGCAGCAGGCCGTTCATGTTCTCGTTGGTGCCGCGCTGCCAGGGCGAGTGCGGGTCGCAGAAGTAGATCCGGAACCCCGTCAGCGCCTCGATGTCCTCGTGCAAGGTCAGCTCACGGCCCTGGTCCCAGGTGAGTGTCTTCTTCAGCCGTGCCGGGATGTGCGCGGTTTGCGTGATCAGCGCGTTCCGGACTTGCGGAGCCTTCCAGCCATGCGGCAAGTGGATCAGGTGGACATAGCGGGTGGTGCGCTCGACCAGGGTGCCGATCGCCGAGCCCTGGCCGCGGCCGATGATGAGGTCCCCCTCCCAATGTCCGGGAACCGTGCGGTCGTTGACCTCGGTCGGACGGTCGTGGATGAGCGTCATGTTCTTGATCTTGTTCAGGGTGGGGACGCCTCGGCGCTGTCTTTTGCGGCGGGTGCGGCCGGTGCGGAGCTTGGCTTCGCACCGGCCGAGGATGCCGGCGAACAGGGCCCGGTAGATCGTCTCCGGACAGGCCCGCATCATCACGTCATTCGCGTACTCGCGGGCCAGGTAACGCGCGATCTGCTGCGGCGACCACTTCTCGGTGAGCTTCTCGCGCACGAGCGTGCGCAGTGTCGGCGACGGCTGAAAAGTGGACCGGTAACGACGCTTGAAAGTTGACCCCCTCCAAGGGTCTGGCTCGTTGAGTCAGGCCGGGAGGAGTGGTGATCAGCGTGGAGGACTGGGCGGAGATCCGCCGGCTTCATCGGGCCGAGCAGATGCCGGTGCGGGCGATCGCAAGGAAGCTGGGGATCTCGAGGAACACCGTCCGCAGGGCGATCGCGGACGACGCGCCGCCGAAGTACCAGCGGGCGCCGAAGGGCTCGATCGTGGACGCGGTCGAGCCGCAGATCCGTGAACTGCTCGAGCAGTGGCCGGAGATGCCGGCAACGGTGATCGCCGAGCGGATCGGCTGGGACCGGGGCCTGACCGTGCTCAAGGACCGGGTCCGGGACCTGCGGCCGGCCTATCGACCCGCGGATCCAGCTTCGCGGACGGTCTATGAGCCGGGCGAGATTGGCCAGTGCGACCTGTGGTTCCCGCCGGCCGACATCCCGCTCGGCTTCGGCCAGGTCGGACGGCCGCCGGTGCTGGTCATGGTCGCGGGTTACTCGCGGTGGATCACTGCCCGGATGCTGCCCTCCAGATCGGCAGCCGATCTGATCGCCGGACACTGGCGGCTGCTGACCGAGCTGGGAGCCGTCCCACGGGTGCTGGTCTGGGACAACGAGGGAGCCGTCGGCTCCTGGCGGTCCGGAGGGCCCCGACTGACCGATGACTTCGCCGCGTTCGCCGGACTGCTGGGCATCAAGTTCCTGCTCTGCAGGCCGCGGGATCCGGAGGCCAAGGGCCTGGTCGAGCGGGCCAACGGATATCTCGAGACGTCGTTTCTGCCCGGGCGGGTGTTCACCTCGCCGGCCGACTTCAACGTCCAGCTCGCCGACTGGCTGACCAAGGCGAACCGGCGTATCCACCGCACTTTGCAGGCCCGCCCGGCGGACCGGCTGGAAGCAGACCGCTCCCGGATGCTTGCCTTGCCGCCGATCGCTCCGCCGGGCTGGTGGAAGGCATCGCTGCGGCTGCCGCGGGATCATTACGTCCGCCTCGACACCTGCGACTACTCGGTGCATCCGCTGGCCGTCGGCCGCCGCATCGAGGTCGCCGCCGACCTGGACCAGGTCCTGGTGACCTGCGACGGCGTCGAGGTCGCCCGCCATGCCCGCAGCTGGGCTCGACACCAGACCATCACCGACCCGGACCACGCGGCCGCTGCCGCGGCCGCCCGCAAGACGGCCGCCGAGAGAACACCGGCGCCGGAGGTGACGGAGGTCGAGGAGCGATCGCTGGACACCTACGACCGGATCTTCGGCGTCATCGATGGCGGACTGAGCACGGGTGAAGGGGCAGCGTGATGAGCACGAAGAACGGCACGAACCAGGCCCGGGCCAGCCGCGACGTCGACTCCGAATTGGTCTATCTGACGAAGGCGTTGAAAGCCCCGGCCCTGCGGGATGCGGCGGCCCGGCTCGCCGAGCGGGCTCGCGACGAGGGCTGGAGCCACGAGGAGTATCTCGCCGCCTGCCTGCAGAGGGAGGTCGCCGCCCGCGACAGTCATGGCGCCGAGGGCCGCATCCGGGCGGCCCGTTTCCCCTCGCGCAAGTCGCTGGAGGACTTCGACTTCGACCACCAGCGGTCGGTGAAACGCGAGGTCATTGCGCATCTGGGGACGCTGGACTTCGTCGTCGGCAGGGAGAACGTGATCTTCCTGGGGCCGCCCGGCACCGGCAAGACCCACCTGGCCACCGGGCTCGGCATCCGGGCCTGCCAGGCCGGCCACCGCGTCGCCTTTGCTACCGCCGCCCAGTGGGTCACCCGCCTCGCCGAAGCCCATCAAGCAGGCCGTCTGAGCGATGAGTTGACCCGGCTGGGCAGGATCCCGCTGATCGTGGTGGACGAGGTCGGTTACATCCCCTTCCGAACCCGAGGCCGCGAACCTGTTCTTCCAGTTCATCTCGGGCCGCTACGAACGCGCCTCGGTGATCGTGACCAGCAACAAGCCCTTCGGACGCTGGGGCGAGGTATTCGGTGACGACACCGTCGCCGCCGCAATGATTGACCGCCTGGTCCACCACGCTGAAGTGATCTCACTCAAGGGCGACAGCTACCGCATGCGCGGTCGCGACCTCGGACGGGTTCCCGCAGCCAACACCGGGGAATGACCAACATCAACTGCCGCAGGGGGTCATTTTTCACCCGCCGGGAACGGCTCACAATTCAAGCGTCGCTGACACGCTCGCTGCCGCGGATCTTCTCCTCCTTGGGACGGCGACGCCGCAGTAGGGACTGGTTGTGGGCCCACCAGGGGTGGTAGCTGCCGTCCGGCTTCGCGTTGCGCTTGATCTCGCGGTAGACGGTCTGAAAGCTCTTCCCGATCGACGCGGCGATCTCCTTGAAGGTCTGCTTGGCCTGGAGCCCGTCGGCGATGGCGATGCGGTCGTTCTGGGTCAGGAAGCGCGGCGATATCAGGCCGGTGTCGGGGACGATCATGCTTCCAGCTTCGATGAACCAGTTCGAACCACAGCTGGCCGAGACCCCCACCACCCGGGCGGCAGCCGCACCCTTATAGCCCTCCCTGAGCAACTCGAAGTACCGCTTCTTCACCGAACTCGGCATCTTGTTGGGGGCGTACCTCGGCATCCGAACGCTCTCCTTCCGGAGCGTTCGCAAGCACCGATAGAACTCAAGGTGTCTTGTTCGGAGAGTAGTTCGTACTCGATCGGGGTGCGGTAGCCCAGTGCTGAGTGGCGCCGCTGTGGGTTGTGGAAGACCTCGATGTACT
>NZ_JBIVUF010000033.1:0-38102 GCF_044757085.1 Streptomyces sp. NPDC091376 | reverse complement strand
CTTTGCCGCTCGTAGGTCGCTGCCCTGACCATGTCTTGGCCCCTGTCCCCCAGGGCGATGAGCTCCATGGGTAGATACGGTACCGGATCTGAAGAAGGCGTCGAAGCCGAGGTCCTCGGTGGCCTTGGCGACGGTGAGCAGGGTGTCGTAGGAGGCCCCTTGCTGGGGCTCGGTGAAGATTCGAAGGTCCATGCGTCCATCCTGCACCGCCGCACGTCCGTCAACCTCTCGGTGCCGGGTGGGGACGGCATGCCGTGGCCGGGTTCACCCGGCGGGACGGGGCGGGCCCGGTCTCAGGGCGGGCTCGCCGTCGGCTCCGCGGGATCGCCGCGGCCGGGGGCGATCTGCCGGTCCCGGGTGCGGTCCCGGACCGGCTCGTGCAAGGAGAGGCGGCGCAGCATCGCGCGGACCCGGTCGCTCGACTCGTCGGCGGCGTCGATCGCTTCGATGCACTGCCAGTACAGACCTTCCTCGTCCGTGGCGCAGGCGACGCCGACGAGCGCCATCCCGACCTCGCCGAGCAGCGTGCCCAGTGCGGTCAACGCACGTCCCGGGTCGGCGACTTCGGTGAGCTGCGCGGCTCTGGGGCCGCCGGTGCGCAGCACACAGCCGTCGGTGAGTCCGCCACCGCGGCCGCCGGCCTCGCTCAGTCCGCGCGCCTCACCTCTGAGCTCCTGCGGGCCGCGCACGGCCAGTTGACTTCCGATCGCCTGGGCGAGGGCCTGTGTCTGCCAGGCCTCCGCCACGACGTCGAGCGCGGCACGGCACTCCGCGAGTGCCCGCCTGCCGGCCGCGATGAGCCTCTCCGCATCCATGTACGCCGCCCCCGTTCGTACGAACTTCCGCCCATTCACTCACTACCCAGAGTGAAGGTGCTCCAGACGAAAAGCCAGGGGAATTCGGAAATCTGTGGACAGGAGGCCGACTGGGGAAAGATCCATCACTCCGAAGAGTGACGATCGTGCGGTGTTGGTCCGCTCGACGGCCGCTCGGCCGCCGGGAAGCGGAGTTCGTTGCGGTCGATCTTCTCGGCGAGGGCGGTCAGCGCGTCGACACCGAGCACCTCGCAGAACTGGAGGAGATACGCGAGCACGTCCGCCACCTCGTCCGCCACCCGGTGCGCCTGGCGCGGATCGTCCATCACCCGCGCCGACTCCTCCGGCGTCAGCCACTGGAAGATCTCGGCCAGTTCGGCTGCCTCCACCGTGAGTGCGACCGCCAGATTCTTCGGTGTGTGGTAGGGCTCCCAGTTCCGTGCCGCCGCGAACTCGGCCAGTCTGCGCTGCAGTGCTTTCACATCCGGTTCCGTCACCGCACCAGGTCTACCACCGTCACTCCCGCGATCTCCCGGGCGGCCGCCGCCTCCCCCACCGCCCCCACCAGTCGCAGATGCCCGTCGGCGCAGATCGAGGCGGCCAGCGAGGCGAGTTCACGAGCCTGGGCGCTGTCCAGGCAGCGGTCGAGGCCGTCCGCGAGGACGGTGAGCGACTGCAGCGCTCCCGGGACCTCCGCGGCCGGGTCGACGGCGAGCACCCCGGGTCCGGTGAGCAGGACGAGGGCGAGGGCGAGGAAACGCAGTTCGCCGTCGCCGAGGCGGCCGAGCGGAGTGGTCGGGTCCGGCCCGTCCTGCGCGCCTCTTGCGAGGACCGCGCGGACCGTTCCGTCGGTGAGTTCCTCGATGCCCACTTCCGTGACCGGGCCCGCGCAGCCGGCACGGGCCACGGAGGTGAGCCGTGCGTGCCGCCGTGTGCATTCGTGGCGGGTGCGGTGCAGCACCTCCGCCAGGTTGTCGCAGCCGCGCCTGAGCCGCCCTTCCCCGGGCCGCACCGGTTCGCGCATGCGCTCGGGCCGCGGATCGCAGGCGAACACCGACCGCAGCGCCACCACGACCTGCTCGGCCGCGGCCAGCACCTGCCGCTGCCCCTGCGTGCTGCCCGCGACGCGCAGCGGGAGCAGTGCCGTGCCGAGCCGGTCGTCGGGCAGCGGGGCGCGGGTGACCCGGTCGGCGCCCGCCGTGTGCCAGGCGGCCTGGACCGAGGAGCGTCCGGGGTCGCGCAGCGCCGTGCTGAGCAGGGTCTGTCCCTGGCCGGTCAAACGCTCGCCGACGATGCGGAGTCGGGGGTCGGCCTGTACGGCGAGGTCCAGACGTACGGGACCGGCCGGGCCGTCGACGGTGCAGCCGATCCTGAATCCCCGTCTGCCCTGGTCGTCGCGTTCCGAGCGCTCGGGGACGCAGGCCGCCGGGTCCGGGAAGACCTCGTCGAGCGCCGCACCCGCGCCGAGCCGGGCCAGTGCCTCGTAGGCCCGCAGGGCGGTCGACTTGCCGCTGCCGCTCGGGCCCGCGAACAGCGTCACGGGGCCGAGCGGGAAGACACGGGCACGATGCGCGGCGAAGGCGGAGAGCCGCAGTTCGGTGAGGGTGGGGCGGGGGCCTGTGACGTCCATACGGGGGAACGCTACGCAGCGTCGCACGGCGCTCCGCACGCCGAACCGTTACGTCTGAACGGTCTTCCTACGAATGGGGGACGGCCGCCGCCGCGAGGCCGTCGACCTCCGTGCCCGCGGGGGCGAGCAGGAACACGTTCCGGTCCACCCGGTGCATGCCACAGCCGAGGCCGAAGACGACTCCGCTGCTGAAGTCGAGGATCCGCTTGGCGACGTCGGTGTCCGCGCTCGTGAGGTCGAGCAGCACGGGGATCTGCGCGATGAGGTACTCGGCGACCTCGCGTGCGTCCGCGAAGACCTGGACGCGCAGGACGACCATCCGTCGCTGTTCCGCGGCGGCGTCGTCGTACGCGCCGTCCATGGCGTCCCGCGGGATCGTGTGATGGTCAACGCGTGACGGCCACTCGTTGCGCCCGCGCAGCGGGACGACCTGGGCGAGGCCCTCCCACTGCTCGTCGGTGACGTCGTACCTCTCGTACCTGCTCATGCGACCATCTTCGCGCTCCTCACCCGTTCGGCCCAACAGCGACACGGGCGAGTCGGCACCCGGGTCGTCCGGGCGCCGACGTCACCGACGGGGTGTCAGCTCTCGAAGCGGTAGCCCATGCCCGGTGCCGTGACGAGATGCCGCGGGTGGGAGGGGTCGGCTTCGAGCTTGCGTCTCAACTGAGCCATGTAGACGCGGAGATAGTTGCTCTGAGTGCCATAGGCGGGACCCCAGACCTCCTGGAGGAGCTGTCTCTGGCCCACGAGCCGGCCGCGGTTGCGGATCAGCACTTCCAGCAGATGCCACTCGGTCGGGGTGAGGCGCACATCACGCCCCTGCCGTATGACCTTCTTGGCCGGCAGGTCGATGGTGAAGTCCTCGGTCGTGACGATCAGAGACCGTTCACCGGGCGGTGCGGGGAGTGCCCGGCGGGCCGACGCGCGCAGCCGGGCGAGGAGTTCGTCCATGCTGAACGGCTTGGTGATGTAGTCGTCGGCGCCCGCGTCGAGCGCGGCGATCTTCTCGTCCGAGGTCCGGCGGGCGGAGACGACGAGGACGGGCACCCGGCTGTGGACCCGCAGTGCGTGCAGGACGTCGATGCCGTCCATGTCCGGCAGTCCGAGGTCGAGGAGGATGACGTCCGGCGCGAACTCTCCGGCGAGGCGCAGGGCACTGGCCCCGTCGGTCGCGGTGTCCGCGTCGAAGCCGCGCGCCTTCAGGTTGATCACGAGAGCCCGTACGAGCTGTGGGTCGTCCTCGACCACCAGCACCCGGGTCATTGGTGCGCCCTTTCTGTCGTGCGGCCCGGGCGGCGGACGGCCGATTCGCCTCGGCCGCGCCCGCTGCCCGGTCCGGTCGCTCCGACCGGTCACGTCGACCGGTCGGAGCGTCCGGTCGGGATCACTTCTCGGTGAGCTGCTTCAGCGCGATGTTGAGCTGGAGCACGTTGACCCGGGGCTCGCCCGCGAAGCCGAGGGTCCGGCCCTGGGTGTGGTCGGCGACGAGCTTGTCGACCTGGGCGACGGTCAGGTCGTTCTTCTCGGCGACGCGGTGGATCTGGAGCTTCGCGTACTGCGGGGAGATGTCCGGGTCCAGGCCGGAGCCGGAGGAGGTGACGGCGTCGGCCGGCACGTCCGACGGCTCGACCTTGTAGGTGGCCGTGGAGTTGTCCTTGACGACGGCGGCCTTGGCGTCCTTGACCCACTGGATCAGGTCCTCGTTGTCACCGGAGCGGTTGGTCGCGCCGGAGAGGATCAGCGAGTACTGGGTGTTGACGCTGTTGCTGCCGAGGCCGTTGGACGGGCGCGGCTGGAACCACTTGAGGTCCGGGACCGCGGCCTCCTCCGCGTCGTCCGGGTTCTTCTTCGGCAGGTTGTACGTCTGCCCGATCAGCGAGGAGCCGACGACCTTGCCGTCCGCCGTGATCTCCGAGCCGTTCGCCTTGCCGGGGAACAGGCCCTGGGCCACGCCCGTGACGACCAGCGGGTAGATGACGCCGGTCACCAGGGTCAGTACGAGCAGGGCGCGGAATCCGGCCCCGATCAGCCGTGCCGCGTTTCCAAACGAATTGTTCATGGCGATCAGCCGATTCCGGGGATGAGGGAGATGAGAAGGTCGATGATCTTGATGCCGATGAACGGGGCGACGAGGCCGCCGAGTCCGTAGATCCCGAGGTTGCGGCGGAGCATCTTGTCCGCGCTGGTCGGCCGGTAGCGCACGCCCTTCAGGGCGAGCGGCACGAGGGCGATGATGATCAGCGCGTTGAAGATGACCGCGGACAGGATCGCGGACTCGGGCGAGGACAGCTGCATGATGTTGAGCTTGTCCAGGCCCGGGTAGACCACCGCGAACATCGCGGGGATGATCGCGAAGTACTTCGCCACGTCGTTGGCGATGGAGAAGGTGGTCAGCGCGCCCCGCGTGATGAGGAGCTGCTTGCCGATCTCGACGATCTCGATGAGCTTGGTCGGGTTTGAGTCGAGGTCCACCATGTTCCCGGCCTCCTTGGCGGCCGAGGTACCGGTGTTCATCGCCACACCGACGTCCGCCTGGGCCAGCGCCGGGGCGTCGTTGGTGCCGTCGCCCGTCATCGCGACGAGCTTGCCGCCGGCCTGCTCCCGCTTGATGAGCGCCATCTTGTCCTCGGGGGTGGCCTCCGCGAGGAAGTCGTCGACGCCCGCCTCTTCGGCGATCGCCTTGGCGGTCAGTGGGTTGTCACCCGTGATCATCACCGTACGGATGCCCATGCGGCGCAGTTCCTCGAACCGCTCGCGCATGCCGTCCTTGACGACGTCCTTCAGGTGGATGACACCCAGCAGGCGGGCGCCGTCGCCGTC
Organism: Streptomyces sp. NPDC091376; assembly: GCF_044757085.1. Classification (NCBI taxonomy): domain Bacteria; kingdom Bacillati; phylum Actinomycetota; class Actinomycetes; order Kitasatosporales; family Streptomycetaceae; genus Streptomyces; species Streptomyces sp. NPDC091376. Next base: position 32,834 of record NZ_JBIVUF010000033.1, on the reverse strand, counting down.
CTCGGCGGCCACGAGCAGCGGTGTGCCGCCCGCTTCGGAGATGCGGTTCGCGATCGCGTCGGCGTCGCCGGCGACCTCGCCGCCCTGCTCCTTGACCCAGGAGATCACGGAGGCGGTGGCGCCCTTGCGGACCTTGCGCCCGGTCCCGTCCTCGACGAGGTCGACACCCGACATCCGCGTCTGGGCGGTGAACGGCACCCAGGTGGCGTTCGACAGCTCGCCCTGGTGGCGCTCGCGCAGGCCGTACTTCTCCTTCGCGAGGACGACGATCGAGCGGCCCTCGGGGGTTTCGTCGGCGAGCGAGGAGAGCTGGGCCGCGTCGGCGAGCTCGGCGGCGGTGACGCCCTTGACGGGGACGAACTCCGCGGCCTGGCGGTTGCCGAGGGTGATGGTGCCGGTCTTGTCGAGCAGCAGCGTCGACACGTCGCCGGCGGCCTCGACGGCGCGGCCGGACATGGCCAGCACATTGCGCTGGACGAGCCGGTCCATGCCGGCGATGCCGATCGCCGAGAGCAGTGCGCCGATGGTGGTCGGGATGAGACAGACCAGCAGGGCCACGAGCACGATCATCGTCTGCGGGGCGTCCGCGTACGTCGCGAACGGCTGCAGCGTCACGACCGCGAGCAGGAAGACGATCGTCAGCGAGGCCAGCAGGATGTTCAGCGCGATCTCGTTGGGCGTCTTCTGCCGGGCGGCGCCCTCGACCAGGCTGATCATGCGGTCGATGAAGGTCTCGCCCGGCTTCGTCGTGATCTTGATGACGATGCGGTCGGACAGGACCTTCGTACCGCCGGTGACGGCCGAACGGTCGCCGCCGGACTCGCGGATGACCGGGGCCGACTCACCGGTGATGGCGGACTCGTCCACCGAGGCGACGCCCTCGACGACGTCACCGTCGCCGGGGATGATGTCGCCGGCCTCGCAGACGACCAGGTCGCCGATGCGCAGGTCGGTGCCGGGCACCCGCTCCTCGGTGCTGCCGTCCTTGCCCAGACGGCGCGCCACGGTGTCGGTCTTGGCCTTGCGCAGGGTGTCCGCCTGCGCCTTGCCGCGGCCCTCGGCCACGGCCTCGGCCAGGTTGGCGAAGATCGTGGTCAGCCACAGCCAGGCGGCGATGGCCCAGCCGAACCAGTCGGACGGGTTCATGACCGCGAAGACCGTGGTCAGCACCGAGCCGACGAGGACGACGAACATGACCGGGGACTTGATCATCACCCGGGGGTCGAGCTTGCGGATCGCGTCCGGGAAGGACTTGACCAGCTGCTTGGGGTCGAACAGGCCCGCGCCTACGCGCCCGGCGTCGGGCTTGTGCCCGGTGGGAACGTCCTGGTGCGGGGCCCGGGTGGGCGTGGCCGTCGGACTCGGTGTCATGGAGCCGGGCTCCTCTTGCTTCTTTACGTCGGTGGTCATGACGCCAGCCCTTCGGCGAGCGGACCCAGCGCCAGGGCCGGGAAGTAGGTCAGACCGGTGATGATCAGGATCGTGCCGACCAGCAGCCCCGCGAAGAGCGGCTTGTCCGTGCGCAGCGTGCCCGCGGTGGCGGGGACCGGCTTCTGCTCGGCGAGCGAACCGGCCAGCGCCAGGACGAACACCATCGGCAGGAACCGGCCCAGCAGCATGGCCAGACCGATCGTGCTGTTGAACCACTGGGTGTCGGCGTTGAGACCCGCGAACGCGGAGCCGTTGTTGTTGGCGCCGGAGGTGTACGCGTAGAGGATCTCGGAGAAGCCGTGCGCGCCCGAGTTGGTCATCGAGTTGACCGGGGTCGGCAGGGCCATCGCCGCGGCGGTGAAGCAGAGCACCAGCGCCGGGGTGATGAGGATGTAGCAGGCCGCGAGCTTGATCTCGCGGGTGCCGATCTTCTTGCCGAGGTACTCGGGCGTGCGGCCGACCATGAGACCGGCGATGAAGACCGCGATCACGGCCATGATCAGCATGCCGTAGATGCCGGAGCCGACACCACCGGGGGCGATCTCGCCGAGCTGCATGCCCAGCATGGTGATGCCGCCGCCGAAGCCGGTGAACGAGGAGTGGAAGGAGTTGACCGCGCCGGTCGAGGTGAGCGTCGTGGCCACGGCGAAGATCGACGAACCGCCGATGCCGAACCGGGTCTCCTTGCCCTCCATGGCGCCGCCGGCGAGGTCGAACGCCGGTCCGCCGTGGTGGAACTCGGTCCACATCATCAGCGCCGTGAAGCCGATCCAGATCGTCGCCATGGTGGCGAGGATCGCGTAGCCCTGCCTGAGCGAACCGACCATGCGGCCGAAGGTGCGGGTCAGGGCGAACGGGATGACCAGGATCAGGAAGATCTCCAGCAGGTTGGAGATCGGGTTGGGGTTCTCGAAGGGGTGGGCCGAGTTGGCGTTGAAGTAGCCGCCACCGTTGGTGCCCAGCTCCTTGATGGCCTCCTGCGAGGCGACGGCGCCGCCGTTCCACTCCTGGGTGCCGCCCATGAACTGGCCGACCTCGTGGATACCGGCGAAGTTCTGGATCGCGCCGAGCGCGACCAGCACGATCGCGGCGACCACGGAGATCGGGAGCAGGATGCGGACGGTGCCGCGCACCAGGTCGGCCCAGAAGTTGCCCAGCTCACCGGTGCGGGAGCGGGCGAAACCGCGGACCAGCGCCACCGCGACCGCGATACCGACGGCCGCCGAGACGAAGTTCTGCACCGCGAGACCGCCGGTCTGTACGACGTGGCCCATGGCCTGCTCGCCGTAGTACGACTGCCAGTTGGTGTTGGCCACGAAGGACGCGGCGGTGTTGAACGCCTGGTCCGGGTCGATGGCGGAGAAGCCGAGCGAGCCGGGCAGGCTGCCCTGGACGCGCTGCAGCAGATAGAGGAAGAGGACGCCGACGGCGGAGAAGGCGAGGACGCCGCGCAGATAGGCGGGCCAGCGCATCTCCGTGTTCGGGTTGGCGCCGATGGCCTTGTAGATCCACTTCTCGACACGCAGGTGCTTGTCGGAGGAGTAGACCCTGGCCATGTAGTCACCGAGCGGACGGTACGCCAGCGCGAGCGCCGCGATCAGCGCGAGCAACTGGAGCACACCAGCAAGTACGGGGCTCATGTCAGTTCTCAGAACCTCTCCGGCTTGACGAGGGCGAGGACGAGATAGCCCAGCAGGGCGACGGCGACGAGCAGGCCGACGATGTTCTCGGCAGTCACAGCTTCGCCACCCCCTTGGCAACGAGAGCCACCAGCGCGAAGACCGCGATCGTGGTGACGACGAAGGCCACGTCGGCCATCGTGTGCTCCTAGATGAGGCTCGGAAATACGGATCGGACCGTTAGAGGAAACCTCGGTATCGAGCTCCTGAGCGCGCCGTTGACGGCGCCCTTACGGCCACTGACACGTCCTTGACGGGACTCATACGCGTGTCGCGTCGACGTCCGGGAACGTGCAGGCAGACGGCACGTGCACACGCTCCGCGGACGCCCCCGGCGTGCCCGGCGGCGGGCCGGTGACCGCGATATCCGGTCACCGGCCGGCCGCCGGGAAGCCCTGCCGGGCCCCGGCGGGCCCTGAGCGGCCCCGCCGGGGCCGGTGCGGACGGTGACCGCGCGGACCTCGTCGCGGAGTGTCACGTCGCGGAGTGTCACGTCGCGGAGTGTCACGGCCGCGGACAGGGCCTCGCTGATCCGCCGGGCGGGACGGCACCGGAACGATCACCCGGGGACCGCTCGCGGTGCGGGCGCCCGGGGATGCGTGTGTGCCCCGCTTCCCGCGGCTTCGTGGCGCCCGCTCCCCGCGGCTCGCCGTCGGCACCGGCGCGTTCTTCGCGCCGCCCTCCCCGCGCGGCTCGCCGTCGGCACCGGCGCGTTCTTCGCGCCGCCCTCCCCGCGCTTCACGCACGCGTGACGGCCCGCGCCACCTGCCCCCGGCAGGACAGCGGTCAGGCCGCCGTCAGGCCGCCGTCAGGAGCGGCCCCCGCGGCGTCAGCGGTGCGTCAAGGAGCACCGCCGGCCGGGTCCGTGTGCTTAGCGTCGCCGTCATGGGACGACGTATCTCTCCCGTCATGCTGCCGCCGCCGGGTGCGGCGGCCCACGACGAGGACTGGGCCGGTCACGCGCGGGACGCGCTGCGCTGCGCCGCCCTGCTCCTGGGCCTGCTGCTCGTCATCGACGCGGGCGCGGGCCATCTCGACGGGCCGCGCGCCCTGTTGTGGACCGGCCTTTCCGTGCTCCTGTTCGTGATCCTCGTACCGCCGCGGGTGTCCGCGGGAGCGGGCTGGCTCGCCTCCCACGGCCTGCTGCGCCGGCAGCTGGTACGCACGGACCGGCTGGTGTCCGTGCGCTGCTCGGACGGGGTGGCGCAGCGCCTGGTGCTCCGTGACGCCGACGGCCGCCGGGTCGAGGTCGACCCGAGGGTGTTCCTCGCCAATCCCGCGCTGTGGCACCGCCTGGACCAGGACTCCCGCGCCGGCCGCGAACGCGGGACGCTGCTGTGCGGGGAGACGGCGCTGCGGGCGCTGTCGGAGCGGATCGACCGCGAGACGGCTCACCGGGTGTTCACGGTCTCGGGGCTGGAGTAGGCGCACGTTCCCGGGTGAACATGCGTCAGGCGGGCCAAGGTCATCAGCACGTGCGCAACCGACGGAGCCGGTGGAGCATGAGAGTGATGACCGGATCCGTGACCCTGATCAGTGAGAGTCCCGAGGACCCGTTCTCGCTGGGTCGCGCCGTCTCCGTCGTGCTGGACGAGCAGGGCACGGTGGTCGGCTGGAGCGAGCGCGCCCGGGAGCTGCTGGGGTTCACGGACGAGGAAGCCCTGGGCAGGTCGGCCGGGGACCTCCTCGTCGACGCCCTCGACCTCGCCGTCGTACGGGAGGCGGTGGAGCTCTGCGTCAGGCACGGCGGCTGGTTCGGGGTGCTGCCCGTACGCGACCGCGAGGGCCGCAGGCTCGGCCTCGGCGTCCGGGCGCGCCGGGTGATCCGGGCGGGGCGCGGTGACGAGTGGCTGCTGGTGGCGGCGCCTGCCGACGAGGTCGCCCGGTGGGAGATCGACCGGTCGGTCCTGGAGGGACTGTTCCACACGTCCCCGATCGGCGTGGCCGTGCACGATCCGGCCCTGACGATCCTGGGCATCAACCGGGCCATAGCGAATCTCGGCGGCATCACCGGCGAGCAGGCGCGCGGGCACCGCATCGGTGACTTCCTGGTACGCGCGGACGCGGAGACGATCGAGGCCCGGTTGCGGGAGGTGCTGGAGACCGGGCGGCCGATGATCTACACCGAGCAGTCGTGCCGGCTGCGGATCGACCCGGGGCGCGAGCGGTACGTCGCCGTGTCCGCGTTCCGCATGGAGGATTCCGCCGGCCGGACGCTGGGCGTGACGCAATTGGTCGAGGACGTCACCGACCGGCACCGGGCGCGCCGCCGGCTGGGGATGCTGAACGAGGCGAGCGAGCTGATCGGGACCACGCTGGACGTGGAGACCACGGCGCAGGAGCTGGTGAACGTCGCCGTACCCGGCATCGCGGACTGTGTGACCGTCGACCTCCTCCAGGCGGTCGGCCTGGGCGAGGTGCTCCTGCCGCGCATCGGTCCGCTGCGCAGGGCGGCGTTCAAGTCGGTCGCCCCGTACCCGGAGCGGGTCATGTACCCCATCGGCACGCTCAGGACGTTCCCGCCGGACACTCCGCAGGCCCGCTGTCTGGCGACCCGGCGTCCGGTGCTGGTGGCCCGCTTCGATCCCGACGACCCGACGGTCGGCCTGGACCCGGAGCGGACCGAGCACGCCCGCACCCTGGGCGTGCACTCGCTGATGGTGGTGCCGCTGACCGCCCGCGGACTGGTCCTGGGGCTCGTGTGTCTGTGGCGGTACGTCGCCCCCGAGCCGTTCGAGGAGGACGATCTCACGCTGGCGAACGAGTTCGGCGCGCGTGCGGCGGTCTCGATCGACAACGCCCGCCGCTACACGGCGGAGCACCGTACGGCGCTGGCGCTGCAACGCCGTCTGCTGCCGCGCGAGTTCCCCTCCCATCCGGCGGTCGTCGTCGCGCACCGCTATCTGCCGGCCGGTGGCACGGCCGGGGTCGGCGGGGACTGGTTCGACGTGATCCCGCTCTCCGGGGCCCGGGTCGCGCTGGTCGTCGGCGACGTCGTGGGGCACGGCATCAACGCGGCGGCGACGATGGGCCGGCTGCGTACGGCGGTACACACACTGGCCGACCTCGATCTCGAACCCGACGAGGTCCTCTCCCATCTCGACGACCTCGTGACGCGGCTGGCCGGCGAGCAGGAGCCGGGCGACGAGGACTCCCCCGGCGAGCAGGTGGTGGGCGCCACCTGCCTGTACGCCGTGTACAACCCGGTGTCCCGCCTCTGCACGGTCGCCCGCGCCGGGCATCCGCCGCCCGCGGTGGTCGCGCCGGACGGCGAGGTGAGCCTCCCCGACCTGCCCGCCGGCCCTCCGCTCGGGCTCGGGGGGCTGCCGTTCGAGTCCGCGGACCTCCAGCTGCCGGAGGACAGCGTCCTGGCCCTGTACACCAATGGGCTCATCGTGGGTGACGCCCGTGACATCGACGTCGGGCTGGACCGGCTCTCGGCCGCGCTGGCCGGCCCGCACCGGCCGCTGGAGGAGATCGCCCAGGCCGTGGTGGACGCGCTGCTGCCCGCGCGGCCCACCGACGACGTGGCGCTGCTCCTGGCCAGGACCCGGACGCTGGCACCGCGGCAGGTCGCCACCTGGGAGCTGCCGGCGGAGCCGACCGCGCCGGCCCGTGCCAGGGGGCTGACCGCGCGGCAGCTCGCCGAGTGGGGCCTGGACGACATGGTCTTCACCACGGAGCTGATCGTCAGCGAGCTCGTCACCAACGCCTACCGCTACGCCGGCGGACCCGTGACCCTCCGGCTCATCCGGATGCACCGTCTGATCTGCGAAGTGTCCGACCCCAGCAGCACCTCCCCGCATCTGCGGCGGGCCCGCAGCACCGACGAGGGCGGCAGAGGGCTGCTGCTTGTGGCACAACTGACCGCACGATGGGGTACACGACACGCGCACGAGGGCAAGACTGTGTGGACCGAGCAGGAACTGCCCGGCTGACCGGCGCGGCCGAAGCTGCGCACGGCTGAGCGCGGAGGGACGATGGAGTGCGCCCAGGTTTCCGGCGGGGGTGGGCTCGGCCTGCACACATGCCCTGGGAAGGTGGCGGGAGGAGCGGCTGCGGATGAGTGGTACCGAAGCGTTCCCCGGTGACCTGGTACCGAGTGTGGAGGTCGGCCCTGCCCCGCCCGGCGGGCTGCTCGACGTCCTCGGGCTCGCCCCGGTGGTGCTCGATGCGGAGGGGCGGATCGCGCTGTGGAGCCAGCAGGCCGAGGAACTGCTGGGGTACACCGCCGAGGAGGCCCTGGGGCAGTTCGCGCTCCGGCTGCTGGTCGAGGACCAGCACATCGAACTCGTCCTGGAGCTCTTCTCCCAGGTGATGGAGAGCGGTGAGAACTGGGCCGGGGTGTTCCCGGTCCGCCGCAAGGACGGCGCCATGCGGCTGCTGGAGTTCCGCAACATGCGGCTGCAGGACCAGCACGGCGGCTACTACGCCCTGGGGCTGTCCACCGACCAGGAGACGCTGCGCAAGGTGGAACGCGACCTGGCGCTCTCGGTGCGGCTGGTCGACCAGTCACCGATCGGTCTGGCCGTGCTCGACCCCGATCTGCGGTGCATCACCGTCAATCCCGCGCTGGAGCGGGCCAGCGGCCTCCCGGCGGCGCAGCACATCGGCCGGCGGGTGAGCGAGACACTGCCGTTCCTGGACGCCGTCCGGCTGGAGGCCGCGATGCGCAGGGTCCTGGAGTCGGGGACGCCGCTGGTGGACCGGCAGGTGATCGGCCGTGCGCCGGCCGACCGCGAGACCGAGCGGGCCTGGTCGGTCTCGCTGTACCGGCTGGAGGATCCCCGCGGCCGGATTCTGGGGGTGGCGGCCTCCGTGGTGGACGTGACGGACCGGCATCACGCGGCCAAGGAGGCGGAGCGGGCCAGGCACCGGCTCGCCCTGGTGGCCGACGCGTCGATGCGTATCGGGACCACCCTGGACCTGTGGGAGACCGCGCGGGAGCTGGCCGACGTCGCCGTGCCCGAGCTCGCCGACATCGCCGCGGTCGACGTCCTGGACTCCGCCGTCGAGGGCCGCCGTGAATCGGTGCAGGCCGGAGGCACGGCGGTGTTCCGCGCGCTCGCCGTCGCCGCGGCCTACCCGACGGTCGCGGTGCAGGCCGCCGACCCGCCGGGCGACATCACCCGCTACGAGGCCGACCGGCTGGTCACCCGCTGTGTGCAGACGGGCGAGCCGATCGTGGTGCCCCATGTGGCCAACGAGGACCTGCCGGGCATCGCGCGTGACGCCTCCGCCGCGGTACTGCTGGCGGCGGCCGGGGTGCACTCCTATCTGGCCGTGCCGCTGATCGCCCGCGGGGAGGTGCTCGGCGCGCTGGACCTCAAACGGTTCCGCAACCCGCTGCCGTTCGACGCCGACGACGTCGTGCTGGCCAGCGAACTGGCCGGCCGGGCCGCGGTGTGCATCGACAACGCGCGCTGGTACCAGCAGCAGCGCAATGCCGCTCTCGCGCTGCAGCGCAGTCTGCTGCCCCGGCATCCGCCGCATCTGGTCGGCCTCGAGGTCGCCTCCCGCTACCAGCCGGCCGGCTCGGTCAGCGAGGTCGGCGGCGACTGGTTCGACATCCTCCCGCTGAACGGGGACAAGACCGCCCTCGTGGTGGGTGACGTCATGGGCAGCGGCATCAACGCCGCCACGGCCATGGGGCGGCTGCGCACCGCCACGCAGACCCTCGCCTCGCTGGGCCTGGATCCCGAGCGGGTGCTGCACCAGCTCGACGCGATCGCCGGCGAGCTGGAGCCCTACATCGCGACCTGCCTGTACGCGCTGTACGACCCCCACGAGGGCCGGTGCAGCATCTCCACGGCCGGTCATCTGCCGCCGGTGCTGCTGCGGCCGGGCGAGGCGCCCGTACTGCTCGATCTGCCCACCGGGGTCCCCCTGGGCGTCGGCGGCGTGGACTTCCACGCCGTCGGCTTCGACCTGGCGCCCGGTGACACGCTGGTGCTCTACACCGACGGTCTTGTCGAGACGCGGGACCAGGACATCGACACCCGGCTGCATGTGCTGCTGACGCTGCTGTCGGAACCGCCCGCCGGGCTGGAGGACACCTGCGACCTGCTGCTGGAGTCGCTGCGGCAGGGGCCCGGGCAGGACGACGTGGCCCTGCTCATCGCCCGCGTGCTCGGCTGACGGCGGCCGCGTCGCACAGCGAACGGGCCTGTTCCCGTGCGGCGCCGAACGGGTCCGGGAAGACGTCCAGCCCGTGCGCGACGAGCGCTCCCTCGTGCAGGAGCATGAGGGAGCGGCCCAATGCCTCGGCGTCGTCCGGCGCGGCGGCGCGCGCCAGATCGGTGAACAGGCCGAGCATCCATGCCTTCTGCCCGGTGATGACGGCGCGGGCGGGATGCCGCGGATCGTCGATCTCCGCATGCGCGTTGACCATGCTGCACCCGCGTGGTCCGTTCTGTGCCGACCAGTCGCGGGAGGCGTCGAAGACGGCGAGGATCCGGTCCGCCGGTGAGGCTCCGGCCTCCGCCAGGTGCTCGGCGAGGACGTCCCGCCAGCGCTCGTCGCGCGCCGCGAGGTACTCCACGACCAGCTGCTCCTTGGAGCCGAAGCGGTCGTAGAGGGTCTTCTTGGTCACTCCGGCCTCGGCGGCGATCAGGTCCACCCCGACGGCGTGGATGCCGTGGTCGTAGAAGAGCCGTGAGGCGGCGTCCAGGACGCGGTGCGCGCCGGGGGTCATCGCGATCCGGTGCGGCGGAGCGGGGGTGGGGGCGGGGGTGTGCGGCGGACGGGCCATGACGACGAGTATACCGATCTGTATAGTGGGTCGGGAGTAGACAGATCTGTTTACCGATGTGTCCGTCCTCTGGCCGCCCCGCCGGCGGCCGGTCCGCCCGCCGGCGCACCTCCCCGGATGGTGACCGTCATGAACGTGCTCCTCTCCGCCGCCTTCGTGGTCTGCTGGAGCTCCGGCTTCATCGGGGCCAAGCTCGGCGCCGGCAGCGCTGCCGCGGTGACCGTGCTGATGTGGCGCTTCGTCCCGCTCGCCGCGGTCCTCGCCGTGGCCGCAGCGGTGTTCGCGCGGGCCTCCTGGCGCGGGCTGACCGCCCGAGACCTGCTGCGGCAGTCGGTGATCGGGACGCTGTCGCAGAGCGGCTATCTGCTCACGGTGTACGGAGCGATCCAGCTCGGCGTCTCCACCGGCACCACCGCCCTCGTCGACGGCACCCAGCCCCTCGTCGCGGGCGCACTCGCCGGGCCGCTGCTGCGGCAGCACGTCCCGGCCCGGCAGTGGTGGGGCCTGCTCCTCGGGGTGGCCGGCGTCGCCGTCGTCACGCTCGCCGACGCGGGTGCGGCGCAGGGGGTCCCGCCATGGGCCTACGCCGTGCCGTTCCTCGGCATGCTCTCGCTGGTCGCCGCGACGTTCCTGGAGCGCCGTACCCGCACGGACGTGGCGCCCTCGGTCGCCCTCACGGTCCACTGCGCCACCAGTGCCGTGGTGTTCACCGTCCTGGCCGCGGCCACCGGGTCGATGACGCCACCCGCCGACGCCTCCTTCTGGACGGCGGTCGCCTGGCTGGTGCTCCTCGCCACCTTCGGCGGCTACGGCCTGTACTGGCTGATCCTGCGCCGCTCCGGAGTGACCCGGGTCAACACGCTGATGTTCCTGATGGCACCGGTGACGGCCCTGTGGGGAACGCTCGTGTTCGACGAACCCTTCGGCGCGCAGACCGCGGCCGGCCTGGTCCTCGCCCTCGCCGCGGTGGTCATCGTGCACCGCGGCGGGGACCTCGGCGAAGCCCGCCGGGACCGCTCGGTCCGGGATGACGCTCCGTCATGCGGCCGAGGGTCCCGAGCCGGTGGGCCGGCCGCCGCCTGCCACCGGCTATCGCTGGATCGTTCCGGGGGTGATGACGACGTGTTCGTACTCGATGAAGTCGTCCATCACCGCCGTGTCGTGGACCTCGCTGTCGAGCGCGCACGGCACGTCGGAGGCGGCGACCAGATACCGGGCCCCGTTCGCGTGTTCCTCGGTGAAGCCGTTGACGACACCGCGCGGCAGGGACTCGATCTCGGACAGGATGCCGAAGACCAGCGCGTTCACCAGGGCGGTCTGCCCCGGCATCCGCACCACGCTGGTCGTGCCGGCCGCCAGGGCCGGGGCGAGGGAGCAGATGAGGAGGACGACCGGGGAGTTGCGGGGAACGACGATTCCCGCCACGCCCCGGGGGCGCCGCAGAACGAGTGAGCATCTGCCCGGGGCGACTTCGAGGGCACGGCCGTATCCGGTACGGATCAGTGAGGCGAAGTAGCGCAGCCGGGACGGCACCGTCTCCGCCTCGAAACGCGCGTGCTGCCTGCGTTTCCCGTTCTCCTGGGCCAGCGCGTCGGTCAACTGCCCCATGTGTGAGGTGAAGACGTCGGCCATCTCGTGCAGGGTCCGGGCGCGCAGATGCCGGTCGTCCTTCCAGCGCGTCTCCCCGAACGCCCGCCGCGCCGCGGTGAGTGCGCGGGCCGCCATCTCGCGTCCGTCGTCGGCGTACCCGCCGCCGGGGGTCTCCCCGGCGGCCTCGTACGCGCCGTCCATGTGCCGGCCGCCCGAGCCGATCCAGGCGCCGTCGATCCAGTGCAACGCGGTCCCAGTCGTCATGGCTCACTCCCCAGGTTCGTCCGGAGCGATGAGTGACGGACACGTCGCCGGGGGTGGGGTGCAGCTGCTTCGACATGACCGCCGTACCAGCCGACGCCGCCCGCGGCGTACCGCGCAGCGACCCGCATCATCGCGTGTGCGACGACGCCGCCGGTGTGCCCGAATACGCTGATCTCGCTGATCGGTCTCGTGGAAGAGTCATTCGAAGTGCCGCGACGCCCGAAGCGTCCGGTGGGATCTGCGCGCAGACATCTCAGATGCCGTTCTCACGATGTTGCCGTCCCTCAGGGCATCCCGCAACGCGAGGGCACCGCCGGGTCCTCGCAGGGCCCCCGCTCCGGTCCCGTGCCGCATACGGACGCAGAGGACGCCGGGCATCGACGTGCGCCCGTGCCGAAGGCGCCCGACCCTGGACGCAGGAGGATGGCGGGCGCCGCCCGGCTCGTCCTTCTGGCCCGGCGCACGAGCGAGGACCGAAGTGGAAGGTGAACATCACGATGAACACGCCTCCGGTCGTTTCACCGCAGGAGTGGGAGGCTGCCCGCCTGCAGCTGCTCGTGGAGGAGAAGAAGCTCACCCGCGCCAGGGACGCCCTGGCCGCCGAGCGCCGGCGGATGCCCTGGCTGGCGGTGGAGAAGGCGTACGCCTTCGACGGGCCCGAGGGCAGGGTGAGTCTGCTCGACCTCTTCGCGGGCCGCCGTCAGCTGATCGTCTACCGCGCCTTCTTCGAGCCCGGTGTGTCCGGCTGGCCCGACCACGCCTGCCGCGGCTGCTCCATGGTGGCCGACCACGTCGGCCACCTGGCCCATCTGAACGCCCGCGACACCACCCTCGTCTTCGCCTCGCGCGCGCCGCAGCCGGAGATCGAGCGCGTGAAGGCGCGGATGGGCTGGACGATTCCCTGGTACACGATCACCGACGCGTTCGACACCGACTTCGGTGTGGACGAGTGGCACGGCACCAACGCGTTCATCCGCGACGGCGACAGCGTCTTTCGTACGTACTTCATCAACGCCCGGGGTGACGAGGCGCTGGGGAGCACCTGGAGCTACCTCGACATGACGGCCCTCGGGCGGCAGGAGGAATGGGAGGACTCGCCCGCGGGCTATCCCCGTACCCCGCCGTACGCATGGTGGAACTGGCACGACGAGTACGGCGACGCCGGGCCGGCGCCGGAGCGGGTGGACCGGCAGGACTGAGCCCGCCGGTCCGGTGGAATGCCACCGGGAAACCGCGGGACCGCGGGATCGCGGCTCCGCTGGGGCCCGTTGACCGCTGATGACGATGGTGAGGCAGGGCACGGTACGCACACGCGTGCCCCCACCGCGCGCCCCTGGCCTCAGTCCCCGCGTCGGAGCCTGGCCGACAGGTGATGCTGCAGCGGCTGCCCGACCGCGGCGAGATCGTGGACGAAGTCGAGTGTGTCCTCGTCCGCCAGGGTGTAGCGGCGACGGGTGGCGTCGACCTCCTTGGCGGTGGGCGCCAGCGCCACCTGATGGGTGGTGAGGTCGACCGCGCCGTCGCCCGCACGGCCGACCGAGATCTCCGCGATGCCCGTGGGCTGGGTGATCAGTGCTTCCACACGCCCGTCGGGCTGCAGCCGCCACCAGCCGCTCTCCCGGGCCGACGGCCGCAGCGGGTTTCCGTCCGCGTCGAGGAGCCAGGCGCGGGCCTCGTAGTGGAGGAACGGCCGCCCGTCATGACTGAAGGTGACCTCCTGCGCGTACGCGAACTCCTCGGCGAGCGTCGGATACTCGCCGCGGCCCGTGCCCACCCAGGTGCCGAGGAGCCCGGTCACCGGTGCGAGCAGTGCGTGCGGCTCGGGTGCCTGGTCCGCTCGCAGCGCGTCGGGGTACGGGTGCTTCCGGACGGGGTCGGACATGATGCGCGCTCCTGGGTCGAGGCCGGTGCCGGGTGCAGCCTAGGGCGTCGGTCCACCGGCGCCCGGCAGTCGGCCCCGGGCGGCGGCCGGTGACCGCCCGGCCCGCCGGCGCCGAAGGGGCGGGGCGCCTCACTCGTTCGGCGGAGTCCCTCCACCGCCCGGAGCGGAGCAGGCGGGCGCGGGTACGTACGGGCCCCCGCGACGGCCGCGCCGTGGCGGCGGGACGGTTCCGGTGGCACCCCGCCAGGGGGCGGCTGACACTGACAGTCCGTCTCCTGCGACCAGGAGACGGACGCACAACCTCGTGGCTTCCCGGGGTGCCGGCTCCGGCCGTTGTCGGTGCCGGCGCGGGCCCCGGCGTCGGCCAAGGGGGCCGACGTATCCGCAAGGAGCTCGCATGGTGGAGAAGTCCGTCGAGGTCTTGACGCCCGAGCCCGAGGAATCCGGGCTCTCCCGGCGCGGCGACGCCGGTCCGGTGACGGGCACCGGGACGGGTCTCGCCGAGGTTCTGGCCGATGTCATCGGCGTCGAGCAGGTGTCGCCCGACAGCCACTTCTTCGACGACCTCGGAGCCAATTCGCTGGTCATGGCCCAGTTCTGCGCCCGGGTCAGGAAGCGGGACGACCTGCCGTCGGTGTCGATGAAGGACATCTACCAGCACCCGACGCTCGGGCGCCTGGCCACGGCGCTGGCGGACGCGGCCCCCTCCCCCGCCGCACCGCCGGTCCCCGAAGGGGTGCCGGTGCTGGAGGCACCCGAGGCGGCGATACCCGCCGGCACTCTGCGGTACGTCCTGTGCGGCGTGGCACAGCTCCTGATATTCCTCGGCTACACCTTCGTCGCCGGACTGATCGCCGTGCGGGGCTACGAATGGGTCGCCGAAGGCTCGGGCCCGGTCGACCTCTACGTCCGCTCCGCCCTGTTCGGCAGCGCCGGTCTGCTGGCCATGTGCGTGTTCCCGATCGCGGCCAAGTGGATCCTCATCGGCCGCTGGAAACCCCGCGAGTTCCCGGTGTGGGGACTGACCTATCTGCGCTTCTGGACCGTCAAGGCGCTCATCCACGCGAACCCGATGGTCTTCTTCTCCGGCAACCCGATCTTCGTGCTGTATCTGCGGGCACTGGGCGCGCGCATCGGCAAGGGTGTCACGATCCTGACCCACACCGTTCCGGTCTGCACCGACCTGCTCACCATCGGCTCCGGCACGGTGATCCGCAAGGACGCGTTCCTCCTCTGCTACCGGGCGCACGCCGGACGTATCCAGACCGGCCGGATCACCATCGGACGGGACGCCTTCATCGGCGAGAAGACCGTGCTCGACATCGGCACCTCGATGGGTGACGGCTCGCAACTCGGCCACACCTCCGCGCTGTACAGCGGACAGTCGGTGCCGAGCGGTGAGCGGTGGCACGGCTCCCCGGCGCAGCCCACCCAGGTCGACTACGTACGGGTCGAACCGACGGGATGCGGCACCTGGCGCCGGGTCGGCTACGGCCTCACCACCGTCCTCCAGACGTTCTTCCTGTACATGCCGCTGAGCATCGGCATCGCCTACACGGTCCTGACCCGGCTGCCGGTGGTGGGAACGATGCTGGCTCCGGGCCCGGCGGACCTCACCTCGGCCGGCGTCTACGTCCACGCGCTGCTCGTGTCCGCCGTGTTCTTCTTCGGAGCCGTCGTCCTCGGCATGGCCGTGCTGTACACCGTTCCCCGGCTGCTGAACCTGATCGTCGAACCGGACAAGGTCTATCCGCTCTACGGACTGCACTACTCGGTGCATCGCACGATCGCGCGCATGACCAACGTCAAGTTCTTCGCCTGGCTGTTCGGGGACAGCTCGTACATCGTCCACTACCTGCGCGGCCTCGGATACGACCTGTGCCGGGTCGAGCAGACCGGATCGAACTTCGGCTCCGAGATGCAGCACGAGACGCCGTATCTGAGCACCATCGGCAGCGGGACGATGATCGCGGACGGCCTCTCGATCCTGAACGCGGACTACTCCGGCACCTCCTTCCGCGTCTCACGGACATCGATCGGGGCGCACAACTTCCTCGGGAACAACATCGCCTACCCCGCCGGGGCCAGGACGGGCGAGAACTGCCTCCTCGCCACGAAGGTGATGATCCCGCTGGACGGCGAGGTGCGTGAGGGAGTGGGGCTGCTCGGCTCGCCCTGCTTCGAGATACCGAGGTCGGTCGAGCGCGACTCCCGCTTCGACCACTTCAGGACCGGGGGCGAACTGCGCCGCAATCTGTCGGCGAAGAACCGCTACAACATCCGCTCGATGACAGGCTTCCTGTTCCTGCGCTGGCTGTACGTGTTCCTGCTGACCGTGACCGGCCTCGTCACCGTCGACCTCTACGGCATCTTCGGGCCGGCGGCGATCGCCCTGTACCTGGCGACGGCGCTCGCCTTCTCCGCCCTCTACTACGTCGTGGTGGAGCGGTGCATCGTGGCCTTCCGCGCTCTGCGACCGCAGCTGTGCTCCATCTACGAGCCGTACTTCTGGTGGCACGAGCGCCTCTGGAAGGTTCCCGACGAGTACCTCGAGATCTTCAACGGAACTCCGTTCAAGAACGTGATCTGGCGGCTCCTGGGTGTCCGGATCGGCCGCAGGGTGTTCGACGACGGCTGCTATCTGACCGAGCGGACCCTCACCACCATCGGCGACGACTGCACGCTCAACGCGGGAAGCAAGATCCAGTGCCACTCCCAGGAGGACGGCACCTTCAAGTCGGACTACAGCTCGCTCGGCACCGGTTGCACCCTCGGCGTCGGCGCCCATGTGCATTACGGCGTGACCATGGGCGACGGCGCGGTGCTCGCCCCGGACTCGTTCCTGATGAAGGGCGAGGAGGTCCCCGCACGCGCCCGGTGGGGCGGAAACCCGGCGGTGGAGGAGATCTCCACCGCGAACCCGCCGGTCTCAGCCCTCGCGCGGCTCAGTGTGACCGGCGGCCCGGGCGCCTGAGTCCTTGCGTTCCGCGAACAGGAAGAGGGCCGCGGCGGCGGCGGGGAAGACGAAGCCCATGTTCATACAGGCCGTGACCGTCTCGCCGGAGGCTCCGGCGATGCGGGGAATGCCGTTGAGGGGCATCAGGGCGTAGAGGCACAGCAGACCGTAGGCGCGAAGTCGCATGCCCGCCTGTCGCTTCCGTATCCACGGCGGACTCCAGCCGGACAGCATCGCCACCGGCACCGGCAGCATGACCGCCGATGCCACGGCGAGTGCGATCGAGTAGTAGAGCGGGTTGCCGTTCATCCCGGCCCTTTCGTCGCTGTGCGGCGGGGGCCGCCGGAACAGGGGGCAGGGAGCCAAAGGTATGTCAGCGGGCCGTCAGGGCCGTCGCCCACGGCCCGACACTCCAGCGATGCACTCCGTTGCGCGCGGGCCGAGGCGCCGATGGCGTGCTCGCCTGTCAGCCCGTGACGATCCCGGTGACGAGGTTGATGGTGGTGGCGAGGATGCTGGCGCCGAAGACGTAGGACAGCAGGCAGTGGCGGAGGGCGATCGCACGGATCGCGGGACTCGACACGTCGGTGTCGGAGACCTGATAGGTCATTCCGAGGTTGTAGCTGAAGTACAGGAAGTCGCTGTACTGCGGCGGGTCGTCGGTGTTGAAGTCGATCCCGCCCTTGGGCGGCAGATAGAAGAGGAACGCGTAGCGGGTGGCGTACATCAGGTGGAGGGCGGCCCAGGCCATGAACACGCCGCAGAACGCCGTGGCGGCCGCGGCGTGGCTCAGGTCCGAGTGGCCGACCAGGAGCAGCACCACGATGCCGACCAGTCCGCAGACGGCGGTCCCGACGACCGCGAGTTCTTCGAGAACGGGCCGGAACTCCTCGCGCCGTACGTTGCGAAGGGTGGCGGCGGCGTCCATGGGCCACAGGGCGAACCATCCTGTGACGACGAAGAGCGTCTCCGCCGCGGCGATCCCGGCGAGGATTCCCAGCAGCGGGTGGGCCAGGAAGGCGACGAGCGTGCCGATCGCCGATCCGAGGACCGTCGCGCCCGCGAGCCGGGGGACGGCGGAAAGCACCAGCCAGTGGTTCATGGCGCCTCGCGTGTGATGCCTCGGCCGGTTCGGTGAGGGTCTCAGGTTTCCAGTACGACGACGGCCTCGTCCGTGTACGTCAGGAACGTCAGCGTCTCGTGGAAGTACAGCTCGATGCCGCTCGCGTCGTGCCCGGTGTAGCCGATCGCCACGTCCTGGCCGAGGTGCAGTTCGAAGTCGCCGCCGCGGGTGGACAGGACGAAGCCACCGGTGAGGGCCGGAGCCCAGATCGGGGCGCCGTCCAGCATCCGGGCCAGATGGGCCGCGATCGGATAGCCGTGGTCGGAGGTCTCGCTGACCGCCCGGTACTCGTCGGCGCCGAGCAGCAGCTCGTACGGGCCGTCGACGCCGGCCAGTCGCAGCGACGTCAGAGCCCGGCTGACCGCGTCGGGGTAGTCCCGCGGCTCCTCGGGCAGTCTCACCACCGGGTTCGACGACCGTGCGCGCAGTCCGTCGACGCCCGCCGCAGCGTACCCGTCGAAGATCGTCCGGTCCTCGACGTACGCCATGGTGCGCGCCGCGTCCTTCACGGGCTGCCAGTCGGAGTCCTTCGAGCCGCGCTCGACATCGTCGACGGCGGACCGGTCGACGGTGAACGGCACCCTCAGTTCGACGACCGGTTTCGCCTCGCGCAGCCGCGCCGTGACCCCGGTGGCGGGCGGAGTGATGTCGCAGAGGTGTCCGGTGTCGACGGCGGCGAGCTCCGGGCCCGCCGGGTCGGGGACGTCGACGACGCGACGGCCCGCGACATGGCGCCGGAAGGTACGGCGGGCCTCCTCCTCGATCTCGGCCCAGGCCGCAGGGGTGATCGGGGCGAGTTCGCGGTGGAGGTTGTTCGTGGCGGGGGTCGTCATGGCACCCGCGCTCCTTTCAGGCTGCCGATGCCCAGGGAGTCTCCGAGCCGGACGGCGTCGGCAGGAGGCGCGGGAAGGTCGCCGAGGCGGGCGGCATCGGGGGGCGGGGAGGGGAGGTCGTCGAGGAGATCGGCGCTCGGCACGAAGAAGAGGCCGCCGGTCACGGCCGTGGAGAAGTCGAGGATGCGGTCCGTGGTCCCGGGTGGATCGCCGATGAACATGTTGCGCAGCATTCGCTCGGTCACCGCGGGCGTGCGCGCGTAGCCGATGAAGTAGGTGCCGAACTCGCCGCGGCCGACCTCACCGAACGGCATGTTCTCCCGGACGATCTTCTGCTCGGCGCCGTCGTCGTCGACGATCGTGTTGAGCGCGACGTGGGAGTCGGCCGGCTTGACGTCGTCGGACAGTTCGACGTTGGCCGACTTGGTGCGTCCGATGACGTGCTCCTGCTCCTCGACGGTCAGCGAGGTCCAGGCCGCCATGTCGTGCACGTACTTCTGCACCATCACGTAGCTGCCGCCCCGGAAGGCCGGGTCCTCGTCGCCGATGAACACCGCCCCGTCGGCCGTCACGCCCTCGGGGTTCTCGCTGCCGTCGACGAATCCGAGGAGGTCACGCTCGTCGAAGTACTTGAAGCCGTGCACCTCGTCGACGACCGTCACCGCGGCACCGAGCTGGTCCACGATCAGCCTGGCCAGTTCGAAGCAGAGGTCCATGCGCCGGGCCCGCACATGGAAGAGCAGATCCCCCGGCGTGGCGGGCGCCCGGTGACGAGGGCCCCGCAGCGGCTGGAAGGGGTGCAGCTCACGCGGCCGTGCTCCGCCGACGAGGCGGTCCCACACCTCGGATCCGATGCCCACGACACAGGTGAGGCCGTCGTCGGGAGCCCGGAAGGCCACGGACCGGATGAGCCCCGCCAGGTCCTCGAGCCCGTCGCGCACGGTGGCCTCACCACCGGGTGCCACCGTGGCCACCAGGAAGACCGCGGCCCTGGAGGGCGGCGTGACGACGGACTGGGACACGACCATGAGACTCCCGACGGGCTGAAGCGCCGAAAAGGGCATGAAAGGGGCAGCGCCAGATTAGCCGCGCCCGATCGGGGCCGCAGCGCGACGGCACCCCCGCGGAGTATCGGGCTCGACCCGGCCGGCCCCCGGGCGCGGCAGGCGCCGGGCAGCCGGCAGGCACGACGGCGGGTGGAGACGGCCGGGCCTCCCGCACGGGTCGCTCGTGCCGCCGGCGGCGAAGTACCGTGTGCGCATGGCTTCAGAGGCCGAAGACGGGGGGCGCAACGATGACGAACGGGGTTCGCGCACAGCAGCGGGAGCAGACGCGGCACACCTTGCTGCGGGAGAGCCGGCGGCTCTTCTCGAAGGTGGGTTACGCGTCCGTGGGTCTCTCCGAGATCGTCGGGGCCGCCGGAGTGACCAAAGGCGCGTTGTACCACCACTTCGACAGCAAGGCCGAACTGTTCCGGGCCGTCCTGGAGCAGGTGCAGCAGGAGGTCGCCGCGCACATCGCGGCGACGGCGGATGCCCAGGAGGACACCTGGGACCAGTTCACCCACGGCTGCCAGGCGTTCCTGAGCGCCTCCACCGACCCGGCGCTCCAGCGCATCATGCTCGTCGACGGGCCGGCGGTGCTCGGCTGGCGGGACTGGCGGGCGATGAACGAGGCCACCTCCGGCCGCCACCTGGCCGAGGCTCTCACCGTCCTGATCCATGAGGGCACCATCCCCGCACAGCCGGTCGCGCCGCTCGCGCATCTGCTGTCGGGGGCGATGAACGAGGCGGCGTTGTGGCTGGCGACGTCGGAGGACTCCTCCGATCCCGAGGACACCCGGCAGGCGCTGGCGCGGATGCTGGAGGCGCTGCGGGCGAAGTGACCGCGCGCGCCCGGCGGACACGGCGAGGCCGGGGAGCCGGGCCGCGAGCTCCGGCCCCCCGGCCCGGCGCGACTTCCGCCTGCGGCGTGCGGCCCTGGGGCTCCCGGCGGTCAGACCGGTGCGACGACATCGATCCGGACCCCGTTGGGGTCGGTGATGACGAGGTGCCTCCGGTCCGGGTGCTCCGCCGCCGCGAGGGCGGCGATCCGGTCCCATTCCTCAGCCGTGTCGTCCACCGCGAGGGTGAGCCGCACCGCGCGCACCGGACGCTGGAGTGCCTCCGGCAGTGCCGCGTGGGCGTGGTCGAGCAGGGCGATTTCGTGTCGTCGCCCCCCGGGCCGGCTGAGACCGGCGTACCACGGGGTCGCGTACGTGGCGGTGAAGCCGAACAGTCTGTTGTAGAAGCTGCGGGACTCCCCCAGCCGCGAGGTGCAGATCACCGGACAGAAGCTGGTCAGCATGGGGTGCCATCTCCACTCACGTACCAACGGTATGTGAACTGAACCTAATGACATACCGATGGCATGTCAACATGGCCCCCTCTTCCCCAACGAGCCGACACCGCCCAGGACATGGCCGTACGCCGACCAGTTCAGCTCGCCCGGTCCGGCAGGCACCCGCACCCCCCGTGGAACGGCCAGCGCCGCGGCGTGCGTGCGGCCCTGCGGGCCACAGGACAGGTCGACGACGCTCCAGCCCGCGGGCCTCCCCTCTCCCCCCGCCCCCAGGTAGTCCCGGTCCAGCCCCCGGCTGAGCCCGGTCCCCAAGGCCTTCAGGTACGCCTCCTTGCGCGTCCACAACCGGCAGAACTCCAGGGGGCGTTCGGCACGGGAAACCCGGAGCAGTTCCTCCCGCTCGCGCGGATGCAGCCGCGACAGGCACAGTTCGACCGTCCGAGGGCCGGGCAGCCGCTCCACGTCGACCCCGACGAGCACGTCGGCGACGCCGATGAGCGTGATGCCGGCGCAGTGGGAGAGGGAGAAGTGCAGGCCGCCGGGGCCGTCGAGGAGAACCGGCCGCCCGTGCGGCCCGCCGCAGTGCGCGCACCGGTCACGGCCGAACCGAAGGTCCCGGGGGTGGACGCCGAGCCGGTCACCCAGCAGCAGCCGCAGCCCCGCATGCGCCGCGAGGTACATCGACCGGTCGCGCCGGCGGGTGAAGCTTGCCGCCCTGGCCTGTTCCTCCGCGTCGAGCAGGGAGAGCGAGAGGTCCTCCCGCCACGGGGGCTCCCGCCGCACCGCCCATACCCGGACCTCGCCCGCCGCGCGCACCGCTGTCATGTCGACCTGCCTTCGATCCGGCGGACGTGACGCGGGGGCGGCATCCTCGTTGAGACACGACGACCGCAACCCCGCCCCAGAACGGTGCCGTGATGACGCCCTCCGCCCTGACCAGCTTCTATCCCGTGCTCTGCACCGAGCGGCTCAGTGAGTCCGTGGCGTTCTACAGCACGCTGTTCGGATTCGAGACGACCTTCGCGTGCGACTGGTACGTCAGCCTGCGGCGGCCCGAGCCGCCGCACTACGAGCTCGCCCTCGTCGCCGCCGAGCACGAGACCGTGCCGGAAGCCTTCCGCCGGCCGGC
This sequence comes from Streptomyces sp. NPDC091376, assembly GCF_044757085.1. Lineage (NCBI taxonomy): Bacteria > Bacillati > Actinomycetota > Actinomycetes > Kitasatosporales > Streptomycetaceae > Streptomyces > Streptomyces sp. NPDC091376. The sequence goes on along the minus strand of NZ_JBIVUF010000033.1, from coordinate 10,856 downwards.
CCAGGGCCTGCTCCTCAACTTCGAGGTGGCCGACGTCGACGCCGAGTACGCGCGCCTCGTGACGGGCGCCGGCCTGAGGGCCGAACTCCCCCTGCGCAGCGAATCGTTCGGCCAGCGCCACTTCATCGTGGCTGCCCCCGACGGCGTACTGATCGACGTCATCACGCCCATCGCCCCCACGGGGGCGTACGCGGACGCCTACCAGCCCGGCGCCTCGGTGTGACCGGTGCGGCCCGCGTCGCACGACGCGGGCCGCACACCGGCGGCCGGGCCGGGCCCGGCCCGGCGGGGGTGGCGCGTTGTGCTAACCCTCCACGCTGACGGCGGGAACGACGCCGTCGGCCGGACCCTCGCTACCGTCGGAGTCCTCACCCGCTCCGGTGGCCGGAATCTTGATGACCACCGCCACCAGCACGGCGGAGGCGAGCGCGACGAACGCCCCGATGCCACCGATGACGTTCATGCCGTCGGTGAACGCCTCACGTGCGGAGTCGAGCAGAACGGTCGCCACGTCCGAGGACAGGCCCTGCGCCGCCTCGACCGCTCCGGCGAGCGTGTCGTCGGCGCTCGCCGCCACTCCCGCCGGGACGTCCACCCCACCGCGGTACACGGCGGCGCCGAGGCTGCCGAGCAGGGCCACGCCGAGCGCCATGCCGAGTTCGGTGCTGGTCTCCGACAGGGCCGCGGCGGACCCGGCCTGCTCGGGCTGGGCCGATCCGACGACGATGTCCGTGCCCAGGGCGATGAGCGGACCACCACCTGCGTAGACGAAGGCGAAGCCCGTCACCACCTGGGCGATGCCCGACGAGCTGTCGGCCAGGCTCAGCATCACATGGCCGACGCCCGACACGGCAAGCCCGACGGCGACGACGTACGCCGGACGGATCCTGCTCGCCGCCATCGGGGACACCACGGCCGTCACGATCAGCGCGAAGGCCGCCGGCAGCAGGTACAGCCCGGCCTTCATCGGGGACAGTCCGCCCACGAGCTGGAGGTACTGCGTCACCGTCAGATACGTGCCGCCGGCCACCAGCATGCTGAGCAGCAGCGTCACCAGGGCCGTACGGAAGGTGGAGTTGCCGAAGAGGCCGAGGTCGAGCAGCGGGCTCTCCAGTGTGCGCTGCCGACGGACGAACAGCACGCCGACGACCAGGCCGACGGCGATCGCCGCGAGCGGGACCGGGCCGACCACGTCGTTGGCGATCTCCTTCAGTCCGTAGATCACCGGGAGGATCGTGGCGAGCGACAGCGCCACGCTGGTCAGGTCGAGCCTGCCGGCCTCCTCGTCGCGGTACTCCGGGAGCAGGATCGGGCCCGCCACCAGCAGCACGCCCATGATGGGCACGCCGAGCAGGAAGACCGAACCCCACCAGAAGTACTCCAGCATGGCGCCACCGACCACCGGGCCGAGCGCGATGCCCACGGAGAACATGGTGACCCAGACCGCGATCGCCACGCCGCGCTGCCGCGCGTCGCTGAACATGTTGATGATCAGGGCGAGGGTCGAGGGCATCAGCGTCGCTCCGGCGATGCCCATCGCGGCCCGCGCCGCTATCAGCGCGGCCGGGCCGTCGGCGAAGACGGCGCCCAGCGACGCGAGGCCGAACGCGGCGGCGCCGATCAGCAGCAGCTTCCGGCGGCCGATCCGGTCGCCCAGGGTGCCCATGGTCACCAGGAAGCCGGCGATCAGGAAGCCGTAGATGTCGATGATCCACAACATCTGGGCGGCGGAGGGGTTCAGACCCTCGCTGATGTGCGGTACGGCCAGGTGCAGCACGCTCACATCGATGGACAGCAGCAAGGTCGGCAGCGCCAGCACGGCCAGGCCCAACCACTCACGAGGTCCTGCCTGCGAGGTGGTATCGGCGGTGGTACTCATGTGTTTCCTTTCAGGATGGTGCACATCGGAGCCCGATGACGGTCATCGGACGAGGGGGTGCGGGAGGGGCGGCTCCGACCTGGGGTGGTCGAGGCCGGGGATCAGGCGGGCGGCGACTGCTGCCGCGTTGGCGGGTGTGTAGAGGTAGAAGTGGCCGCCGGTGAACGTCTGCCGGCTGAAGCCGCCGGACGTCTCCAGCGACCACAGGTGCATCCGCTCGTCGATGACGACCGGGTCGTCCACCGCGCCGAGCGCCAGGATCGGGACACCGGTACCGAACGGCGGCCGCCGGTAGGTCTCCATCGCCTCCAGGTCGGCCCGGATCGCCCGGAGCGAGGACCGGACCAGGTCGGCACGGTCCACCAGCCCGGGAGACATCCCGCCCATGTCCGTCAGATGCTCCAGCAGCTCCGCGTCGCTCCTGAGATGCGCGAACGGCGGCTCGCTGGGGAAGCACGGCGGCTGACGCGCGGACACCGCCAGCAGGGTGGGAGGCAGACCGTTGCGCTCCATCGCCCGGGTGAGTTCGTAGCCGAGCACGCTGCCGAAGCTGTGCCCGATGACCGCGTACGGCAGGGGCTCCAGCTCCGCCAGGTCCCGAACGAGGGCGTCGACCAGCGGCTCGACGCGGGCCACCAGAGGCTCGTTGATACGCGCGCCCCGGCCGGGCAGCTGGGCGACGACGCACTCCACGTCCTCGGGCAGCACCTGCCACCAGGAGCGGAACGCGGAGGGCCACCCACCGGCGTGCGGGAGTGCCACGACCCGGAACCGGGCGCGAGGCCGCGGCCCCGGGCGGGTGCCGGCCGGCCGACGCGCGCCGCTCCCCACCGTCATCCACCAACCGCTCATCGCGGCACCCCGGTCCCGGGCGCGGGCCGCCCGGCCACCGCGGACGGACCGGCCGCGGTAGCCGGGGGTGCCGAGCCGGCGAGCAGCGGGTGATGGTCCTCCAGGTGTGCGATCACCCGGTCCTGGTGACGTTGGAGGCGCTGGCCCGGAAGGTGCTCGAGCGAGTGCAGGAACGGATCCTGAGGGGCCGGCAGACCGGCGATGGCACTGGCCGTGCCCAGCACCAGCATCGGCTGGTACCACGCGGAGTAGCCGCCCTCGTGGGCGAAGACGATCCTGCCCCCCGTCAGTTCGTCCGCGAGCCGGCACATCGTCGACGTCATCGAGTGGAAGGTGCGGCTGGTGCAGAGCATCCGGCCCATCGGATCGTGGCCGCTCGCGTCGACGCCCGCCGCGACCAGGATCAGATCGGGGCCGAACGCGCGGGCCGCCGGCTCCACGATCCGGTCCATCACCGCGAGATACGCGCCGTGGCCCGAGCCGGCGGGCAGCGGCACATTGAGGGTGCTGCCCGCCCCCGCGCCCGCGCCGGTCTCCAGGACGAGACCGGACGCCGCGGGAAACAACCCTTCCTGGTGCACCGAGATGTACAGCACGTCGGGGTCCTCGTAGAAGGTCCGCTGGATGCCGTTGCCGTGGTGCACGTCCCAGTCCAGGATCAGCACGCGGCGCGCCCCCTGGCGCTGCGCGGCACGGGCGGCCACCGCCAGGTTGTTGTAGAGGCACAGCGCCATCGCCCGGTCCGGCTCCGCATGATGGCCGGGCGGCCTCACCAGGCAGTAGGCCCGGTCGAAGCGACCGTCCAGAACACCCGCGGCGGCCTGCACGCAGGCCCCGACGGCGAGCCTCGCGGCCTGCGCGCTGTGGTAGTTGACGTACGCGTACACCCCGGCATCGCCCGCGCCGGCGGCCGAGGCAGCCTCGACCCGCTCGATGTGATCGGGGACGTGCACGAGGAGCAGGTCCTCGTCGGAGGCCGGCGTCGGGGTGAGGACGGTGAACCGGTCCGTCACACCCGACGCCTTGGCCAGCCCCTCGGCACGGCGGAGGTCCGGGTCGACCGCGAACTGGCGCAACGGCTCGACGCCCGGCCCGACCGGCACGTACCCCGATCCGGGACCGGGGTCGTGCCAGAAACAGATCTCGTGGCTGTACCACGCGAGTCGGGAGGTGCTCACCAGCCGGACACGCCCAGCGAGGCCCGGCTGATCCCGGAGACCTTCTCGATGTACTGGAGGTAGTACTCGCGCTCCTCGTCCGGCGTGCGCTTGGTGCGCAGCGTCGTCCCCAGGAGACCGAGCACCTCCTCGGCCTCGGTGGGCGTCAGCCGCCGGTCACCGACCTCCTTCTCGACCGCGCGGATCCGCGCGGTCGGCTCCAGCACACCGGACGCGTACGCGTCCTGGTCGGTGCCGTGGTTGCGGGTCGAGGCGATGGTCTTCAGAATCGCCCCGAAGAACGCCGTGGTGTCGATGTCGGTCATGGTCGGTTCCCCCCTTGGTAGCCATGCGATGGTCGGCGCACGGTGGTATCGGTCCTGTGGACCGCTCCGCCGGATCGGTGCTCAGCGGATCAGGCCGCAGACGCGGCCGGCTTTCTCCAGCGTCACGACGGCCGCGTCCAGATCGGCGTCGGAGTGGCTGAGGTTGACGATGGTCCGCAGCCGGGGCAGCGTCCGCGGCACGGCCGGGTAGACGATCGGCTGCACGAAGAGCCCGTCCTGCTGGCACAGCCGGGCCATCGTCCCCGCCTGCTCGGCACTGGTGCAGATGATGGGCACCACCGGTGTCTCACTGGCCAGCGTGTCGAAGCCCAGGGCGCGGAGCTGCTCGCGGTACCGGGTCGTCCTCGTCCGCAGTTCCCCGGTGAGGGACGGGGCGGCCGACATCACCTCGATCGCCGCCTTGGCCGCCGCCACCTGGGCGGGAGTCGCGGCCGCGGAGAACATCCAGCCCCGCGCGTTGTTCTTCAGCGCGAAGATCAGGTCGCTGGACCCGGCGACGTAACCACCCGCGCTCGGCACCGTCTTGGAGAGCGTGCCCATCTTGACGTCGATCCGTGCCGGATCGATGCCGAAGTGCTCGGTGATGCCGCGGCCCGTGGCGCCGAGGACACCCAGGCTGTGTGCCTCGTCGACCATCAGCGGGGCGTCGTACCGCTCGCACAGCTCGACGATGCCGGGCAGATCGGCCACGTCGCCGTCCATGCTGAAGACGGCGTCGGTGACGACCAGGCGGCCCGTGTCACCCGCCTTGCGCAGGGCGCGTTCCAGGTCGGCGAGGTCGTTGTGGGCGTAGGTGATGACGGACGCACCGGACAGCCGGTACCCGTCCAGGATGCTGGCGTGGTTGTAGACATCGCCGATGACGACGTCGCCGGGGCCGACGAGAGCGCCGACCGTCGCCACGTTCGCCATGTAGCCGCTGGAGAAGACGATGGCGTCCTCGGTGCCCAGGAAGCGGGCGAGCGCCAACTCCAGCTCCCGGTGCAGGTGCAGCGTGCCCGCCAGCAGCCGCACCCCGTGCGCACCGGTCCCGTGCCGCTCCACGGCGCGCAGGACCTGGTCGTCGATGTAGTCGTGCCCGATGAGTCCGAGGTAGCTGTAGGAGGCGAAGTTGAGGAACCAGCGGCCGTCGAACTTGATCCGGGGACCCGTGGCCTCCTCGATGACGGGCTCGTAGAAGTACTCGTCCTTGGCGACGATCAGGCGGTCCTCCGTCGACAGGGCGTCGATGCGCCGGTCGAGGAACCTGCCGTGGGGGGCGTCGGCCAGCCGGCCCGGCAGGGTCCGCCGCGGTACGCGGTCGGCCGCCGGGGCGGGAGCCGGGGCGGGAGCCGGGGCCGACGGGGCCGGGGGCGCGGTCGGGAACGGGGCACGGGGCGGCGACACCGGCGGTGCCGCCGCGGCGGGCGCCGCGTCCCTGAAGCGGTCCCAGTCGGGGACGAAGGAGTCGGCGGTGCCCGGGACGGTGGCGGCCGACGGCCGTTCCACCGCCGCGGCCGGCCGCTGCTGCGGCACCGAGATGTGCGACGCACGGGCCGGAGGCGCCGCGGGCGTCCGCGGAGCGGCGACCGGGACGGGGGCGGGCGCCGGGACGGGAGTGGCAGCGGGAGCTGGAGCGTGGGCGGGAGCGTGGGCGAGAGCGGGAGCTGGAGCGGCGGCGTCGGCAGGAGCGGTGCGCGGCAGCGATTCGAGGTGGGCCAGCAGCGCGCCGACGTTGGTGCGCTCGAAGAACACCATGGGGTCGATGTCGAGCCCGTCGGCGGTCAGTGACGCCGCCAGCTCGACCGCCATCATCGAGTCGAGGCCCAGCTCCAGCAGATCGTCCTCGGCGGACACGCCGTCTAGATGCAGGACCTTCATGAGCGCGTGGGTGAGGGACGGCCACAGCCCGGATTCCGGTGTGACAGCAGTCATGGGTGCATCCTTCGCTTTCACGGCGGCGGTCAGTACGTAATGCGCGGGAGGCCGGCCGAGGGCCGTGCGGAGCAGGTCGATGCCGTCGTCCGCGGTAAGGGCCGGGATGCCGTGCGCGGCGGCCTTCGGGGCGATGGACTCGCCCATCCCGACGGTCCACAGGCCCCAGCCGAGGCTGTACCAACTACGGCCTTCGGCACGTTGACGGGCGGCGTAGCCCTCCAGGTAGGCGTTGGCCGCGGCATAGGCGCTCTGGCCGAGGTTCGCCCGTACGGCCGCGACCGAGGAGAACAGGGCGACGAAGCCCGGCTGTTCGTTCCCGGACACCAGGTCGGTGAGCGCGTGTACGCCGCCGACCTTGGGTCCGAGAACGGTGTCCACCTGCTCCTGCGTCAGGCTGCGCGCCAGTCCGTCGCGCAGGACTCCGGCGGCGTGGAACACCCCGTCGTAGCGTGCGGCGCCGGCCGGCTCCTCGCGAAGTGAGCGGACGTCCGCCGCCACGACCGTCAGGTCGCAGCGCCTTCCGAGTCGATCGAGACGGTCCCGGGTCTCTCCCTGGTCAGGCACGGTCCGCCCGACCAGGGTCAGATGGGCGCAGCCCGCGTCCGCGAGGAACTCCGCGACGCGCAGGCCGATGCCGCCCATGCCACCGGTGATCAGGAAGCGGCCGCCGTCGTATCGCACCGGGGCGGTGGTGCTCGTGTGCTGCGGCTGCAGGCAGGGCTCGTACCAGGCGCCGTCGCGCCGGGCGAGTTCCGGCCGGTCCTGGCCGAGCGCCTCCCAGAAGGCGGAGACGTCATCGTCGTCCGGGCCGATCGCGTTCCCGGGGCCGAGGTCGACCAGGCGGACCCTGGTGCGGGGATGCTCGACGCGCAGCGTGCGGCCGAGGCCCCACAGGGCGGTCATGAAGGGGTCGACGACATCCTCCGGCGCCACCTGGTGTGCGGCGGAGGTGACGATCAGCAGGTCGGACATCGGCGGGCGCGCCGCGAGTCGGCGCACCAGCGCGAAGACCCCCTGCAGGGCCTCCGTCACCTGCGCCTCGCCGCTCAGCCCGCGCGGCGCCACGTACACGACGTCCCGGAAGGCGGCGTCGGCCGGCAGCGTGTCGAGGCCCCCGTCCAGGAGCTGCGCCGGCGTCATGTGTCCGGCATGCCGACCTGTCGGTGGACGGAGGTCGTGCGGGGACACGATCAGCACGTGCCCCTCGGGCGCGGCCGGGTGCACGGGATCGAGATCGGTCTCCCGCCAGACGACGGTCTCGATCAACGGGACCGCCGGCAGCGCCTGTTCGGCGTCGGCGGGCGCCGCATCGACCGTGGTGGTGGACGCAGGGGCCACCGCGGGCGCATCGGACACTGTGGGCGCAGAGGACACCGCGGGCGCATCGGACACCGTGGGCGCGATGGGCTTGGCGGCCTTGAGGGTGATGCGGTCCAGTTCCAGCAGGACCTCTCCCTGCTGATTGCAGACCGTGGCCCGTCCCCGTACGGCACCGCCCTTGCCCCCGGCCTCGCCCGGCTCGTCCCGCTCGACGAGGGCGATCACCGTGCCGGAGATCCTGCGGCGGGCCACCAGCCGGCCGACGTACCAGGGCAGGCACGCGCCGGCAGCACCCCCGTCGAGCATCCCGAGCGCCTGGAAGACGCTGTCGAGCAGGGCCGGCGGTACGAAGGCAGGTGCCGACGCCGCGTTCGCGTCGTCGCCGGCCCGGAGCATCAGCAGCATCCGGCCCGGGCCCCGATGCGCCGACCGGATCACCTGGTACGCCGGCCCGTACGCGATCCCGCTCGCCTCGCGCCACGCGCCCACGTCCGCCAGCGGCACGTGCTCCGTGCACCCGGCCCGCAGCGCGGCCACATCGGCATAGCGGGGCGGCGGCAACGGGCTGCCGGACACCCGGGCGGTGCTGTGCACGACGGGTACGCCGTCTTCGGGCCGCAGGGAACGGACCGCGCAGTCGCCGTCCTCGGCCGTGTGGACCTCGAGCTCCGCCTCGGGCCCCACCACCAGCAGCGGCACCCGGAAGGCGACCTGCTCCAGGGTCCACCGGCAGTCGGGGCGGCGGGCGTCGCAGGCGGACAGCACGGCGTCGATCTGCGCGGCGGCGGGTAAGACCGGGATGCCACCGATCCGGTGGTCGGAGACCAGCGGATCGGCAGCGCTGAGAACCGACCGGACGCCGCTCATGTGTGCAGGTCGAATCGCTCGGTGGCCTGGACGAGACCGTTCACCTGGATGTCGACGGTGTGCTCACCCGCGTAGTACCGGCGGGTCTGCACCTCCTTGATCGTGTGGGTCTTCTCCAGGGACCGCCGCGCTCCGGGGCCGAGTTCGAGGGTGGTCAGCTTGAAGACCTTCGGGATGCTGCGCCCGTTCTTCCGCACGTGGTGCACCACGTAGTCGATCGCGATGCTGTGCGCCCGCTCGTCGGTGTTCTCGATGTCGAAACTGATGACGAGGGTGTCCCCGATCGTCACCGACCGGGGGGTGACGCTCAGCCGGGGGACGCGGACATGCTCGCCTCCCGTGGCCCCGAGAATGGCGAGGGCCTGCTGATCGCCCTTCTTCACCAGGGTGCGCAGACCGTGCTTGACGATCCAGTTGGTCTCGGGGGTCGGGCTCTCCTCCAGCCACCGCAGCGCCGTCGTGAGCGCGAGATCGGGGGCGTCCTTGGAGATGTCGTTGAGGTTGTTGGCGACGGACTTGCGCACGTACTCCGAGGGGTCGCTGCGCAGTGGTTCGAGGATCTCCAGGACCGGCCGCGGGTCCTTGACGAACACGGGCAGGACCCGGGCCCAGGGCAGGCGGGAGCGGACTCCCTCGCTCGCCAGGCGCCGCACGTTGTGGCTCGGGCTCTGTGCCCACAGGGCGACGCGCTCCATCGTCGGCGCGTAGTGCTGTTCGAGGTAGGGCCGGATCGCGTACTCGCCAGTGTGCCGCTTGGTGATCTCCTCGATGGCGTCCAGCGACAGGTCGGGGTGGTCGAGGCCGTACTCCTCGACGAATCGTGCGACCGGCATGAGGAACCAGCTGGAGTTGAACATGCCCTCGCCTTCGGCGAGTTCGTCGCCGAGGATGGTGATGAGGATCGGCACGGCGTCGGAGTAGTCGGCGGGCAGGCGGGTGCGCAGACCCTCGGCCAGGACGAGGACGCGGTCCTTCAGTTCTTTGCCGGGAATGCGCGACTCGACCTCGGTCGCATAGCCCTCCACATCGAACTCGGGGTGGACGGCTCGGATCCTGTCCCCGATCAGGCGGGCCGCGTCGCCGTTGAAGTGTCGCTTGAGTCCGTATTCGCTAGCCATGGTTCTCGTGCCTCTTCGTCTCGTTCTTGTGGTTCGACGTGGTCTCGTGCGGGCCGGAGGAGATCCAGAACCGCTGTCGGGTGAAGGGGTAGGTGGGAATGGTGGTGGTGCGCCGGCCCTTGCCCTGATGCAGACCGGCCCAGTCCAGATCGGTACGCGTGTGGTTGTAGTGCTCGGCCACCGCACTGTGCAGCAGAACCTGATCAACACGGTCACGCCGCAACGTACTGATCCACACCGGCTCCACCCCGCCCCACGACGCCCGCGCCAACGACGTCAACTGAGGCTGCGAACCGATCTCCCACACCACCGCCGGACCGACCTCACCCAGCGCGGCCACGGCCTGACTGAAACGCACCGGCTCACGAATCGCCCGCCCCCAGTAACCCGCGTCGCAGGCAGTCCCCGCGCTGTGCCAGCCACCGGACACCGTCGACGCGAACGGAATCACCGGAGCCGAGAGCGCCGTGGCAGCAACGGCCTCCACGAACGGCGCGACCGCACCCTCCATCGCCACCGAATGAAACGCATGACTCACCGTCAGAGGCTGCGACCGCAGACCGGACTCCCGGCAGAACCGGGACACCGCATCCGCCAGGCCCGTAACCGTCACCACACGAGGCGCATTGAACGCCGCAACCTCCACCCCCGGAAAAGCAGGCAGAGCAGCGAGGACTGTCTCGGCATCCGCATGAACCACCGCCATCGCACCCTCACCAGGCTGCGACTCCATCAACCGCCCACGCACCGCCGTCAACCGCAACAGATCCGCCAGGCCCACCACACCGGCCACCCACGCCGCCGTCAGCTCACCCAGACTGTGACCCACCACAACATCCGGACGAACCCCCACCGACTCCAGCCAGCGCACCAGACCCACCTGAACACTCACAATGGCAGGCTGCGCATACCGCGTCCGATCCAGCCGACCCGGCACACCACCGAACAACAACTCCAGCAACGGCACATCCACATGCCCCGCCAACAGCTCAGCACACTCGTCCAACGCCGCCCGGAACACCGGCTCCACCGCATACAAACCACGGCCCATACCCAGGTACTGCGAACCCTGACCCGTGAACATGAACGCGGTCGGCGCGGGGGTACCGCCCCGTCGGGACACGGTGACCTGGCCCGCGGCAACATCCCTCAAGCCGGCGACCAGTTCCCGAGCGTCAGCACCCTGCACCGCCACGCCGTAACGATGCCCGGCACGACCGGTGTTCGCCGTGAACGCGAAGTCGCCCAGCTCGTCCCCGGACGTGCCCCCCAGAGCATCCGCATACGCTCCGGCGAGGGCCCGTAGCGCGGTCTCGTCCGCCGCGCTCACCCGCACCACATGCGAGTCCTGCACCAACGACTCCCGCAGTGGCGCGACGGGGGCTTCCTCCACGATCAC
>NZ_JBIVUF010000032.1:0-38301 GCF_044757085.1 Streptomyces sp. NPDC091376 | reverse complement strand
GTCTTTGGACGAGGCGCTGGTGTCGCTGGGGGGTGTTCAGCGGCTGCTGGTGGACGATGCGTGGGCCGAGGAGCATGCCGGGGACGATCTGGATCTGCCGGTGGATGCGGGTCAGTTGGCGTACATCTACTTCACGTCCGGCTCGACGGGTGAGCCGAAGGGGGCGATGTGTGAGCACGCGGGGCTGATGAACCATCTGTTCGCGAAGATCGATGATCTGCGGATCGGTGAGGACAGTGTGGTGGCGCAGGTGGCGCCGCAGTGTTTCGACATCTCGTTGTGGCAGTTGGTGTCCGCGCTGGTGGTGGGTGGGCGGACGGTGCTGGTGGAGCAGGACGCGGTGCTGGATGTGGGCCGGTTCCTTCAGACGGTGAGTGCGGGTGGGGTGACGGTGCTGCAGGTGGTGCCCTCCTATCTGGAGGCGTTGCTGGCGGGGCTGGAGCAGCAGCCGCGGGCGCTGGAGCGGTTGCGGTGTGTGTCGGTGACGGGTGAGGCGTTGAAGCGGGAGCTGGCCGAGCGGTGGTTCGCCGCCCGTCCGGGTGTCGCGCTGGTGAACGCCTACGGCCTGACGGAAACCTGTGACGACACCAATCACGAGGTGATGCACACGGCGCCGGAGCGGGTCCTGCTGGGACCCCCGGTGAGCAACGTGCATGTGTATGTGGTCGATGACGATCTGGTGCCGGTGCCGTTGGGCGCGCCGGGTGAGATCGTGTTCTCCGGGGTGTGTGTGGGGCGGGGTTATGTGAACGATCCCGAGCGCACCGCGCGGGCGTTCGTGCCTGATCCGCATCGCGTGGGTGAGCGGTTGTACCGCAGTGGGGACCGCGGGCGCTGGCACCCTTCGGGGAAGCTGGAGTTCCTGGGCCGCCGCGACACGCAGGTGAAGATCCGCGGGTTCCGGATCGAGATCGGCGAGATCGAGAACACGCTCCTGAAGGTGCCCGGGGTGCGCGACGGCGCGGTCGTGGTCACCGACACCGGTGCCGGCGGGCAGCTGGCCGCCTTCTACACCGCCCACGCCCCGCTCGACAGCCGGACTCTGCACGAGCACCTGGCCGCGACCCTGCCCGGGTACATGGTTCCCGCGGTCTTCCACTGGCAGCAGGCCCTGCCCCTGACCCCGAACGGCAAGACCGACAAGAAGACACTCACCCAGCTCGCCACCGACCTCGCCGCCCCTGCCGCCGCCGAAGCGACAGGGCGCGAGGCGCCGGCCACCGCGACCGAACAGCGGCTCGCCGCCGCCTGGGCGAACGTCCTCGGCATCAAGCAGGACCAGATCGGCCGGCAGGACCACTTCTTCGACCGCGGCGGCACCTCCCTGTCCGCCGTGAAACTCGCCATCGCCCTCGACCGCCAGATCACCCTCAAAGACGTCACCCGCCACCCCGTCCTCGCCGACCTCGCCACCCAACTCGACAGCGGAACCCCGCCTCCCGCGGCCGACTCTCCGACAGATTCGGCGACAGGTTCGGCGACCGGTTCTGCGACCGAACTGACTCCCGCTCCCTGACGGACCGCACCGTCCGTCAGAGACACCACACCACGAAAAGGATCGTCAATCATGTCGTCGTCCCCGAACTCCGCGGCCCTCCCCGGCGCCACATCGCGGCCCGGCGCCGTTGCGCTACTTGACACCGAAACCCCTGCCGATGCGGCGCGTTGGGCGGCCGAGCAGCGTGAGGCGCTGCGTGCCGTCGTCGCCGAGCGTGGTGCGGTGCTGGTCCGCGGCCTGAACCTGAGCGATGCCGATCAGGTGGGCGGTGTCTTCCGGCAGCTGGCCGGCGGCGACCTGATGAGCGAACGCGAGGCCTTCGCCCCCCGCCAGACCTACGCCGACGGCGTGTACTCCTCCACCACCTGGCCCGCCAACCAGCCCATGTGCATGCACCACGAACTCAGCTACACCCTCGAGTTCCCCGGCCTGATGATGTTCGCCTGCCTCAGCGCCCCCACCCACATGGGCGCCACCGCCGTCGCCGACGCACCCACCGTGCTCCAGGCCCTGCCCCCGGAACTGGTCAAACGATTCGAACAGGAAGGCTGGCTCCTCACCCGCAGCTACAACGACGAGATCGGCGCCTCCTTCGCCGAAGCCTTCGGCACCGACGACAAAGCCATCATCGAGAACTACTGCCGCATCAACGCCATCGACTTCGCCTGGCAGAGCGACGGCACCCTGCGCACCCGCCAGCGCCGCAGCGCCATCGTCCGCCACCCCGTCACCGGCGAGCGCTGCTGGTTCAACCAGATCGCCTTCCTCAACCAGTGGACCCTCGCCGAAGAGGTCCGCGAGTACCTCGTCGACGTCTACGGCGAGGACGGCCTGCCCTTCAACACCCGCTACGGCGACGGCGACCCCATCGGCGAGGACGTCGTCCAGCTCCTCAACCAGACCTACGAGGCCCACACCGCCCGCGAACCCTGGCAGGCCGGCGACCTCATGCTCGTCGACAACATCCGCACGGCCCACAGCCGAGAGCCCTACGAAGGCACACGCGAAGTCCTCGTCGGCCTCGCCGAACCCGTACGACTCACCGACTGCTCACCCACCATCGAGGTGAGCGACCAATGACCCCCATCCGGACCCAATCGACCCAACCGACCGAACCGAACCCCGGCCCCCTCCGATGACCGCCATCCGTTCCGCGATGACCACCAGCCGCTCCACTCCACCACGGGAGTTGTCCATGTCGCAGCCGTCCGCCGTGCCGCCGTTCGCGGTGATCCCCGGTGCCCAGGTCCAGCATGCCCTCAAGGGCCGGGAGAAGCAGATCGTCGAACTCGTCGAAGCCACCTACCGGTTGCATGCGGCAGGTGATTCGGTGAACCCGCCGTCGTACTTCCTGCGGTTCCCCGACCGCCCGACCGCCCGCATCATCGCGCTTCCGGCCTCGATCGGCGGTCAGGTCCGCGTGGACGGCCTGAAGTGGATCTCCAGCTTCCCCACGAACGTCGCGGCGGGCATTCCGCGGGCCTCGGCCGTGCTGATCCTCAACGACCACGACACGGGCTATCCGTTCGCCTGCCTGGAGAGCTCCATCATCAGCGCCACCAGGACCGCGGCGATGGCGGCCCTGGCGGCGGACCGGCTCAGCCGCGGACGGCAGCGGCCGGCGCGGATCGGGTTCTTCGGTACGGGCCTGATCGCCCGCTACATCCACACGTTCCTGGCGGGCACCGGCTGGTCGTTCGACGAGATCGGCGTCCATGACGTGTCCGCCGACAGCGCGGCCGGCTTCAGAGGCTATCTGCAGCAGACGCCCGTCACCGGCCGCATCACCGTCCACGACGACCCGCAGGACCTGATCCGCTCCAGCGACCTGGTGGTCTTCGCCACCATCGCCGCCGAACCCCACGTCAGCGACCCGGCCTGGTTCGACCACCATCCGCTGGTGCTGCACGTCTCCCTGCGCGACCTCGCCCCCGAGATCATTCTCGCATCCGCGAACGTCGTGGACGACGTCGAGCACTGCCTCAAGGCCGACACCTCACCCCATCTGGCCGAACAGCTCACCGGCGGCCGCGACTTCCTCACCGGCACCCTCGACGACGTGATGTCCGGCAGGGCGGCACTGCCCGCCGACCGGCCGGTGGTGTTCTCGCCCTTCGGCCTCGGCGTGCTCGACCTGGCGGTGGGCAAGTACGTCTACGACCAGATGGACGGCTCCGGCGAACTGCACGTCATCGACGACTTCTTCCACGAACTGCGCCGCTACGGCTGACCGGCCGCCCCTCGCCGATCCGCCCCACTGTCGACTTGTCCGGCCGGGCCAGGCCCGGCCGGATACCGGACGGACCGTGGGTACGCACTCACGTCGGCGGAGCCGGGGCGACCGTGGTGGCTGTGCGGGAGTTCATCGCCGCGGCGTGACGCAGTGGAGGTGGTTTGCGGCGACCGGTGCGCCTTCTGCGATGTTGCGGTCGTAGGTGACGGTCCTGACCGTGACGGGCTCGGAGCCGACGGCGACGTCGAAGGCGGAGTTCCCGGTGCCTGCCCGCAGATGTGATCCGGGCAGGGCGGCGGCCAGTGTGGAGGCATCCGCTTCGCGTCCCGCGGGATAGGTGATGACGGGCGGTCCGGCGGGCCGTACCGACGGCGCGGATGCCGAGGTGTCGCTCACGGCGAACCGGCTGCGTCGCAGGGCCTTGGCGACGGTGGTGTCGTCGACGCGCACTGTGATGGTGGCGGGGTCGGTCTCGGCGCGGGTGTCGGGCACGGGTGTGATGCGGGTGTCACCGGTGATCGGGCGGTCGGCGCGCAGGGCGTTCCACAGGGCCCGGGAGCGGGCCGGGTGCCACAGGAGGGTGGATCCCACGCCGGGCACGCGATGGTCGAAGTCGGCGATCGGGACGGTGGTGAACTCCATCCGGGCGGCCGGAAGCCGGCCCAGTGTCCGGCCGATGCGGACGAGGTCGTCAAGGCCTGTCCGTTCGTCTGTGCGGACGGACTTGAGCAGTTGGCCGGCCGTGTGCGCCGCGCTGACGGGATCGGCCAGGGCGCCCTGGCCGGTCAGCCGGTCCAGCATGCCGGCGAGCAGGCGCTGCTGGCGGCGGACCCGGCCGAGGTCTCCCGGGCGGTTGATGTGCCGTGCCCGGGCGTAGCGCAGGGCTCCATTGCCATCGAGAAGGTGGGTTCCCGCGGCGATGTCGAGGCCGGAGTTGTCGTCCTTGAGGGCCTTGTCCGTGCAGACGGTCGCACCGCCCAGATGGTTGACGGCCTGTTCGAAGCCGGAGAAGTCGGTCTCCAGGTAGTGGTCGACGTGAAGGCCCGTGACCTTCTCGACAGTCCGCACGGTCAGGGGCCCGCGGCCGGTCTTGAACGCGCCGTTGATCTTGCCTCGGCGTGGTGGCGTCGTGCTGCCGTCGGGCTTGGCGTACTCGACGTAACTGTCCCGGGGGAGAGAGACGATGCTGGCGCGCCGCTGGTCCTGCGACAGGTGTACGAGCATCATCACGTCGGTGCAGTCGCATCCCTCGCCGCCCACGTGGAGGCGCCGCTTCTCGGCGGCGGACAGCCCGGCGCGGCTGTCGATCCCGACGAGGAGGATGTTCGTGCCGTGGCTGCTGTCCTGGCCCGCTGTTCCCTTGAGGGCGGGAACGGCCTGGGGGCCCGCCCAGGGCCAGGACACCAGGCCGGCGAGCAGGGCCAGGCCGATCGTAAGACGACGCATCACAAACCCCACATAGCCCGCTCAACGGATAGAGGGGTGAGGCTATCGATCGTGGAGGAGCGGGAGCTGTCCCACGCGCCGTGGATGGGGCATCCCGCTGTCATGGTCACCCGCCTTGTCCAGTGCGGGTCCCGCATCCCGCTGGTGGTGGCGAAGGTGTACCGGCGCCGGCTGTGATGGTGCGCGCCGGAGGAGTGCGTCAGCGGAAGTCGTCCGGGCTCGCGGCGCTTCCGCCTTCGCCGGTCTCCTCGTTGAATCGCCAGATGTCGGGTCGGGAGCCGTCGAGATCGGTGAACCCGTACACCCGGGCGAGACGGCCGGAGCTGACGGAGGCGCCGTTCCACCGAGCCCGGTCCGTATCGCAGGCCAGTGCGGCGACGGCGCGTCCGACGTAGCGAGGGGACTCGGAAAGGGCGAAGTCCGGTGGCGCGGTGGGGCGGCCACCGGCGCGGCCGGGGGCCAGGGCGTCGCGCCAGTTCTCCTCGCACACGCCGTAGTTCTCGAGCATCATCTCCGAGCGGAGCCAGCCCGGTGTGAGGGCGACGGCGGAGGCCGCGTGCGGACTCAGCTCGTGGCCCTGGGAGAAGGCGAGCCGGTTCACGGCGGTCTTG
This sequence comes from Streptomyces sp. NPDC091376, assembly GCF_044757085.1. Classification (NCBI taxonomy): domain Bacteria; kingdom Bacillati; phylum Actinomycetota; class Actinomycetes; order Kitasatosporales; family Streptomycetaceae; genus Streptomyces; species Streptomyces sp. NPDC091376. The sequence continues at coordinate 32,513 of NZ_JBIVUF010000032.1, read as the reverse complement.
GCGAGGTCGTAGAAGACCGAGATCCGGTACCGCGACGCGTTGTGGTCGGCGGTGCCGTCCGTCACCTCCACGAGCAGCCCGCCCGGCTTCTCGATGAGCAGGGGGAGCAGATGATGCGAGGTGATGAGATGGCTGTCGATGGCGTGCCGGAGCATCCGGAGTCCGTCGTCGAGGTCGAGCTCCCAAAGGGGGGTGTTCCATTGCGGCGGGCCGCCTTTGAGCAGTCCGCCGCCCCAGAGGTCGTTCACAAGTACGTCGATATGGCCATGGTCGCGGCGGACACGTTCGGCCAGTGCTCGGACCTGAGCGGGGTCGAGATGGTCGACGGGGACGGCGATGCCCGTGCCGCCCAGTCGTGTGACGAGGTCGGCGGTCTCCTCGATCGTCTCGGCCCGGTGGTAGTCGGACGGGATCCTCTTGGTGCTACTGGTGCGCCCGGTGCAGATGACGGTCGCGCCGGCTTCACCCAAGGCGGCGGCGATTCCGCGTCCGGCTCCTCGCGTGGCTCCCGCGACGACGGCAACGCGGCCGCGCAGCGCCTCTCGGTCCGGTGACCAGTCCATGACCCAAGTCTGCCGTGCGGAGTGTTCGGCGAGCCTCCGGCGGGTTCGTCCGGACGAGTGGCTGGCCGGGAACGAGGGGCCGTTGCCGCCGCCACGGCGCCTGGCTTGTTGCCGTCGCCGTACTGCTGCGTCATGCCGGTTCGGCCACGGGCGGCAGGGAGTGCGGTCAGAGATCCGGCCCCACCCACCGCGTCACCGTCGGCCTGTTCCTGAAGCCGCCGGCGCGTCGGGTCGCCGCGGTCGGGTCACTGCGAGCGCTCGGCCGAAAGTCCGTCGCGGACGGTGCGTGCCTGACGGGCGAGAGCGAGCAGCCGGCCGTCACCGGACCAGATGGCGCTGTCGTCGATGACCCAGCCGCCGCCGGCGTGTTCGGTGCGGATCCGGACGAGGGCCCAGCCGTCCGACGGGCCCGCGTCCAGGGCATCGGTGAAGTGCACGGTCAGCTCGGCCGTCGGTACCGGGCGCGCCTCGGTCCACAGGGCGAACAACGCGGGTGGCAGGGCGTCGGCGAGGACGACCGTCGTCTCGGCGTCCAGCGGCCGGTGGTCGGCAAAGCGCATCCACGCCAGGAGTTCCGCCTGCTGTCCACCGCCGAGCGGCCGCGCACCGGTGGCGGGGCGGATCTCCAGGCGGGCGGCGAAGGCCGCCAGGGAATTCGGGAGGGTGAGCACAGGGCACGCCTCGGGGTGCGGTACGTCGGGTGCGGGGATCCCGTCGTACACAGGGCCGTGCCCGGTCCGTCCGAACACGGCCGAGCCGGTCAGCGCCGGGACACCGTCCTGGACGGCGGTGACCGAGGACATGGATGTGCGGCTGCCCTCTCGCAGGGCGAAGGCCGAGAAGTGCAGCGGACGTTCGTCCACGGGGGCCAGGAAGTGCGCACTGAGCGCACGGACCGGGAGCTCCCCCTGTGCGCGTGCGGCGCGCTCGTCGCGCATGGCGGTAAGGGCGAGAGCGGCGACGTATCCGCCCTGGGCCCCGTTCCACGACCACCAGGACCGGTCGACGTGGACGGTGCTGCCGTCCTCCGCTCCTGAGGGAGTGGCGGCAGTCGGTTCGGCGCCCCGGGCACTGACGATGTCTGCGGCTGAGCTGAGCATTCCGTCCCCCTCGGAGGTGGGTTCGCATTCCCAACCCACCTTAACCAGCAGGGTTGGAAAATCCAACCGACTGCTGAGTGCTCACGCACGGCGGCGCGTGCGGTACGGGCGGTCTGCGCGTCAGGACAGTCGGCTGAAGCAGGCCGAAGCCGAAGCCGAAGGGCGAGGTCAGGGCGGTCTGGGCCGTCAGGGTGCCGGGTGTGCCTTGTGGGCGGCTGAGTGTGCCGGGTGCGCCGTCGTCAGGGCGTCAGCAGGGCCTGGCGGGCGGCGGTGAGGAGCCACTCCTCGGCCTGCGCGTGGGACCAGCCGTTGTCGTCGACGAGGGTGAAGAAGCCCTGGTATCCGAAGTAGAACCACAGGATGTCCAGGGCCCGCTCGACGTCGATGCCGCTCTGCAGCGCGCCGAGTTCCGCAAGGCGCCGGGCGGCCACCCTGGTGCCGTCGCGATAGCGCCCCGTGGCCAGGGCGAGACCCTCCGCGGCCGCCGCGTCGTGGGGGGCCGTGGCCAGCACGACCCGCATGATGTCCCCGTAGTCCTCGCGCATCCGCCGTGTCAGGGTCGCGACGATGCGCAGGATCTCCGCCGGGTCGCCGGCCTCCTCCAGCTGCCGCCGGGCCGTCTCGACCTCGGGTGCGGCGGACCACCGGTCGACCAGGATCCGCAGCAGGCCCTGCTTGCCGCCGATGACGTACACGGTCGCCGGCGAGACCCGGGCGGCGACGGCGATGTCGTCGACCTTCGTGGCGAAGTAGCCGCGCTCGCTGAACAGCCGGCGTGCCTCGTCGATGACGGCGCGGCGCGTCGCTTCCGCGTACTCCGCCCGCCGGCTGGGCCGCTCACTGTTCCGCCCCTCGCCGGTCGCGCCGGGCCCACCGGTCGTGCTGCGGGTGCCGGGGGTGGATGTGCGCTCGCTTCGAGGACTCATGCTCCGAGTGTACCGATCTCTACTGAGAGCAGTTTGCCTCTGAGGACACGAGGAGTACTCTCGTCACTAGAGCTAGGCTCTGGTCAAGGGGGGTTCTCCCGAGGGGCTGCATCATGACGGCAGAAGCCACGACCAACAGCACGACCACGACCGCGACCATGAGTGCCGCGTGTGAGCTGGCCGCCGAGATCGGGCCGGGCCCGGTCGCGACGTCCGGTCCGGCCTACGAGGCAACCCGCCGTATCTGGAACGGTGCCGTGCACACCCGGCCCGCCCTCGTCGTCCACGCACGCACCCGAAGCGACGTTCAGGCCGCGGTGCGCGCGGCCCGGCGGCACGGCCTGCCGCTGTCGGTACGCGCCGGCGGTCACGACATCCCCGGACGCGGCGTACGCGAGGACGCGCTGGTGATCGACGTGACCCGTATGGGGCAGGTCACCGTCGACCCGGCCACGCGTGTGGCCACCATCGGCGGGGGCACCACAGTCGCCGGTCTCGTCGCCGCGCTGGCCCCGCACGGGCTGAATGCCGTCACCGGCACGGTCGGCGGCGTCGGCATGACGGGCCTGACCCTCGCGGGCGGGTACGGCCCGCTGAACGGCCGCCACGGTCTGGCGCTGGACAACCTGCTCGGTGCCGACGTCGTCCTGGCCGACGGCCGGGCGGTACGCGTGGACGAGGAGCGCGACCCCGAACTCTTCTGGGCCCTTCGCGGCGGTGGCGGGAACTTCGGCGTCGTGACATCCATGCGCCTACGCCTGCACCCCCACGACGGTCTGCTCGCCGGCCTGATCGGCTATCCCTGGGCACAGGCCGGGAAGGTGCTGGAACGGCTCGGCCAGGTCCTGGCCGAAGCCCCCGACGCACTCACCGTGCAGACCGCCTTCCTCGCCGGCCCCGACGGAGTGCCGACGCTGTTCCTGATGCCGACATGGAACGCCGCGACCAGCACGGGCGAGCCGCACCTGGGCGCACTGCAGCGACTCGGCACTCCGGCCTTTGCACAGGTCGGCCCGACCTCCCAGGAAGAACTGCTGCACCGAGGCGACGCCCAGGGCGAGTTCACCGGCCGGCACGTCACCGCGCGCACGCGCTCGGTCGCCGCCCTCACGCCCAGGGTCGTCGAGGCCTTCATCGCGGCGGGGGACTCGGTCACCAGTACGGCATCGGGCGTGCTGCTGCACCACTTCCACGGCGCCGCGGCCCGGGTGGCCCCCGAGAGCACCGCGTTCGGCATCCGGCAGGACCACTTCATGGTCGAGATCGTCGCGGCGTGGGAACCGGCAGACGCCGGGCCGCATCATGCGTGGGCGGACTCGGTCGTTGGCTCGCTGGCGCCCCACGCGCTGCCCGGCGGCTATCCCAACATGCTTGGTCCCCGTCAGGACGACGAGATCGCCCACGCCTACGGCCCGAACACGCCACGACTCCTGGCCGCCAAGGCCCGGTTCGACCCCGACGGCACCTTCACGGCCACACCCCTGCCGCCCGCCGCACGGGCCGGATCCGGGACGGACCACGGCAAGCCTCACTGCGCCCAGCACGCCCAGCACGCCCAGCACGCCCACCGCGTCCTTGGCTGCGCGGCTCCCCGGTCCTCCGACGCGTGCTGCTGCGGTACGTGCCGCTGGCCGCCTGCCGCAAGACCGGACGGCTCAGAAGTCGAACGTGGCGTTGCCGAAGGCGATGAAGAACGAGGCGATGCCGAGGATCCACAGGGCGATCGCGCCCAGCATGACGCCCGTGGTCGTGGCGACAGCGGTGCGGCGTCCCAGTACCGTCGCCCCGGTCCAGCCGCACGCGGCACCGGCCATCGGCACGCCGACGATCAGCATGGCGGCGCGCTCAAGTGACTTCCTGGTTTCGTGGTTGGCGCTCCAGTCCGTGGCGCTCTTGTGCTGGAGCGCGTCGTCGGCGGCGTACCACAACCCGGCCAGCAGAGGGAGCAGGAGAACGGCCGTCAGGACAAGGAAAGTGATGACCGTGCGTCGCGTTCGCCGGGCCGTCTCCGCAGCGGAATCCGTCATGTGGGCATCTTGCTCGGGTGCCGCGGCGCGCACCATCCGTACGCGTACTCAGTCGGTGCGCCGGAGGTCGGCAGGGACCGGAATGCCCACTCAAGCCCGGGCCGAGGCAGTTTCCTGCTTGCGCCATGCCCCACCCAGCGCTGCGGCGAGGGGATTCACGACCAGGCAGCGGACAGTGAGGACGATATGGCGGCATGGCCTCTGTGATGCGAGCCGGACGGGTGGCACCATAGCCGGACAGACCACCACAGTGGCCGCTCGCCATGGCCGCTTCGACTCCTACCGGGGGACACCCATTGAACATCCGGCTCCCACTCCGGCACTTCGTCGCAGCGGCCGTGGCGGGCATGGTGCTCACAGCCTGCGGCAGCTCCGGCGGGTCCCCGAGCGCATCGGGAACACCGGCCACCGCGCCGGAGACGCCCACCACGCCCCCGTCCACGGCCGCCAGCCCAGCCACCCCGGCCACCCCCGCCACCCCGGCCACGCCCGCTACTCCGGCTACGCCCGCTACTCCGGCCACGCCACCGCTCGGCTCCTGGAGCCTCAAGCCACTGTGGCCGTTCACCACGCCCGCCCAAGCCGAGGCATGGGAGCGCGCCTACCGCTCCAGCGGCCACCAGCCCTGGCATCTCGACCCCGGCCAGACCGCACTGTCCTTCACCCGCAACTACCTGGGCTTCAAGGAGATCGACCGCATCTCCTCGCGCGCGGTCAGCGGCAGGCACGCCCGCATCGGCGTCGCACCGACCGGGTCAGAGGGCGGCACCGCAGCGGTGATCCACCTCGTGCGCTACGGCACAGGAACGGACGCCCCGTGGGAGGTCGTAGGCACCGACGACACCACGTTCTCCCTGACCACACCCGCATACGGGGCACTCGTGCGCTCCCCGATGGTCACCGGCGGCCGGATCACCGGAGTGGACGAGAGCATCCGCGTCCAGGTGTTCCAGCCGTCGTCCGCAAAGCCGCTGGGAACCTCGCCGTGCTGTACCTCGGCGGGCGGCGACAAACAGCCCTGGAAGGTGACGGTGCCCTTCTCCGGCGCACGCGACGCCGTGCTGACGGTGGTCGCATCCACCGGCGGGCACGTCGCCGAGGTCGAGCGCTTCACCGTCACGGCCGTACGCGTCAACTGACGCGTCAACCGACGCATCACGTCCGCCACGACGAGCCCGACGCGGGTCGCGCGCTCGCCCTGACTGATCGCCCCCACCCGGACCCCGGTACTCGCCAGACGCTCGAAGTCGGCACACAGGCAGTGCAACACGGCCTCCGTGCCGCAGCCCGGGGCGCCGTACGGATGACCGGCCCGCAACGGTTGCCCTGGAACGCGCGTGGCACCACCACGCCGCACGTCCGGGCGGTTTCCGCCCCACTGTCGGTGGTCGCCTGTAGCCTCGCCCGGATGATGGTGGGCACCGAAACAACCCGGCTCGTGATCCTGCGGGGCAACAGCGCCTCGGGCAAGTCGTCCGTCGCGGCCGGTGTCCGCGACCGCTTCGGCCGCGGCCTGGCCCTGGTGGGCCAGGACAACCTCCGCAGAGTCGTCCTGCGCGAACGCGACCGGCGGGGAGCGGCGAACATCGGCCTGATCGACACGGTCGCCCGCTACTCCCTGGACGCTGGCTACCACGTCGTCCTCGAAGGCATTCTCTACGCCGACCACTACGGCACCATGCTCACCCGCCTGCGCGCCGACCACCGCGGCTCGACCCACGGCTACTACCTCCACGTGCCGTTCGACGAAACACTCGCCCGCCATGCCACCAAGCCGATCGCCGACAAGGTCGGCGAGCGGGAGCTGCGCGAGTGGTACCGCGAACTCGACCTGCTCCCCGGCGGCACCGAGGCGGTCATCGACGCCGGAAGCACCCTCACCCGGACGATCGACCGCATCCTGCTCGACACCGGTCTGGCCGACCTTCCACCACTGGAGGACTGACAGTTCGTTCACTGGAGGACTGAGAGCGCGAGCCCCCGGGATCCGTTGTGGACTCCCGGGGCCCTCACGGCCGGTGTCGTGCCCGGTGCGTCAGCCCGCTTCACCTGGCGGCCGACGAGGGCGTCTACGGGAGCACGTCCCTGGCCACGGAGTCCTGCCGTGCCTGGCTCCTGGCCCAGTCCCTGGCCAGCGAGGGCTCCTTGTCGAGCAGGCGCTGCTGGATGCGGGCGAGTCGGTCGTAGGCGGTGGCGAGGTAGCCCGTACTGCGTTTGCACCGCACGTCGGCCTGCGCGGCTGCCGGGTCCGGCTGGGCGGAACTCTTCCGCAAGAGGTCGCGCGGATCGCGAAACGGAAAGCCCGCCCGTTGGACGCAGCGTCGCCACTGTTCGGTGGCACTGCGGAACGCGGGTTCTGCGTCGAGGAGTTGCAACGCGGCCGTCTCCGCCTCGTACAGCAGAATGGACAGCTGCATGCTGCGGATCCGCATCTCGCCCTGGAGTCGTCCGTCCGCCTCGGCCAGGCAGCCCGTCGCCGGCCGGTTCACCGTCAGCTTCGCCCCGCGTGCGGTGACACGGCGGTCCGGGTCGCCGAACAGAGCCCTCTCGAAGGCCTCTCCACGCGGTGTTTCCCTGGGCGCAGGCTCCGCCGGGCGCGGCTGGAGCTGGTCCGTCGTTTCAAAACCGAACGGGAAGGGCCAGGGACCCTCGCTTCGGGACGTGCTGGGTGGTGGCGTCGGCGGATAGGCAAAGCCGAGGCGGTCCATGCAAGTGCCGACGACTTGGTGATGCGCGCGCTGGATACGTTCCCCCGCGGCGGACCAGCGGTAGGTCATGCGGTAGATCGGCGGCAGCCGGTGCAGCTCGGCCGGCGACGCCTGGGTTCGGAGCACCGGCGCCTGGGTTCGCGCCGCCGACATCTGGGTTCGCCCCGGTGTCCCTGGCGGCCCGTCAGAGGCCGCCAGGGCACCCAGCGCGGTCACGAGCAGCAGGTACGCCACCATGACGTGACGGCGGGCATGGCCCGGCCGAAGGAGACGTGCTGCCCCGCCGCGCCGGATCCCGTGCATCAGAAGCATCCGCCGGGGATCCACCCGCTGTCCCGCAGCTCCAGCGAACTGGCCTCGTCCCGCTGCCCGATGCCGTCGCCGGCGACATTGTTCGTGGACAGCTGCTCGCGGCCGACCTGGCTGCCCGGCCTGACACAGAAGACCAGAGGTCCGGTGCGGCCGGTGTTGTAGTAGTAGAGGCTGTAGTACCCACCGGTGCTGGAGTTGCTGGCAGCCCAGACGTTGTTGTTGACGCCGGTGCCCCGGCCCGACGAGCCGCCCTGGTTGAACGCGTCGTTGGAGAAGTCCGGGTCACCGTTGAAGTAGCCGTGCTTGGCACTGCTGAAGTCGAAGTAGAACACGCAGTGGTAGCCGCCTTCGCAGTTGGTTCCGGCCGAGGCCGGCGCGGCGGCGATACCGGTGACGGTGGTGAGAGCGGCGGCGAGCCCGAGAGTGGCGGCGGCTCTGCCCCGGATCGGGACGCGCTTGCGTGGGTCCATGGTTCTCCTTTCGGCGCCCGTGGCATACGGGCGTATCGGGTGGAGCACGTGGGACTGCCTCGCCAGGACGTGAGGAACGGACATACGGCCGGGCTGGTCACGGCATGCCGACGAGCAGGGATGCCTTCCCTTGATCGCACGGGCCGCGCATCTGTTCGGCGGATTCGGTAGGGCCGTGGCGCTGTGCCAGGGCCACGGCGAGTCTAGGACCCGGTGTGCACGAGGCACCAGGTCTAGGCCAAGTCCGAACTGTCCTCGACGAATCCTGGGGGATCAGAGCGTTGTGCGAGAGTGCGCGGTGGTGCGGGGACAGCCTGCTGGGGTGGGTGAGACACGGTGACCGGGTGGTCGGCCTCGGGACCCCACGCCTGAACGTGCCACGCCGGCGAGGCGAGGACGTGCCGCCCTCAGCCGCCGCCCATGCCGTCTCGGAGACCGTACGGTGGACCGGCGACGACGGCCCGGAACGAACTGCGCACCCACTCCTGGTACTTGCGTCCAGCGGTGACCGACGAGCCCGTCTCACTGTCAACGCGGTGCCACCCGGAAGCCGAACGGCAGTCAGGCGGGGCGAGGCACGTCGGACGCGCAGCGGGGCCGGCAGGGCGGCGCAGCCCCGCGGTCACGCGAGGGCAGAGCCCCATCCTCCGGCAGACGCTCCCTCCGGACTCCTACGGCCCCGAGGCGCGGCGGGAGCACGTCATGCGGTGCCTGCGCACAGGAGGAAGCCTCTACGCAGCTCACACCACCGTCCTCTGCGGGCCAGGCTGGCCCGGGGAGGAGCTCACGAGGACGACGGCATCCCGGGCAGCCGGGCACGTCCGTCAGGACGTGCCCGCTTGACCGTTCCCCATGTGGAAGGCTCACACCGTCACGGGACCCGTCGGCGGCTGCGAGGTTCAGGCGGCGGGCGCCTGGTACAGGCCACGTCCGGCACGGTGGGCGCGGGAAGTGGCGACGAGGCGGTCGAGGGTGCTGCGGACGGCGTTGATGCTGCCGGTGCTCTCGTCACGGCCGAGGGCCTCGGCCACGTCCCTGGCGCGCAGAGGAACATCGGTTTGGCGGCTCAGGATCGCGATGACCTGCTCGGTGAGACCACCGGTGTCCTGAGCGGTGTCCGAGGCAGTGGTGCTGGGTGACTGCTTGGTCTTCTTCGCTGCCTTGACAGGGGTGGGCTTCGCGACCGGGCGGCGCTTGGCCGGCTTGTCCGTCGACTTGGCGGCGCTCTTCTTCGTGGTGCTGGTGCTGGTGCTGGTGCTGGTCTTGCGGGCCTTGCGCGCGGGTGCCGTCTCCTGCGGTGCCGGCGCAGGCTCGTCGGCCGCGGCGATGTCGCCCGTGGCCGGTTCGGGTGCCGGGCTTTCCTCGATGGCGGCAGGCTCGTTCGGGACCGCGGCCACTTCGGTGTCGGCACTGGCATCGGTCTCGGCGGCACGGGGGTGCGGGATCGCGGTGGCCGACAGGGCGCTCAGCGCCGTCAACGCTCCGCGGACCGATTCCAGACGTACCGACACGGCGGCAAGCTCCTCCTGGAGCGCCTGCTGGTGCTTCTCCAGCTGAGGAAGCTCCGCCTGGAGCATGGCAGTTGTCGTTTCAACACTGTTCACTGCGGTGGCTGCGGTTGTCATGATGTGCTCCTGAGACGTGAGGGTGAGCATCCGGGAAGTGCCCGCTGTTGTGACTGCAGCGTACGGCTGTTGCACAGCAAATGGCACATCGACTCGTCCGGCAGTGGGGATCTGAGGTGCCGGCAACCCGACGGCGTGAGGTGTTCTCCCTTGCACACGCGGGTCGTTGGGGATCCTTGAAAACCGGGTGTCGAATCAGAATCCCCAACGCCCAACGTACCTATGACCAGCAAGATGCCGACGTCACCGGGCTCACGGACACGTACCGGTACGGCGTGACGAAGCGCTCCACATCACCGTGCGCGACGGGCAGCAAGGTAGGCACGAGCGAGCACGCGAAGCGAAGCCGCGATCGGCTTGCTCGGGGACTTGCGAAGGAGTGATGCTCCTGTCTCCTCAACTTTCTGGAGTCGTATCTGCTGCAGGGACACGAGGGCGGTCATGAACTGCCTGCTGCGAGGGTCGACAAGGCCGGCAAGGCTCTGCGAGGCGACGAGCCCCGGCCGGATCAGCTCCACCTGATGACGAATCAGCTTCTGGAGGCCCTCTGAGCGCTCCCCCCGCTCCAGTTGAGCACGCGTGACGCCGAAGGCCGCGAGGCTCTCCTGGGAAAGGCCGAGGCGTCCGGTCCCGAGGTCGTCAGCGAGGTCCTCCAGAAAGTCGAGCCGCTGGCTGGACTCGATGAACGTTCGGCATCCCGTGCGATAGGCATCAGCCTGTGTCGAGGGCTCAAGCAGACAGGCGATGAGCATGAAGGCCGGGTGCGAGTACGCGTCGACGTACCCTCGGAAGTCGTCGTCCGTGTCGAAGCCTTCCCACTGCACTTCAGTGGGAGCTCCGTTGAGGAAGGCCTGTACGTGCCCCTCCAGCTGTGTGTGTCGGCCGGCGGTGTGGACCAGCGCTCGCAGCACCGACTGGTCTGTCGAGCCGCTGTCAAAGGCGTCCTTCACCTGAACCTGCCAGGACTCGAGTGCCTTCAGCCGCTCGTCGAGGGGTCCTTGATCGATGAGGTTGTCGCTGTGGTGCATGAATGCGGTGGCGGCGATGACGTCCGGTACGACGGCGGCGGGCAACAGCAACCGGACCGCCAGGTACTCGGCGCGAGCGAAGCGGGCGACCAGGCCTCGCTGCTCGGTGTAGTCCCTTCGCAGGAGCGCATCGGAGACGCCGGCTTTGTCGAGCGTGCGAGACCAGGTGGGCATGGTGGTGGCTCTGTTCCTTCGGTCGGACGACGGCAGTTGACTGGGTACTCAAGGGCGGAGTGTTGGATACGTCGCCTTCGGAGGATCAGGAGGAGGGAGCGTCCGGTTCGAGGACGACAAGCTCGTTGAGCATGCCGTTGAGGACGTGCGCGGCGAGCATGCCGGCGAAGCTCCTGCCCAGGACGAACGCCCGACGCACAGGCCCCCCCAACTCGTGTCGCTGACTCGGCGTTGAGCCGTTCCGAGACCGAAGATTCCCTGGCCATCGTAGCCGCGCAGTCATCGGTCGTGACTGGCGTCCAGTGGGCCAGGGCACCTTGCTGTTGGGCAGTGGCTTGCCCACCCGCCCAGAGCGCGTTGGAGCTGGAACGAGCACGCGGTCGGAAGGCGACGGCTGGGTGATGGCGGGGGAGCTGGGAGCCGGTCGCCTGGGGCGGGGCTTCGGGTGAGGTCTTCGGTCAGCTGAAGTGGACGTTGCTGAGGTCGATCGAGACCATGACCTGCTCCGCGATCGGGTGGCCCTCGGGGTCGCGGCGGTGAGCGCGACGTTTGGTGGGCAGCAGGATGCCGTTCGCTTCCACGTAGTCGTGGACGTACTGCGCGGCGGCGAATCCACCGGCGATGTCGACGTGGTAGTCGTGACGGCGCAGGAGCCGGTCGGGGCCGAAGTAGAAGTCCTGGTGGGTTGAATGGCTGGCGATGCGGGGTGGAAAGGTCGCGCGCAGGCCCCGCCAGGCTTCGTCGCCTTCCTGCCAGGGGTCGATCTCGGTGACGGTGAAGCCGGGCATGGCGAGCAGGAAGGGGGTGGTGAGGTAGGTCCATAGCGCGTAGCCGTTGAAGTAGGCGCGGTCCAGCGGGTCCCAGGGGCTCTCCAGGACGTGGCCGGCGAATGAGGCTCGCGGATCATTGCGTTCGGCCACCACGTGCCCGTCGAGCTTCTCGATGCTCACCCGTCGGGCCGTGAAGTCGGTCTTCTGGTCGGGGGCGCCGAAGGGCTTCACCGATGCGTGTTCCTCGTGCAGCCGTACGGTCATCTCACGTGGTGCGGGATCCTGCGGCAGGCCCTTGATGGCGAACAGGTCGCCTCCGCTGACGATGGTGGCCCGCACCTCGGTCAGTGCGTTCCAGCGCGTGATTCCGCCGTGGGCTTCGATGGCTTGGGCGAGCAGCTCGTTCATGTGCATCTCTTCCGTGCATCCTGTGGGTGAGGCTTGCCGGTCGGTCCCGCCGGTCGGCACGATTCCCGTTTCCCGTTGGTCGATCCGGTGCCGTTCAGCGCGCGCCGGTGTTCGGGGCGGGAGCTTCAGCGTCGGGCGACGCCCTTGAGCCGGGCCGTGGCCGCGGCGGCGTCTGCGGAGGGCGCCGGTTGGGTGACGTCCGTGTCCGGCCCCGGTCGACGATGCCACCGCCGAAGCTGAAGTCCGGGCTTCCGGCGCGTACGAGAACGGCCCGGGCTCTGCTGCGGCAGGTCGTCTCGAGGGCCAGGGCGAGTTCGGTGGCCATCTGTGCGTGGACGCGGTTCTGGGGCGGGTGGCTCAGGACAAGAGTGGCGATGCCGTCGTCGATGGAGCAGGTCAGGTGGGGCATGGTCGTTCCTACCAGACTTTGGGTCTCGGACTTCGCGTTTCGGTCTTCGGCCTGGCCGGGCAGGTGGGTGGCGACCGGTTCGGCCACCATCGCTCCCATGCTCTGACCGACGATCACGAAGGGCCTGCCGAGGGCGTCGACGGCTGCGCCCACCTCGTCGGTGCATCGTCGGCGAACCGGTGTCAGCTGAACGCCGGTCGGCGGCGGTCCGGCCCGCGCACGTCGGTCTTCCCGATGCGTTCTTTCCCACCGTGCGGCTCACGTGCCGGAGGAGGTGGACGCCGCACCCGAGCGGGATCGGTCCTTGCCGTCGAGCGGGGACCGGCCGCCTGGCTGTGCGTCCTGTGCGTCCTGTGCGTCCAGGCGCCGCGTCCGGTGACCGTGCCGGGCCTTCAGCAGTTCCTCATCCAGGGGTGTGGTGAAGACGTTGTCGACCACGGTGTACTCGCCGGCGAGCCGTGCGACTGCAGGTAGCGCGGCGGTGTCGATCCGCCCTCGCTCCAGATAGAGGTCGTCCCTGATGTGGAACCGGACCACCCTGCCCCACACCACATGATCGACACCGTCGTCCCCGACCGGAATGATGCGGTCGACGACGCATTCGAACGCGATCGGTGCCTCTTTGACCCGGGGCGCGCGCACCACCTCGGACGGTTCCTTCTCCAGCCCCAGCGCCTCGAACTCGTCCACGCCCGGGTCGAACTCGAACGCCGATGCGTGCATCGCGTCCGCCTGCGGCAGCGTCGCCAGGTTGGTGACGAACTCGCCCGTGTCGCGGATGTTGATGAAGGTGTCCTTCAGCGTGACTCCGTCCGACCGTGGCTGCAGGGTGATGGAGACCATGGGCGGTTTCCGCCCGACTGGAGTGAAGAAGGAGATGGGCGCGAGGTTTGCCACGCCCTCGGGCGAGACCGTGCTGACCCAGGCCACGGCGCGGGGAATGACACTGCCGATCAGCAGTTTGTATGCGGAAGCGGCGTCCAGCTCCGCGGCATCGATGATCATCGGGACCCTCCTCGATCGGGGCGCGGCACAGGGACGGCGCTGCGCGACGTACGGCCTTCCGCCGCTGCAGCGGCTCGTGCGGTGATGCCGCACCGGCGGAGCGGTGGAGGCGTATCAACAAGCCTGGCAACGACGTAACCGTAAGCTCTTTGCGTATGTCCAACAAGTAAGATGCTGGAAAGATGCCCACCAGGCCGGGATAAGAGGGAAAGGAAACGGTCAGTGACTGCGGCATCGCAGGAAGTGCCCACGAGGTGTCGCGACTGGTCCCTCTGTCGCGTACCGCCGGGGGATCACCCCGGCGCCACAGGGCGGGGCCACGGCGAGGCCGCGGCTGTCTCCGGGCGTTCGCCCCGCCTTCTCGAAGGGCTGCGGCGCTGCACGCAGCTGAGCTGCTCATCTCAGGCCGCATGGGCGGCCCCGCCTGCCGGTGACGGCGGCCCGGTGTCACGCCCTACGATTCGGCCTTGGCCCGCTGCCTCGCCCGGTACGCCCGCAGGTTCGCCGCGTTACCGCACAGCTTGACGTCGTGCCAGACTCCGCTGTTGTTGCGCGACCGGTCGAAGAACATCGTCCGGCAGCGGTCGTTGCGACACCTTTTCAGTCGCTGCCACGTGCCGGCCTGCTGGGCTTGGAAGACCTCGATCAGGGTCAGGGACGCCACTCGCCGCCAGCCGGTGCCGCGCGGCTCCAGGTGAACCTGCCCGTCCGCGCCGAGCTGCATGGCGACAGCCGCAGTGTGGAGCGGGGGAAGGGTGGCGTCGCCGTCCTGTCCGGCAGCCCGGCGCAGATCGTCGCGGAAACCGCGGAGCTCCTCCAGGCTGTGCGGGTCGAGTTCGACACCGCCCAGGGGGGTGTCCGTGACCCTGCTCCACTCCGCCAGTGCCTGGTCAAGCCACTCTTGGGCGTCGGCGAGGTGCTGGAGGAGATCCTTCGTGCGCGGCTTGCCGGCGGCGATGGTGTTCATGAGGTCCTGGGCGAAGGCAAGCCCACCCGGGGCCGGGTCCTTGTCGTAGCGAGCCGTGGCCGGCCAACTCATTCCGATCACTCCTCGTAGTCATGCCTCCAGCCTGGGAACATAAGTATACGACTTTTGCTTCTTATGGATATGGTGGTTGACCGTCGAACTACTCCGGCCTGCTTCCGCCACCGGATCGCCCGGCGTCGACGACGCAAACCCCCTCCTGCCACTCGTATCGCCCCCTGGACAAGAGCTCCGGAAAGGGGAGAAAAGGTCTTCATGCAACCGCTCGGCACACACCAGGAAACGGTGCACGGGTCCGTCGCACCACAGCGGACCGCCCACGCTCCGACGCGAGATCCTGCGGGAAGCGGCCCCACCGCCCACGGGAGAGGACCATCCGACTTTCGCGCGGAGAGGATCGGCCTGCTGTCGATCTCCCTCGGAACCGCCGGACTCGGCGGTGCATGGCAGTCCGCAACATTCGGCCTCGGCGCACCTCAATGGGTGAGCGATGCGCTGTTCGCCGTGAGCGGCCTCGTGTGGGCGGTCCTGCTGGTGCAGTACATACGCCACGGAGGCTGGCGATGGCGCAATGTCCTCGATGACCTCCACCACCCCGGCCAGGGTTTCACTCTCGCTTACATCCCCATCGTCGGAATGCTCGCGGCGGGGCACCTCTCCCGGTTCGGACTGGACGCCGCCCGATGGGGCTATGCCGCGTTCGCCGTGGCGGCCGCGGTCATCGCCGCACGCCTTCTGGCGCACTGGGTCACGGGCGGCCTCGCCGCGGCCCCTCTGCACCCCGGATATCTGCTGCCGGTGGTGTCCGCCCCGTTCATCTCCAGTGCCACCGCCTCCACACTCCGGCTCCCCGAGGTCGCCGCGGCGACCTTCGCCGTCGGAGGCCTGTACTGGCTCGCCTTCGGCACCGTCATCCTCGGCGGCCTGGTCGCCAACGGCGGCGGCATGCCCCGGCCCGCCCGCCCCACCCTCACCGTCCTGGTCATCCCACCGGCCACCGGCGGCCTGGCCTGGACGGCAGCCCACCAGGGCACCTTCGACGTCGTGGGCCAAGGCTTCGCCGGGCTGCTGCTCTTCACACTCCTGGTGGTCGCGTTCCTCCTTCCGGATCTGCGCCAGCAGTCGTTCCACTACGGGTACTGGGTGTTCTCGTTCCCGGTCGCGGCCGGCGCCAACTTCCTGATCCGCTGGCTCCACGGGACCGACGTGGCAGGCTGGAGGGCGCTGTCATGGCTTCTCCTGACCGCAGTGAGCATGGCGTTCACCGTCCTGTACGGAGCCACGCTCTGGCACGCGCGACGCCGCCGGACGATCGCGACCGCGTAGCCACCGACGAGGCGCGGCCGCCCAGGCTCGCGCACGGCCTACGGATCCCGGCGGGGCACAGCCTGCCGCTCCGGCGCGACCGTCGGCGCCGGTGAAAGCCCAGCGGCCGGTCGGGAGATGACGTTCCGTGCACACGGAGGTCCCGTACGAGAACCGGCCACCGCTCGGTGCTCTCGACCGAAGGGGCGGTGGAGAAGGTATGCGAGGCGCTGGGTCTGGCTGCCGATCCCAGTGTCCTCACCGCCGGCCGCCGCGACCGCATGGCCGCTTGCCTCGAGCACTGGAGCGCCAGTAGGTGACCGCCACCAATGCCGAGGGGAAGCCGCGGTTCCTGCGCGTGGTCTCTGAGCGGGCCCGGGTGAAGCTGAACGAATGACCGCCCGCAGGACGCGGCCTGCGAGCATCAGCCGAGGCCGCTCGCGCAGCTGCGGGCGTCGAAGGCGACCGTTCCTTCAGCCTCCGGCGCCGACCCGGTGGACTCGCTCCTCGGGCGGCGCGCCCACGCCACGGCGACCGCTGTACGTGCTGGAGGAGTGGATTGTGGAGGCCTCCCTCGCCTGGCGGTCTGCATGACGTCACCGAGCCTCGCATCGAGCGGGGAGAGCGGCCGGACTACCGCCTATGCACCGCGGGCTGAACTGTGCACCCGGGAAGGAACGGTGCTCTGCACGGACCGCATGACCAACACCACTGATGTGAAGCGCCGTCAGAACTCGGGCTCGGCACGACTTTGCGGTTCTGCATGGATGCTCGGCGCCTCGCACAACTCGACGCTCGGGGACCTGGCATTCTGTTCACGCTGCGGCTGCGAGGAAGTTGTGCACACCGCGGAGCACGGTGCGCAGTTTCCGCTGGGTTGCGCGGCTGTCGAGGCGGACGTCGAGGGCGCCGGGAAGCGTGCTGTCGCCCCGCAGGCCTGTGGGTAGCCGGGAGGCGTCGAGGCCGTCACGTCTGGCGATGAGGGTGCCGAGTTCGTGACGGCTCACCGCGTCTGCTCCTGAGAGGTGGTGAACCCCGCGCGCGTCGTGGGCTGCCAGCTCCAGGAGAGCTGCAGCCAGGTCGGTGACGTGCACCGGGCAGCGGATGTCGTCGGTGAACAGGACGCCGTCGAGGGTGCCGGCTGCCAGTTGGTGCACGGCACGCTCGTGGACGGACCGCCCACCGCCGACGATCAGCGAAGTGCGCGCGACGACGGCCCCGGGACACGTGAGCAGGACCCCGGTCTCCGCTGCGGCTTTCGCGGCTCCGTACGGGGTGACGGGGTCGGGGAGGCAGGACTCGTCGTAGTGGACACGGTCACCGGAGAACACGGCATCGCTGGAGACGTGGACCAAGCGGCTGCCGTACGAAGCCGCCGCCATCGCCAGACGGACGGGACCCTCGGCCGTGACCGCCCAGTCGGCCCTGCCGCTCGAGACGTTGACGACGATGCGTGGGTCAACCGCGGCCATGACCGCGTCGATGCGTCCGGCGTCCCGCACATCGAGGGGATGCCAAGCGACCCCAGCCGCTTTACCGGGCCTGGTCGCGAAGCTTGCTGCCGTCGGATGTCCGGCCACTGTTGCCTGCCGGATCAGCTCACCGCCCAGGAAGCCGCTACCACCGATGATCAGAACCGTCACGATGCAACACCGTAGACCGAACCGGTCGATGCGGACCCAGCACCACGGAAGTTGACCCATAACCGTGGCTCGTGAGCATTCATCACTCCAGTGGTCGCTCACTGCTGCCCGAACTCGTGGACACGCGCTGTTCGCTGAAGGTGAACGAAGCTGGCCTACGCTGTCCCGCCTCGGCGACACGCGCCGTCAGAGTGGATGCCGGACCCGCGCGTTCGGCTCCTCATCGGCGGGCACGGTACCGACGCCGTCCTCGCCGCAGTTGACCAGCTGTTGGGAGGGGCCGGTACCCATCGTGTTCGTGGCAGCAGTACGACGAAACGTGC
The DNA here is from genome assembly GCF_044757085.1 of Streptomyces sp. NPDC091376. Lineage (NCBI taxonomy): Bacteria > Bacillati > Actinomycetota > Actinomycetes > Kitasatosporales > Streptomycetaceae > Streptomyces > Streptomyces sp. NPDC091376. The sequence continues at coordinate 14,732 of NZ_JBIVUF010000032.1, read as the reverse complement.
CGGGGGCCCGGCCGCGTGGTGCGGCCGGGCCCCCGGGTGTGCAGTGCCGTGTCAGCGGCGGTGCCCGAGGCGGCCCCAGGACTTGGTGTCCAGGGTGCGGCCGCGGTCGTTGCGGAGGGTGGCGGTGTCGCGGTTGTCCCAGATGTAGTTGCGGCGGTCCTGGTAGGTGTCGGTGCGGGTGTCGCGGCCGACGCCGGTGTGGACGCGGACGCTGGAGCGTCCGTTCAGGCGGAGGTTGTCGAAGCGGTAACGGTTGCCGTCACGGTCGCTGAGGGTGTACCCGCGGAGGTTGACAGCCTGCCGGCCGGTGTTGCGTACCTCGACCCACTCGGCGTTGAGGCTGCGGTTGGAGCGGTCGTCCCGTCCGGGGCTGTCGTACTGGACCTTTCCGATGACGATCGTCGAACGGAAGGAGTGGTGCCGGTCGTGACCGGCGGCGTTGGCCGGCAGCGCGGCCGCCGCGAGGAGGGCGCCGGACGCGAGTGCGGTGGCGACGATGCGGCGAGTGATGCGAGAAGCAGACATGTGAAATGCCCCCTCAAGGACGTGCCGAACGAGGCCCATTGTGGGCGCTCGACGGGCGGTTCAGGTTCCCGGCGTGCTGCCGAGGGCCCCAACTGTGGCCTGGACGCGGCTCGCATCGGAGGGAAAACGGACACCATGACAAAATGCGGACATCTCTGTAACTCTCGCCTGTAACCGGCAACCACTGTGAAGCCACCGGACTGCACTTGGTTGAATGGCGCAACGATCTGACTGCAGATCAACAACAAGCGGTTTCCGGCGCCCCGTGCGCCCCCACCTGCACCTCCACGCGCCCAGCCAGTTCGTCCGGATCTCTGTAACAGCCGCGCAGCGTGGGGCTTCACACGAATGGCCCATACTCGTCCGCTACTCGTCCGCGCATGACGGCAGTGTCACAGGCCGTCCCGCAACCGCGTGACCGGGCCTCCTCCAGCCGGCCACACGGAATCTGGGTCGGCATCTCGAACCGACGGCCGAGGGTTCCTCGGTCAACGGGAGTAGGACCCGAGCCTCATGCGCGCTGTGAGCCGGCTGGCTAAGGTCGGCTCCCATGCAGACCGCGGGAGTCTCACGCCGCCAGGCGGCGGAGCGGAGACAGGACACGCTGGACCGGCTCGCTGCCGAGCGGGACGTTTGGGTGTCGACGGGGCATCCTGATCACGGACCGCACCAGGTACCGCTGTGGTTCTTGTGGGACGGGCGGGCGATGTGGATGTGCACCAGCGCCGCGTCGGTGACGGCGCGGAACGTCCGCGAGGAGCCGCGCGTGCGCCTGGCGCTGGCGGACACCTTCGATGTGGTGCTTCTCCAGGGTGAGGCTGAGTGCTTCCCGGACCATGAGGTCCCCGGAGACGCAGCGGAGGCGTTCGCCGCCAAGTTCGGGTGGGACCCGCGCACGGAGGAGGAACCCTTTCTGTATGTGCGCGTGGCGCCGAAGACGGTGCGCGCCTGGCGCGGCGAGCCGGAACTGCGCGGGAGGGTCATCATGCGCGACGGACGGTGGCAGGACCAGGTCGATTCTTCCGGATGACTTTGCTGACGGGATGAGGATGGCGGCGAGGTGATCTGGAGGAAGCACCTTGCGAGCCGTTCCGAATCCCGGTGGATTCTCCTCAGCGGGCGAGGCACAATCCCCGGGGAATCGGGGCGAGGGGGAGCTTGTTTGGACGTGTTCGCGTGTGCCGGGTGCGGTACGGAGCTGACGGCGCCACTGTCCCGGGTCGCCCTCCCTGTCCATGCCCACCACGGGAGGTGGGAGGAACTCCACCCTCCGCTGATGGAGCCCGCGACGTACGCAGTCGACCCCCAGCCCACCGGACCGCCCTGGCGACCGTGGAAGGAGGTCGGAGCGGACGCGGCTGCTCGGCAGGGCGTGTTCGCGCCGGTGTACTCCGTCTCCTTCGGCGCGCGGAACAGGATCGTCATCGCCCCCGGCGACTCCCGGTCCATGACCCTGATCCCCGACAAGTGCGAAGGCTACTGCCAGGGTGTGGATGGCCGAGCCGGTCCCAACTTGGCGTGTGTGGGGTGCGGGCGGGCCGTGGCAACCCGCATGGACGACTGCGGAACGTGGCAGACGGTGTGGCTTGAGCCCGACGCGGTCGTACGCCACCCCTCGGGACTCTCGGCCGGTCCGATTCCCGGCTGGGACGACCTGGCATGCGCTGAGCATCGCGTTCCGCCAGTCGAGTTCGACGGGTCGTGGAGCCGTCGCTGGGAGGCGGCGCTCGGAGTCTCCCTGACCCATGTTGTGGCGGTCACCGAGCACCGCCCGGTGAGCCTCCCGGCCGGCCCCGTCGCCGAGGTGCTCGGCGACGCAGTCGGCCGGTATCTCCCCGCCGGGCCCGGTGCCCGGTCCGTGGGGCTGGCGGGCCCGGGGATCCACCTGCCGCGGCCCCGCCCCGACATCCTTCTCGTCCCCCGCCACCCGCTCACGGGGGCGCCCTGGCGTCCGCCAGGCGATGAGGAGGCCGTGGTGCCGCTGGACAGCGGGGTCTGGGCGTACCTCGCCCACCCGGGCGAGACGTCGCCGATGCCCGCGACCGGAGCCCTCCCGGAGGGCGTCCTGCGTGACGACTACCCCCTGCCACCGCGCCCCTGGCGCCCACTGACGCCCCACCACCACGCCTTCGAGGACACCCTGGTCCGGCTGCCCGCCGTACGCACCCCTCGGCTGCGCAGGTGTCGAGACGCCTACCGCCAGGCCGTTTCGCCTGCATCAGCGGGCTGGCCAGACGAACAACTGATCGTTTCGGAATGACGCCCTTGTTCGGATGGATAGCGCTGCGATGATGCGATCTCGACCAGATGGCAGCGGACGGGACACCAGATGACACAGTGGCAGATCTTGCAGGGAGATGCCTTGGTCGGTGAGCTCAGTGAGTACGGCTGTGATCAGCCGTTCTTCCTGGCGCGTTTCACTCCGGGACCAGGCTGGGAGAGCGTGAGGGCGTTGTTCGAGGCATGGGCGACCTACGGCCCGGATCCGGATGGGACCAGGTTCGTCGCTCTGGTCAAACCGTTGCAGGACTTGGAGCTCACGCTGGCTCAGGTTGACGGCCGGCAGCCTCCGTTGCGGCTCTTCAAGGACTGCATGGTGCGTATCGACGGGTCTGAGGCCCGTCTCCGCTACTGGCACAGCGTTTGACCGTCCTCCGCAGCGGGCGCAGACATATCAGGATGCGGGCCAGTTCGAGCAGCCCGTGATGGAGGTCGGCGCGTCGTTCGTAGCGGGTTCGGAGGCGTTTGAATTGGTGCAGCCAGGCGAAGGTTCGCTCGACCGCCCAGCGCGCTTCGCCCAGTCCGGAGCCGTGGGCGACGCCGCGTCGCGGCGATGAGGGGCTTGATGCCGCGTTTCCACAGCAGGCGGCGGTGTGATCCCGCGGCGCTGGGTCGTCGAGCGTGGCCTTTCCCGAGGTCGCGGCGAGAGTGCCGATGGGTGCGTTGCCCTTCTGAGATCGAGACGGGGGAGCGTCCGGTGGAGAACGGTGCCGCGGCGCTGCCGTAAGGGTTTCGTCATGGTCCGGCCGGGTTCGCTTGTGATCAACTCTGACGAGACGAATCCGGGGCAGAGTCCCTTGTGATTCGGCGGAGTTGGTTGTTGTGACGGCCCGCGGCACAAAGACGTCTTACGCAGCGCACCTGACGGATCCAAGTCGCTCGCCGGTCTGCGGCGATCGTTGTCACACAACCGTGCGGGCCACCACCAGAATTGAAGCGACGGACGGGAGCAGTACATGAGTTTCGAAGACGTGCGCCAGGATTGGCTTGCGGACCCCGAGACGTTCTGGGCGCGCCAGGCGGGTCGGCTCGCCTGGGAGCGGGGTTGGGACAAGCCCCTTGATGACAGTGGCGCCCCTTTCTACCGCTGGTTCCCGGGCGGGATGATCAACGCGGCGGAGAACTGTCTGGATGTGCACCTTTCCGAGGGGCGGGGAGAGACGGCCGCCCTCATCTACGACTGCCCGCAGACGGGTGCCAAGGACATCTACACCTATCGGCGCCTGCACGACGAGGTCGTGGCGTTCGCCGGCGCACTGGAGGGCCTCGGCCTGGCCGTCGATGACACTGTCCTGATCTTCATGCCGGCTGCGCCGCAGACGGTCGTCGCCATGCTCGCCTGCGCTCGCTTGGGCCTGACGCACTCGGTGGTGGTCACCTCCATACCGGTCGCCGTGCTGCGCGATCGGATCGACGATGCCCGGCCGGCGGTCATCCTTACCGCGTCGGGAGGATTCGATGGTCTGAGCGTCATCGAATACCAGCCGCTGCTGGAGGCGGCTCTCGCGCGGGCGGACCATACGCCCGAGCACTGCGTGGTGCTTCAGCGCCCGGAGGCCGGGCACTGGGAGCCCAGGGAAGGACGAGACCTCGACTGGGCCGGACTGATCGCGGACGCGACCGGCAGGGGAGAGCCCGTCCATGTGCCCTCCTCCCACCCGCTCTACATGCTCTACACCTCGGGCTCGACCTCGCAGCCCAAGGCCGTCACCCGCGATACCGGCGGCTGTCTGACGGCGCTTCGCTGGGCCGTGGAGAACGTCTTCGGCGTCCGTGCGGGCGAGGTCTTCTGGACCGACTCCCATCCCGGCTGGGTGATGGGACACTCCTTCACCGTCTACGGTGCGCTGGTCAGCGGGGCCACCACGGTCATCTACGAGGGCTCGCCGGTTGATACCCCCGACCCGGGCGCGTTCCCGAGGATCATCTCCGAATACGGTGTGAGCGTCCTGTTCACGACCCCGATGACGTTGCGCCGGATCCGCCGTGCGTCCGGCGGGAGCAGGCCGTTCGCCGCGCACGGCTCCCCGCTGCGCGCGCTGTTTCTGGCCAGCGAGCGGGTCGAACCAGAGCTGATGAGATGGATCGGCGAGTTCTTCGACTGCCCGGTCGTCGACAACTGGTGGCAGACCGAGACTGGTTGGCCGATCGCCTCGAACTGCCTCGGCCTCGGTCTGCTCCCGGTCAAGCCCGGATCGGTAGCCAGGCCGCTGCCCGGTTACCACGTCGAGATCCTCAACGAGGAGGGCCACAGGCTGCCGCCGGGGGCGCAAGGGAACATCGCCGTCCGACTCCCACTGCCTCCGGGCTGCCTGACCACTCTGTGGAACGACGACGAGCGGTTCGCGAACACCTACCTCAAGAACTTCCCCGGCTACTACGACACGTCCGACGCGGGCCACTTCGACGAGGACGGCTACCTGTGGATCGCCGGGCGTACCGACGACATCATCAACGTCGGCGGCGACAGTCTCTCGGGTCTCGACGTCGAGCACGTCATCGACACCCACCTCGCCGTTGAGCGCAGCGCCGTCGTGGCCGCGCCCGACGACTTCTACACCCAGGTCCCCGTAGCGTTCGTCGTTCAACGCGAGGGTACGGCCCTCGATCCTGCCGAGCTCGCGCGTGAGCTGCGCGACCTCGTCGACGACAAGATCGGCGCGTGGGCCCGCCTGACGCGCCTGGTGATCGTCCGGGAACTCACCTACACCGCCTCCAAGAAGATCAAGCGATCCGACCTCCGCGACTGGTTGTCCACCGGTGGCGGCCTCGAGGTCATCGCCGATTGGCGTGAGCGCTGACTACCCTCCCGTCTGAGGACGCCCGAATGCCCCTCTCGAGCTGTGTCGACTCGGTCACCGATCGGGTGAGGCGACCGGGGCAGAACGGACGAGGCCCGTGGGGGTCGAGACAGATGTCTGGACACCGACCCGCGCACCCACGGACGAACCGCGCACCCACGGAGCCTCGTCGGGCGCCCGTCCGCCACGCCTGAGGTGGTGCGGGAACACCGCTCAAACGCTGTTGATCAGCCGGTGAGCGGATCATCGGTGGCGATCCGGCCGGCGAACCACCGCGCAGACCGAGGCTGAACTCGCCCACCACGACGCCCACCACGACGCCCACCACGACGCCCACCACGGCGCCCGCAACGAGCCGATCGATCGCTGCGGACATCGCCAGGCGCTGCCCGTGCAGCCTGGCGCTGACCAAGCGTGTCGAACACCTCCAGCAGCTCACCCAGGCCCTTCGGCAACATGAGATCGCCCAGCTCGTCCTGCATGGCGGCATGCCGCCGGCCGAGCGAGCCCGAGTCCATGCCGCCCTGGCCGAGGAACTCGACGAGCCGCTGGTGCTGCTGACGATCGACAAACTCGCGGGCGAAGGCTTCGACGCACCCCGACTCGACGCTCTCTTCCTCAGCACCTCCATCTCGTTCAAGGGACGGGTGATCCAGCAGGTCGGCCGGCTCACGCCTAACACCGAACAGCGCAGGTCCCACGTCGAGGCCCACGACTACCTTGACGCCGACGTCCTCCTGCTGAAGCGCATGCACCACAAGCGCCGACGCGTCCTTGCCCGGCGCGGAGTCCAGGGGCGTGACGATGACGTCTTCGACCTGGTCGAGCAGGGTCGAGAGCGGCCTGCTGGTGCGGGCTCGCACCATGAGCGTGCCCAGCTTGCCTGTAATGGGCAGGGTGCAGCAGAGCCAGTAGGTCGGCAGGTACGGGAGCTACGGCTCCGGCGACGAGTTCGGGGGAGCGGCCTCGTATGACGGTGTGAAACATGCCGCTTGCGGCGTAATGGGCTGGTTGGGCTGTTCGGCCGCGCCACTCTGTGCGAGTTGTTCACGGTCGGGTCAGAAGCCTGCGGGTGCACAGATCGCGTGAGTGTGTGTCTGGACGAGTTCGGCCACCTGAAACTCGACAGGAAGGGCGCCATCTGTGTTCCAGATCTTCACCGAGCGGGAGGAACGCAAGGCTGCCGCCGAGGCCTCGTACCCCCCGTTCAGGGAGTGGCACAAGACTCTCACCGCCCCTCGGCTCTGCGCGGCGACTGCCGACCGGCCCACCTTCACAGCGGCCCGGATCGTGGTCGGCACCGGCCCCTACCATCGGAATGCCACCGAATACGAACACCCCACCACCCGGCGCTCGTGATGGCGGGAGCGGAGGAGCAACCCGGACAGCCGAACATTGACCTGCAGCTGCGGCTGGATCGCCAGGTGGATCAGATCGCCGCACAGCTACGGGAGTTGGCTACCGCCAAGGACCGGTTGCAGGGCCTGCTTGACGCGGTTCTGGCTATTAGCCGGGAGACGGAACTCCCTGCTGTGCTGCACCGCATCGTCACCACCGCCATGGACCTTGTCGGCGCCCGTTACGGAGCGCTGGGGGTGCTGGACGAGTCCGGTGAGCAGTTGGGGCAGTTCATCACGGCGGGCTTGTCGGAGTCCGAGCGTGCCGGCCTGGCAGGGATCGAGTTCCCTCGTGGCCGCGGCGTACTCGGACACCTCATCCGCCACCCCGAACCCCTGCGCATCGACGAGATCGCTTCCCACCCCGCTTCCGCCGGATTCCCACCCGGCCACCCCCACATGCGCACCCTGCTGGGCGTCGCCGTCGGTGTCCGCAGCACCATCTACGGCGACCTCTACCTGTCCGAACGCCGTGACGGACGGCCCTTCGACCACGACGACCAAGACATCGTCGACGCCCTGGCCGGAGCCGCCGGCATCGCGATCGAGAACGTGCGCCTGTTCGAGCAGGTCCGCGACAGCGCCGAAAACTTCCAACGGCTGCTCCTGCCCACACTGCCCGACCTGCACCCCTTCACCGCTGCGGCCATCTACCGCCCAGCACCTACGCCCGGTCATCTCGGCGGAGACTGGTACGACGCACTCTTGCTGCCCGACAACGCCTGCGCGGCCGTCATCGGCGACGTCGTCGGCCACGACCTGCACGCAGCAGCCGCCATGGCCCAGACCCGCAGCATGCTGCGCGCCCTGCTGTTCGACCGCCTCACACCGCCCAGCAGCGTCCTCAACCAGCTCGACCGCACCCTGCACGCCATCACCGACCTGCCCGTCGCCACCGCCTGCCTGGCCCGCATCGAACCGGCAGATGACGGCTGGAGGCTGCACTGGAGCACAGCCGGCCACCTCCCCCCGCTCCAGATCACCCCCGACCGGCGCACGGAGTACCTCCACGCCGAACCCGGACTGCCCCTCGCGGTCAGCCCCGGCCTGCACCGTCCCGACCACACCCACCCCCTGTCCGCCGGGACCACGGTGCTCTTCTTCACCGACGGGCTCGTCGAACACCCCGACCACCCCATCGACCACGGCCTGGCCCGACTGGCCGAACTCGCCGCCGGCCACATCCACCTGCCCTTGGACGACTGCGTGCACCACCTCGCCAACCACCACCCCAGCGACGGCCACGACGACATGGCCATCCTCGCCCTCCGCACCCCGCACAACTAGGCCTTGGGTGCGCGAGTACGCGCCTCGTCCCTTCCGCAGCCGGTGAGGCGCTGCGCGCACCGGCTGAAGGGGGCAAGGCCTGCCGTTCTGCCGGCCGGACTCGGAGCCGGGGATCCTGGAACAGGCGTGAACGGGTCAGGCGTCGAAACGCCCTCTGGGGCGACCGATCCCTAGTGCTCAGAGCACGCCCACCAGCACGATGACCATGGCGGGCAGCGCGATGAAGACGGTGCCGAGGTAGACGGCGAGGACCCACCGGTGCGCGGAGGCAATGCGGGCGAGGGTCTCGGCGCAGAACAGCGGCACGGGGCGCAGGAGCGGGATCACGTAGATCACGATGATCGCGAAGAGGTTGTAGACCAGATGCACAAAGGCTGCCTGCAGGCCGATCCTCGCGTCGTGCCCGACGCCTGCGAACGCCGCGAAGACCACCGTAAACGTCGTGCCGAGGTTGGAACCGACGACGACGGGATACACCTGCGCCGGTGTCAGGATGCCTGTTCCGGCGAACGGGACCAGCACGGACGTGGTGATGGTCGAGGACTGGGTGACGACTGTTACTCCCATGCCTGACGCCATGGCGAGGTAGGGGTTGCGGCCGACGGCTTTGATCAGAATGTCGCGGGCCTTGCCGACCATAAGCAGCTTGAGCAGCTTTCCCAGGTAGCGGACGGCGACCAGGATCAGAGCGGCGCCGATCACGATGGTGAACAGTGGACCGAGTGTGCTGCTGACGTGCGAGGTCGCGTGGATCACCCCGTGTTCCACCGGCCTGGTGGCCGCCCGGATGACGTTGAAGTGGGCCGGGTTGGGCAGCCAGTCCGTACCGTACAGCGCCTTGGTCAACGTCCCGCTGATGTATTGCAGCGGATGCCAGATCAGCTCAATCGGAAAGAAGATCAGCAGCGCCAGCCAGTTGTAGAAGTCATGGACGGTCGAGGCACCCAGCGCCCTGCGGAACTTCGCGCGGTCGCCGATGAAGGTCAGTGCGACCAGGCTGGTCGTCACGGTGGTGCCGACGTTCGCGCCCAGAATGATGGGGATCGCGCCCTGGAGGGGCAACGCGCCCGACCCTACGGCGGTGACAGCGATGGCTGTCGTCGTGGTCGAGGACTGGATCAGGACAGTACCGAGGATGCCGACGCTCAGCCCGACCCACGGCTGCGCGGCGAAGGCGAACATGGTGTGCGCCGCGTCGCTGCCCAGCCCTGCGAAGCCGCGACTGATGATGCTCACGGCACAGATCAGCAGGTAGATCAGCCCAGCGACACCGCACCAACCGAGGGCTTTGGTCCATGTGGGGAGCTGGACGGCTTCGGCGCCGTTCTCGGGCGTGGGCGGCGTGAGCGCCGAGTCTCCGGATGAGGTTCGCCCGGAGACGGCACCCTTCTTGTTGCCGTTGTCCGGCCCGCTGCCGGATGTGGCTTCCGCCATGAACCAAGGCTATGAGCTCCTGACGAGGGGAGCGCGTGGCTGAGCCCCATACGTGTACAACGGACACCTGGTGCCGTGAGTCCGCCGACACCGCCCAAGCGAGGTCCCCGTCGGCGTCGGCCTGCCCGTGACCGCCGCCGAACCGGGCGGGGGAGCCGGCGGCGTGCTTGTCCGCGAAGGCCTTGGCGGCCTCGTTGAACCGGGGCGTGGGCGAGGTCGGCGGTCAGCAGCTGGGCGGCGTACTGCTTCGGCTCGGGCCTGGCCGCCGGCAGCGAAGCGGGGCAGCTGTTCGCCGGCCAGGTCGTTGTCGAGGCCGACGATCATCTGAAGCACACATCGGTCGTACACTCCCGCCATGACACACTCCTGGTATGTGCTGCTGGAAGAGCACACCGTTGAATCGCAGCGCGTCGAGACCCACGCTTTCGAGCTGCACCAGTGGAGGCTGACCTCCAGTCGGCATGTCGAAGGAGACAGGCAAGAAGCCGAGCAGGCGGCCGAGGACCTGGCCTTCCACTACATACCGTCAAGGATGCAAAGACCCAGCCGCCCCGAGGACCGTCCTGCCCGAGCCGTCTTCCGGTCCAGTGACGGTGCTTACCTGGTCACCCTTGATGACGGCCGCTACGAAGGGGAACACCGCCTCCGTATCACCGTGGCCGAGCTCGTCCACACAGAGGAACGGGTCGTAGGGCCACGAGAGAGCGTCGGAAAGACGATCCGCAGACTCTTCAGCTGACACAAACGCAACCCCGATCCAACAGCTGGCCCAGACCCGCGATCGATTGACGCCCGCCCTTGGAACGGCACCTGGGGTCGGTGGTGTCAATGGGAGTTGGCATGCATGGGGAGTGGTTCCCTTGGTCCCTTGTACCGCTGTGGATTGCGGATTGCGGCCCGTCGCTCCGGTACCGGTGGCTTCGTAGGTGACAACGAGGTTCTGGCACAGACCTTGGGGAGCGGTCGCGGAGGTGGCTGCGTTGTTCGAGTGAACGGGGCACGAGCCCGAGGTCTGTCAGCGTTCACACGGGGGCAGCGGGCTCCGTCCTCACCGTCGGCGAGAGGGCGCTGGGCTCTGGAGAGCTCGTTGACCACCTAGCGGGTCAGCGTCTCGAAGCCGGCATCGGCGCAGTACTTCACGACAAGCCCCTCTGCCTCGGGCTCAGCGGCGTTCATCGCTGCCGCTGTCGCCTCCCCCAGGGTGCGGCCCGCGCCGACTGTCTCATCCCGGAGTGGTTGCATCGCGACAAGCGCGTCCTGGGCGGTGCCTCCTACCTCGTCGTACGCAGCTGACGAATCGAGTGTGTCCGAGCTCGCCGCATTGCGGGCCTTCTGCCATGTCCCAAGCTGCATGCAGTAGTTCTTCCGCTGCTCACTCAGCCGCTGCTCATCCGTATCCGCGGACGAGGAGCACCCTGCCACCGTTACCAAGACGAGGGCCGGGAGTACTGCCTTGAGTATGCGCACCACGTTGCCCCCTGGCTGGAACGTTGTCCGTTCGACGCTGTCACCTGCAATTCCCGCGGCAGGATACCCCCGTGGGCCCTCGACCGCCGCAGTGATCACTGAGCCGAGGCGCAGTCCGCGGTGGTCAGCGACCTCAACGACTACGACAACACCTTGGCGACGGTCCAGTCCGCCGAGCTCCCGCGCTTTCACCTGCGGCGAGGGCGTGTCGGGCTCGCCGGAGACCGCTGGCTGTTGGAGAAGGACGGAAACCGCGATGTGGTGATGGGAGGTGCCGGTAGGAGGAACAGGATGGCCTGCCCGCTCTGCTCCGTGTCTTGGCGGTGCGGAGCGGGCAGGCGGGGCTCGGCTGCCACGTGGGTAGCGGAGGTGATCTGCCAGCGGGGCCGGTGGCTGTGGGGTGCAAGGTTTGTTCGACCGATTTGGCTCAGTCGTGGTCGTGGTCGGCCTGGGCGCGTGCTGGCTGCGCGGTCGCGTGCTTGTCGGCGTTGAAGGCGAGGTCGTGCACACGGCCTTTGGTGTCGCGGATCTCGATGTCCCAGTGGCGTCGGTTGTCCTCGTCGAAGTCGATCGAGAGGACTGTGCCGGGCACGATGGTCCTGGCGGCTTCGGCCGCCTGGAGACCATGCCTGGCACCGGGTCGAGGATGGGAGCGAAGCACGGGAGCTGGGCGCCCAGTTGATCGGACTGAGAGAACGCGTTCCTGGCAAGCACGGAGCGCGGGCAGACGTCGTGCGACGCCTTGTTCATCTCTCCGCGGCAGAAGACACGTATTGATTATTGCCGAACAGATTGCAGACAGCCGACTCCGAGAGCCCGAACCAACTCCCGCGGAACTTTGAGTCGAATGGGAACCAATGAAGCCCCTGACGTCGATGTGATGAGAAGAATCACACTCTAACGAAGGGGGCTTCGTTTGGGTCACGACTCGCGTAAGGATTCCCCTGTAGGAGCGGGAGGGAACGGGCTCAGTAGGCGGAGTTAACGTTATCGATGGAGCCGTAACGGTGTGCCGCGTAATTGCACGCTGCAGTGATATTCGCGACCGGATTATAGATGTTCCACGAGGTTCCCTTGACGTGATACTCTCGGAACGTGGGATCGATCACCTGCAGCAATCCCTTGGAGGGAATCCCTGCTGCGGCATTAGAGTCCCACTTGTTGATTGCATTAGGGTTGCCGCTCGACTCTCGCATCAAATTCCGATGAATGCCGGAGTATGTTCCGGGGATTCCATGTGAGTGCATAACGGTGAGGGAGTGCCGAATCCATCCGTCAACGTTATTCGGATAGGTTGCCTTCTTGTGGGCGTGTGACCGACGCGACACCTTCTTTGAAGACTTATGGTAGGCCGCCAGTACCGGATGCACGTCTTGCCCAGGGCCAGCTTCGACTGCACCAGCGGAAGCGTCGCTCTTTGTGTTCAAGTAAGGATTGGTCTTCGCGACGATGTGGGAGGCTGTGCTGGGTGCGCGGGCTGCCTGCACCTTGCCGAACGCCGACGAGGTTCCGGCTGCTATTGCGCCTACGGCGACGAGGCCTACAACGACAGCGGTCATATATTTCCTGTGTCGGCCACGCACTGCGTTCACTCGAGGCCGCGAGTGCCGGGTGTCGGCATCCGAAAGCGGAGCATGGCGCACCTGGCCATTGGTGTGTGAGTTAACTGGCGCCGTTCCATGCGATGTGGTCTGACGCGGCGCGGGATGTTCCGACATGGTATGGGCTCGTTCCTTGGTTGGTGTTGCGCTTTGCACTTTCACCGTCCCGTGTTTGCGCGTCGGGGTGGGTCATCCATCCAGAGGATCCGGTGGGGGCGTGTGGGTCCCCTGCCCGGACGACCCTGTCTGGCTGCATGTAGGAGTCAGCGAGGGGACATAGGTTCGTGTGCCATGGGGCAGCGGTCTGGGATCTCGAAGCCCGACAGATGTGGAACAGGGGCGCCCCAGGTCGACTGGTGCTTGAGGTCCACGCGAATCCATCAGAGTCGCCATCCGACTCCCCGGCGGCCTACTCACTCAGATCCACCTGCCGCTAGAACGGGTGCTGGTGCTGCGGTTGCAACACTCGGCCGATCTCGCCGTGCTGGAATGGTTCGGGTCACCAGCCCAGATCCGCAAAGCTGGCAGGCACCGGCTGGTCACGCTGTTACGGCCAAAGACATCGAGGATTGCCGAGCGTGCTGTGGTCCGCAGCCGGGCTGATCACTTGGGAGGTCAACATCGACTCCGCAATCTGCCGGGCCCACCAGTACGCGGCCGGTGCCCGCCGCGACGGCAACAGGCAGAAGGAGCCGCCTGGCGGGCTCACCACCGAGCCGGACGACCACGGGCTGGGCAGGTCGCGCGGCGGGTTCACCACGAAGATCCATCTGGCGTGCGAGCAGGGCCAGAAGCCGCTGTCGCTGCTGGTGACCGCCGGGCAGCGGGGTGGCAGCCCGCAGTTCGAGCCGGTCCTGAACGCGATCCGGGTGCCCGGGGCCGGTCAGGGCCGGCCACGGAGCCGCCCGCTGCGAGTGCGGGGCGACAAGGCGTACTCCTCCCGCGCGAACCGTGCCTACCTGCGCAGACGCGGGATCAGGTGCACGATCCCGGAACCGGCCGACCAGGTCCGCAACCGCAAGCGCCGAGGTGCTGCCGGTGGTCGGCCGCCCGCCTTCGACTCTCAGGACTACAAGGCCCGGCACGCGGTCGAGTGCGGGATCAGCCGCGTCAAGCAGCACCGGGCGGTCGCCACCCGCTATGACAAGCTCGCGGTTCGGTTCGAGGCAGCCGTCCACGTCGCTTCGATTCATCAGTGGCTGTGACCACTCGCCGCCACGCGGGTCGTGCGATGCTGGCCACCGATTCGACCAGCACATGGGGAGGGTTCGTGGCCGCCGACTACTACTGCGCGGACAGCGAGAACGGCGACCATGTCGACGACCCGTCCGAGAACGCCCTGTTCATGCTGATCAGCGACTTGAACGGCGCGGACAACACCTTCGTCGTCGTCCAGCCCGACGAGGACGATCCGGCTTGGTTCGCCTCCGTCGCGGTGTTTGACGAGGGCGGCTACGAGATCGTCCGGCGCGACACCAGTCAGCGCGAGCACGACGTCACCATCGAGACCAGCATCAACCAGATCGCGGGCGACCTCACCAAGTGGCTGGCCGCCCGCGCTACCTGAAACATGGCCTAGGCGAACCTGCGATAGACCGTGGGCCAGGCCGGGCCGAACACCGGCGGCAGTTGCCGCCACGTGCAATCCGACGTCGCCACGAAGATCATCGCAGCCAGAGCCTCACGGTCTCCCGCCCGACGTCGGCCACCGCCCTGCGGAGGCATCACCACCGTCGGCGGCACCACCCGTCTGAACAACACCCACAACTCGTCCGGCACCAACCGCTCAACCATATCCGCCATACACGGATCAACGAACGATCACTCCATAAGAAATGATGTCTTAGACCGTGTCCTATGTGGTGATCGGTCGTTGGGCTCATCATGGGTCGGGGTACATGGAGTTGGATTGTTCCGGACGGGCTGTGGAAGATCGCGGA
>NZ_JBIVUF010000031.1:0-41595 GCF_044757085.1 Streptomyces sp. NPDC091376 | reverse complement strand
CCGCTTCGCTCTGCCTCCGGCAGCCGAATACTCGCTTCGCTCGTTTCGCGCGTCCCCGCGCGAATTGCCCGCCTCCGGCGGGGAGTTATGAAATGCGGCCTCCGGCCTTTTTCATAACTTGCGTGCCTCCGGCACGAAAAGTGCCTAAGTGCGGCGACACTTGAAGCTTTCCGCTCTTCCATCGAGGACTACTGGCGACGGGACGACCAGCACGGCGGTGAGGCGCTGAGGCCGGCCATCGTCGGCCAGCTCCGGTATGTCGTTGGACTCCTGAAGGAGAACCGGCCACCGTCCATCCAGACCGGCTTGTACAGCATCGCAGCCGAGCTGGCACGCCTCACCGGCTGGACCTACTTCGACGCCCGCCAGTACAACCAGGCCCGCGCGTACTTCACCGAGGCCCTGCAATTGGCCAAGGGAATCGACGACCGCCAGTTCATGGCCAACGTCCTTGCGTGCATGAGCTTGCAAGCCACCTACCAGGACAAGCCCGCAGACTCTCTCGCACTCGTGACAGCCGCCCAAGACCAGGCCCGCTCGGCCCTCGGCAGCACTCCACGTGTCCTGTCGATGCTGTCCATGCGTGAAGCCTTCGCCCATGCCACCCTCGGCAACCGGGACGCCACTCACCGGGCGATCGGAGAAGCGAACCGCCATTTCGAGCAGATCCAGGCGGGTGACCCGGACCCGTCATGGGTGGCCTACTTCGACGAGCCGAAGCTCATCGTGGACACGGGCATTGCGCACGGCCGACTGGGCGAAGCAGCGACTGCCGAGCCCTTGATCGCGGATGCTCTGCGGCGGGAGGACCGCACCAACCAGCGAGGCCGCGCATTTCACTCATTCTGGTTGGCTCGTACGCAGCTGGACCAGGGCAAGCTTGATCAGGCGTGCCACACCGCCACGCAAGCCCTGGAGCCCGCGTCAGCGGTGGCGTCCGAGCGCGTGTCAGGCCATCTCAGGGAGTTCTACGATCAGTTGGCCCCGCACAGGCAGGAACCCGTAGCCCTGGCCTTCGAGGCACGGCTACGGGAACTCCTCCCACCGGTCAGCGGACCGCTTCATCCATGAGCAAATACAGCAGCCCGACGAGAGATCCACTGCTCACGATCTCCCGGCGGTCAATCATTCCCCGCACCTCCGAGATGGGCACCCACTCGATACGGTCGGACTCGTTCTTCTCCGTGGGCGGTCCGGCGTACGTGGCACCATCGATGCGGAAGACATGGTGCTGCGAGTCGGTGATCCCGTTGGCCGGCTCGGCGTAGATCAGCGCCTTGATGGGGCCAGGGCTCCAGCCCGTCTCTTCCAGGACCTCGCGGGCCGCAGCCTCCTCCGGGGTCTCACCCTCTTCGACCAGGCCCATGGGCAACTCCCAAGCCCACGAGTCCGTGATGAAGCGATGCCGCCACATCATCAGGACCTCCTGGCGATCATTGACCACGACGGCCACGGCCAAGTGCCGGAGGCGAACGACGTGATACTCCCACCTGCGCCCGTCAGGCTGCTGGACATCGACCAGACACAGATTCACCCAGGGGTTCGTGTAGATCTGACGCTCACCGTGGGTCTTCCACTCCATACCTGCGGCCCCTCTCGATCGGCCTCCAGGGTCTCAGACCGACACAGGCTGTCGCGCGGTTTCGACACCATTCACGTCAGAGTGACGAAATTCCAGTGACACCAAGGGTGGTGAAGAACCAGTGGTCATCCGGGGCGCACGTCGGATGGCGGGCGGCCGGCGCCCGCCCCGTCTGGCCGATGCAGAGCTACCGGCTCGTTCCCCGCCAGGACGCGCCCAGCGACCCTGCCGGCATCGATCTGAAGGTGCCCACCCTGCGCAAGCGCGCACTGCGTGAGGCCGTTCTGCCCCGCAGAACACACGGCCCTCCTAGACCTGCTGCGCACCGCCTTGGACCTGGAGCCCTGACCAGCCCCGTCCGGGCACACACCGCTTCGCCCCTTCCTGATGAGGAGCTGCCATGCCCACCAAGAAGCATGCGGCCTTCCGTACGGTGCAGGCGAACACTGCGCGAGTCGTGGACGAGTGGCTGCCGGTCAAGGACTGGTCGACCGACGCGGTCAAGGAGTGGCACGCCGGCGCGCCGGTGCCGTACTGCTGGACGTACGACTCCGTGCCTGGGGTCGGCGACTGGGCCGGGACCTCCCGCTGCTCGTGTTCGCTGTGCGTCTTCGCCTCCCGCGCGGACGTGCTGCTCTCCCTGGGTCGACGGCCGCGGCTGGCTGCCTTGTACGCCGAAGTCGAGCAGGTGAGGGGCGACAGCTTCCGAGCCGACTGGCGCATCACCGACCTGATCCGGCACGCCGAGGACTGCGGGGCTCCCGATCCGGGCGTCGTCTGTCCGGACGACGGGCCGGAGTTCACCGCCCTCCAGCACCAGGTGCGGGCAGCCCTGAAGAAGGAGCCCCGCAAAAGGCCCGACCTGGCTCGCCGCAACCGGCGCGCGCTGTGCGACGGCTATGCCGTTCCCCGCTGACGTTCTGGGCGGGCCTTCTATTCCTCTTGAAAGGCATACTTGTCATGATGACGACGACCACCCAGCGCATCCTCGGCCTCGCTGCGGCCGCGCCGGCCAGCCACGATGAGGACCTTGTGGTGCTCCTGCGTGAAGCGAACGAGCTGTACCAGCAGGGCCTTGAAGGCCTGCGCCACACTGTGGCGACCCGTTTCGCCGGGTTGTCGCATGGGGATCTGGTGGCAGCCGCGACCGCGGCAGGCATGCCGTGCGACGCATGCCAGGACCGCGGCGAGCTGGTGCTGCTGCTCGCCCTGGTCGAATGGGAGATGACCCCAGCGGCCCTGGCCTACTCGGAGATGGCCGAAGATGCAGCCCGCCGCGGCGTGTGTCTGATCCCAGAGGAGTGAAGCTTCCAGTGCCGCCCGGAAGAGTCCGGGCGGCGGGCTGGACCTCCAACCCACACTCCTGCCATTATGTGAGTTGCGACCGGGCAGGCCGGCTCGCGTTCTGACCGGACGGACCCTTCTGCCATGACCTCGCACCGTAAGCCTCGCCTGGCCGACGCTGCCGAGATCGCGGCTGAGCAGGGCCTGACACCCGCGCGGATCAGCGGTCTCTACAACGAGCGGGCCGCGAACGCGGCTGGTGTGCCGTTCCCTGAGATCGCCGACATGCGGGGCCGTGCCCGCCTGTGGGACCACGCTGCGGTCACCGAGTGGTTCGCCCACCGGCCGCCGGCGAGGCTTCGCGGTCACACACCGCCCGCCCGCGCCCCGCAGGACCTGCTGAACGCCGCAGAGGCCTCGAGGTTCCTGGGCTACAAGAACCCCAACCAGGTCACCACCTACGTCCGCGACCACCCTGGCTACTTCCCCGACCCCGACGAGGTCGAAGAACTGGGCAGTGCGGAACACCCCTACCGCCGGCAGATGTGGCGCGTTCAGACCCTGCTGGACTGGATGGGCACCCGGCCCGGCCGCGGGAAGCATGCCGGGACGAAGCGCACCGCCCCCGCACTGCCCGACGTCCCCGTCGACGGCGACCCGGACGAGCTCCTGGGAGCGTCACAGGCGGCCGCGTTGTTGGGGTTCAAGAGCGTCAACTCCTTCTCCAGCAGCCTGTCCCAGGGCAACCTGCCCCTGCTGGAAACCACCGACGCACTCACGGAAGGCGGGCGCCGACGATGGACGCGCCGGCGGCTCCTCGAGCAGGCTGCTGAGCGCAGCTCCAGAAAGTAGCGAACCGGCGGAGAGCGCATCCACTCACCGCCCCACATACGCGGCATCCGGTTACGGGTCGTTGGTCCCTTGCGGGCCGGGTGTCGCACGATGGCCGGCACGGCGCGGTTCGCCACCGCGCCCCGCAGCAGCCACGGCTGCTGCGGACCGGCCATCGCCGACCTTCCCGTGGCACAGCCCTCCACGCACTGCGCCAGCAGCCCTGCCGAGGCTGGTCACAATCTGCACAGCGAACTGCCCTTTCATGTCGGCGCAGCCTCGTGGTCGGGGCCACGGATGCCGACCACGGTCCGGCCGCGAGGCTGTTTCGAGTTCGTGACCGCGGTCGGGGCTTCGTGGTCGGGGGTTCGGTCAGGTCCCACGGGTTTCCTCATCAGCAGCCGAAGGTTCTGACGGAGACCGTCGCGGCGCCTCGGCATCGCGTGACCCTGCGCGTCGAGGACCCCGCTCTCGTGTGCGCAGCCGCCCAGTGCTCAGCGCCCAGGCCGCCGGCGCGCGTCGAAAGGACTCTGCATGACCAGCCCCGCGTTGAGCACTCCGGCCCCCGACGTGGCCCCCAGCCCCGCTGAACCCCTGCGTCACCAGGTGCTTGCCGCGCTCGCCCAGCACCGCATCGCCACCACCAGCCAGCTCCGCCGGATGCTGCGGCCGGAAGGCACACGGCAGCTACTGTCCCGCGTTCTCAACAAACTGCGCTCCCACGGCTACGTCGACTGCACAACCCTGCCGGATGACAACCTCGACCGTACCCACGCGTGGTACCTCACGCAGGACGGTACGCGTCTCATCCGTGACCTGCCTGTGCTGCGTGGGCGGCAGCCCTACCCCATCACCTCGACGACGGCGGCGTCACTGAAGACTCCGCACACGCTCGCCGTCGTGCGTGCCCATCTGGCCTTTGCCGCAGACGCCCGTCGGCTCGGGCACGAGCACGGCCCCTGGGACTGGACCCCTGAGGTATCTCACTCCATCGGCGAGGGCGAGCGGGTTGTTGCCGACGCTGTCATGTACTACACCGTCGTCGACGGCGAGCAACGGCGAAAGCTGCGCGCGTTCGTGGAAGTCGATCGCAGCACCATGAGCAGCGAGCGGCTGGCCGTGAAGTTGATCGAGTACGCCCGTCTGTTCCAGTACGAGGCCCAGCCGGTCGGCCGCCGCAGGACGGCTGCCGCAGGTCCTGCCTGGCTCCGCTGGTATCCGGTCTTTCCCCGCCTGCTGTTCGTGCTCACCGGCGCCTCCCCATTCAGGCTGGGAAACCGGATGGCCGATCTGCAGGCCATGGTTGCTCAGCACCCGCTCGTGGCGGGCCTCGCTCGTGAAGTCCGGCTCGGTGCCGCGGTGCTGGAAGACATCGAGGAGCACGGCCCCGCTGCAGCCGTGTGGGTGCCTCTGGCCGGCGGCCAGCCTCGCCCATGGACGGAACTGTGAGTGCCGTGTGCGAGCGTTAGGCGGAGACCGCTGCGGCGCCAGGATCAGAATCCTGGCGCCGCAGCGGTCTCCGTATCCGTACCGCCATGGGTGGCGGCGCGGACTGCTCCCGGCGGTCGGCTACGTCGCCGGCCGCGCTGATGCAGCGGGCGGCAGAAGCCCCTCGCCCGGCCACAAGGGCTGCTGCGTCGCGATGCTGGTGAGGAGCCGGTTCACCTCGTCCAGGACACGGGCACGATCATCCGGCCCGTAGATGATGGGCTCCCCCAGCGCGGCGTGGAACGTCCGCACCTGGTTGTGCGGGCCAGTGCAGATCAGGGCCCGGGCGATCTTGGGGAGTCCGAGGCTGAGGGCATCACACATCTGGGTTTGCACGAGCTGCACCAGGTCGGTGGTGACGCGTTCCCAGTCGCCGACCGTGGGCCAGTCGGCGCCACCGTTCAGTTCATGGGTGAGGGTGGCCAGCGGGATGATCTCGCCTGGCCGCCGCCCCTGGGTGAGCAGCTCGTGGATCCGTATGCCGTCGGGCTGTTCCACGTGCGGGTGGAGCAGGGTATCTGCGGCCACCACGGTGGTGTTGATCTCCCCGGTTCCGGTGCCGGGGTAGTACGGCTCGTGCGCGAAGAGCAGGTACACGTCCGGGGTACGGGCCGCGGGGCAGGGCTCGGGATGGCTCATGAGCGCAGTTCCTTTCGCTGGTGCCGTTGGGGGCGGATGGTGAGGGGTTGACCGTGTCGCCGGCCGGGTGCCAGGCGGGTTAGGGCCGAGCGCTTGGTCGTGGCGGCGAGGCTGGTTCGCGGCGATCGGCGCGGTACGCGCTGGAGGGCCCGGGCGACCTGATCAGCGAGCTCGACCAACATGCGCTCGCGGGCGACGAGCTGGGCCGAGGCTGAGAGGGTGTCCTGGGTCTGGAGCAGACCGGCGGTGTCCCACAGCAGGATCTGTCCGATCTCGGCGGCGCGGCACAGCTCATCGCGGTCGCTGTCGCTGTCGCAGTCGGCGGCCTGGCCGAGGTAGGTGTGCAGGGCGGCGAGACGCTGCAGGTAGCGGCAGGCGTTGCCGTCTTCGACGCTGCGGACGTGTTCGCGGGCCCGGGTGTCCAGCCGATCCGGCAGGTGTTCAGCAAGCAGCGGTGCGAGCGCCATCGCCGGGAGCGCGACGTCGGCAGGTACTCCTTGGGCCAGGGCGAACAGGCTGGCCAGCAGGCTGAAGAGTGCCGCTGCAGCGGTGCAGAGTCGCAGGGATCCAGGGATCCTGGCGGCCAGGGCGATGCGCTGGGCGGGGCGCCTGGTCAGCCAGCGAAGGGCCAGGCGCTGCATGCGGGTCGCGTCGGGGGTGAGTACCCCGACCTGCTGGGGGATCTCCGGCAGCGTGCCGTCGCCGGGAACGGGCCAGGCGAGCCAGCCCCATCGGGTGCGTTCGTACACGATGACGGGCTCGCACGCGGCCGGGCAGGAGGCGCCGCAGGTGTGGCCCGTCCGCAGAGCGCGGGATCGCGCTCTCTCCCACCGGCTCGGATCGTGGGTGAAAGGGCGCAGGTGCTGCCGGGGCGCTGGTGGTGGTGTCTTGAGCCTTTCGGTCATGAGCTGCTTCCTCCGCGTTGGTCGGTGAAGGCGGTGGTGCAGGCCGCGCAGCGGCCATCGCCATCGGGATGGGCGCGCCGGGGAACCGGCCCCGTGCAGGAGCGGCATGGCGGCCACCCGAGGCAGGCCGGGCAGAGGTCTTCGCCGGGGGCGGTTCCGGGCAGGCCGCAGTCGGCGCATTCGACGAAGGCCCGGTAGGTCAGGGCTTCGCTCACCGTGCGGGCGGCGGTCGCTGTCGAGGATCGTTCGGCCGTCGCCGGCGCGATGGCATTGCCCTGCCCGGGCACGTGGTGGTCTGCGGCGGTGGCGGGCGGTGGGTGGGCCTGGGCGGCCCGCAGGCGGGCGGCGATGATCGCGCCGACCGTGGTGCGCACCGGGTGCGGCAGGGGCCGGTCGGTGATGACGTGGCGCAGCTGCGCGGGGCTCCAGCCGGCGTCCATCATCACGGTGGCGATGCGGCCCTGATCGGTCAGGGGCTTCCCGGTCAGAAGGAGTTCGGGATGGGTTGCGCCGATGTCGAGCAGCAACCGGATACCCGCATGCATCTCATCGGCCGGATGCGCCTCAAGGCGGTCTGTCCGTCCGGACGTCCGCGGTGCTGTGCAGCCAGGCCGGGGAGGGAGGGGTCTGGTGTTCTGCTTGTTGGTCTTCTTTCTGTTGGTGTTCTTAGTGCTGGGATCAGCCAACGTTGGATCAGCCAGTCCTGGATATCCCGACTCTGGCTGTGACCTGGTGCTTTGGAGGCTTGGCAGGTCGGTGATGCAGTAGAGGGCCTGGCCGAGCGTGCCGTCGGGGTTGCGGTCGCGGTCTCGACGCAGGAATCCGTGCTTCTCCAGTTCCTCCAGCCCGGTGGTCACTGCGTGGACGCTCTCGCGGCCGTGGTGGGCCAGGTTGGCGATGGTGATCTGCCAGCCTTCCCGGTGCGTGCTGATGTGGCCGAAGAGCCCTTTGGCCTTGAAGGAGAGCCGGCTGTCGCGGAACAGAGCGTTGGCGATCTGCGTGAACTGATCGCCCGCCATCTCGCCGCGGCGGATCCCGGCCCCGTACGCAGCCGCGTGCTTGCGGTCGGCGTGCGGGAGCGGTGCAGGGGCTGAGTTGCGTGGCGCGACGTCCAGGGCGGCGGGGCGGTCGGTGATGGAGTAGACGATCTTTCCGAGCGTGCCGTTCGGGCGGCGCAGCCGATCGCGGTTCAGATAGCCCTGCTTCTCCAGTTCACTCAGTCCGGCGCGCACCGCGTCTCGTCCGTCGGGGCCCAGAGCGGTCAGGGCGGCGATGTTCACCAGCCATCCGTCCCGGTGGGTGCTGATGTAGCCGAAGAGTCCCTTCGCCCGGTACGAGATCCGGCGGTCACGGAACAGAGCGTTGGCGATCTGCGTGAACTGATCCGCGGCCATGGCTCCGCGGCGGATCCCGGCCCCGAAGCCGCTCATCGCGACCGGGCCGAGCAAGACAGCGCGTAGCAGCCGTGGGAGCTCGTCGACCCCAGGGCGGGGTGGGCGAGCGGCTCGGGTGCCGGGGCGTGCTGGTGTGCCATGCCCTCAGCTGATCCGCCGGGCCCGACCATGCTGACGGCCACCAGCCCCGACCAACGGACACGATCCGGCAACATGCCCGTCTGACTTGCGTGGACGGGTGCGCATCGGCACTTCGCGACCCTCGTTGCGCAGTTCAGTCCGCCAACCGTCGAGCGTGGACGCGTTGCGGACAGGGCGGGGCTCGTGCGCAGTCGGCGCGGGGCGCAGCCCTGCGCAACCGGGGTGTGGCTTCGCCTTGGCCAGTTGCGCAGCCCTGGCGCCGCGTTGCAGACCGCATGCGCCCCAGTTGCTGCGCGTCTGCGCAGCGGGCCGGAAGCAGCCGCCGCCTGGCCACCCCGCGCGGTCCGTCACCGGCTGGGGCTCTGGCCCGGTCATTGGGCGAGAGGCGTGGTTGGTGCTGGCGAGCTGTGGTCGGGGTCGTGGTCGGGCCGACCATGGCCCCGACCACGGGTCTTGTGTCGCCATCGTGACCGTGGTCGGGGTCTCGTGGTCGGTGCTCGGGTGGGGGTCGGCGGGTTTCCTCAAGGTCAGCAACAGTCGTTCTGACCTGGGAGTTTGAACATGCCTCCTGGCAAGCAGGCCTCGCAGAGCGAGGCCACCGCGGCGCTGGCTGCGGGCGTCACGCTGGAAGCGATGCGGCGCCGCGTGCGCCTTTCGCGTCTGGCGGCTTGGCTGGCCATCGGGGCCGGCCCGGTCGCCCTGGGTGTCGCCATCACCTCTACCGCCCCCGTCGTCGAGGCGGCCGCCCCGGTCAAGCCGACCGTCGTGCGCACCGCGGCGGCTACCGCCGACCCGGCGGGCTATGCGCAGCTGTTCGTCAGTGCGTGGTTGCGCAGCAGCGCGGATGACGTGACGAGTGCGCATGCTCGTCTTGCGCGGTCGATGGCGCCGGACGTCGCTCTGCCTGATCCGGCTGCTGGTGCGCAGCCGGTGCCGGCGTCCGTGATGGCGGTGCGCAGTGCGCACCGCGAGGGTGGCGCGTGGTTGGTGACGGTGGCTGCGCAGTACGCCGACGGCCGGGTGCGCAACTTCGCCGTCCCGGTCCTCGCCGAGGGCGCGGGCGGCTCGTTCACGGTGACCGGCGCGCCTGGTGTGGTGAGCGGACTGGTACCGGCTCAGGCGCCGAAGTCGCCGTACGGGGTCGCCGTCTCTGAAGGGGATCTGTCGTCCGCGGTGGGGGAGTTCCTGTCCGCGTACCTGACCGGTGCCGGCGAGGTGAGCCGCTACCTCGCACCGGGCATGAAGTTGTCGGCCGTTGCCCCGGCCCCGTACACGGCAGTCACCGTGCAGCGGGTCTTCGCTGTCGAAGCGGCAGCGGCCGCCGAGCAGGTGCCGGCCGACGGCACAACCGTGCAGATCCTCGCCCAGGTCGAGGCCCGGGATGTGGGCGGGCGCTGGCCGCTGGGGTACGAGCTCGTTCTCAAGACTCGCTCAAGCCGGTGGGAAGTGGCCGCGCTTCAGTCTGGTGGCGCCCCGGACGGGGGTGCCCGGTGAACCCCGTGCAGAGCGTGCTGCTCGCCGGGCAGTTGGACAGCCTCGGCGACTCGTGGATCACCATGCTCCAGGACTGGGCGACGAAGGGGCTGCAGGCCGGTCTCGTCTGCCTCGTCGTCGTGATCATGGTCCAGAGGTTCAGCCTGAAAGCGGGCATCGGCGCACTCCTGCTGATGATCATCGCGCTGGGTCTGTACAACTCACGCAATGACCTGGCGGACATGTTCGAGGACGAGGTGAAGAACCCGGCCAAGGGCGCACCCGCCGTCCCCGGCATCGAGCACGGTTCCGCCCCGGCCTCGAGGTCACACTCCGCCGGTGCGGGAGGCCTGCTGTGAGCGCCGCGGCCACAGGAAGGGTGGGGCGTTTCTACACCGCCGCCCGTCGGCATCCCTGGGTGCTGGGAAAGGTGGCGGACTGGCGCGTGCCGCTCGGCCCGTACACGCCTGCGCAGATCGCGGTCGCCGTCGGCGGCGGGTTCCTTCTCATCAAGACGATTTCGTGGTGGTCGTGGATGGGGCCGGTCCCGATCGCGGCCTGGGTGCTGGCGATCTGGGCGGTACGGCGCCCGAAGATCCAGGGCCGCGCCCCGATGCAGGCGGCGCTCGGCTGGATGATGCTGGCCTGGCAGCCGCGTGGGGGGCGGATCGGCGGCTTGGCCGCTCGTGACCGCGCTCCCCGCGCGCTGTTCGGCGGCTTCACCGTCGAGGAGGCGTTCGCCCCTGAGTCAGGGGCCGCACCGCTGAGTGCGGCTCGGCCCTCGGCCAAGAGCACGCCGCGCCGCACTGCGGTCGCGCCGCGCGCTTTGGCGCGCCGGCGCCCGGCGACGGCTGCTCCCACGGCGTTGGTGCGTCCGGTGTCGGGTGTGCAGCAGCTGCTCGCGCTCACCGAGCAGGGCGGGGGTGCGCGGTGAGGGTTCCGATTCGTCATATCGCCGGGCACCTGCTCTGGTCGACGCACGGCAGCGTGTGGGGCATCTACCGACTGCACCCCGGGCCTAACGCGCAGGGCCGGGCGGAGGAGACCGTCCAGGGCACGTACGTACCGGCGGCAGTCCGCGACGAACAGCTCGCCAAGATCACCCACTTGATCCGTTCCCTGTCGGGGGCGCCGCGGTTGTTCGGGCTGTGCGCGCAGGTCGATCCGGGTGAGATCGCCCTGCGGATGATCGAAGGGATCGAGCCGACCGAGACAGGCCAGGGCGACGGCGGCCGGCATCCGTGGGTGGAGAACGTCGACGCGACGCTGGATCTTCTGGACGGCCAGGAGATGCACCAACGCACTCTGTGGCTGGCTGTGCCGCTGCAGACCGAGACAGGCGGCCTGCAGGTGTCGGCGTCGCTCGGCGCGGCGTGGGCGGAGCTGTCCCCGATGCTGGGCATACAGCCGGCGCCCGTGGCACGACGTGAGGTGACCGCGTACCGCGAGCAGGCCTCCCGGGTGGAGGCCGCGCTCGCCGGCGGCATCGCCTTTCGTCCCGCCCGCCCGGCGGAGATCGTGTGGATGATCCAGCACGCTCTGAACCGCGGGCTGCCAGAGCCGCTGCTGACGGAGGCCGAAACCAGCGAGCTGTTCGGCGGGCGGGTCCGTGATGGCGTGCTGCGCTCTCCCAGCTACGCCGAGCTCGGTCAAGTGCGCCTGCAGGAAGGCGGCATCGACCCCGCCCTCGATGACGTCGAGGAGCTCAAGAGCGCGGGCCGGATGACGCGGTCGGGACGCAAGGCCTGGTGGCGGCTGAACACCGCCTCCCCGCTGCGCAGGCGCTGGCTGCAGGTCGAGTCCGACACCGGAGTGGGCTACCAGGCACAGCTCGCGCTGGCTGAGTGCCCGCCTGTCGTCAGCCAGGACGCGGCCGACCTGTTCGCCCAGCTGGAAACCCTCGACTTCCCCGTCGACTACACCGTCGACCTCACGCTGGTCCCGGCGGAGAAGGCCCGCGACCAGGTCCGGCGCAAGAAGAACGAGCTCATCGACCAGGCTGACCAGTACGACGCACGGCCCACCGGCATGCCGGCCTCGCTGACCGAGGCCGCACGCGACCTGGGCGAGCTGGACGCCCGCCTGTCGCGGACGTCGGTCGAGGTCGAGGTGCAGTCCGTCACCGTGCTGACGGTATGGGGCCCGACCGCCGCAGTGTGCGACGCGCGGGCGCAGGCTCTGGCGGCTCTCCTCGGCGGCGCGGACTACCGGGCCGTGCGCCCGGCGGGCCTTCAGGAGGCCTTGTTCACCCTGGGGCTGCCCGGCACCGTCCGGCCCGGGGTGGTGCGGGAGTTCACCCAGCATCAGATCTCCGAGGACTGGGCGCTGGGCGGCGCCTTCACCGTGAGCGAGGTCGGCGACCCCAACGGCATGTTCCTCGGAATCGACCTGGACTGCGGCACCACCCGCCCTGCGATGATCAACGTGGCGGATGCTCCCAAGGTGGACGCGTCGGCCTCGATGGGCATCGTCGGGGATCTCGGGGCGGGCAAGAGCGTCCTGCAGAAGCTCATCGCGGAAGCGGTGTGGGCGCGCGGCGGCTGCGCGATCTGCATCGACCGCACCCCCGTACGCGAGTGGGCCACCTTCGCCCGCTCCGCGGCGAAGGGCCGCGTCCAGATCATCGACGCCGCGCAGGCCGAAGTGTCCATCGACCCGCTGCGGATGTTCGCCGGCCCCGAAGGCCGGCACTACGCCCTGTCCTACCTCACCCTGCAGCTCGGCATCGGTCCCATGAGCACCAACGGCGAGGTCCTGCACCACGCCGTCGAGCAGGCCGCCGCCGGAGAACGGCCGTCCATGCACCGCGTGCTGGAGGTCCTCGAGGCCATGGCCACGAGAGAGGTGGGCAAGCGGCAGGACGCGGCCGCCACCCTCGCCGGGCTCCTCCGCGTCGTCGCGACCAACCCCCTGGCGCGGATGGTCTTCGATCCGACGCTGCCGCCGGTACGGCTGGACGCCTCCAGCGCCTCCGACATGATCGTGATCACCACCACGGGGCTGAAGCTGCCCCCGCAGGCTGCGTTCGACAAGCCGGAGGTCCTGCACCAGCAGCCCCTGGAAGCGCTGATCGGCCGCGCGGTGCTCTACCTGATCGCCGCGATCGCCCGGCAGACCGCATTCGAGAACCCCGAGAGGTTCACCGCGGTCGTCTTGGACGAGCTGTACTGGCTGACGTCCTCCGCCGAGGGCACCGCCCTGGTCCACGAGATCCTCCACGACGGCCGCAAGCACGGCGCCGGCTTGCTGGCCGGCTCCCACGACGCCGAGGAACTCGGTCCCGACCGCGGACTGATGGCCTACCGCGCGCTCGCCCGGACCGTCGACCGGGAGCGAGCCCGTCGCGGGCTGGAGTTCGTCGGACTCGACCCGAACGACCCGGAGCTGCTGCGCCTGGTGACCACCGGGCTGTCCCCCGTCGGGCAACGCGGCCGCGAGGGCGAGTTCCTGCTGACCGGCCCCAGGCAGAACACCGGCCGGGTCAAGGTCGGCATCCCCCACATCGCGCGCATCAAGGCGTCCATCACCACCACACCAGGCCGCCGCACGAACGCTGCCTCCCCTGCAGCGGCTGAGCCGCTCGCCACTGAGGCCATGGGCTCCCGTAAGGAGGACGCCTGATGACCACTTCATCCTGGGACCGGACCCGGCGCATCGCCGCAGCCGCATGTGTCCTCACGGTGATCGCCGGCACGGTCGGCATGCTCGTCCTGGCCGCCGGATCGAGCGTGCCAGCAGCATGGTGGCCGCACACCGGGCAGGCGTTCACCGCCGACGCCCGCCCCGCACACCAGGACCCGTGCGACCTGATCGCGGGACCGGCCAAGGAGTACTGCGAGCGCGGCACTCCCGAGACCACGTCTGCCGAACATCAGGGCACGGCCGGTGCAGCGTGGACGCTGGTGCCGGCCGGCGCGGGAACGGCCGCTCTCCTCGTGTGGCGGCTCCGCCGTACCTCTGGGCAGAGGCGGCGCTGACATGCTCCGTCCAGACCGCGCAACCCTTCGCTCGGCCGGCTTCGTCGTCCTGCTCACCGGCGTCTTCGTCCTGGTGAACAGCCAGGTCGTGTACGCGGCAAGCAGCAACAGCGAGACCGGAGACCTGCTCGCCCCGCTGAACATCACCTCCTCCGAGGGGGTGCCGATCAACGGGTACGAGCTGAACGCCGAAGGCGGCTCCATCGTCAGCTTCGAGACCCAGTCCCTGGCCTTCGCCCTGTCCGGCTTGTTCACCCTGATCCGGATGCTGGTCGGCCTGGCGGGGTGGGCGATCGAGGTGGCCTTCCGGTTCCCGCTGCTGAAGATCCTCACGCGCCCGTCGCAGAAGGTTGCCGACGCCTACAACAACGTGGTCGTCGACACGCTCGGGCTGAAGGGTCTGCTGCTGGCATGGGCGTTCGTGTTCGCCGGGTTCATGATCGTGCGCGGCCGCGTGGGCCGCGGTCTGGGCGAAATCTTCCTCACCCTGCTCATCGCCGCGTTCGCCGCCTCGGCATTCGTCCGCCCCGACATGCTGCTCTCCCAGGACGGACCGCTGGGACAGGCCCAGCAACTGGGCTCCGAGGTCGCCAAGCACAGCGTCGACTCCTACGACTGGGGCGGCAAGGTCGCCAGCAACGGCCCGTGCTTCAACATGACGGGCGGGGCAGAAAGGGCGTGTCTGGAGCGCGAGGCAGACAAGCCGGCCGACGCCGCCGATGTTGCCCGTCCTATCCAGGACTCCATCACCAACGCGCTCGTGGTCAAGCCGTTCATGCTGCTGCAATACGGCCGCATCCTCGACCCGGCAAAGGCTTCCGACCGCGAGGCCTACGCCGTGCACCTGAAGTGGGTCTCCGGCGGATACAAGCCCTCCGCTCCGAAGAGCGGTGACGAAAACGGTGACGGGGACGCGTGCGACCTCATCAAGGGGCCCGCCAGGGACTACTGCGTCGAGGCCCCGAAGAAGAAGGATGAGGACAAGGAGGATTCCTGCAGGCTCCTCTCGGAGCATGCGCAGAGGTACTGCCGTGACAACGCCGGCAACGGCGGTGGCCCGCCCGAGTTCACTCCGGGCGGCGAGCTGCTGGACACCGTCAACCCCGTGGTCACAGAGGAGGACAAGGAGTTCGCCGCGTTCCTGGCGGATCTCAAGAAGGCTGGGAAGGTAGGCGAAGCCAGCGCCGAGTACGCCAAAAAGCCCACGTGGTGGCGGGTGGGCGGGGCGGCTCTCCTGCTGATCGCCGCGCTGTTCATCTGCGGCATGCTGCTGAGCAGCGCCATCGTCCTGCTCGGCACCCAGGGGATCTGCGCCGCCGCCGCGGCCGCCGGTGGCGTCACCCTCATCGCGGGAATGCTGCCCGGGCCCGCGCGCCAGTCGGTGTGGAAGTGGCTGTCCCTGTGGGGTATCGCCTTCTTGGCCGTGGTCGGCATCTGCGCCTTCGTGCCGTTCTTCGGCATCGCTGTCGACGCCACCATCACCAACGGGCCCGACCTGGTGGTGGAGCGGATCCTGCTGATCGACGTCCTCGCCATCGCCGGCGCGGCCGCGCACCGCAGGCTCCTGACCGGCATCACCTCCTTCGGCCGGCGCATGGCCATGCGGATGCGATACGCCAAGGTCGGCGGCACGCACATGCCCGGAGACACCTCCGAGCTCGGCGCCGCGCTCGCCATGAACACCCCCGCAGCAATGGGCGGATACGGCGGCGGACTGCGCGTCTTCACCGGCGGCGGCCGGTTCGGCACGCTGGGCACCCGCCAGCGGCTGATGGGCGCGCTCACATCGCTGGTCGACGGCGCAGGCATGCCGGTGGACACCGGCCGCCTCCTCGCCGACGCCACCGCCGAAAGCGGACGCGGTCTGGCCCCACTCACCGCGGCCGCCGCCGTGGGCGGGCTGGGAGCACGCCTCGGCGCCAAGGGCGCGAACTGGCTGCTGATCGGCCGTCGGCCGGACAAGGAACAGCTGGCCAAGTGGTCGAAGCCCACAGCCGGCGGGGACCCGGACAGCGGCGGCCCGTCGGGCGGCGGCACCGGCACCTCCGGCGGCCCCGGGCCGCTTCAGCCTGGGGGCCCGCTCGACCGGTACCGCAACGAGGAAGGGCAGGTCGTCGACCGCAACTCCGGCCAGGTGCTGCACGACCAGAACACCGACCGCACGCTGCTGTCGACCCGCGCTCACAACCAGCTGGTCCGCTTCCGCGGGTACCGCATCCTGAACCGCGGTGGCAGGACCGCATACGGGGCGACGGTCGGCTTGCCGGCCAACGCCCGCCGGGCCCGGGCCGCTGGCTCTCGCTACTCCCAGGACGCCCGCCAGCAGGTGCGGGTGTGGGGCAACACCCTCCGCGAGGACGGCCGGGCCTGGACTGACGCGGCGCGGCACCTGTCCCAGGCCACGCGGGAGAACACCGATACCGGCGGCAGGCCTGCTGCTGTCGTCGGCCGTCGCCTGCCGACTGGGCCGGCACCGGCTCCGCGGTCGACCGGATCCCCCACCTCTGCGGTCCGTGCGCGGCCGGCTGCCGAACGGCCCAGCGCGCCGTCTCCGGCCGCAGACAGCGGCCCGCCGGCGTCCCCGGCGCGGTACGGAAGCCGTGACCTGTCGCGTCCGGTCGGCCCGGCCCCCGCCGAACCGCGGCCGGCCATGCCCGGCGGTCGTGGCGCGAGCAGCAGTACCCGTGACGAGGCACGAGCCCGGTTCCAGGAGCTGATGCGTCGCACCGCTGCCGAAGCCGAGCGGCTGCGCCGGGAGCGGAACCGGCGGCCGCGGGGCGGTGGAGAGGAGTGAAGCCGGCCAGGCGCCGCATGGCGCGGTGGGGGTGTGTGGTGGTGCTCTTGCTGTTCGCCGCCGTGTGCTGTGCCGCGCCCGTGGGAAGCGCTATCGGCGCGTATGTCGCGATGAAGACCGGTGCTCAGGACGACGGAGGGATCGCCGAGGGTGGCACGGCGGCCGACATCCCGCCCCGGATGCTGACCGCGTACAAGAACGCCGCCGGGCAGGTCGGGAAGCATGTGCCGAAGTGCCGGGGCATGCGCTGGCCGGTCCTCGCGGGGATCGCCAAGGTCGAGTCCAATCACGCCATCGGCCGCAGCATCGCCGTAGGCGGGGACATCCGGCCACGCATCTACGGGGTGCTCCTCAACGGCTCCGGTGCCGGGGGCAACACCACCGTCTTCCCGGACACCGACAACGGCCGGTGGGACGGCACCGCGAACGGGGAACGTGCCGTCGGCCCCTTCCAGTTCCTTCCCTCTACCTGGGAGGGCGCCGGGAAGGACGCGAGCGGCGACAAGAGGGCCGACCCGCACAACGCCGACGACGCAGCGCTCGGCGCGGCGATCTACCTGTGCGGAGGCGGTCGTGACCTGGCCAAGCGCCCTCAGCTCAAGGCCGCGATCCTGCAGTACAACCGCTCCAACGAGTACGTCGCCAACGTGCTCGGCTGGATCGACCAGTACACGGCGGCCGCCAAGGACCCGGGCCTGAAGAACGTCCCCGGGAAGGTCCGCACGGTGATCGAGGCCGCGCTCTCCCAGCGAGGGGTGCCGTACTCCTGGGGCGGTGGCAACGCGAAGGGCAAGTCGTACGGCATCTGCTGCTCGCCGGGCGGGAAGAGCGGCACCAGCATCAAGGGCTTCGACTGCTCGGGGCTGACCGTGTACGCCTACGCGCAAGTCGGCGTCCAACTGCCGCGCACTGCGGCCGCGCAGGCCGGGGTGGGCAAGCGGATCCCCGCCGGCCTGGGCAAGAGCGCCCTCAGGCCGGGGGACCTCATCTTCTACGCCTACGCTCCAGGCCGCGACTCGACGATCCACCACGTCGGGATCTACGTCGGTGGCGGTCAGATGATCAACGCGCCTCGGCCTGGAACCGTCCTTCGCCTGGACGCGGTCGACGCCATGTCCGGCTTCGCGGGAGGAGCCCGAGTGCTATGACCCCGTCCCTGTGTAGGGCCGCATCTGAGTTGGCCGTTTCTCATCGCTCTGTCTGTGGCTTGTCCGGTTGGACAGGGCGATGAGACGTCCAAAGGATCACGGGCGCTTGACTCGGCTCATCCACCATGGCGCATCCGGTGGCGCAAACGGATCCTTCACGGTTCGCCTCAGAAACCGCTCGTCGAGCGGCTCGATGAGCGCCCGCAGGTTCCGAGCCGCTCTCGGAGAAAGAGCATGGAGGAGAGTTTCCAGGACATCGCGGCACCGCTCCGGGCCAATGTCCTCGCCTGTCTCGTGGTCGTACCAGTTGTCATACTGCGTCGCCCTCGTATACATCACGCCGTGTCCAGGGCGACGACAGATCTTCAGCCAATGCTCCAGCGCTTCGTGGGTGGCGCCAATCCACAAGCGCTGCCGCTCAACGCGGGCAATCTCCGCCAGTACGCGGGACGACAAGCCAGGCACCGTGGCTCGGCGTTCCCAGTGTCGCAAGGGTCGTGGCAGGTCACGACGAACCTGCACAGGGCGCCTACGAGGCATGGACCTTTCGTATGTCGGACATGGCACCCATCATGCCCTCCCCCACGACACCCGTCACTCCTTCGCGGCGGTGACCTGTGCTCTCCGGCCCTAGGAAACGGACAGATCGATGAGAAGAAACCCCGGACAGAACGCTGAGAAGGCACCAGGTCAGCCCAGGACAGCAGGCACCCATCGGGCAAGAAGAACGAGAACCTACACCCTGCCGCGCCCGCCGCGTCTCCTGCTGGTCACCACCGTCGTCCTGGCTGTGACCGGGATGGTCCTGCTGTCGCTGCCCCTCGACAGCCCGAAGTCCTCCGCTCCCCAGTCCGGGCCGGCCGCTAACGCCCCACCGGCGCGCTCAGCGCACCCGGCGGACACGCACCCCGCAGAGCCCAGCCCTCCCCCGCCCGCCGGCGGCGCCTCGCAGGCTGGGTTGGCCAGCGCGTCAGCGCTGCCACCACACGGAGAGGGCATCGCCGGTGACCCGGAGATTCAGCGAGCGCTGGAGTCGGCATGGCCCGCCGACCTCGCGCCTGAAGACGCCCGGCACCTGCTTCGAGCCGGCCGTGACCTGCTGCGGGCTGACGCCACCGGGCTGGGCCGAGCGAAATGGCCAGCGTACTTCGGCGACCCGAACCATGCCGTCGCGCCGGCGTTCACCTCCGCGCGCTTTCGCATCCAAGCCGTCATCGCACGCCGCGATGGCGCTGCTGACAGGGCGGTGGTGCACCTGGTGTGGGCGGGCGAAGACCGCGGCGGCACCTACACCGACGCCCGTATCACCGACCTCCACTTCACCCACACGACCTCGACGAAGGGAGCCTCCGCATGGACTCCGCAGCCCCAGGCCTAACCGATCGCACTGATGAGACAGTGACCAGTCAGATTCTCGACCTGTTCACCAGCCTGGCCGGCGCCGTCGACTGGTCTTTCGACCACTGGTATCTGCTCGCCCTGGCCGTCGCCGTGACCTGGTGCGTGGGCGAAGCAGTCCTCCGCCGGCTCGCGGAGCGCGCCTCAGCGGAGCGGATGGCCCTTGAGCTCGTCCCCGTGCGGCACTTCGACCCAGGCGTTGAAGAGATCTTCCGACGCGGTGTACAGCTCGCCCGCGCGTCCACGTCCATGCCCTGGTGGGCACCACGCAGGGCGAAGACGGTCCAGGTACGGCTGCGCGCTGACGGCTCCAGTCCGCTGCGATACCGCATCGAGGGCCCGGCGGGCGGCGAACGGCTGCTGTCGATCACCCCGTTCGGGCCGGACGTCACCGTGAAACGCGCCCGGCCGATCGTCGACAAGCCGCGTCAGCACACCGTGAGGGCCGAGTTCATCCTGCGAGGCAAGCTCACCTCACCCCTGCGCGACGTGCCTCTTGCCCCCGACCCACTCCAGCCGCTGATCGACGCTGTGTCCGACCTCCGCACGGAACTGGGTGACCTCGCCGAGATCCGCCTCGACATCCAGCGCGCCCCCAAGTGGGCCCTGCGGGCGCGCCGCCTGCAGCTGATGAGCGCTGCACGTCGCAAAGAGCGGCGGGAAGCCCAGCGTGCCGCCCGCTGGCTGCGGCAGGACGCCGGCGGCATTGAGGACTCGATGGGCTGGCAACTGCAGCAGCTGATGCTCAAGGACAAGCCAGGCGGAGCAGCTGCCGGCCGGCGCCTCGTCATGCCTCCGGTGCCGCGCCGGGTGGAGCCGGCTGAGGTGCTCGGCAAGCTGACTGACGACGATCACCTCGTGCGGGTGCAGCTGCTCGTGATGTGCGCGTCGAACACCGAGGGCCGTGCGCAGGCGCGTCTGGCCCAACTCCAGGCAGCGTTCGACGTGTTCGGTGGGCGCTCCCGGTGGGCCATGCGAGGGTGGCGCCTGGGTCCCTGGCGGGTGGGCGCCGACCAGTGGCCCTCTCGCCGCGGCTTTGAGCGCCGCTGGAACCTCGGGCACTGCCATCCGCCGCGCGCGAACTGGGTCCGGCTGGAGGAGCTGACCGGCCTGCTCAAGCCTCCGACCGTGCACTGCCGGATGCCGCTGCTCGCCGGTGATCTGCCGAACTTCGTCCACGGGGACCCGGAGCTGCTGCTGCAGGGCATCTACCGCGGTCCGGACGGCCGGGAGCGCCTGGTCGCCACCTACGCCGAGGAGACGCTGTTCGAGGTCGGCGTCGGCAAGGCAGGCGGTGGCAAGACGGAGCGGGCCCTGGCGCAGGCGATCGGCTGGGCACATGCCGGCGGGGGGCTGATGTTCGTCGACCCGCACCGTGACTCCTGGCCGCGCGCCACCACGTTCCTGGCGCACGAGACCCTCATGCCGCGGATCGCTCTGATCGACCTCAACGGCCTCGGCACCTCCCCAAGGGTGAGTTCGTGGAACCCCCTCGGCATGCACCACGGCCAGGCGGCGCACGAGGTCGTCGAAGCGATCGCCGACGCCTACAGCTCCGCGCTGGGGTGGGACGATGCGACCGCCCCGCGGGCGATCACCATCCTGACCGCCGCTCTAGCCGTCCTGGTGGCGGTGAACGAGACCGCCTGCCAGGCCGGCCGGCCCAAGGACCAGGCCACGATCTTCCATGTGCGGGCCCTGCTCACCGATGCCGTCTTCCGCAAAGCAGCCCTCGCGGCGGTGTCGGGCCGGCTCGATGACGAGACCCGTTCCTGGTGGCAGGTGGTGTTCCCCACCCTGCCGCCCGACGCATTCGCCGTGGTCCTCAACCCCATCTCCCGCCTCGCAGCCAACCCCGTCACCCGCGCCTTCCTCGGCCAGCCGGTCGGGGTCTACAACATCCGCGCAGCGATGGACTCCCGGATGATCGTGTGGGTGTGCCCGGGCGGGAACGGGCCCACCGACCGGCTGCTGACCGCGCTGCTCGCTCGCGATCTGCTGCGTGCGGTGCGTTCACGCCGCGACACCCGCGAGGAGGAGCGGGTGCCGTTCCGCCCGTACTTCGACGAGCTGATCACGCTGACCGGGGCCAGTCCTGAGACCATCGCCGCCATGTTCGAGGACTTCCGCAAGTACAAGTGCCAGGTCCACGGTATGACGCAGCTGCTGGCTCGCCTGCCCACGCCGGTGCGGCTGTCCCTTGTGCAGAACGCCTCCACCCTCGCCACCACCGCAGGGTCGAGGTCCGCGATCGCGCCCATCACCGCCGAGTGGGGCGACAGCCCCAGCCCCGACCGGGTCGCCACCATGGAGCGTTTCGAGCACTACGTCTCCATGAACGTGCATGGTCGCCGTGTCGGGCCTGTTCAGCTGCGCGGGCCGCATCTCGACAAGGTCTTCGCTGCCCAAGCCCGGCCGCAGAAGGTCCGCGCGCTGGAGCAGGCCGCACTCGCGAACGCCGGTGCGCTTCCCCTGAGGCAGGTGACCGAGCTCGTCGGGGGGCAACTCGAACGCGTCACTGCTTTCGTTTGCGAACTCGCCCCCGCCAGCGCTGACTCCGTCTCGGCCAGGGAGTACGAATGACCGCCCCTGCTGGTGCGCTCATACGAGGTTTGAGACGAACAACTGCTCGAACACAGTGGGATCTTGACAGGTAGTCGCGTAGCGTAAACGCAAGCGCTTAACGGAGTTGCACCGCAGGTGGCGCGACGGGGAGTTCGGCGTCATCGGTGCCACACGGGGAGGATGCATTGACCATCGCACCGTTCCACATCCGACGTCACCCCTCGCGCCTGGCGGCTGGCATCGCCGCTGTCACGCTCGGGTCGCTGGCGGTCCTGACCGGTTGCAGCAACAACGATGGCCCCGGCCAAAGCGGTAAGCCGGCGGCCGGTTCCTCGCCGACGAGTTCGTCATCGCCGTCGCCTTCGCCGAGCCAGACCGCCGATCCGGATGCCCAAGCCGTACTGGCTGCCTACAACCACTACTGGGATGCCAAGGCTGCGGCCTATGCCAAGGCTTCAGTGGCCGGCACCGACCTTGAGAAGTACGCGGTGGGTGAAGCCCGTACCGCAACGGAGTATGAGGTCAAGGCGCTGGCGGCGAAAGGTTTCATCACGACAGGTCGCCCCAGCCGCTTGCCCGAAGTCACCAAGGTCGACTTGTCGAGGAAGGTTCCCTCCGCCACGGTGCGGGACTGCGTCGATGTGTCCTCCTGGAAGGTGGTGGACCGCCAGACCGGAAGCCCCGTGCAGCTGCCCAAGGAGCGGCGCACCAAGTACATCAGCGCCGTGACCGCGGAGAAGTGGAACGGGCAGTGGGTGATCCTGCGAGCCAAGCAGGAGGACCAGGGATGCTGAGCCATAAGGCAGTCGCCTTTGCGCTGCCGCTGGTCCTGGCTGTGAGCCCGATGGCTGGGGATCCGGAAGTTGACGTCGGCGGGTGCGACCTCGAGTCCTTCTGCGTCGGCGTCGGTGTCGGCGGCAGCGGCGGTGGCAGTGGCAGTGGCAGTGCAGGCAGCGACGACAAGCCCGCGGCATCACAGGGCGACAAGCCGGTGTGCACCGTGAGGAAGCTGGACCCCCAGCCGCCGGCCGGAGGGGCTCTGTGGGGAAACCAGTCCCCAGGTGGTGACAACGCCGTGTACGAACGTGTCTGCCTGACAGGGCCCGGTGGCACACCCGTGATCACGACGTTCGTCGCTGACGGTGCCGCCGGCGTACCCGCTGTCGACCCGGCTGTGGTCGCACAGCAGGCCGTGGACAAGATGCGGCTGTCGGGCCCTGACATCGCCAGTCCGCGTCCCGCCGGCAAGTACATCGTCGGGGTCCCGGTGTGGATGTGGGTGCAGCAGAGCCCCAGCACGTTCGGGCCCAATACCGCCAGCGCGACGGCCGGCGGGGTCACCGTCACGGCAACGGCCAAGGTGTCCAAGATCGTCTGGAAGATGGGCGACGGCTCAACGGTGACCTGCAACGGCCCCGGTACGCCGTACAAGGCGACCTACGGGAAGCAGGAATCCCCGACCTGCGGCCACACCTACGCGCGCACGTCGGCCTCGCACAGTGGCAACACGTACGCCCTGACCGCGACGTCGACGTGGACGGTGGACTGGCAGGTGACCGGGAGCGGCGAGGCCGGACAGCTGACGGAGATCAGGCAGTCCCAGGAACAAGTGGCGATCGGCGAGCTGCAGGTCGTCGGATAGAGACTCGGGGGAAAAGTTGAGCAAGGCCAAGGAAGCCACGCACACGGATGCCGCGAACGGACTGCCGTCTCAGGGGCGGGGTACGGGCCCGGTGACGCCACCGCGAGTCTCGGCACGCAGGCGTCGCCCGGGGGTAATCGCCCTGTCGCTGGCCCTCATCGCGGCTGGCGGTGCCGGAGTGACAGTTCTCCTTCTTCAGGCAGGCCACCGTACTCAGGTGGTGACCGTCGTCCGCGACGTACAGGTCGGTCAAGTCCTCACCGAGCAGGATCTGGGGAAGGCGTCGGTCGCCCTGGACCCGGCAGTCAAAGCGGTGCGCGCCGACCAACTGGCGACGGTGGTGGGCAAACGAGCGGCGGTCGAGCTCAGGCCCGGCTCGCTTCTGTCCCCGTCGCAGGTGACGAAGGATTCGCTGGTCAGGCCAGGCGAGCAGCTGGTCCCGATCGGGCTCAAGGCCGAGCAGGTCCCGGCGACCGCGTTGGTCCCCGGACAGCGAGTGCGGCTGGTGCGCGTCCCCGCGCAGGGCGAGGAGATCGGCAAGGATCCGGCGACGACGCCGCCGATCGCCGGCCGGGTGGTCAAGGCCTCCAAGGCGGCGCCGGGCACCGGGATCGTGGTCGTGGACGTGGCTACCTCAGCCGACGACGGCCCGACCGTGGCGGCATGGGTGGCCACCGGCACCTTCCGGCTCATCCTCGATGCGCAGGACGGTAGCTGATGGCTGTCATCGCCCTGGCGGGGTGCAGCGGCGCGCCGGGCGTGACCACCACCGCCCTGGCTCTGCTGCTGACGTGGCCGATCGAGCCGGGTAGACGGATGATCCTGGCCGAATGCGACCCGGACGGCGGCGCGGTGTTGCACGGCTTGCTGCAGGGCACCCTCGGTGACCGGTACGGCCTGCGGAACCTATCGGTGGCTGCCCGGAAAGGGGAGTTGAAGGACGCCTTCTGGCGGCAGCTGGTGGATCTCAGCAGCGAGGACGGGAAGCAGGAGGCTCCACGTGACCGGCTCCTGCTGCCTGGGCTTACTGACCCGGCGCAGGCGGCTGGACTCGGTCCGGTGTGGGAGCCGCTGGCCGACATGGTCCTCGGCATCGACGCACTGTCCACGGACGGCCACGATGTCCTGATCGACCTGGGACGCAGTGGTGCGTTCGGGCCGTCGGCGGTTCTCGCGCAGCGTGCAGACGCGCTGATCGTTGTCGTACGCAACACGCTGCGCTGTCTGCAGGCCGCTCAGGCACGCATCGAAGCGCTTGAGGAACGGATCGGCCACATCGGGCTGGTCGTGATCGACGAAGGGCCCTACCCAGCCGGGGAAGTTCAGCGAGTACTGCGTGTGCCGGTGGTGGCGACGCTGCCGTATGCGCCGAAGGAGGCGCGAGTGCTCTCCGACGGTGCCGAGCAGCCCCGGAACTTCGCCAGGTCGGCGTTGATGAAGGCGGCACGCACGGCGAGCACGGTGTTGGTGCAGCGGGCCGTGCTGCGCAAGGCTCGTCTGGCCCCGCGCACGGCTGGTCCCGACGGGGGGCAGGTGGCGTATGCGCGGTAGGCCTCTTCACCCTGACCCGACGGTCCGTCCGCCCGTGAACGGCCGCCCTGTGTACACGGCGCCTTCTCAGGCCACTGTTGCGGAAGGCACGGCAGCGGATCCGCGCATGGTGGGCAAGCCGGTTCCGCACGTCAAGCTCGACTACAAGATCGCCCGCCACGTTGCGACACAAGTATCCAAACAGCGCGAGGAGTTGCTGAAGACCGACCCTTCGCTGGACCGTGCCACTGAAGCGCAGCACTGCCTGCGCTGGATCAACGACGCCGTCGCCCTGTGGTCCCACGCCCAAGCCGTCGAGCGGGGCGTGGAGACCACTGCGCAGGAGGACGACGCGCTGAGGCGCGCGGTCTATGACCTGCTGTACCGGGCAGGCCGGCTCCAGCCCTACCTGGATGACCCGCAAGTTGAGGACATCATCATCCAGGGCCACGACGAGGTGTGGCTGGACTACGGCGACGGACAGCGGCGCCTGGTCGGTCCGGTGGCCGACTCGGAAGAGGAGCTGCTGGAACTGCTGCGCGAGCTGGCGCGGGACTCCGGGCACAGCGAGCGGACGATCTCCACGGCGAACCCGATGCTGGCCCTGGCGTTGAAGGACGGATCTCGGCTCCAGGCCATCACCGCGGTCGGCCCGAAGACGTATGCGGTGATCCGCCGCCACCGGGTCAAGCACGCCGACCTGGACGACATGGTCGCGTTGGGCACGATCGACCCGGTCATCAAGGAGTTCCTGGCGGCCTGTGTGCGTGCCGAGAAGAACGTCATGATCGCCGGGAAGCAGAAGGTCGGCAAGACCAGCCTGATGCGCGCGATGCTCAAAGAGGTGGATCCGGAGACCAGGTTCGCCACGATCCAGACCGAGGACGAGCTCCACGCGGACACCAACGGCTACCACCGCCAGGTCGTCTCCCTCATGGGACGTGAATCCAACGGCGAGAGGGACTCCGCCGGCCGCAGCGCCGGCGAGATCACGCTGCTCGACCTGATTCCCCCCTCGCTTCGGATGTCGCTGGACCGGATCATCGTCGGCGAGGTTCGCGGTCCCGAGATCATCGCCATGATGCAAGCCCTGACCAACGGCGCGGGCGGCACCCTGTGCACCATCCACGCCCGGCGACCCGACATCGTCTTCGACCGGATCGCCGAGCTGTACGCGCTGGCACGGAGCAACCTCTCCGAGCAGCTCGCCTACCGGCAGATCGCCAACGGCCTCGACTTCATCGTCTACGTCTCCATGATCGATGAGACACAGATCGGCGGCCGTCGGCACCGGTTCGTCTCCCACATCACGGAGGTCACCGGCATGGGCGAGTCCGGGCGCCCCGCGTCAAACGAGATCTTCTCCCCCGGCGTCGAGTTCGGCGAGCTGCGAGGCGTGCCACGGATGAACCCGGCGTGCATTGATGACCTGCGGCGCGTCGGGTTCGACGCGGCACAGTTGCAGGATCCGTACGGCGCCTGGCAGGCCCCGTTGCCGCTGAAGGTCGTGGTCCAGTGATGTTGCTGTGGGCGCTGCTGAGCGGCATGGCCGTGATGGCCGGACTGATCGGTGTGGTGGTGGGCATCATCGGCACCGACGCACCGCGCAGGGCGCGGCTGGCGCAGCGGTGGCGAGCGGCGAGGACGGGACCCGTGTCCCAGCACGCCCTGCTGCGTCGCCGGATGCTCACCATTGGGTCGGTGCTGCTGGGCATGGGTGTGTGGCTGTTCTCCGGGAACTTCGTGGCCGGCGTGCTGCTCGGTTCCGCCGTGGTCGGTGTGCCCTGGCTGATTTCCCCGGCTCAGGTGGCACAAGGCCGCATCGGTCAGCTGGAGGGTCTGAGTGAGTGGACTCAGCGGCTCGCCGGTCTGCTCCGGCTCGGAATGGGCCTGGAGCAGGCGATGATCACCAGCCGCAAGGGGGCTCCGGAGGAGCTCACCGAACAGATCGTCAACCTGTCGGAGCGGCTTCGCCTGGGATGGCGCCCTGAGGAGGCCTTGCGTGCCTTCGCCGACGAACTGAACGATGTCACGGCCGACAAGGTGGTCGCCGCGCTCATCCTGTCCGTCAATGACCGTGGTCCGGGTCTGGCCCAGGCCCTGGAGGACCTGGCCGCCACGGTCCGTGAGGAGGTCGGCAAGAAGCGCGGTATCGAAGCCGACCGCGCCAAGCCCCGCACCACGGTGCGGTGGATGACGTTCATCACCGTGGGGATCGTCGTCGCGGGATTCATGGTGCCGTCGTACGCCGCCCCGTACTCGACTCTGCTCGGACAGCTCGTGCTGGCCTTCTTGACAGTCGGGTTCGTCGGGACGCTCGCCCTGATGCGCCAGCTGGGCGACTTCCGCCGCATCCCGCGGTTCCTGGTGCCCGACGCGCGCAGCACCGTCCGACTGCCCGCTGCTGTTGCCAAGCCCTCTGCCCAGCCAGGGCGCGAGCTGGAGGAGGTACACGCGTGAACCTGTTCCCCATGGTGCTCACTGGCGGCACCATCGGTGCCGGAGTTGCTCTCCTGGTCCGCGAACTGCTCCGGCCTCAGCCCGCCTTGGCCGTCGCGCTGGAGCGCACCGCGCCTGGCCGGCTGACCCTGCCCGGGGCTGAACTGGAGCTGAACCGGGACGAGGTGTGGGGCAGGTGGCTGCTGGCCCGTCTCGGGCGCCTGCCGGGCGTGCGTATCCCGACGACGAACCTGGCCCTGCTCGGGCAGGGCCCCGGGCAGTTCATGCTGAAGAAGACCGCGCTCGCCGGCGTTGGCCTGCTGTGTCCGGTGCTGGTGACGATCCCGTGGATCGTCACGGGCGTCTCTGTCCCGTTCTACGTGCCCGCCATCGTCGGACTCGCCATCGCCGGGCTGCTGTTCATCACCCCGGACCTGGCGGTACGCGACCAGGCAAAACGGGCGCGGGAGGAGTTCGCGCACGCGCTGGCCGCCTACCTCGACCTGGTGGCGCTGAAACGAGCTGCGGACGCCGGCCCTGCCGAGGCCCTGGAGAAGGCAGCTGCGGTAGGCCGCGGCTGGCCCTTCCTCTACCTGCAGGGGGCGCTGCGACGCGCACGGCTGGAGAAGATCCCGCCGTGGCAGGCCCTGGAAGAGCTCAAGCACCAGTACGACCTGCCCGTCCTGGACGACGTCGCGGACATCATGCGCGGCTCGGCCACCGACGGCGCCGCCGTCTACAAGGCCCTGCGGGCGCGCACCGCGGCGCTGAACACCGAACTGCTCGCCGTGCAAGCCGCCGAGGCGAACGCTGCCAGCGAAAAGATGACCGCCCCGGGCGCCCTGCTCGCGGTGCTCGTGATGCTCCTGATGGCGTTCCCCGCGGTGATCCGCATGCTCACCGTCTAAGAGTCGATAAGTGGAGAGTGACCCGATGAAGTACACGGCTGCCCGTACCTTCCGTGCTGTGCGTTGGCTGTCCATGAGAGTGGAGGAACGCCTCACGGAGGCGAGCAGGCGCCCGGACCGCGGAGACGTCAGCATCACCACGGTGATCATCTGGGTCGCGGCCGTCACCGGCGCCCTGGTGATCGCCGGAACCATCGCCGCCGTCATCGCCAAGTACAACGGCAGTCTGAACGGCATCTGATGTCCCACCTGGTGCGTCTTCGAACCTGGTGGCAGAGGCGAAGATCAAGTGCGGACCGGGGGGACACCTCGATCCAGATGGCGATCGTCTTCCCGTTCGTTCTGCTCGCCACCCTCGCCGTCGTCCAGGCCTCCATGTGGGTCTACGCGCGGCAGATCGCGCTGACCGCCGCGCGCGAGGGCCTTTCCGCGGCCCGCACGTACCAGGCCGATCCAGGCGATGGCGCGGCCAGGGCGCGTGAGGTGCTGGGGCGAACGGCGGGCGACAGCCTCCAGAGCGCCAGCGTGTCCACGGCCGGCAGCAACGCCGAGCGTGTGCGGATCGAGGTGTCGGGAACGGCGCTGTCGATGATCCCGGGCGTTTCCGGTCTTCGGATCACGCAGTCGGCCTCGGGCGCCGTGGAGCGCTTCACTGTCCCGGGAGAGTAGATCGTGCTGAGAAGGATGCGGCGTTGTGCCGGCGGGGACGAGGGCAGTGCTGCGATCGAGGCTGCCATCATCATCCCGTCGCTGATCATGTTCGTGTGTCTGGCGATCGCCGGCGGCCGGCTGGTCATGTCGGGATCGAAGATCGACGCCGCGGCTGAGGACGCAGCCCGGGAGGCGTCCATCCATCGCACCGCCGCCTCGGCGTCGGATGCGGCCTACGCAGCTGCCTCCGAATCGCTGCAGGACCAGGGCATCAGGTGCGCTTCCAGCACGGTGAACGTGAACGCGAGCGGGCTGAACGTGCCCGTCGGGCAGGTGGCGACCGTGACCGTGAGCGTGCACTGCACCGTGAACCT
This sequence comes from Streptomyces sp. NPDC091376, assembly GCF_044757085.1. NCBI lineage: Bacteria > Bacillati > Actinomycetota > Actinomycetes > Kitasatosporales > Streptomycetaceae > Streptomyces > Streptomyces sp. NPDC091376. The sequence continues at coordinate 12,432 of NZ_JBIVUF010000031.1, read as the reverse complement.
GTCGGATCTCCTCCTTCCTGGTGTCCCGGGCGCCCGCACGCTGGAATCAACCGCGACGTCGGTCGTGGACCAGTACCGGCAGCGGGAGGACTGATGTGCTCTCACCAGCTGCTCCGTGGCCGGGGCGGCGTCAATGACCGTGGCGGAGTGACGGTGTTCGTCGCCGTGTGCGTCGTCGCGCTGATCGGCATCATTGGCCTGGCCGTCGACGGCGGCGGGAAGCTGCGCGCCGTCGAGCGTGCCGACTTCATCGCGACCGAGGCCGCCAGGGCGGGCGGGCAGGCCATCGACCCGGCCCAGGCCATCTCCGGTGAGGCCATCACTGTCGACCCGCAAGCCGCCCAGGCGGCGGCCCAGGGCTACCTGCGCTCCGCCGGCGTCGCGGGCACGGTCGCGGTGTCCGGTGACAGCAAGACGCTCACGGTCACCACAACCGGCTCCTACGCCACCAAGTTCCTGTCCGTGGCCGGCATCGGATCCCTGTCGGTGTCGGGCCATGGCAAGGCAACTCTCCTCCACGGTGTCACTGCTCCCGAAGGACCCTGATGCGCACCAGCAACCATCCCGCCGCCACGGCCGGCCGCACCGTGATGAAGGTGCTCAAGGCCCTCGTCAGCCTGCTCGCCCTGGTCGCCGCGGTCGCCGGGCTGCCCTTGCTGCTGGCCTGGGCCACCCCTGTCGTCTGGGAGACCAGCCGCGACGACCTCATGCATCTGCTGGACCGGCAGGACACCGGTGCGGCGTTCCTGGCGCTGCTCATCGTCGTGGGCTGGGCCGGCTGGGCCCAGTTCGCGTTCTGTGCCGTACGTGAGCTGATCGCGCAGTTGCGTGGCCGGACCTGGCATGCCCCGCGAGGCATGGGAGCCTCGCAGCGCGCCGCAGCTCTACTTGTCGGCAGCATCCTGGTGCTGCTACCCACGAACTCAGCCCTTGCCTCTGACGCCCAGGCCGCCCCGGCCACCACGGCGGTCCACGCCCCCGGGCAGGCTCAGGCCGCTCTACCCGAGGCCGCGGCTCCGTCGGCGAGCACAGCAGCCCCGACGTACACGGTGCGCGAGGTACGGCCCGCGGAGAGCCTGTGGGGCATCGCCGAGCGGGAGCTGGGTGACGGCGAGCGGTGGCGGGAGATCGCTGCCCTGAACGAGGGCCGGACCATGGCCGACGGCCAGGTCTTCAAGGCCAGCACCTTCCTGCAGCCCTGGTGGCAGTTGACGATGCCCGATGCCCTGGATGCAGCGGACGGTGTGCGTGCGCAGGGTGACCGTGCTGCGGCTGCCCACGAGGGCAACGAGCACGTCATCACGGTCGACTCGGGCGACTATCTGTCGAAGATCGCGGAGGAGGAGCTCGGCGACGGCACCGCGTGGCCGGCGTTGTTCGAGGCCAGCCGGGGCACGGCGCAGCCGAATGGCCTGCCCGCGATCTCCGACCCAGATGTGATCTACCCGGGCCAGCAGGTCACAGTGCCCGGCGCCGAACCCGAACGGGACGACCGACAGGAGGCCACTCCCCCAGCGGCGCAGACGCCCGACAGTGAGCAGAAGCCGGGCGATGCCACGGCTGATGGGCAGGAACCCGCCCCGAGCCGGACCACATCGCCCGCAGCAGAGTCGGCTCCCAGTACACCGGCCAGTCGACCCGCTCAGCAGCACGGAAAGGAGCAGGCTTCCCCTTCCGCAACGGCCCCGGCGGTCCCCGGGCCCAGCGCCAGCGAATCCCCCTCTGCCGCCTCCCCGTCAGCGTCGGCCGAGTCCTCCGGCTCCGCCGCCCCTGCGGCGTCCGAGACGCCGCCGGCATCTGCGGCCAGCAGCTCGACGAACCTGCGCACCGTCCTCGGTGCCGGTGCGTTGCTGGCTGCTGCCGTCACTGGTGCTCTCGCCCTGCGCAGGACGCTCCAGCGCCGCCGCCGCATGCCCGGCGAGAAGATCGCCATCGCGTCGGAGACGTCCATGGCAGAGGCCCAGTTGGCGGCTGCCGCCGAGCCAGGCGGCGCTGTCCGCTTGGACAGGGCCCTTCGGACACTCGCCCACCACGTGGCGCAGGAGGAGGACGCCGACGTGCTCCTGCCGTTGCTGCGGGCGGCCCGGATCGGGGCCCGCTCGGTGGAGGTGCTGCCCGAGGACCTCGCCCAGGAGCCGCATGCACCCTTCGCCTCCGGGCAGGGCGGATGGTGGATCCTGCCCACCGATGCCGACCTCCTGGACCAGGAGAGGGCCAGCGAGGTGCCGGCCCCGTATCCGGGGCTGGTCACGGTCGGCAGCACCGAGGCGGGTGACCTTCTGCTGCTCAACCTCGCGCAACTCCCCTCCCTGCTCCTGGACGGCAACCCGGTCCACATCACCGAGGTCTGCACCTCGCTCGCGCTGGAACTCGGCATGAGCCCATGGGCAAGTGAAGTCGAGGTCGTCACCGTGGGATTCGGCGAGGACCTCCCCCAACTGCTGCCCACCGCGCGGATCGCCCACATGCGCCAAGCCGCGCACGCACTGCGTGATCTGAGCGAACGGCTGCTGGAAGCCCACCAAATGCCCGAGACCAGCCATCAGCCCTACCTGCTGCTGTGCGCATCCTCACTGGACGCCGACACGGCCTGGGAGTTCGCCGACGTCATCGACAAGGCCACCACGGTCCCCGTCACCCTGATCGCCCCAGCCACCGCAGCGGCCGCGCACTTTCCCGAGGCGGAGATCCTCAACGCCTCACTCAGCGAGCCGCAGCACCTCGACTACGTCGGCGCCGACATCACGGTGCAGCGCCTGGAGCACGCCGCCTACCTGCAGATCACCACAGCGCTGAAGGTGTCCGGACAGCCACCCCACCCCGCAGAGGGACCGTGGCAGGACGTCCCGGAAGAGCCCGACAGCATGCAACAGCCCCAACCGACCACGCCGCAGGAGTCCCTCGCGATCGTCACCGAGACCACGGGTCCCTCGCCGTCGGCGGCAGCTGACGATGGCGGCGAGATCTTCCCAGCCCTCCTCGCCGCCACCACCGACCCATCCGGACTGCGTCTCCTGTCCGCCGCCGAGCCGTCGCCTCGAGCCGAGGAACAGCACGGCCCGGTTAGCGAACCGACAACGCCGCCGGCAACACAGGCTGACGAGCACCAGGGTGCCGTCGAGAAAACCGCCGTGCCGGAATCGGAGGACTGCGAGGCTCACGACCTGAACGCACCAGAGATCCGGGTCCTGGGCCCGGTCGACGTGACCGGCGTGGCAAACACCGGTCACGGCCCGCGGATGGCACAGCTCGCCGCCCTGCTGTTCTTCCGGCCCGGACGCAACGCGGACGTGCTGTGCTCCGACATGGACCCCGTCAGCCCCTGGTCGTCGAGCACCCTCAACGCCCGGATGCAGGGCCTGCGCCGCTCCCTGATGAACGACCCCGCCGGCAACCCCTACGTGCCTCGCCGCAGCTCCGGCGACGACCCCTACCGCCTCTCCCTGGGCGTGCGCTGCGACTGGACCCGCTTCCTCCAACTCGTCGAACGGGCCCTCCCGCTGGGACCTGCCGGCCTGACCGACCTGGAACGGGCGCTCACCCTGGTACGCGGCCGCCCCTTCGGAGGCAAGCCCCTGCCCTGGGCCGAGCCCTACCAGCAGGAAATGGTCACGCGCATCATCGACGTAGCCCACACCATCGCTACCTACCGAACCCCTGCCGGCCCGCACAACGACCTCAGCGCAGCCCGCAAGGCCATCGCGACCGGTCTCGATGTCGACGACACGGCGGAGCTGTTGTACCGGGACTGGCTCCGGATCGAGCACGCGGCCGGGAACCGGCAAGGGCTGCACACCGCCATCACCCGCGTGCAACAGGTCAACCGGGCACTGGACTGCTCACTGGAGATGGAGACCGAACAGCTCATCAACGAACTACTCAACGATTCAAGTACCACGGTGCGCAAGGCCCTCTAACCCGAGGGGCTTAACGCGGTTCAGTTGCTGGCTCTTTGATGGCTGCCTCATTGCAGACGGGAGGCCTCAACCGCGCTCCCTCAGCAGGTCCCCTACAGCGTACGCATGGTTGGGGCGGCAAGCATCTGATCAGCGTTGCCAAGGTTGCCATTTTTCTGCCTACCCGTGGGCGACTGGCCCCTGACCAGCAGGGTGCCGCGAAGCGGGCGGCCCGCGAGGGCCAGGGCCCACTGCTTCTGCACGGCAGCCGACAGCCATTCCGGCAAGTTCCTGCCGTGCGCGCTGAGGTGCTGCTGCCGCTCCCGGGCCGAAGCACGAGCCGGTCGTTCAGGAAGGCCGCTGCGATCAAGCGTGACATGCACGTCTCCAACAACAGGGGGAGGGAGGGCCCCGCCCATCCGCCACGGGGGAAGCAGACGAGCGGGGCCGGTCTTGGGGTGTCGGCCGCGAGCGTGGTGTCAGGGTGTGGCGGGGAGGTCCCAGCTGGGTCCGTCGGTGTCTGCGTAGAAGACGGTCTGCCTGGCCGGTGTGACGGTCAGGAGGAAGGTGTCCCGCTCGGGCTCGTCTCCGAAGATCTTCGCCAGGTCCTCGATCGTGTCCCACAGCCTCCGGGGGCCGATCTGCCGCACCGTGCCCGAGGTATGGGCGATGGCGGTGGAGCCGTCCGGAGTCCAGAGTCCGACGGCGTCGACATCTCCTTGATCGTTACGCCATGTGCAGGAGGTGTAGCCGGGCAGCGCCAGAGAGGCGGGGAACTTGAGCCGCCCCAGCAGGTCCGCCGGCGGGACGCTGCTGTCGGTGGGGCTCTGCTCGAGCGCGGCGTCGAACCGCGGCGCCATGCCGTCCGTGCGCCGGGTCATGAAGTGCGCTGGCGTGGCCAGGAAGCGGCCGGTGGCATGGCCAGGGCTGGTCACGGTGAGGCGGACGACGCCATAGCCGAGCGGGGGGACGAGGACGGCGCCGGGGGTCGTCTGTTGTAGGAGGGGCTTCGGGATGGCGTGGAGCCCGACAGTGGAAATGACCCGGTCGTACGGGCCGCGGTCGGGATAGCCCTCGGCGCCGTCGCGGACCGCCACTGTCGGGTTGGCGCCCGCCAACAGCAGGCGTCCAGTCGCGGCGTCGACGAGTCCCGGGTCGATGTCGATGCTGGTCACGTTGGCATCGCCGAGCCGATGGCAGAGCAGCGCGGCGTTGTATCCGGTGCCGGTCCCCAGCTCGAGGACGCGGTGCCCTTCGGCCGCGTCCAGTGCCTTGAGCATGGCCAGCATGATCGACGGTTGGCTGGACGAGCTGTTCGGAACACCGTGCTCGTCGAGCTGCGTGGTCAGGGCCGCGTCACTGTAGACCGTCTCCAGGTATCCCGGAGTTCCCCAGCTCAGCGGCTGCCAGGCTCCAGTGGTGTCCTGCTGGTAGAAGCGGGGCACGAACAGGTGGCGGGGGACCGAGGTGAACGCGTCTGCCCACTCGCTGGGCCGCCCCGCGACGAGGTCGGCGGCCATTCGCTGGCGCGCGGCCGCGCAGGCGCCGTTGTCGGGCTGGGTCATGCGGTGGCTCCCATCAGGTACTCGGCGTGCGCGGCGGCGATCGGCAGGCCCGTGCGATTCTCGACCCATCCCCAGGTGCCGGCGGGGTTGTTCTCGAAGAACACCCACTGGCCTTCCGGGGTCACGGCGAAGTCGAAGGCCCCGAACGCGATGCCGTAGTAGGCGAGGAACCGGCGTACCGCGGTCGCGATCGTGTCGGGGACGTCCACAGTGTCGTACTCGATGTGGTCGTAGTCGGTGCGCCAGTCGGTGCCGGCGGCCTCGCTGGTGGTGGTCAGCTTGCCGCCGAAGACCTGCCCGCCGACGGCGATCAGCCGGACCTCGTACGCCTTGGGGATGTCCTCTTGGAAGTAGTGGGCGGTGGTGCGGATGCTGTCGTCGAAGTCGGCCGGGTCGACTCGGTGGGTGGCCACCATCAGGCGGCGCTCCCCGCCGACGTCGAGGCGGCCGCCAAGGATGGGCTTGCAGATCAGCGGGCCGTCCACGTCCTTGGCGAAGGCCCGCGCCGCGTCCGGGCTGTTGGTGATGATGCTGCGCGGCACCGTCATTCCGCAGCGGGTCGCGACGACGAGCTGCTGCGGCTTATGGGCGGCGACGCGGTCGGCGTGCGGGTTGTTCAGCCACGGCACGCCCGGGAGGGCGGCGAGCAGGTTGAGGATCGCGGCGTCGGCCTGGTTCTGTGCCCAGGTGGCGTAGGGCTCGGGGACGGTGTCGGCAATGAGGGGACGTGCGGGCCGCCTCCAGTAGACGGCCCGCACCTCCTTGAGCCGCGCCGTCCGGCGCCCGTCGTCGATGATCCCTTCCCAGCTCGGTTCCTGCGGCATGTGCGTGCCGGTCAGCGTGAGCTGCTGCGGGAACTGTGCGACGTCGAACCGCATGACGGGCACGTCGCGCTGGTTGAGCTGGTCGACGACCATGTCGGCCGCCGCGTCCAGCTGCTCAGCGACGACGAGCACAGGGCGGGCGGCGGTGCTCATGACGCCGACGCGTAGTACGGGTCGGAGACATCGTCGCCCTGGCCGTCCAGGTTGGTGTCGGTGGTGGAGGCGGCCTGCGGCATGGTGTGCCAGGGCTTGCCGTCGGCAGCCACGTTCATCTGGCGCTCCTCGTCCCAGCGGAGGCCGTCGATCGAGGTCGTGGCCAGGCAGGGCGGGGCCGCGGCGCGCACGGCGAACGGGATGGCTACTGCTGTGGTCATGCTGATTCTCCTGTTCAGAAGGGTTGATGTGCTCTTGCTGACCTGCCCGGTGGCCTGGGCCCCGATGGCAACCGGGCCACCGGACAGGGGTCTATGTGGCGGTCATGGCCGATCCGTCGGCGGTTTCGTGCCGGAGGTCTTCCTTCGCCATGACGACCAGGTCCGGCAGGGACACCGCGGTCACGCCGTCGAGGCTGTGCACGGTGAAGTTGGCGAGCGTCCACCGAATCTGCGGATCGGCGACATGCACGCGGACCAGGTCGTACGGATGACCGCCTGGGGCTGGCAGGGGCACGAGCGTGACGGGGGCATGGAGGATCCCGGCCACGCCCCACAGCGCGCTGCGCTCGACGAGCGCGGCCGCATGGTGCCGCCGTAGGTGCGGACAGTGCTCGATCGCCTCGAGCGCGCAGCTCGGGTGCACCGGCGGGGCGGCCGTCGTCTCCCCTTCGCCGACGGGCGTAGCCGCCCCCCAGCAGGTGAAGCGGCCGCCCATCGGTAGGTGTTGCTTCCTGGCCGCGCACCTGGCAGAGGCCAAAGCGCAGCGCTCGCTTCTGGCGCAGGCTGTTCATCCGGGCGGAGTCCGGCCGGGCGCGGCCCGGGGCGAGACCGGTCCGCACCCGCAGTGCTTGGTGCGGGCGGTCGATCAGCGGTTCCTCGTCCGCGTAGCCGATGCCCTCCCTGCCGCGCCCGATGTGGCGGACGATGGTCGGGACCGGAACGGACTCTGCGGTCCAGGCGGTGACGTAGGGCACGCGCCGGCCGTTCCAGTAGGACTGCTGCGTCATGATGCTCGGCCTCCGCCCACAGTCGGATCGGGCGACTTCACGCACCTGCGCTCGACCAACCGCTCCAGCAGTTCACTCGCGATCCAGCCCATTCGCCGCAGGTGGCCGACGGCGTTCCAGTGACCGCCGGGCAGTTCCTCGACGCGCAGTACGCGGGCCCGCTCGATGAGCCGTGCAGCCGCCTCGTCTCGCTGCTCTGCTTCGTTGGCGACCGCGATGTTCACCAGGCGCATCAGGTGCCCGCGAAGCCGCTCGGCGAGGTCATCGACGTCCGCCTCGGCGGGCACGACGTCATCCAGGGCGTCGGCGACGTCGTCGAGGAGCGCCTCGCCGTCGAACGCCTGCCAGCCGCGAAGGCACGCGATGACGTGTGCCAGGCCTTCCGCGTCCAGCGGCGGTGTCCATGCCCCTGCGGGCGCGGCGGCGATCACCGCAGCTCCCCCGTGACCGCGAGGGTGCACCACGTCGTGGCGCCGGCATCGCGGATCCCCCAGTTGCCACCGTGGGCTCTTGCAAGGCACTGGACGAGGAACAGGCCGCGGCCCATCTCGGCGTCATCGTCAACGGCGCGGGGTTCAGGGACGCCTGCCATCTCGTCGTGGACACAGATGTGCAGGTAGCCGTCTCGGACGGTCATCGTGAAGGTGACCTGTGTGCCGCCACTGTGCACGATGGCGTTTGTGACCAGTTCAGAGACGACGAGGATCGCATCGTCCACCAGCCCGTCCAGGAAATAGGACCGCAAGCGCGCGGCAGTCAGACGACGTGCCATCTGCACTCGGCGAGCGTCGCGTTCGCAGACCGTCTGCCGGTTACTGCCGGCTGAAATCTCGAAGCTGACGCTCATCAGGTCGCGGTCCTGGTGCCGGCGCACGGGTGCGGTGAGGGTGCCTCTCGGTACCGAAACGTCCATGTAAAAGTCACCTCTGCTCCCAGGGCCGAGATCATTCGTTCTTCTCGTAAGAGGTAATCGCCATGTCACTGTCTGCGGGTACCGTTGATGACAGATGCGACCGTGAACACCGTGAACGCCATGGAAGCTGTCGGGAGTTGAGGACGTGGCCACGAGAAATCGCACACCCAACCCAGCACTGGACAGGCTGCTTGAGCAGGCGCGATGGACGCGCACCCAACTGGCGCAGCAGGTGAACCGGCTCGGCCCACAGACCGGATTAGCACTGACGTACGACCGCACCGCCGTCGCGCACTGGATTGCCGGCACACCGCCGAAGCCCGAGGTCAGGCCCTTGATCCTTGAGGCGCTGTCCGCGCGGCTGGGGCGGCCGGTTACTCACGAGGAAGCGGGACTTGAGCCCGGCCCGTCCGCCGATGGATCCGTTCCGGTCGACACTGTGGAGGAATTGATCGACCTAGGAAGGGCGGATATGGACCCATCACGGCGGGGTGTCCTGGCCGCGACTTTGTTCTCGGCAGCGCTCTCGGTGCCTGCATTCCAGCAGTACGCGCGGGCCGCTGACGACTCGGTTTCCCCGGGCAAGGCCACCACTCGGATCGGCGCCTCCCAAGTGGCCTCAGTCCGTTCCATGACCGAGCGGATCGCGGACATCCTCGACGAGTTCGGCGCAGGTCACGCCCGGCCGATGGCCGCAGCTTTCCTCGTGAACACCGTTGGCCCGTGGCTCAGGGCGCAGGCCTCCGAGCCGGTGAAATTGGCCATGCTCGCCGCAGCGTCGGATCTCACGTACCTGACGGGCTGGATGGCCATGTACGAGAAGGCCCACGGCCTCGGACAGACGTACTACACCAAGGCTCTCAAGCTCGCCGACGAGGCGAACGACCACGTCACCTACTGCCGCACCCTGCGCGGCATGTCGCTTCAGGCGTCAAACCTTGGACATGGGCGCATGGCACTTGAGTTTGCGGACTCCGCAGCCGAAGCAGCGCCGTCGGCCGGCCCCCGCCTCGTAGCGTTCCTGCGCGGGCAGCAGGCTCACGCGGCCTCGATGGTCGGCGACCGGCATCAAGCGCACACGCGACTCCGCGAGGCCGAGCGTGCCCTGGCCAAGGCCGACAACCGGCGCGACGCCATTGGCGGGTACGACCAGACCGCCTACCTCTTCCACGTCTCCCACGTGCTGATGGAGGAGGGAGACCTGCCGGGCAGCATCAAGGCCATGCAGCACTCCATCCGGGTACAGCCCGCTAAGGAACGGCAAGGACGTGTCCACGCGTACGCGGTTCTCGCCCAGCGGCAACTGCGGCACGGCCACCTGGACGCATCGTGCGACTCCTGGGGCAGATTCCTCGACGAATACGAACACGTGTCGTCGGTTCGCGGCGACGACCACTTCGCGACAATGCGGAAGGACCTTGTCCCGTACGCCAAGTCGCGGTCGGTAAAGGACCTGGTCGGGCGAGTACGCGAAGTTGCCGCCGCCAAGGCTTGAACTTAAAGGAGGCCTCCGGTGCATCGCTCGGAGGTCAACCGGGCGTTGGACTGCTCACGGGGGATGGAGACCGAGCAGTTCATCAGCGAACTACTCAACAGCTCCGGGACCACTGTGCGCAGGGCCCTCTAGCCCACGGGGCGTCGATACAGCAAGGAGCCGACAGTGAGTGAACCCGATGGACGGCAACCCCGCGTCATCGACCTCGGCCGGCGGCCGAGGGTGGCTGCACACGATCAGGCCCAGAAGGCGTCGGTGACGGTGATCTGAGGGTCGGCGTGGCGGCGGATGAAGGTGAAGATGAGCCATCCGCGACCGCCGGCGAGGTCGGCGATGTGCGGACCGCCTGGGCTGGTGGAGGCAAGCGGGCGCACGGTGATCCAGTGCGGCAGACCGGCATCTGTGTCAATGCCGCGGTAGTAGGGGTCCACAGAGGTGACCGGTTCCGCGCGGGCGGCCAGGATGAACTGCTTGCCGTCGGCGGGCATGCTCTCGAACTCATGACGTGCCTCGGCGGTCCAGTCCATCTGCCAGGGCGGCCCCGGGAGATCGTCCGTCACTGGCCGGGCTCCACGGCGGCCGCCTTGCTACGCAGTCGGCTGTACTCCGCCAAGAGCCTGGTGGAGTCGTCGGAGTCTTCGGACTTTGCGGCGCGGGCTTGGAGGTCGTGCAGGTGTGCTTCCAGGCTTGGGTCGCGGGCGATGGCGTACTGGGTCCACCACAGGTGCATGAACGCAGGTACCGGGGTGAGGTTGAAGGCCTCCCCGATCGCGCGGCGCCAGTGCGTCTCGAAGTCGGGCAGTAGGTGCGGGGCGTGTTCCTGGATGGCCAGGCGCAGAGCCTGGGGGGTGCGTTCGGGCATCGGCGGCACCCGACGTGGGTTCTCGCCGCCGGGTCCGTCGAAGTAGACGGGCTGCGCAGTCATGGCGAAATAGGTTCCTGTGTCTTAGGGTCAGGTCAACCTGTCACCCAAACCTGCAGCAGACCCTTCCTATAGCGGGCCCTTACGGCTTCGGGCTTCACACCCAGCACAGGAGCTCCAGCCATAGGGTTCCGGTGAACGGTACGCAGCGCCATCACCAACAGCGCCACGGTTCTCAGCGGACGAGATGGGACAGGTCGATGTCGATGCCGAAAGGGACCGCGGTCTTGATGCGCTCGCGGTGAATACCGGTGGCGACGTAGGCGCGGGTGGTGCTGTCCAGCTCGTACGTGTGGATGACGGGGAGGCCGCTTTCCTCCTCGATACGCCAGTAATGCGCGATACCCGCCTGCGCGTACTTGAACGGCTTCAGCGACCGGTCCCTGTCGGCGGACTCCTCCGAAACGACTTCGATGGCGAGAGCGACCTGGTCGGGAAGGTAGCGCGTACGGTCCGGGTCGTATGGAACCGTGACAGCAACGACGTCAGGCTCCGGTCGGTTCTTCTCGTTCAGCTTGACCGTCATTTCCCGGTCGATCACGAACCCCACGGGAGCCTGATTGTCGAGGGCGGTCGTCAGCCGAGTGACGACGCGAGCATGCCAGGAACGCTGCGGGGACATCATGAAGATCAGCGCTCCATCGATCAGCTCGGTGTGCCGGGGAAGGTTGGGTGCGTTGTCCAGGTCATCGGCCTCCCACCCACTCGGCCGGGGCGGCAGCATCCAGGGCGGGAGCGCGTCCCATGCGGTCGTCATCGTGTCCTCCTTCGGGCGCCCCGGCCAGCCTATCCGTCAGCACCAGGTGGCGGCGGTGACGGCCGTGAGCAAGAGCGGCGAAGGCACGGTGGCAGCCCCGCGTACGTACCTCAAGCTGAGGAAGACCGCGGTTCCGGCGACGGACCGGCAACGCCCCCAGCGGCGGTAGAGGCGACCGCTGACGAGCGCGAAGGTGCCGTCGACGAAGGCACCGCGCCGGAAGCGGAGGAGCACGAGGCTCACGACCTGCACGCGCCTGAGGTCCGGGTGCTCGGGCCGGTCGAGGTGACCGGCGTGGAGAACACCGGTCACGGGCCGCGGATGCAGCTCGCCGCGCTGCTGTTCTTCCGGCCCGGACGGAACGCGGACATGCTGTGCTCCGACATGGATCCCGTCAGCCCCTGGTCCTCGAGTACCCTCAACGCCCGGCGCCAAGGCCTGCGCCGCTCCCTGAAGAACGATCCCGCCGGCAATCCCTACGTAGCCCGCCGCAGCTCCGGCGACGACCCCTACCGCCTCTCCCTGGGCGTGCGCTGCGACTGGACCCGCTTCCTCCAGCTCGTCGAACGCGCTCTCCCGCTGGGACCTGTCGGCCTGACCGACCTGGAACGGGCGCTCACCCTGGTACGCGGCCGCCCCTTCGGAAGCAGGCCCCTGCCCTGGGCCGAGCCCTACCAGCAGGAAATGGTCACGCGCATCATCGACGTAGCCCACACCATCGCCACCTACCGAACCCCCGCCGGCCCGCACCACGACCTCAGCGCAGCCCGCAGAGCCGTCGCGACCGGTCTCGATGTCGACGACACTGAGCATTTTCAGCGGTGAGTCTCCGGGGTGAGGAGGGCTTTGGCGATTGACGTGAGGCGGTTGGGACTGATCCGTGCCTTCCGGAGGATTC
>NZ_JBIVUF010000030.1:0-43678 GCF_044757085.1 Streptomyces sp. NPDC091376 | reverse complement strand
GGTCCTGTACGGAAAGCTGCCCCGGGGCGGTGACATCGAGGAGATCGACGAGCTGGTTCGGGGCGCGGTCACCGCGATGTGCCGCCCGTAGTCCGGCCCTAAAGACCGCTCACCTGCAACGAGATCCAGCACCCATTCACCGCGCTCGTCGTCTGGCTCGTCCACGACGCGGCCCACCGGCTCGACTGGTCCCACTGGCGGCGCCGCCACCAGGCCCGATCGCAGGCCAGCCACTATCAGCGACAAGCCACTCAGACGTGAAGATCGCGATCTACAGCTGGAGTATTAGGGGCTGGTAGTGGCGGACGACTCAGCCCAGGTAGAAGTCCCTGCGGGCGGCAACGAACGCCTTGATCGACTGGGCGGGGACGCCCGTCACGCGCTGGACGTCGTCGCTCGTGCGGTCGTAGCGGTCGTCTCGGTGCAGCTGGGCCATGGTGGCGACGGGCTGCTGACAGCGGCAACGTCCGTGGTGAGTGAAGGCCACCTGGGTTACGGGAGGTTGTCGGCGGTGGCTGCGTGCCCACTCCACCGGGCGCCGTCGGCCGGTTCGTCCCTGGCGCCGGCGCCGATGACGGCACCAGCGATCCTGGCCTGGTACGTGTTCTGGTGGGTGGCAAGGCGCCGGTTGACGTCGCCGAGGGCTGTAGACGAGCCGTCGACTGGTGTCTTGTTCAGGTGAGCGTCGTGACGACGTCGACCGGGTTGACGAGGGTGTCTCGGATGGTCGAACGCCTCTCGACGAGGGCGATGAGTTCCTCGAGTTGCTTGCGTGTGGTGTTGGGGGCGTCGAGGTCGACACCGATGCGGATCTGCTGGAGTCCTGGACGGACCGACGCGTCGATCCCGAGGAACCCGCGCATGTCGAGGTCGACTTCGAGCTCCAGGCGGATGCCCTTGAGCTCGATGCCACGCAGGGCGGCGTGCGCGGTGATGGTGACGGTGTAGCAGCCTGCGAGCGCGTGCAGCACGTACTCCGCGGGCGTGGGTGCGGTGTCGGTGCCCAGCGCCGCGACTGGCTCGTCGCTGGTCATCTCGAACTTCGCGACGCGCGTCGCATCGCGCTCGCCTCCCTGGCTCAAGGCGCCCGTCCGCGTGGTGATCCGGTAGCCCCCCTGCCACGAACCGTCGACTGCGAAGGTGGCCCGGGCGAGCGTGGGATTGGTCCGCAGGGTGTCGATGCTGTCCTGCAGCGCGTCGACGTCGATCTCGTTGATGACGGACATCGGCATGAAACTCCTTGTGGGCAGGGATGAGAAGGGAAGCATCGTGGACGGGCGACGGCCACCGCCGGGCGCACCCGAGTGATGTGCCCGGCAGCGGCCGTCGCGTCGGATCACTGGGTGTTGTTCTTCTCGGCCTGGTCGAAGAACTTCATGGCGGTCCTTGCCCAGGCCGTTCTTCGCCCCCTTCCGCCGGAGGTTGGCCATGTGCTGCCCGACGGGCACCATCGCCTCGCCCTCGCCCCACACCGCGTCCTGACGCGGCGCGAGGTGCCCGGTGGCCCGCCGGTACGAGCGCAGCGCGGCCAGCTTGTTCTCCCACGCCTCCTTGTCGCTGAGGCGGGGGGTAGTTGGTGTATGGGGTGGTGTGTGGGCTGGGGTGTTGGTGGTGGGTTGATAACTGGGTTCGGTGGGCTGTGGGGGCTGTGACCTGGGGTTGCGTGACTTGGAGTGGGAATGGCCGGGGCGATTATGGCTGGTTTCTGCGTCTAATGGATCGGTTGTCGTTTCGCCTGGTCGGTGGGGGTGTTGTCCTGTCGAAGGACAGACCAGCACCGGCTGGCACCGCGTCACCCAGCACGGACGCGACGCCATCGTCATCGAGTTCGCCAAGTCCGACTGCGGCAGCTGCCCAGTCAAGGGCCGGTGCACCAGCGCCGCCCGCGGCAATCGCATGCTCACCCTGCGGCCCAAGGAGATCCACGAGACCACCGCCAAGGCCCGCACCGAACGCGCCGGCATCGAGGGCACCGTCAACCAGGCCCTGGACGTCACCGGCCTGCGCCGGGCCCGATACCGCGGGCTGCCCAGGGTCCGCCTCCAGCACGCCTTCTCCGCGGCCGCGGTCAACGTGGTCCGGCTGGACGCCTACTGGAGCGACCAGCCCCTCCGCCGGGTCCGCACCAGCCGCCTCGAACGCCTCGCCTACCGGCTCACCACGTAGACCTCACCAATTGCGCAGCAGAGTCCCTTCGGTTTTCAAAGACTGGTGCACGGCTCCGTCGTATAGAGCACGGATCCAGTCGTAGGCCACGTCCGTCGCTTTGGTGGGCGCAGAGCGAGCCGCCGGGGGAGATGGTCCGGCGCGGTGCGCCCTCACGAGAGGGCGGCGCTCGGACATCGGCCGCGGCACTGGAACTGTCGTCTCGACGGCCATCGGAGGGGCACGGGTCACCCGGAGACGGGCGCAGGCTCTTCCAGGGCGATTACGACCATGACGGGGAGGTCGGTGTCCTGTTGCACCACGCCGGCGGTCAGCATCCGGCCGTCCAGGATCCACTTCCGCACCGCGATGAATTCGTCCTTGTCCGCCGCCGACTGTTCGGCTTCGGTGAGGTGGTCGGCGAGCGGGGATTGTTCGATCTCGGGGAGGAGGCCGGCCAGTACCCCCTCGCCCTCTTCGTAGACGGAGTCCAGGTCGTCGAAGTAGCCGGACTCGTCGACATCGCGGATCCAGACGGCGAACGATACGCGGACCGCGCCGCTGCTGAACGCCTGAGTCCATCCCCGGATGCCGTCTTTGTGCCAGGATGTCTCCACCCCGTTGCGGGGCTTGCCTCTGGGTGTCCACTCCTGGGCCGCGAACCTTGCCGCCGCGCCCTCGGGGGTCAGCGGGACGAGGCCCCGGAGTTCTTCCAGCATCGCGTTTACTGCAGCCATGAACTCATTCCACTCATGCCGTTGCCGGGCACGTGGTACGCCTTCAGCTGCCCGCTTGCGTAGGCCTCGGGGAAGGCCTTGGACAGCACCTCGTTCACATGCGCGGCACCCCATTCATTGGACACCATATAGCGAACTCCCTTGCCTCCGAGATCCTCGTTGAGGGCGAGCAGTTTGTCGGTCTGCTTGGTGAGCCGGGCTTCGTCGTAGAAGTCGGAGTCGGGGTTGTACGGAGACTTCTCCCACTCGCCGAGGTTGTCGCCGCCGGTCCACTTGGCCTCGGTGACCCAGCCGTCCCGCGGGCCACCGTCGATGTGGACTTCCCGACCGTCGGGCAGGATCCACTGTTGTTCGTAGCTCTGGTCGGTGACGAGCCGTTGGTACCGGAACGAGGTGCGTTCGAGTTACTTCTCGGTCAGCCAGCCCAGCCCCTTGAACCGTGAATAGGGTGACAGGCCGAGGGGGTCGCATACCGTGGGGTCTGCTGCAGGTTTGGGTGACAGGTTGACCTGCCCCACATCTCAGGTTCCAGTTCTGCTGGCTAACTGACGGCCTTCACGAAAGGCTGCCGGATATGCCCCGCGCCTACCCTGCTGAGTTCCGCGCCCGCGCCATCGCGTTGGTGCGGGCAGGAGAAGAATAGAAGCAGACGGCCGTTGATCTCGGCATCCATGGCGCTTCTTCGGCACAGGCCCGCGGCAGATGACCGGTCATTGATGTTGTGCCTGGACTGGTCCTTTGATCTGAGTGTGTTCAGGCTGGTTGGCTGGTGTGGGGCGTGGGGTGCCCGGTGCCGTCGGGACCGCGATCACATCTTTCATGTCGACTACAGCCCGCCTGAAGTAGCAGGGACCTGCGATGTCTGCGGCGGTGAGTTGTACCAGCGCGATGACGACCGCGAGGCAACTGTTCCTAAGCGACTGGAGATCTATCGCAGCGAGACAGCGCCGATGGTTGACCACTACAGGCCCAGAATCTGGTGACCACGATCTCGGCCCTTGGCCACGTCCAGGAGGTCCTGGACCGCGCGCTGGTCGCGATCAGCCACAGCCAGGTCGGTACCCCCGGCACGTCCAGCTGCTGACCCCTCCGCGGTCTGGACCGTCTGGACCGAGGAATGCCGGCGGGCGTGACGCTCGACATGCCGCCCCACTTGTCGAGGAAGGTGGTCAGCTACCTCGTGTCGCTCGTGCTGGAGGCCGGCTCCGCGTTCGACCAGGACGTTCGTCTGCCGGGCGATCCGATGGGCGACGTCGGGGTGCGGTACTCCCTCGCCATCGTGGGCGAGCCCGTGGTGCTCGAGTACACCGCCCACCCCGACACGCGAGGAATCCGCATCTGGGTGCCGGACCGGTGCCACTGATCAAAAGTTCCCTTCGCGCTGTGAGTGTAGAACCAGCCGTGTTCGGGGCGCCTGTGGTCAGCGGGTCAGGCACGGGAGCCGAAGCGCGCCAGCAGCGCCTCACGCTGTCGTGGCCGAGGCCCTGGACACGCTGGCTGGGGGATATGTCGAGCTCGCTCAGGTGCAACTACTCGGTCAGGTCCAGAGCGGTTTTGTGCCATCGTCGGCCATCTGTCCCCCGCCTGATCGCTACGCCGCTAGACATGAAGGCTGGGGCTGGCGTGCCGTCATCCCCTAGTGAGGGCCGACTGGTAGGGGGAGGGTCCGACGTTGGTGACGATCAACGTGGCGGTGCTGCTCGCGGTCGTCGTGTTCGTGCGGCTGCGGCGGCGTACGCAGGCGCGCAGTCGTTTCGACGAGAAGTTGACCGTCGTCATCGTGCTGGCGCTGGGCGTCCTGATCGCTCCCACCGCGGTGGGAGCGGGCATCCTGAACGTCCTGGGGCAGTTGGTGGGCGGCGTGACGCAGGCGGGCCGGTGAGCCCCCGCGCGCGGAAGGCCCGGACGACGAGGCCCAGGCCTTCGGTGCGGCGTCCGCCGGCACGGAGGCAGACCCGCGGACCGGCCAAGCGGCGGCAGCGGCACGGGGAGGACCGGCTGGCCGGTCTTGTCGTGGCCGTGGTCCTGGCCGTCGGCCTGGTCGGGGCGGTGGTCAACTGGCTGGTGACCCACTGGTGGGTCATGGTCGTCGTCGCCGCGATCAGTGCGCTGGCCGGTGGTGGCTGGCTCTACCAGAGGCAGCAGAGGGCCCAGTGGGAAGCGGTCCGCGCGCAGGGCCTGCGCTACGGGCTGCCGCAGTTGGACGCCCTGCACCATGCCGGGTTCGAGGACGCGGTACGCGACCTGATGCGGCGTGACGGCTGCCGGGACGCGGCTCGTGTCGGGGGTGGCGGCGACCTCGGGGCGGACGTGAAGGCCACCGATCCCTTCGGGCGGCGCTGGGTGATCCAGTGCAAGCACCGCCGCAATGGTCTCGCCGGCTCCGCGGTGGGCACTCCGGACCTGCAGGTCCTCAACGGCACTGCCCGCCAGATCCACGGCGCCGACGTCGCGGTGATCGTGACCAACGGCAGGGTGACCGCGCCGGCCGTCGCCTTCGCCAAGCAGCAGCGCCTCCACGTCGTCGACCGCCATACCCTCGCGGTGTGGGCGTCCGGCTCACGTCCCCTGTGGGACCTGCTCCGGGCCGTCCCGCCACCCCGCCGCCCCACCACCCTGTCCTGAACACAGCCCACCCGAGGGAAAGACCCCGGGGCCGGGCTAGCCCTCCTGCTGCGTGACCCAGAGCGGGCAGGTCCCGGAGCCCCTTTCCAAAAGGGAGAAGTGGCTGTTGCTCCGTGCAGCATTGCCGACCGGACCCGGCGTGGAGCGAACCTCAGCATCGGCGGCCGAACGGGGTGGTGCCGGCTGAGCATGCTGTGGCGCCGGGTGGCGCGGGGCTGGCGTCGGGCACGGCGGCGCTGTGCGGTGCGCTGCGCCGGTGCGGGGGCCGGTGGGCTCGAGCGTCAAGCCGGAAGGGCGTGCACAGGGCTTTGGCGTGTCACGACGCTCGTTCCGGCTCCGACGACGCGCGCGCGTGAGCCGAGGACTGCTGCACGGGGACTCGTTTTCGCCCGTCGGCGACGGGCAGTCTGTGCCACCAGTGACCACATCCGCCGGAGCAAAAGCGCTCGCGGCGCCGTTCGTCCGCGATCGCAAGTACCGCGACCAGAAGCCGGAACGCCTTGCGGCGTTCATCGGCAGGGGTGAGACCGGCGATCTTCCCCAGTTGCTGGTTGATCTGGCCGCGGGTGATCAGAACCCCGGGCGTGTGCGTCGGGCGCAGCCCGGAGCGGCGGATGCTCTCAGGCCCGTCCTCCGTGACGGCGCGGGCCCGTATGCAGTGATGGCGCAGGAACAGGAGCACGTCGGACTGCTCCTGCTGGCCGTGCGTGTCGAACCACTCGATGCCCTGTGACATCGAGCGCAGGCCCTGGGCAAGTTCGTTGCGGATGATGTCTCGCTCGGTCATGGCTGCAGGCGCCGATGAACAAGCGGGGCGAAGGTCTCTGCGGTCTCGTCTACGAAACCGCAGAGTTCCTGTATGCCCCGCTGGCAGTCGTGTGGGTCGAGGGCTGCCGCGACCCGGGCTTCGAGCCACCGGTCCCAGGGGCCTCCCGGGGCAATGAACCGGGATGCGGAGTCGGAGTCGAGCACCTTGTCGAGGTACAGGAGTGTCCCGAGGGCGGTTGGCTGGTCGTAGTCGAGGTCGGGGCGCGACAGGTAGTGATCAAGGTAGGCGCTGAGTGGTTCGGCATCCGCTGCAGTGCCGAACTTCGCGAGGGCGACGCAGTACGCCGTGCCCGCGTACGGACCCTCGCTGGCGAGCAGGAGCCGGCCGATGAGGTCGCGGAACTCGGTTCGGTGGGCCACAGCGGCCAGCCAGGCGGCAGTCTTGCGCTCGCGCCAGCCACCCTCGAAGAGGATGCCGAGCTCTGCGGGAGTGATCTCGTAGGCAGCCTGAGCCACACCCCGCAAGAACGCAGAGCGCTCGTCGCCCACGCCTCGACGTCGCCCTGCACGCAGATCCCACCTCCGAGCAGCCCCCTGGAGTCTTGACCACGATGACGATGACTGCCACACCTTCTGCGACGCCAGAGCGCGAAGGACCACACCCGGTCTGGCGCGTGCGCA
Organism: Streptomyces sp. NPDC091376; assembly: GCF_044757085.1. NCBI lineage: Bacteria > Bacillati > Actinomycetota > Actinomycetes > Kitasatosporales > Streptomycetaceae > Streptomyces > Streptomyces sp. NPDC091376. The sequence goes on along the minus strand of NZ_JBIVUF010000030.1, from coordinate 36,722 downwards.
CCGAGCGCGTTCAGGTCGACAGCCGCCCCGGCGCACGCACCGATGGGCTTAGCGTCGCGCTGGCCATCGAGGGCGGCGGGATGCGCGGCATCATCGCAGGCGGGATGGCCCTGGCACTGCACGAACTCGGCCTGACCAACGGCTTCGACGCCGTCTACGGCGCCTCCGCCGGCGCCGCGTCCGGAGCATGGCTGCTGAGCGGCAGCCCGCAGTCGCTGCGCTTCTGGGCGAATCCCCGCTACGCCAGAACCGCGATCCGGCACTCGAACCCTCTGCGCGGGCGGCCGCTCGTAGACCTGCACGCCTTCTACGAGGTGCTCTACCGCTACGGCGACCAGGACTTTGCGCCGATGGACTTCGCCTCGATCTTGGCCAGCGACATCGAGTACCACCCGCTGGCCACCGACGCCGCCACCGGGAGATCCACCGACCTTCGGCCCTTTGTCGGCGACGCCGCGGAGTTGCGCCTGGCGCTGCGAGCCAGCGCCGCCCTGCCTCTGCTGGCGGGCGACCCCGTGATGCTGCGTGGGCACCGGTTCTACGATGCGGGTGTCTCCGAGTCCGTGCCCTACCGAACCGCGCTGGCCCAGGGCGCGACCCACGTCATGGTGCTTCGATCCCGGCGCGAGATCGACGCGGCACGCCCCTCCCGCTCCGCCCCGGTCATCGCCAAGACTTTCCTGCGTCGTGAACCCGCAGCCTTGCGGCAGGTGTTCCTCGACCGCGCAACGCGCCTGGCCGAAGACGACGCCGCCCTGGCCCACCACCCGGCGGTCGTCTCGATCCGCCCCGCTCCGGGCACACCGCCGGTCGGCCGTCTAGCCCGCCAGAGCGACCTTCTCGAAACGGCACTGGAGGCCGGGCGCGTCGCCGTTCACGAGGCCTACAGCGACCTGTACGACGACCCAAGCCCAGCGGCTGCTGACTCCTGATGGGACGGGGCCGCCTCTTGGCAGCGGGCGGGCAGCCTGACACCCGCACAGCAGACTCCGAGTTCAGAAGGAGAGGCCGAATCGGGGGCGCCGATGGGGACGCCCAAACTGACCGGACGCTCGTCTCGACGGCGACCACATACACCAGTTGGTTACGCGCGCTTCCGGGGGCGCCTCGATCTCGGCGGTCAGCGAGCGGTGCTGCACGTTGATGAGGACGTCGCCCGGCGATTTCGGCGTCGTAGGCGGCGGTGAGCCGGGCACGCGCACCGCTTCGTTGAGCGAAACCCCGTCGCACCGCAGTGTCGGCGCTAAGAATGCTCAGATGCGTGAGGCGAGACTGCGAACGTCGAGTTCCTCAAGTACGGGCCCAAGGCCCCGACGCGTCCGTCCGGGACCGGGCAGCATCCAGCAGGCCGAGGCACCACCCAAAACACAGGTGGTGCCGGATCGCAGTGACGGATCATGCCCGCGAATAACATATGGGGCAAAATCCGCTGTCGAACGGGGTCGGCGCAGGCTTTCGAACCAACCAGACGCCGTTCCCGCGCAGTCGGACATCAGGTTTCGGGGAGCGGTGCGTCCCAGCGCTGAGCGATGGAACTGTCCAGTTCCCAGCCGTACTTCTGTAGCCTCTTGCCTTTTTTGGCCCGTCCTGCGGTTTCCAGCAGTTCGGCTTCGTCTTGCAGGCAGAGTAGGTCACCGCCGGTTTTCGCGGCGCGTTGCATCCAGGCCATGGCCTCGTCGATGTGCCCGTCCGCAGCTAGCAGGCGAGCAACTTCCCGCATGCACTTGAGGTCGCCGCCGACGGCGCGGCGCTGCATCCAGGCGATGGCGTCTTCGGTCCTGCCTGCCGCCCTCATCAAGCGGCTTGCCCTTTCCTTCACGTAGAAGCCGCCGGCTTCCGCGGCGCGTTGCATCCAGGTGATTGCCTCGTCGACGCGTCCCGCTGCTTTCAACCGCAGGGCCACTTCTTCTTGGGCTGACGGATCGCCTGCGTCGGCGAAGCGTTGCAGCCATGACGTCGCTTCTTCGGTGCGACCCGCTCTTCTGAGCAGCTCGACCGCCATCATTGCCGCACCGTGCTCGCCGGCCTCTGTCCGGGCTTGGTGGAACATCAACGCTTCATCAATGCGGCCTGCCGCCGCCAGTACTTGACCCAGACTCCGCGCGCTTGAAGGGTCACCGGTCTCGGCGATGTCCCTGAGCCAGGTGACTGCTTCTTCTAGGCAGGCGGAAGCCTCCTGCAGACGATTTGCCTCATCCAGGGGCGTGGCGGATACAGCGGCGTCCGCAGGGCGCTGCAGCCAGGTGAGGGCGTCATCGATACGTTCCGCCATCTCCACCAGATGCGACATGTCCTCGGAGAGATGGAAACCCTCCTGCCGGAGCTTTCGGTAATGCGTTATGGCCTCCATGACAAGAGAGATCGCCTTCGGAAGCCCGCCTTCACTTCCTTCCTCTCGTGCGGCGTGATCCTCAGCTTCGATGCCTCGCCGATACCAGGTGATCGCTTCATCGAGAAGTCCGGCCTCCTCGAGCATGTCCCCCGCCTCCGTCAAGGCGTTGTGCTCGCCCCTCTCGGCCCGGGCCTCGTACCAGGACAGTGCCTCCTCCGTACGGCCGGCATCTGTCAGTAGAACAACTGCCATGGTCGAGGCGACGAGGCCACCGACTTCGGTACGGGCACGCAGCCAGGTGAGGGCCTCTTCGATACCGCCAGTCTTCGCCAACTCGCGGGCTGCCGATCCGACGGCACTCAGACTGCCGGCTTGGGCGCCGGCCTGGTACCAGGCGAGGATCTCATCACCCCGGCCCGCACCTTCAAGCAACCGAGCAGCCTCCATTGGCGCACCAAGGTTTCCTTTCTCTGCACGAGCCCGTAGCCAGGTGAGCGCGTCCTCGATGCCGCCCTCTTCCGCCATCAGCCGGACTGCTGCTGTATCGGCTCCTGGATCCCAGAGGTCCTTAAGCCATTCGGTGACCTCTTCACGATGGGCCTCTCGCGGCCTTCCCTCGGCAAGAGCGCTTTCGCGGAGGGCGACCTCCGCGGCGTGCCGGTACCAATGGGTGGCTTCCTCTGTTCGGCCGGCCAGACTGAGCATCTGGGCCACCCGTCGTGGAACGGTGGCGTCACCGGCGTCGTAGGCCGCGCGGTAGAGCACGAAGGCAAGCCGCAGCAGGCCCCGAGACTGCGCGTGGAAGGCGGGGGCCGCAAGGTCGGCCCGGATGCCGTGATCAGTGAGGGCATTCCACAAGGCGTTGGGTATGACAGTGGCGTGGCGTACTTGGTGGCCGTGCTGGTCAAGAAAGTCAGCCAGTCGGTAGTGAGGCTGGGCGAAACCGGGCCGGTCCCGGCGAGGACGTATGCGAGTGAGCGGTCCACAAGCGCCGCGCAGCGGTTCCGTGGCATAGGCGAGTGCCTGCTCGAACCACTCCTCCGGCAGAAGGTCGTATTGCTGCTCGGTGAGGTACCCTTCGGCTGCCGCCTCCAGCAGGTCGCGCGGCAGGGCCAGGCCGTGGCCCACACGCCGGGCGTCCATAGCAGCGGAAATCAGCGCCTTCGCCGCTGGGGCCGCGTTGTTGTACCGCTCGATCAGGGCCGGGGCGCCTGCAAGGTATTGGGTGATCTGCCCCTGCTTGGCGCGCTCAGCGGCGAACGCCAGCCGGGGGTCTTCGTCGGCTAAAGTTCGCAGAGCGTCCAGATCAAGATCGGTGAACGCGTCAGCGACGGTCAGATCGTGGCCGGTCAGCAGGGCTCGGGCCTGGGCGTACGCGTCAGCTTTGCCGGGAGTGGGCGACGCCGTCAGGATGTGCCAGTACTCAGGCCAGAGGGTGCCCAGGATGAGCACGGGTGCTCGATCGGGGTCTTGCAGGAGGGTGCGCATGCCAGCGGCGAGGCGCTCCCCGACCGCGTTGGCTGGGGTCAGGAAGTAGTGCTGGCTCTCGTTGAGCCAGATCACGGTCCGCGGCCCCACCCTCTCCAGCCCCTCCACCGCGGCCTCAGGCCGGCCTGGATCGAAGGGATGCCACAGCCGCCACCCGTCCGGCAGCGCTTGGACAGCCTGCCAGCAAGCCCGAGTCTTGCCTGATGAGGACCCGCCCACCAGAATCGCCATACCACTCACACCGTCGGCTGCCAGACCGACGAGCGCACTCAACTGCCAGTCATGTATGCGCTCAACATAGGCAGGCAGAACCTCCAGAGGAGGGCTACCGGCCGCAGGCAAGACTTCAATGGCGCGGTGCACCTCCAGGGCAAAGGGATCCAGCCGGCGGATCGACCGCCCAAGAACCGACTGGGCCGTTCTAGGCGGGCGTACCGGTTGAGCCTGATCCAGCAGGTTCCGCCAGTAGCGCTCGTCGGGTATCTCCCCGGCCCAGCTGCTCCACACCTGGATCAGAGCCCATACCTTCTCGCTGTTGGCGGGGCTCGGGACCTGGGCCTGTCCGGCGGCATCCGGCAGCCACGTACTGATGCGTTGGGCGCTCAGGGCGACACCGTACGGAGCCTGCTTCAGGACGCGCTCTGTCTCCCGCCGTGAACACGGCCGTCCCGCAGCGCGACGGGCGGCAATGGCCCGGTTCTCCAGGGCGCGCAGACCCTCGTAAAGCTCGCGAGATTGCCGTTGCACCCCATGTCCCCCTTTGCATCCCCGACTCCAACGCCCGCTGCGGGCAAGGCGGTCAGTGCGATGACCTGGAGCGTAGGACAGGTTCGTCCGGAGTGTCCGCCCTTTCGGACACCACCAGGTGCCTGAGTCCAACCTCGCCCCAAGCCCCGGCTGCCCAGCCGGAAATCAAAGATCAGAAGGGGCACCCTGTAATGGTCAAGCATCGCACCGTCTGGCGTCTGAGTCGCGTCGCCCTGTTCAGCCTCGTCCGTGGCATTGCCACCGCAGCGGGTGCTGCAGCCGTTGCCGCAGCCACCTGGTGGCTGCAGAACCGATGAGGGCTCACGACACGGTTGCCGCGTCCGGCCAAGGGCGCGGCACTTGCGGGATGAGCCGGGCATCGCCGCGCAGGTCGCTGATCGGGCGTCCCGCCCCCTGTGACATCCCCGCCTGCACTCACAGCTCACGCGTTCGCCCTGCCAGGTCCGGCCCATCCCAGGCGGCCCGGCGGGCCAGCACCGTGGCCACGGCCACCACATCGGCCTGCCGTCCAAGCCGTTCGCCGTCGGTGATGACGCGGTGGACCGTGTCCCGGCTCGGCGCCCCGTCCAGGCCGTCGTCGGCGGCGATGTCTGCGGTGATCTCGTCCAGGCTCGGGGCGCCCTCGCTGCCAAGTACACCTCGAACAGCAGGTCCTTGAGCCGGCGCAGCGCCGACGGCCATCCCACACGCGCCCGCTGCCTCTTCGGGGCCCGCCCTCTCGCCCCCGGTGTCGCCACTCATCGCACCATCGTCTCCGCTCCCGCCCCCCCACGGCGTGAACAGCGCAGGTCCGGCGCCCGTTGCAGGCGTGTCGCAACTCGGAGTTGATCTCTTCGAGGGCCTCAGCGTGGACAACAAGCCGGCCGGCTGCCCATCCACCCACATCACCTCTGTGGAGGTTCCATGTCCCGCACGCGTCTGACCCGCCGCGAACGGCTCACCCTGGCCGGGGGCAGCCCTGCAGGGTGCCGTCTTCGGCATCCTCCGAGCCGTCGTTACCTGGCTCCTGAACCACGTCACCTGAGCCCACGCCTCGGCCAGCAGTGATCGGGCGGCGTGATCAGGCTCTGGGACCCGTTCGCTGACGAACTCCGCGGCCAGGTGGCGCCGGTGAGTCGAAGTTCCTGCCTATGAAGGGGGCGTAGTCGTTGCAGCGCTTCCGGCGAGTTGATCCCGCCAATGGCTGGCGGCGTCCTGACCGGCCTGCATCGCGTTGAACTCGTCAGTCCGCTTCGCGAGTGCGGTGGCGGGCACCGTGCCCTCGACATAGGACCCGAGACCGAGGTTGAGTGCGCTGCCGCTCAGGAATGTGGCGTACTCGCGCACCGAGTCAACTATCGCGAAACTAGCGGGGTTGCCGTGCACCAAGGCATTCCGGACACGACGACGTCTGGCCTCCAGCACGGCGCCTTCGGCGGTGTAGTACTCAATCAGGGCGCGGTACTCGGCGTAGTCGCTCACACTGGCGAACATCCGCTTGATCCATGCGCGCTCGGACTCGATGCGGCAGAGCGAGAGCAGAGCGGCAGATCGGTCAGCGACAAACAGAATCCACGGGCGCGACGGTTTGTCCGCGAGCCACTCGCGGGTCAGCGCGTTGCGCAGTTCGTCTCGGGATCCGCTGCGGAGCAATGTTGGGCTAGGCACCCGCTGCAGGTGCCGGGCTGCGTACAGCCGGTAGGAGACGTGGTTGTCCGGTTTCGGGGAGTCGATGGTGGTAACCGCTTCCATTCTGAGCCCGTGTTGGACCAAGAGGTCCTCCCACAGTTGCGGGGTGAGGACCCACATGTTCACTGGGTGGTCTTCGGTGGTGCCGGGCAGCCGCAGGATCTCGGGGCGCGGCATCAGCTCGGCCGATGGCCCGGTGCCGTCGGAGTTGGTGTGGAGCGCCGAGAAGAGCAGTCGGCCGCCCGGTGCAAGGCCGTTGGCCAGGACGGGCAGCAGCCGGTCGGGGTCCAGATACGGCATGGAGCCGACGGAGTAGACCAGGTCGTACGGATCGGCGTCGCGCAGGTGGGCTACGGCGTCGGCGCACACCAGGTGCAGACCCGGGGTGTCCGGGTAGCGGGCGAGGGCGCGTTGGTGCTGTGCAGGGGAGGCATCGACGGCGGTGACGTCGGCGCCCCGGGCGGCGAGGTGGGCGGCGTGCCGGCCGAGGCCGCTGCCGAGGTCGAGAACGCGCAGCCCGGCCATGTCGCCGAGGACCTCGATGCCGGGGCCGGTGCCGGGGATGCCCCAGTCCCACCGGTCCAGCTCGGGCAGCTCGAGTCCTCGCGTGAGTTGGTGGTTTCCGTAGGTGTTCCAGGTCTCAACGGTGTCCGATTCGGTGGTCACCAAGTCCATCCGGTAGCCGGGGCGGGGGTCAGGGACGCAGGGCGTAGCAGCGCAGGACGTCGAGGTCGGCGGTCTGGACGGCGGACCAGCCCGCGGTGAGGAGCTCGGCCTGGGCGGGGGTGATGCCGAGGTCCTGCAGGGGGTCGGTAGCGGGGCGGCGCCCGGTGATCTCGGTGACCACCCAGAAGGTCCCGCCCGGGGCGAGGAAGTGGCGGACGCGGCCCAGGAAGGCGGCCTTGTCGTCGATCCACCGGTAGACCAGGCGGCAGGTGACGATCGCGGGCACAGCCGCGCGGCCGGACGTCCGCCGAGCTCGATCGCGATCGACCGCAGCCAGCCCGTCAGCCCGGTGCTGGAGCGGCGGTGCCGCTCGGACAGACCCGGCACCTGCGCGACGAACGTCTTGCGGGAACAGCTCTTCCGGTCACAGAAGTATCGGCGGACGCGCAGCCGGACTATGACCCGGCGAGAGCCCAACGGCCTTTCATCCAGGGTGCGTCGGTACGTGCTGTGGATGCGTCTCGCCTCTTTCCGGCAGTCCGGGCACCGGCCCGGGCGAGCAGTGGACACCGCCTCCACCACAAGGACGTCTATGGAGCCGCTGACGCGCTCCACTCGCACATCGACCCCGGGAAACAGCACATCCTCGACCGTATTGCTCGCCATGGCAGGAAACACTCTGCCGAAACGATCCCTCGTTCCCCTCGCTCACCTGGAGATTCACGGAACTGCGGCCAGAGCCCTGGAATCGGCCAGGGCTGCTCGTCGCCTCACTTGCTCCGTTACTTAACTGAGTGGGGAACAGGAACGAGCCCTCGCAGGTGGAGAGCCTGCCGCCCGTTCGTAAGTGTGCGGACAGCTCTTCGAGATCGTTTCACTTCTCTTGTCACGCCTCCGTTGCCGTGTGCCCCTGCGCCTCGGTCTCCACCTGAGCGACTTCAAGAGTCTGAATCGTTCCGCCCAGGTCCTTGAGCTTCCCCGCGACGGCGTCGGTCTCAAAGTCCCAGGTGAGGACCCCGACGGCTGTACGACCGTCGTCAAGTTCGCGGCCGATGCTCGCCATGTCTTCGTCGGTCATCTTGAGACCTTTGTGGAAGAACTCGCCGATGACCCCGCCGCCGGCCCCGGCGGCGAGCGCACCCCCTGCCAGGGACAGGCCGCCGGTGGGTATGGCCGCGATCACGCCGAGCGCTACACCGACCCCCATGCCTTTCTTCCCGGCCCTCCGGCCGAGCTTGTGCTCCTTGACCTTGCCGTGGCTGTCCCTGACGAGCACGCCGATGGCGTCGACCTTCATGTACTCGGTGGCCTTTTCCCAGTTCTTCAGCGACCGCGCTGCCTGGTCGGCGCTTTCCTCGTCGGGGAAGAAGGCGAGGACGAGTTGTTGCCTGTCTCCCCCCGCGTCTTCCCTGAGCCTGCGGGGCGTCACTGCCTCTTCTCGCGAGATCCCGTGACGGTCGAGGTAGGCGAAGATCTTCGTGCCACTGTCGGAATTCCCCTCCAGCTCGGACTTGAGCCAGTCCCGCATCGCGTCCTCGTGTTCGAGCAGGTCCTCGGCGAGCGCCTTGAGCTCAGGCGTGTGGGCGTGCTTGGCCATCATCTTGTACAGCGGATCGACCTCACGGGTCTCCTCGGCAGTCAGCTTGGCCACGTTCTTGAAGGAGTGCAGACCGCGCGCGAGCGCCGCGCCGTCCCTCCCCAGCTTTTCGGCCTGCTCCAGGGTGATGTGCACGCCCGCGTCGTGGCCGAAGGGCTCGCAGTAGTGGACGTTAAACCATTCCATCGTCGCGCACGCCGTGAACTGCTCGGCATGCTGCGGATACATCTCGGTCAGCGTCTCGAATAGCCCGACCCCGAAGATCTCACCCTCCCAGGAGATCCTCAGCAGGTCGCGCTCCGTCCGGCCGCCGGCGAATCGGTGCTTCTCGACAAAGGTCATGTGCACCCACCTCGTGATCCATCTCGCCGGAGCCCGGCCTGGTTCCGGCAGGCAGCAGCCTTTGAGGGGGCCCAGGAGCTCGAAGGGTCCATGTGCGGCATCGCATCGGCCAAGACCGCCAGCTCATCTGTCGCTTTCGCCCCCTCACTACCAGTAGGCCAGCACCAAGACGCAGGTGCCAGCGGGCTCCTCGGGTGTCCTATTGAGGACTTTCGGTGGTCGAGGCAACACTCTCAGCTGATGACGTTCAGGCGGCGGGCAGGCGCGGAGGCGCTCCGGCCACCTGCGCCGATCGTCTGAGCGGAGTGCCAGCAGTTAAGAACTCAACCGGCACGCGGCGGACAGCAGTCGAGGAGAAGCCGGATCAGTGAGCCGTCACCCGCACCCCTGCACGGAAGATCCATTCCGTGATACAGCGCCTGGACCTTGATCAATCTCGCCGATAGCCACGGCTCCATTGATCCCCGACGCCGGCTACGCGCCGGCCTTCGGCCACCCTGGACAGTCCGTCCCGCCCCCTGGACCTCGCCAACTACCGGGCAGCCCCTCCCGTGTGACGCGCAGGTCAGATGCCGTGTGGGTGGGGAGATCCATCGAGCAGGTCTGGGTTCCCCCCTGAGCAGGGGGTGGCCGATTTCAGGAAGCGCCATCAGTGAGACGGGACAGCTGTGACTGTGCGCGCTAGTTGGCCCGTAAGGCCAGATCCGCGCTCAGCCACGGGAGAAACCTCGCAGACTTCCCGACGGGTCAGGGGGTGGGCGAGGCTTCCGTGAGTGCCATCCAGTCTCGGACCGTCTTCTGGTGCGAACCGCTGGCCGTGCTCGCAGCCACTGCTTCAGCGTCCTCGACGCAGCACGGCTTCGCTGCTCGGGTGAGCAGGATGAGTGGCCACGCAGGGCCCGTACCGGCTCGCTCTCCATCGAAGGCAGTCCAGTCCCAGGGGCCGTCGAACCGCCATGCCCGGCCGGTGATGTCGGCGACTTCGTCGCCCACCTGGAGCGACGCGTACGGACGCATCAGCAACTCGAACGTGAAGGGGATCCCGTCGCCGGGGTGGATGGTGTACCCCGAGCCATCGCGATGGCTCCCGTCCGGGAACTCGCGATAGGACAGGCCTTGGCGCAGCACGGTCACGGTCTGGGTGGGGTGCGGCAGCCAGGCAGTCTCCAGCGGGGGATCGTGGTGGTCGACGGCCGTCACGTGCACCACGGTGGGCGGCACGCCGACCCGGCAGACGTCTCCGGCCTTCAGTTGTTCCGGCGGAGGGTCCGTCCGGAACAGTTCGGCCTCCACCTCGTGGCCGCTGCCGCCCACGCCAAGGGCGACGATGCCGTTCCAATGAGCGAACTCGTTGTCGCCGTCGACTGCCCACCACGGCCATCGCACCGACACGTGATCCCAGGTGACACCCTGCTCAACCCTGGTAACCGTGAAGGGGCACGTGACCGAGAGCACGTCACCGACCCGAAAGTCCCCCGCGTCCATCATTCGGCCAGCGTAGACGGGGCCTCTCGGCGGTCCACGCGGGCCACCAGCCAAGGGCCTGCCCGGGCCCGTGAGCCACCTGCCGCGCACAGGGGCCAACTAGCGTGCTCACAGGCCACCTATCGCACACAGTCGCAGGAGCGCGCGGCGGGCGTGTTCCGGAGACCGTCGGACGTGGGTGTTCGAGTCTTTGTTCGGTGTCGTGGTGGGGGAGGTGGCCGTAATGGGGGAAGAGTAGAGACCGAAGATCGCGTCGGCGTGGCATGTCCGCTGTCGGCCGGGCCTGCCGGACGGCGAGTACCGGCAGGTCCTCGGCCTGCTGGACGCTTTCACGCCCGTCGTGCAGCCGCTGCCGCCTGGTGCGGCGCTTGCGCAGGTGAGGGGTGTGCTGCGTCTGCATCGCACGACGCCGGTGGAGCTCGCCCGCCGTTTCCGTCTCCAGGTCCTGGCCCGGTACGGCGTGGACGTCCACATCGGCATCGCGTCGACATGGAGCCTGGCCGCGATGGCCTCCGCCCGCACCGGCGCTTCGGGGATCCTGCATGTGGAGCCCACGGAGGCGGCCGTCACCGCCTTCCTCGCGCCCTTGCCGGTCGAGGCGCTGCACGGGATCGGCCCGGTGCAGGCGGCCACGCTGAAGAAGTTCGGCCTGCACACGATCGCTGCGCTCGCCGCGGTTCCGGAGGCCACCGTGCAACGGGTCCTCGGCGGCCGGGCGGGGCGGATCCTGTCCCGGTGTGCCCGCGGGATCGATGCGCGCTCCGTCACGCCCCGGCGGTTGCCGGAATCGACGAGCGCGCGCTACGACTTCGCCCTCGACACCCTCGATTCGGCGCTCGTCCGTTCCGCCCTGCTCTATGTCGCTGTCACTCTCGCGGAGCGTCTGCGGCACCGCCGGCAAGGCGCCCGCGGCCTCACTCTCACCGTGGGGTTCGCCGGCGGAGTCACCGTGTCGCGCACCCGGAAGCTTCCCGAGGCGTCCGCGCACACCGAAGACCTCGAGACCGGCCTCTGCCGGATCCTGGACGCGATGGCGTTTCAGCGGGCCGCGTCCGCCGCGTCACCGTGATCGCCGAGGATCTCACCAGCGCCGACAGCCCTCAGATCGGCACCCCAGGTCTCCCTCGACCCGGGGCGTGAGGCCCGGCTGCGGCTGGAGCCTGTCCTGGACCGCATCAATCGGTGCTACGGACACGGAACAGCCGGTCCGGCCGCCCGCTATCGCGCCGCCAGTTGAACCACATCCCCTGGACGGCGGGCGCATGACCATCTGGCGCGACGCAACCGAACTCACCGCAGCGGACCTGTAGGCCACACCGACCGCTGCACACATCTACCCGGCCTACCGCGAACCGCTCGTCCGACTGGGCATCCAAGGAGAGACCCGCCGGGGCGCGGCACTGGAACGACGCGAGTACCCCGGGATGGGCATCGCCTTCCGGCTCCTGCTGTGGCCCGTGCCCTGCGACGCCCGCGCCCTGCCCACCCGTTGGGTCTGGGCCGACCCCGCCGCCATGCGCCTCACCGCGGTCGGCATCCACCCCGTCGAGCTGCGGGCGCGAGCCTTGAAGAGCGGGAAGGTGTGCTGAAGTGGTGAGGACCGCGCCTACCGGCATGGATGAGGCTCAGGTGCCCGTGTCGGATCAGGCCCCGTTCCGGTCAGGTGCCGACGCCGGTCAGGTCAGGTCCTGGTCGGGTCAGGGCCCGGTCGGGTTCCCTTCCCGGCCGGCTCCCGCTCACGTCCGGTCAGGGTCAGTTCCGGGCCGGTGAAGCCCTGGCGCATCCGGCGGTCGTGGGTGACCGTCACCAAGCTGCCGCGGTAGGCGGCGAGGGCGGCGTCCAACTCCTCGACCAGGGCGGGGGAGAGGTGGTTCGTGGGTTCGTCGAGCAGCAGCAGGTCGATCGGGTCGGCCAGGAGGAGTGCGAGTTCGAGGCGGCGGCGTCGGCCGGTGGAGAGATGGCGGACGGGGCGGGTGAAGTCCCTCTCGTGGAGCAGGCCCGTTGCCGAGAGCTGTTCGGCCCGGTCCTCGCCGTAGGCCTGGAGGACGGTGCGGCCGTCCTGGTCCGACGGGGTGGTCTGGCGGAGGTGGCCGACGCGGACCGGGCGCACGACCTCCCCGGAGACCGGGACGATTTCGCCTGCGAGAACCTGGAGCAGGGTCGACTTGCCCGCGCCGTTGGGGCCGGTCACCAGTAGTCGGCCACCTGGCGGGATCTCCAGGGAGTCGAGGCTCAGCCGTCCGGGCACCACGACGTCCGAGAGGCAGACCCCGCCCGCCGGTTCGCCCTCGATACGTGCCGTGAACCGCAGTGGCTGCGGCGGCGCCGGCACGGGGTTCGCGGTGAGCCGGTGCAGGCGCTCGCGGGCCTTGCGGATGCGGCCCATCGCGCCGTGCGCGCGGGACCGCGCCCGGAAGGCCCCGGCTCCGCTGAACGCCGCAGGGGCCTTGCGCGGAATCGCGGACAGCAGACCGATGTTGGTGGTGGCCAGCCGTGACTGGCGGGCCACGTCGGCGCGCCAGTCTTCGTACTCCCTCGTCCAGCGGGCGAGGTCGGCGGCCTTCGTGGCGAGGTGGCCCGCGTAGCCGTTGCCGTGGCGCCGGACGGTGTGCCGGTCCTGGTCGACCTCGAGCACGGTGGGGGTGACGCGTTCCAGGAAGACGCGGTCGTGGGTGACGGCGACGACCGTGCCGCGGTGCGCGCGCAGACGTTCCTCCAGCCAGTGGACTGCCTCGTCGTCGAGGTCGTTGGTGGGTTCGTCGAGGAGCAGCAGCTCCGGGGAGGCCGCGAGGACGGCGGCGAGTGCCAGACGGGAGCGCCTTCCGCCGGAGAGCGTGCCGAGCCTGCGGTCGGGGTCGAACGGTTCGCGTTCGCCCAGTCGGCGCAGGGTGGTCGCGACCTCGCGGTCCGCGCTGTGGCCGCCGCGCGCTTCGAACTCGGCGAGCAACCGCGCGTACTCCGCGGCTCCCGCCTCGCCGGTCGTGGCCAGGGCGGACTCGGCGGTGCGGATACGTCGCTCCAGCCTGCGCAGATCGGCCAGCGCCAGGTCGATCACGTCGCCGACGCGTGCCGATCCCGGCAGACCCAGGGTCTGGGCGAGATGGCCGATGCCGCCGGGGGCGACGACGGTGACCGTGCCGTCGTCGGGTCGCTCCCGGCCGGCGAGCAGCCGCAGGAGCGTGGACTTGCCGGAGCCGTTGTCGCCGACGACGCCTGCCCTCTCGCCCGGTCGGACGCTGAAGGAGACGCGGTCGAGGACGGTGATGTCGTCGTAGCGCTTCGTGACGTCGGCGAGCGTGAGCTGGGATGTGGTGGTGGCGCCGGGCACGGCGAGGACGAGGACGGGGACGTCTGGGAACAAGGGCGACCCTCCGAGGCAAGTAATGGCGAGACGCAACGTCTCGTCTGTATCGGAGAGTAGCAGTAGGCCGTAGAGGCGGCAAGACGCTCCGTCTCGCTGTAGGTCCCGTAGGTCCCGGAGTCCCGGAGACCCGGGCCGGGGCGACCGCGTTCAGTACGGTCCCCCGGGTTCACCCGGCCGCGTTCAAATCGTTGCGGCCCCTATGCGCACGCACGCCGGAACCATCCGGCGGCGGGGGCGCGCCGTGCCACGCCGCGCCGACGTTGCCGGACGACGGCGGACACGTCGGCCACACCGGAGACGCCCCAGGCACCCGGGCGGGGCGGATCCTGTCCCAGCGTGCCCGCGGGGTCGATCCGCGCCCGTCACGCCCCGCCGGATGCCGGAATCGATCAGCGAGCGATACGACTTCGCCCTCGACACCCTCGACACCCTCGACCCGGCGCTCGTCCGTTCTTCCCTGCTCGATGTCGCCGTCACCCTCGCGGAACGTCTGCGGTGAACACGGGTGGTGGCTTCTACGGCTGGAGTTTCTGACCGTCCCCCCGCGAGGGGCGTTCGTTCTTGACGCCGCTGCACGCCAGGAGTTCGGCCCAGGTGGCGTCGAAGTACACGGTGAAGAACTAGGATCGGTCTGCTGCGACGATGTTGCCGGTACGCAGTTGCTCGTCGCGGTGCCGAGCGCGGAGGATCTCAACGGTCTCGTCGAGGCCGAGGGTCGTCAGGCCGATCTTCAGCGACCGTCTCAGCCTTGTCGCAGCGATCCCGAACACCATCCACTGAGGCGGCCGTCCCTCGAAGAGCATGACCTCGCCTCCGGCGGCGACGGCGTCGCGTGCTGCCTTGCAGGCACTGGTCTGGCCTTTGAGCATCGCAGTTACGTCGGGCTGGCTTGGGTTGTTGTCCTCGGTGGCCATCGGGCGACTGTAGGGAGCGAACGCGGGCGTTGCTACAGGATTCGGCGGGGCCCGCCGGGAGCTGAGCCACCCTGCGTCTGCTCCCGGCTCAGTCGAGCCGAGGGCTCGCCGTCCCGCCCGCAGGTGCGGTAGTCGAGCCCGATCCAGCAGTGCCCAACGCCGGATAGCAGCCCAAGTGGTCCCGGCCGCGCACAGTATCTGCCATGTCGGCCACTGCTGGCGGGGGCCACGGTCGATGGCGAGGACCTCGTGCTCGGTGTCGGCGCCGCCGTGGTGTAGCGGTCTCCGATCCGGCGCGGGCCGATCTGCAGGGCGACGAACTCCTCGAAGGTCATCTCGAAGCCCTCTCCACGGTCTCCAGCAGTTCGCCGTTGACGCTGTTCTTGCACTCCTGGCACTGGCTCACGTGCTGGAGCTGACGGCGCCGCAGCTATCTTGGACACCCTCGTTCTCGTCTCCGCAGGCACCCCTTGGACCACACCACAGGGAGGAACCAGTGTCATCCTCGCAACTGCTCACCCCCGAGGAGAAGCTCGCCGACGCGAAGAAGCTGTTGAGCCTCCCGCGTATCGTCGTGATCTGCGGCTCCACCCGCTTCATGACCGAGATGAACGAGGCCGATCTGCGGGAGACCAAAGCCGGAAAGATCGTCGTCAAACCGGGGTGTGACATGAAGTCGCCGCACGAACTTTGGTCCGATCCTGTCGAGGCCGAGGCGCTGAAGGTTCGACTCGACGATCTGCACCGGGCGAAGATCCGGCTCGCTGATGAGGTGCTCGTAGTCGGCGACTACATCGGAGACAGCACCCGAGCCGAAATCGCCTACGCCCGGTCGCTGGGCAAGCCCGTGCGGTTCACGCACCCCGAAGTCGACCCTGACGCCTGACCGCCCGCTGCCACCTCGACAACCAGGGCCGGCAGCCCGCCGCCTGACCGTCTCGCGGTGGCTTCGGCCGCCGCCCTCCCCATACCCTCCGCAGGCGTTCCTTGGAATTGATCATCCAGCGCGCCGCGGAGCGAGTCCGCCCCCTCGGGAATGTGCAAGCAGTCGCACGGGAGGCCCACAAAGCCGCTGAGTTCCACCGGCCCGTACTCCCACACGCCGCTCAGGCAGTGACCGAGCAATTCGACACCCTTCCCGATCGCGCCATCGTCCTTGAATCCCCATATTCCTGCCCACCATTGACGCGCCGCGTCTGGCGCACCCCCACCCACGCCCCTCACGCACCCCCAGCTCCCCGACCGAGCAGGACGCCGGCGTCCCAGCGCGTGATCTGGACCGCCAGTTCGCCCGTACCTCTACGCGGTCAGCTTCTTTTCCCGGGGCCAGACCTTCACCCTCGTCACCCTCCACGTCCTCTACAGCAAAGACGCCACCGACCGGGTACCGGAGCTACGGGCTATCCCCCAGTGGCGGGCCGGCCGGCCGGCTGGCCGGAGCAGGAGTTCGGCTGGGACCACAACCTCATCGCCCTGGGCGAGGCGACTTCAACGTGGCCGCGCCGACGACCCACTCTTCGAAGCCTTCACCTCCACCGGCCTCGTCCCCGCCCCACAACTCACGGGACTGCTGCGTACCGTCTTCGACGCCCCCGGCGCGAGCACTTCTACGACCAGATCGCCTGGTTCACCAAGGGCCAGAAACGCCGCCCCGAACTCACCCTGGACTCTGGCACCGGCGGCCAGGTCGACTTCGTGCACCACCTCCAGGACGACAAGACGCTGACGGAGCTGTCCTGGCGCATCTCCGACCACTTCCCCCTCTGGGGCGAATTCACCATCCCGGCCCGGTGAGCGGCGAGGGCAGTGGTTCGGAATCCGGGGGGATGGGCTCGTGCAACGTGCGATGGAACACGAGCTCATCCCTCTCGGGATTGCCCCCGGCCCGTCAGCGGGGACAAGCCCACCGCACGAAGGAAACCTGGATGAGGCGAACGGAGCGCGGCGCCTGAGGGCGCGCCCCGGATTACCCGCTGATGGCTGTCCCACGATGGTAACGGCGGGGACCGACAGTCTGTCAGGGCTGCCGACGTCCCGGCGGCACCAGGCACCCGCCGCCGCGCAGGAATCCATGAGGTGGCCGTCATACGCGCCGCCCACGCAAATCTGGTCCCCCGACTGGCCGTCCACATGTACCGCTCCGCCACTCGCAAGGCACGGACAGCTGTACACCGGTTTGGGAGACAGCGGAGGCTGATGAACGAATCGAAGCGCTCACGGGTTTGACGTGGCCCGGTGCGGCAGGTGTCGCTGAGAGGCTGCTCGATGACCGGCGGTGTCGGGCACCAAAGGTCGCGTCCATGACGAGAACCACGCCTCCGCGCCCTTTCGATGTGGAGGCGCTCTTCCCGGGACTGGCCGACTTCCGGGGGACGACAACGCGGCTCCATCCGCGGCCGGGCAAGCCAGATGTGTCGGCCAGTTCCGTGGGCGGTCCCATGCTGTGGCCGGCGGACGAGCCGTGGGAGGCGCATGGCCGTGGGCGTGGGCGCCGACCGGCCGACATCCGCCGCTATCGGCAGGTTCTGGCTTCCGTGTGGGCCCGCGAACAGGCCCCCGACGCTACGGACGAGGAACGGGAGCTCCTGGACGAGCTGCACCGGAAGCACCGGATCCTCGAGGCTTCCGAGACCGACCCGCTGCCGATGATCGGCCTTGCGCAGCTGTATCGGCGGGATGTCCCCGACCTGCCGGCGGGGCCGGGTGACTGTGACCTGTTCCAAGTGTTCTGGTGCCCTTTCAGCGCGCACGGCCCGGGCCGGTACGACCTGGAGCTGTACCTGCGCTGGCGGCGGTCGGGGGAGGTTGGCGAGGTGTTGACCGTGCCGCCGCAGCCGCTGGTCGTCGGGTCCGACGGCTTTGTGCCAGAGCCTTGTGTGCTGCACCCGGAGCAGGTGGTGACCTACCCGTTCGCCGGCCTTCTGCCCGAGGAACTGTGCGCCCGGATCGACACCTGGGAGGAGCCCCTTGAGGAGGAAGCCGTGCAGGCGGCCGAGGGGAGCACGGCAGAGCCGCCTGGTTACCAGTACGACCTGTCCATCCCGCCCGGCTGGCGTGTGGGGGGGCTTCGCCTCCTGGCACGCGACAGACCCGTACCCCATGGACTGCCTGACCTGCACGACACCAATGCACCTGCTGCTGACCATCGACAGCTCGGAGTGGGACGGTGGCAGCGGCAGCTGGAAACCGCTGGAGGACCGGGACCAGCCCACTCACCGGTGTGCCACTCCCACCGAGGTCACCGTGGGCCGCTGGGGTGAGCTCAACGTCTTCGCCTGCCCCGACGATCCCGAGCATCCGCACCGCTGGAGCATCCAGTAGCTCGTCAGGCCCGAGTGCTGTCGCTTCACATGAACATCGAACACGCCGTGCGGAGACCAAACGGTGGGCACGCTGGCGCTGGACTGAACCCGGCTCTATCGGCACTCCTGCACCAGCCACACGAATGACGTCCCGCTCTATGTACTCGGGATTCGGGGCTGCTGGAGAACCATGGCTGCCGAGCTCGTTCGTCCGGGGCCGGGTGTCGGCGAAGGGCCCTGCCCGTTCCAGGGGTATTGATGTACTGGGCTGCCGGAGCAGGGCGAGGCATTCGTGCCCGGCTCCCGCTCGGGGCGCGGCATCCGGCCTTTCGCCTTCAGCCCTCGCCGTGCAGATACCGCAGCACCGCGAGGACCCGCCGGTGGCCGCCCTCCGTGCGCGGCAGGTCGAGCTTGGTGAAGATGCTCGCGGTGTGCTTCTCCACCACGCGCTGGGAGATGCCGAGCCCCTCGGCGATCGCTGCGTTCGTGTGGCCCTGAGCCATCAGTCCGAGGACCTCGTGCTCGCGCGCGGTCAACTCCGCCAGGCCGTGTGCGCTGTGCTGGGCGGCCAGCAGCTTCGAGACCACCTCCGGATCGAGCGCGGTGCCGCCCGCGGCCACCCGGTGCAGGGCGTCGACGAAGTCGCCGACGTCGACGACGCGTTCCTTGAGCAGATAGCCGAATCCGGACATGCCGATGGCGGCGAGCCGGTTGGCGTAGCGCGTTTCCACGTACTGCGAGAAGAGCAGCACCCCGAGGTCCGGATAGCGCTCGCGCAGGATGAGAGCGGCGCGCAGTCCTTCGTCGCGGTGCGTGGGCGGCATGCGGATGTCCGCGACGACGGCGTCCGGCCGGTGTTCCTCGACTGCCTCGAGCAGTGCCTTGGCGTCGCCCACCGCGGCGGCGACGTCCGAGCCCCGGTCGCGCAGGAGCTGGACCAGGCCCTCGCGTACGACGGCGGCGTCTTCGGCGATCACGATGCGCATGCGGCGGATCCTAGGACCTGGTGCCCAGCGGCAGTTCGACGGTGGCGGTGGTCGGGCCGCCGGCGGGGCTGTCGATCAGCAGCCACCCGTCCACCGTAGTGACCCGCTCCGACAATCCCGCCAGCCCCGTGCCGCCGCCCGCGCGCGGCCGTGCGCCGCCGCGCCCGTCGTCGTGTACGGACAGGTGCAGCGCCCCGTCCTTCGCGTACGCCGACACTTCGGCGCGGGTGGCGCCTGCGTGCTTGGCGGCGTTGGCGAGGAGTTCGGCCGCGCAGAAGTACGCGATGGTCTCGGTCGCCTCTCCGGGCCGCTCAGGCAGGTCCACGTCCAGCGCCACGGGCAGCGCGTAGCCCGATACCAGGGTTTCCAGGGCGACGTCGAGGCCGTCGTTGAGGGCCGGTGAGTGGATGCCGCGCACCAGGTCGCGAAGTTCCTTGATCGCGGTGCGGGAGCCGTCGAGAGCGGAGTCCACCAGCTCGCGGCCGTGGGCCAGTTCGGGGGCGTCTCCGGGGACGCGGGCGAGTTGGTCCTTCGCGCCGGCGAGGGCCATCGCGACCGCGACGAGGCGGGCCTGGGCGCCGTCGTGCAGGTCGCGTTCGATGCGGCGCATGGTGGCGGCGGAGTCCTGGACGGCCAAGGCACGGGTCTCCTGCAGCTCCTGGACCCGGGACTCGAGCCGTCCGGGCCCGATCAGCGCGTGGGCCATGGGCGTACGACGCGGTCGAGCAGTCCGCGTGTCGACCAGGTGGTGACGACGAGGATGCCGGCGCCGGTCACAGCGGTGAGCAGGGCCTGAGGCCAGGTGTCGGGTTCGATGCCGAACCCGAAGCCGATGCCGTAGCGGCCATCCCCTTCGAGTGCCCGCCACCAGAACGGATAGGTGAGCGCGGCGAGACCGTAGAACCTGCCCATGACCGTCACCGCGAAGAGGACGAGGCCGATGGGTGTGTACGCGACGGTGAAGGCGGCGGCGCGCCAGCCGTCGCCGTCGGTGAGGGCGGAGCGCAAGCCGCGCGGGCGCTTGGCCGGCGCCGGGATGTCCTCGCCGAGCAGGCCGCGTAGGAGGCTCTCCAGATGGGCGTCGTCCGCGAGGACCTTGGGGTCCGACCGGGCTGCTTCCTTGAGTTCCGCATCCACGTGGGCGAAGGCCTCGATCAGGCTCCGTGCGCCGGGGCCGGCGGGCAGGCGGCCGGCCTGGACGTCGCGAAACGCCTGCACCGTCAGCTGGACATGGTGCTCGTCCTCGGCCTCCTCGATCTCGGCGAGGAACAGCCGCTGAGATCCGCCGGGGCCCGCGGCGTAGCCCTCTGTGGTGGCGACGGAGATGTGCTTGAGCGCGATCTTCGCGGCGAGCAGACCGCCCGGACGCTCGGCGATGGCCTGCGCCAGTGTGCGTCGGAGCATACGGGCGTTGACCGGGCCCTGCGGAATGAGCGCCAGGCCCCATCGCTCGCGGTTACCGGAACGCTCAAGCCAGTTGCGCAGGTTGACCAGTCGGTCGCCGATCATGCTCGTGCTGAAGTGCGGTTCGCCGACGGGGCGGCCGACGAGACGCTCAGCCAGCGCGACGGCTCGGTCCACTTCCTCGATGACCACCCACTCGTCCGGTACCCCGCCGAACGGCTTCCACTTGATCACCCGGCTGGCCAGCCGGAACCGAGACCCGGTCCCAGGGGCCGGCTGCTCGCAGGAGCGGGCGCCGACCGTGATCTCGGCCAGCTCGCTGGTCCGCATCCCGCTGAGGGCGCAGGTCAGAATGAGGCATGCGGTGAGCACGTAGCCCGCCATGATCTCCACATCCCCGTCGGCCAGCGGCTTCGTAAAGGGCACCGGCTCTCGGGTGCATGCCTGGGGGATCGGCGAGGCCGTACGGGCCCACGCTCCGGCGAAGCCCACCTCCGCGGCGACTTCGAGCAGGTCGGGGCTCTCCTTCAGGTGCCGATACGCCCACGAGCGGCTGAGTTCCCGCACGCCGATATTGCGGCCGGGGCGGTTGGCCGCAAGATGTGCGAGCGGGTCACGGTCGGAATGTTCTGCGACCGCCTCTGCCTTCTGGGCCGAGATGGCGGGCAGCGGTTCGCGGGCGGCACGCATCTGCGCCAGGACGTCCTGTATGGCCGGGAGGTGCTTCACGGTGCAGCGCGGCGAGTCCGCGGCGGCTGCCGTATCGGCACGCAGTTCGTCGAGCAGGTCCGCCAGGTGCGGGCCGATGTCGTTGACCAGGTAGAGGCAGGTCGCCAGCAGGGGCTGCAGGATGTGGTCGGGCACCGGCGGGACGCGGTTCGCCCGCCCGCTCTTGGCCCCGACCACCTGGGCCGCGGTCTTGCCTGGCCAGGGGATGAAACCGGGGCGGTGCCCGTCGGTGGACAGGAGCTCGCCGTACAGAGGGACCAGTTTCATGGTGCGGACGATCTCCGAGAGCGTGCCCGGGTCCAGCCGGCGTTGTGGCTGGTCCGGCTCCGGGACGCTCCAGGAGCGCGCCTCCAGGTACTGCTCGCAGAGCTCCTGCCTCACGTCCTTCAGCGCGTAGATCCCCTGCCGCTCAGCCAGTTGAACCAGGCGGGCGGGTTGCATGCGGGTCCGGTTGGCCGCGCGCGGGCTAGAAGCGGGCGCGGTCCCGGCAGATGATCTCGATCCCAGGCCTCTCGGCCAGCCAGGCCGCGAGGGTGTCCACCTCCCGGTTCGGTAAGAGGTCCACGGGGCGGCGGGTCTCGACGTCGACGAGCACGGTTCCGTAGATCCGGCCCTTGCGTTGGGCGTATTCGTCGACTCCGACGACGCGGGGCGTGGAGGCGGGCGGATCCGGGAGCGAGGTGATCAGCCTCAGCAGGGTGTTCCGGCTCACTCGCAAAGACGTCCGACATCCGGGCGCCGGCCCGCCCCGCGAGCGCGAGCCCGACCGAGACCAGCGTCGAACGTAGCCGCTCCGTCCGCGGCCGAACCGACGGGTGAGCGCCGGCACCTGTTCGACAAACGTCTTGCGCGGGCAGGGCGCCTCGACGCAGAGGAAACGGCGCACTCGCAGATCCACCACGACCAGCTTGCCTGCGGTTGGCAGGTCACGGGGAAACCGCAGGTAGGAGCCGTGTATTCGCCCTGACCAACACCCGCAGCCCGGACAGGCCGCCCCACTGGCCGTGGTCTGGGCCTCCACGCGCACGACGGTGTCGGTCACCTCGACCGACTCCACCGACACGTTCTCCACCGACCAGAACAGCAGCTCATCCAGCTGCGGCCGTACTTCGCTCACGGGGCAGAACTGTCGACCCCACTCCACCTAGGCAGGACGATTTTTAGGCGACTTCGTCAGCTATCCAACGACGAGCAACAGTCACGCTGCGTACCCGCCCACAAGAAGAGGACCAGAGCCCAAACTTCGTGCACAAAGCCGGACGACCGTCTGCCAGGATCAAGCCCCCCACCGCTGACTACCGAATAGTCTCAAAACGACCTCTCAAAGAGCGTTCTATCTCGGAACGGATGTTTGGTGGGTGTCTGCGGGGTGGATTGGTCTGGGGTTACTGAGTCGTAGATACCCGGATGAGCTTCGCGAGCGCGCGGTTCGCGAGGTCCGCGGCACCGGCCGGCCGATCGCGCACGTCGCGAAGGACCTGGGCATCTACAAGGAGGTCCTGCGCGGCTGGGCCCGCCAGGCCGAGGCCGACCGCGGTGAGCGCGTCGCCCGGCTGACCACCGCCGAGCAGGACGAGCTCAAACAACTCCGCAAGGGTGTGGCGGAGTTGAGGCGGGCGAACGACATCCTCAAAGTTGCCAGCGTGCTTTTGCCCAGGAGATCGACCGTCCCCGGACGAGGCCGAGCAGGTGATCGACCACCTGCGTGACAGAGGTCTCGGGGTTGATCCCGTCTGCCGGTGCTGGAGCTGTCGCCGTCGAGGTACTTCGCTCGCAGGAAGCGGCCCGCAGTCGGCCCGCCGGCTCCGGGACGAGCAGGTGATGCCGCTGATCGAGCAGGTCCACGCGGAGTCGGGCGGCACCTGTGGCGCCCGCCGGATCATCCGCGCTCTTCGGCGCAAGGGCCACGAGGTGGCCTGCTGCACCGTCGAGCGGCTGATGGCTGAGCTCGTCATCGAGGGCGTCATCCGTGGCCGGCGGCGCCGCACCACCCTTCCGGAGCCGTCGGCACCCCCCCGCCGGACCTGGTCGACCGCGACTTCACCGCCTCCCGGCCCGACCAGCTCTGGGTGTCGGACATGACCTATGTCCGCGCCTGGTCCGGCTGGGCATACGTGGCATTCGTCCCGGACGTGTACTCACGGATGATCGTCGGCTGGCAGGTCGCGAACCACATGCGGACCGAACTCCCGCTGGACGCCCTGGAGATGGCAGCCACTGAACCATTGCTGGACCGCCTGCACAGACCAGACTGCTGCGTTGACTGTACCCACAGCGGCGCTCGCTACGGCAATTGTGCAGAATCCTCCCACCAATAGCGGCATCGCCACCCAGCTGACTCCAATAATCGTTCCAGCAACGATTCCCTTTCGAACAAAATCTCCCGCCGCCAAGAGAGCCGAATCCGCGAGGTCAATGGATATGCTGGCGTGTTGGGAAATATGCCACTTGAATGCGTCTGTCAAGGAGTCGACACTGTCAAGGAATGCCCGATGCTTCTCGCTGTATAAGAATTGTGCACTTTCAACGTCTGCGGCATACTTCAGCGCCACCTCGGCGATTCGATTGTTTAAATGCGCAAGCCTGTTCACGCTATAAACCGGCCCCTCGTGTGAGTTTGCGTCGAAGTCAAGCGATTTGTCGACGATTGCCTGATGCTCGCGAATTTTGTCAATGTAGAACTGGGCTGAGGTGATCAATTCACATGCGGCCGCCTGGATTCCGTGAATGTAGGCTTTGTGGGCTTGATGTAATTCTTTGAAGTACAAATATGAAGCAATCGGCCCGCGTGTCACGCTGTGGAGTTCTGTGACGGCGACCCTTTCTGCTTCTGTGGCGACGTCACTAACGATATGCCGCGCCTCTTCCAGTGAGAGCTGTGCCATGGCCAGTGCATCAGTCGAATCGGGTGTCGGATACATGCCACTTTCCGTATCGTATCAGTCGAATCGATGGGCTTAGTGCTGCATTTGGCGAGGGGGTTGCTTTAGTGCCTCAGATTACCCTTTCCGCGTCATTAGTGAATGCGGAAGATGGCAAGCGGTCTGTGCGACTCGCCTATGAATGCGCGCGAGGAATCCTATCGGCAATGCGGGTGGCAAGCTTGTTTAACCAGGAACGATTTTGCACGATTGGTTACTTTGAGTCCTTCGAGCATGCCGTGAGTCACAACATGGGACTTTATGATGGCCGTCCCACTTTGAGGTCGGGCCGAAGGGGAAGACATCCGGGCAGACTTGCGGGGTTCGTGACCGTCCTTCGGAGCTGGCTGAGAAGAACCGAGCAGAGAGCTGAAGCCATAAGGTTCGACGATCACCGCTGAGGAGGGAGTTGTGCTGGGGCGGCGGGTGAATGGTGCTCGAGCCACCAGCGCCGGCTGACAGCCTCCGGTAGCGACGGCCACGTTCAGCCGGGACGGCCTCTGCCTACGAGCAAGTTCTTCCGTAGCGGGTAGTGCGGCATCGCGGAGCTCGGCGGCGTGCCGTTCACATCTGCCCCGCCAAGACAAGGCCCGCGAGCCTGGGAGAGCTGACGATGGCCCGGTAGATCTCGATGCGCTCGTGGCAACCGAGGTGGCAGGACGGGCGCCCGCTGGTTCGTCAGGTGCACGATGCCACGCCGCACTCGGTACGCAGGAAGACTGTGACTCGCACGCTGCCGCTCGTGCATGGCCACGAAGTTGTCCGGGATATTCTTGTTTCAATTTGTGCGTGCTGTCACTACATGTCCGCCGACTGTGCGGCACGTCGAGAGATGCCGACCTCGAGCAGTGCGCAGTCGCACATCGGGTGAGTCCGAAGGGGGATTAGCCGAGGCGAGGGTGGACCGAGCAATTGGGTGCTTGAACCTGGTGAGGGCACGGCGCGTAAGAGGCGCGCTCTCCGCTATGCCGAGGTGAGTCTGGGTGTGCACAAAGGAATTGGTCGACTCGCGCTGTACCGACGAGTTCGCAAGGGGCGAGAAAAGAGTAGCCCAATAAGGCAGGGAAATGACCTTCTGGCTACCCGATCGGGATGGACGTGGAGGCGACGGGGTGATTTTGTGGTGAGACCACTTCCGGACCTGTCTTCCTCTGTGGAGACTAGCCTTTGGGCGACATATCCTCTTCTTCGCACACGACGAGAGAGCGCCAGTCGAAATGTTCGATCAGCAAGCATATGGAAGTTCAATTCAAATAACGAGAATTGATGTCGCTTCGCGCGCGCTCGACACTTTGCGCGTTCAGGCGCAGGCCCTCGGAATGCATCGTTTTGCGCTTGACTTCCGCCTGCGAGAGAGGCTTCACCGCACCCGCCTCCCAGGTCTCAGGGGGTATGGTGCCATGGAAGGCGACGAGCTTCTAGGGTTTACCTACGGAATCCCAAGTGACCATTCTGAATGGTGGCGTCATTATACCGTACCCCATTTGCGCGACTCGGGTAACACAGGCTGGACTGAGGAAGCATTTCTGGTGTGCGAGCTGCACGTCCTGCCCTCCTATCAGCATCGAGGGCTTGGGACTCAGCTGATCAGCGAACTGTGTGCGCATGCTGCTGAGCCACGCTCTGTGCTGTCGACACCGCACGGACCGACGCCAGCGCGCCAACTATATAAATTCCTTGGTTATCGAGACTTGGTCGAGAAAGTAAGTTTTCCGGGAGTTCGCCAACCATTCTCGCTCATGGGGGCGGAACTCCCTCTTGCTGCCCGAACCATTTTAGCGGAGAGCGTGGTCGTCGGTACTGATTCGCATTGATGGGGTATTCAAGCAGAGATTGCAGAACCCTCGAAAACCTGAGTTGGCCATTAAGAGCCCTTGCGTAGATGGATATCCGGCGGCGGCAGCAGCCGCAAATGCGGACGACGGCATTGTGTCCGTGCCAGCCTCAGGTACGGCGACGCCGGGGCGGCGTTATCGAGAAGCCAGCTTCGTCCTCGAAGGCAATCCAGGCCTCGCACGCTGCCGCGAGCCTTACGCGGGGCCACACCTAATGGGCAGCGAAGCGAGGCACCGCCAAGCCATACCAGGCTCCTTGAGGCCTTGAAGGAGACAGCGGGCTTGTTTCACTCGGGAGCGAGCTGATAGCCCTGGCTCCACCCAGCGACTCGAGCGCCACTGAACCTGAAAGCGTGATGTCGGGGCCGTTGGCCAGACGAGGGCTTGGCTCGTGCGGTAGACCTCGGGCGTGAGGTACGCACAGGGCGGGGTTTTGACCGACGCTGGCAGGGCGGCGCGGGAGCGATTACGGCTTCAGGCCGTCGCACGTTTCGAGGGCGGGGACAGCAACAGCGGGATCGCTGCCGCTCTGCGGGTGAGCGAGCGATCAGTAGAGCGGTGGCGCCGAGCTTGGCGAGAGCAAGGCGAATCTGGGGTGCTGTCGAAGGGGTCGCCGGGCCGGCCGAGACTCAGCAAGGTCCAGATCGCCCGATTGGAACGGGAGCTGGAATGCGGCCCGCTGGCTCACGGCTGGGTAGACCAGCGGTGGACACTGGCACGGATCAAGACGCTGATCGGTCGGCTGTTCCACGTCTCCTACACGGTTGAGGGCACCTGGCAGCTGCTGAAGCGACACGGCTGGTCGTGGCAGCAGCCGGCACGACGCGCGATCGATCGTGACGACGACGCGGTCGAAGTGTGGAAGAAGGAGACCTGGCCGCGGGTAAGAGCATCGCGGCGGAGCGCGGGGCCTGGATCGTCTTCGAGGACGAGGCCGGGCAGTCGATGACTCCGCCGCGGGCCAGGACCTGGGGTCGCCCCGGTTGCACGCCGGTCGTGCGGGTGCGCGGTCGTGGTTCCGGCCGGGTCTCGATTGCAGACATGACGTGCTACAAACCCGGCGAGCGATCCCGGCTGTTCTACGCCGTCCGCGAGTACACCGGGCGCAAGGATCAGCCGAAGGGATTCGGATGGCGGGACTTCCGCGACTTGATCGTCCGAGCGCGCATCCAGCTCGGTGGCCGATCGTGCTGGTCTGGGACAACGTCCGACTCCATCTGACACGGCCGCTGCGCGAGTTCATCGAAGCCAATGCCGAGGGGCTCAGCGTCGTACAGCTGCAGACCTACGCGCCCGACCTCAACCCGACCGAAGGCGTCTGGTCGCTGGTCAAGCGAGACATCGGCAACCTCGCGGCGGCGAACCTCGGTGTGATCACGCGCGCGGTCAAGCGCAGGCTCAAGAAGTTCCAGTACCGCCGCCACCTGATCGACGGCTGCCTCGCAGGCACGGGACTGGTCCTCGGAGCGTGTCCGTCAGAAAGTTCCGAAGAATCGGTCCCACCAAGTGGGCCGCTGCGCGTATAGGTGCGCTCTACTCGGACCGTCGTAGTCGGACTCCACCAGCTCCTCCGGGACGACCGTGAAGCCGAGCCCGATCAGGACCCGCTCGACCGAGGCGAGATCGACGGCATCCAGTTCGCCCTCGTCCTGTGCGTCCTGCGTCCCGAGGAATGCCCCCGGATTCTCAGCACAGACCAGGGTAAGGGACCCGAACTTGCTCACGCAGACGACGAGACGGGTCCCGCACACGGTGGCCTCGGCGGGCACAATGACACGCCCGAACTCGCTGGAATCCTGCGTGTCCTGCTCAGCCACGCACGGAACCCCGAAGTCACTTTCGAGCCGGGTGACCAGCTCGCCGAACCGCGCAGCGACTGCGTTCCGGTCGTACGTTGCCGGCCACTCAAGCCACTGCGGGTCATCGAGTTCACGCAGCAACGCCAGCAGATCCGCCCCACTCTCCGTCACCCCCACATCATGTCGCAGCACCTGCTTCGTGATCTACACGAGGCGAGGCGATCCCGCTCTCCGACAGCACTCATTCAAGTTCAGTAGCAATAGAGCGGGAGTCGGCCCGCTCCCGAGGGTGATTGCGGTCAGGGATCCGGGCCTCTCCGCCACTGGGGGTCGTCAGCCTCTACGGAGACGGATCTGGCCCCTGGTCGGTACAGCCCTTGAACCGAACCAAACCGTCTCTACAGACGACAGAAATGGCCCCTGTGTGGTCCCAGTGAGACCAATTCTGACGGTCGCTCGCCCGCTCCTGGCAATGGCGGATTCGATGTCCGTGGCCTGAGCCATATGCACGGATCATCTCTCATCTCATCGCGGGACCGGACCCGGTTCGCGACCGCCGGCTCACTCAAGGCGTATGCCGGAAGTGCACCCGCACCCGGGCCAGCGGCAAGAGCTGCGTGGTCATGAGCCGCAGGGTCAAGAGCCAGCGGCTGGCCGCGGTCGGCTACGTATGGGCCTTCGTCTCCCTCACCAGGTCACCGGGCTCCAGAGCCCACTACGACCGCCGCAAAGAAGCCGGCGACCGCCACGTCGCCGCACTGCGAAACCTGTTCAACCGCTTCATGGGAATGCTCTTCCACTGCCTCCAGGCTGGAGCACCTACGACGAGACCAAGGCTTTCCCTAACCAGTCACCGGCAGAGTTCTCCACCGCAGCAGCTTGACGCGTTGTCCGCGTGGGATGTCTCCTTCTTCCAGAGCTCCACGGCGTGCTCGTCACGGCTCGAGTGCTCTGCGGGCGAGGGCCTGCCAGGACCAGCCGCCGTGCCGCTTCAGCAGCCGCCACACTGTCGTCACCGGCAGACTCACCCGCAGCCGCCGACGGATCACCATCTGCACCCGGACCAGGGCCCACCGTTGGCCATCGAAACCGTGGACTGCCGGTGCCTTGCCGAGTTTCTCTTCCAACACGACGAACTGCGCGTCGGTGACGGTCGGAGCGTTCGCCCGGCCCCGCCGAGCGCAGGGCCTCCACGCTGCCCCTCGCGCCAGGCACGGCGCCAGCGTTCCACCGCCGCACGCTCACCCGCAAATCCATCGCGATCACCGCGGCCTTCTCACCCGCGCGAACCGCTGCCCGGCCCGAAGCCGGATCCCCTCACGAAATGCCCGACGCTCAGCGGTCAGGCCCCCACCCGCCGGATAAACTCCAGCTGACGTGAGCCCGTCCGGGGCATCCGTGCGGGCCGCACAGATGCCATGAAGCGACCACGCACTCAAGGCGTCGCCCGACGCGGCAATCAGGACGCACACCAACCACGTGCAACGGCCCCGTTCGACCGCTTCAGCTCCACCCGGCGACGGTACCGTCAAGCAAAGCTGCAGATCACACGCTTATCCGGGACAGGCCTTACGGAGACCCTGCTCTCGATAGTCTGCAATCGCTTGTCATGGAGGATGCGGCCGGATAGCGGATCGTGGCGCGGTTGCACACTCCGACGAATCAACGGGCTGTCCCCTGTGCACAGCCTCGCCGGAGCAGGTGCACGGCTGTCAGCTGCGGATGGAGAGTCGCCGACGTCGCCGGGGCGAGGACCTCGACGGTCGGCCTTTGGCGACATGCCGTGTCTCGGCTCGGGAACCCCTAGTCTCGGCTCGCGTTGAAGGACTATCTTGACCTGCTGGTGCGGGCACACATCCAGCTCGGCGGCGCGATAATGGTGGTCTGGGAAAATGTCAACAACTCACTTGGCCGCCGGGCTGAAACAGTTCGACGACTGTCCATCATCACCGAATGTGCGACGGAGGGCGTGAAACCCCAGACTGGCGGCACCTGGTTGACCGATGTCCCCGGCTCTCGCCACTACGGCGTGAATCAGGCGGATAGCCGTGTCAGCAATAGTCCGGCAGGTCGGCAAATGCGCGGATTGGTTGCAAGGTTCCGGCGAGGTTTGTAACGCGTAGTGTTACTCCGGCGGAGGGGGACGGTTCCTGACCCCTTCAGGTTCCGTGGGTACCTCTACCAACGCCACCGTCCCCTGTGGGCTATTAGGCTGCAATGTGAAGGTGCCTCCGGCTCCCTCGACGCGGATTCGATGTGACGCGATCCCGATGTGCCCTTCTGCGACGCGTTCGCTTAGGGTTTCTGTCGATATTCCGACACCGTCGTCGACAATCCGCAAACGTACACTGCTCGCGTCTATAGCAGTAAGTGAAATTGTGACACTGTGTGCATTTGCATGCTTGACTATGTTATTCAGGAGCTCTGCGGCAACACGATACAGCAAGCGATCCGCGGACCCTGCCGTCGAGATGTCAGAATGGAATTTTATGGCGAGTCCGGTTCGCTTCGCGACTTGGTCCGACAGACTCTTAAGAGCTGTTACCAATCCCGAAGCCTCCAAAATCTCTGCATGGAGAGCCATGACTGAGGACCGGAGGTGGAGAGTGGCTTCGGCAAGTGCATACGCTGCTCGGTCAAGCGCCTCGCTCGGCAGCTCGTAGGCTGCCTCCTCGATGTCGTGGCGTGCCGCTAGAACATTTTGCAGTGCCCCGTCATGGATTGCCTCTGCCAATTCATTCCGTTCACGCTCCTCGACAGACATTACGCGCGCGAGAAGCCATGACCGGTGATCAATGAGAGTCCCGATTTCCCGATACCTGCGCAGCTGAATCGCAGACAACAGCACACATCCTGCTCCGATGACCATGATGAACAAGGCATGTGTCAGAGTATAGTGCCAGTAAGGGTTTCCGTGCCGTTGGCCTACTGCGATGCCGAGGATATACGCCAGTGTTCCACATATGGTAACCAATGCCGTGACGCGTGGCCGGATCTGAAAGGCCGCAAGAACGGGAATGAGAAGGAATGCATCATCGACAAATGGCGAATTCCAACTTTCGTCAGAAAATCCCCCGGATATCGCTAGTATCGCCGTAAGGAATACCAAATCCAGGGGGACGGATGCCCATATCAGCCATTGGTTTACTCGCATCGTATTCTGCTCAAGCCGCCTAAAGTAAGCCCACAGCGCGACGGAGATGCTTGCGGCTGCATAGATAGCCGCAAGGGCTATCGTGGGTCCAAAATTCTCCAATGGCGGAAAGGAGGCTAGTTCTATTATGAGACTTGCCACGATAATTACGCGCAATGTTGCTTGCGCTTTGAGCGCCCTACGCCGATTAATCGCCACTTCGACTTCGGATGATCCTATGTGGCCGACGGTCCAAGGGCTGAGCCATCGCGAGATTCGGTCGCGGGAGTGATGCTGTTCCTCGGTTTTGGTTGATCTATCGCGGCGAATGAGTCTCATAGCGCTTCCTATCGCTTCTTCCCCCAGTATCCATGAAGGGTTCGGTCATTGCCGTTCCTGGCTTCAGGAGGCAGGGGGCGAGGCTGAGACCGTGCGCGATGCTTTTAGCCTACGAGAGGATGTTCTGGCTGCCGACGCGGCTTGAACGGGCGCGCGGCATCGATTTCGACCGAGGGTGACTTACCGATGGCACAGAGTGTTCCGGTGCTTGGCATCGCTGGCCCCCCATCTACTGACTTCGGCTCGTCAAGGTGAGAGTGGATGGTCGAGGGTGTGGGGCCGGTACTGGAGGCGTTTGAGTCGGTTGCGGACGAGGGCTTCGAGCCGGTCGAGGGCGAGCGAGGTTGGCCAGGCTGCGTTTGACGTGCGCCAGACCTACTCGACGGGGTTCAGGTCGGGCGAGTCGGCGGGCAGGAGGAACACGGTCAGCCACTCCCGCTCGGCGATCAGCTCACGCATGGCATGAGAGACATGAGTGCTGAGCCGGTCCCAGACCTGCACGATCGGTTTGACGAGGTGATGGGTCCCGTCGATCAGCGCGATGAAGTCGCGCTCGCCCATGCTGCGGCGCTTGCTCTTGCCCGCTCGGTGGGTGCGCAGGCGGTGGCACAGCCGGGTCCGGGAGCCCGATCGCATCGCGATCAGCCCCGCCCCCTCGCCGCGGTCCACACCTGGTCCTCCACCCAGCCATGCGCGGTCGGCCCTTCATCGAGGTAGCCGGCCAGCTTTTCCAGGCAGCGCGGGGACAGGCGGCATCGCGATCCGCTTGGGCCGCGGGAGGCCAGAGCCTGCACGCCGCCGTCCCGCCACATGTGATGCCACAGGTAGGCCGACTTCAGGCTCACCCGCAGGCGCCGTGCCACGTCCGGCGGCTTGATGTTCTGCTCGAACAGCTCGGCCGCCTGCATCCGAACCGTCTCCCGGCGCCGACGTCCCGCAGGGGTCAATCCCGCCCCCATCCGCATACCTCATACACCACGAGATACAGACAACGCCCCGGGCTCGTCAGGGACTTCCAGAAAGATCACCCTAACGAGCCGAAGTCAGTAGTCGTCGATGATCCCTATTCATCAGTCTCCTCAGGGCCGTCGCCGTGGCACGGTGACGGCCCCTGAGAGGGTGAGTGTTTCTCCATTGACTTCAGATGAGTCGGTTGGGATATGAATCTATAGCACCTCTAAAAGTCTCCACGATGCTCTCCGAGGACCACGGTGGTTGTGTGGATATTATCGTCATGCGTAAATTGCAAGCGCACCTTCTCTCCGGGGTGGTGAGACCACAGTGCACCCTTTAGTTCTGATGGTCCGGTCACGGGGCGTCCACCGAAGTTGAGTATGACATCTCCGGGCTTCAGGCCGGCCTTGGCGGCAGGACCGCCGGGAGTTACTGTGGGCTCCCCAGAGGGCCGTTTCGGCATTATCTGGACTCCTTGACCCCTGAATGTCGTGTTGCACAAGAATCCCATCTGGGCATACACGGGCTTGCCATGCTCGATTAGCGCCTTGGCGACCCATACTGCCTGGTCTATTGGAATTGCGAACCCTAGCCCGACACTTCCAGGCTGCCCAGCATCCCTTTCTGTTGCTGCACGAAGTGCCGAGTTTACTCCAACAACTTCTCCAGAGCCATTCAGCAGCGGTCCGCCCGAATTTCCTGGATTAATGGGAGCGTCGGTTTGCAACGCGTCCAGGAACGAGGGGGAGGAACTCTCTCCGGTGGTCACGGGGCGATGAGTTGCACTGATGATCCCTGAAGTGATCGTGCCATCGAGGCTGAATGGGGCACCGGCGGCCACGACTGGCTCGCCTACCAAGACTCTATCGGAGTTGCCAAGTGGCAATGCTGCGGGCGTCATCGTGGGGGCGTGATCCAACTTGACCACTGCGATATCGTAGCCCTTCGCCGCACCAATAACTCTTGCTTGATGGCGTACGCCGTCGGAGAACTTAACCTCGATCTTTCCGCCATTGGCTGCGGGGGCAACGACATGCGCGTTGGTCAAGATATCCCCGTGCTTGTCGAAAATAAATCCTGACCCCACCCCGTCACTGTCTCGTCCCTTTACATACAGCGTGACCGTGCTTTTCAGTGCCTCGGTGGCCACCCTTGTGACTCCAAGCGTCTCTCTTTTCGCCGTATTCGACAGCGCAGCGTTCAGAGAGTGAGTGGGCGGAGCGCTTCTGGGGGATAGAAACGACGATACGGTCCCGCCTGCTCCGCCAGCCAACAAAGCGAAACATGTTGTGGCGGCTATTAGGCTCTTCTTGGAGAACGCGAGTCTCATACTAGATGCCGGGTCGGTCCCAGCTGGTGCACTATTCAGACACTTCGGTGAGCACGCGCAGCTTCCGTCGGAAGACGGTTTGCTAGCGGGACCTTCCTCGAAGCACACAGCGTCTCTTGCTTCGCGTAGCGAGGAGGCGACGGCGTTGCCTGGGTCGTCAAGCAGACTTGGCTCCAGCTCTTCTCTGGGGTTCGCCGGCTCTGGCCCGAGACTACTTGCTGCGTGATGGCAGGTACAGGTATTAGAGCGACCTGTTGAGGGCGGATTCGCACTGCTCGCGTCCACGGCAGCCTGCCTTCCTAAACCAAGATCGGGATTTCTGGAATTGACTCGTCCTATGCAGGTTGCTCTCGACAGGTGGCGCTTGGGATCGGCCAATTGGCCGTTGGCCGGGAGTACGCGGCATCCACCGGGCAAGTCCAAGTACGCGATCAATCGCATCCGAGTAGACCTCTTTCAGCCTGCGGTCGCAGGTCATCAGTGTGTGCACGGCTTGGGCGGTGTGGACAGTTGAGCCTGCGCCTTGCGCGGGCGGATCGACGCTCACCTGGATCTGCACGGTGGGGAAACCTGGACGATGCCGTGAGCGCGAGCAGTGGTCAGATCAGGGGTGCGGCTTGGCGACGCTCGCGCGAACGCCAGCGGTGCGCCGCCCGGAGCAGCGATGACCTGCACGTTCATGCCATGCATCTTGTGCTTCATGGAGTAGTACGGCTGATCCGCGGCGATGCGGTCGTGGGTATCGGGGTGCCGTCGACGATCACGATGAGGTCTTCGCCCCGGCTCACCAGCACTTCATGCAATCCTGCTGCGCACCCTGTCACCACATCGAGCGTCTCGTCGTCGTAGCGCCACGGATGTCGCTTCTGAGGTCCCGAACCCGGCACCCACCTGCGGGAACGTCTTGTTTGTGGAGAAGCGCAAATATCAGCAGCGCTGGCTCGCAGCAACCGAGCTTCGGCCGCGGTGAGCGCAATTCACGCCGTTAGGCGTAGATCAGCCATGCCGCGTGCTCAACCAGTTCTTGGGAGATGTCGAGCATGGCAGGACAGGCAACTAACGAAGCCCCCGGCCGATGGTCGCAGTGAGGAGGATCACCACGAACCAAGGACGAGGGCTTCGCCACGTCACCGCGCTGACCTGGCCTTACGAATCTTGAGAGCCCAGGATGAATGAGATTCAGTAAGACGACGCTTGAGTGATCACCGCATCCCCTTGGCTGACGCAGGGCCGAACGATAAGTGCGTGCTCGGTAGGTCTAAGGGCTGTCCCGTAGTCGCCGGTGGGTCAGCGCGCGGCGTCGGATGCGGTGCATCGCAAGGCGGAGGGTCGCCCTCATACTGGCCGTATTCGGGCGATCCGACAACTCAGCGAGATCCTGTAGCTGTCGTCGTGCGCCTGCTGGGGATTACGGGACAGCCCTTAGTGAATAGCTTCAGTAGAAGTGTGGTCGGCTGACCTTCTCTCGCCCTTTGACGAAGAAGGTTCAATTATCCTCGGAGCACTCTGGATTGAAAGGTCCTTCCTCTAAGAGCGCTCGTGTTTGAAATAGTCGCAATAGCCACGTTGCGTAATCCCTTCCTGGAGGCATGCTTCCTGTCAGGGCATGGGCCAGACGGGAGTGCAGGCTCGCTTCAGACAGCCACCTTCGGGCATCAACTTTTGCCATTCCAGCCCTTCTGTCCAGAAAGCTCTGCAGCGCCTCCAAGTCAGGTGAATCTTGCCCATCGCCTGACTCGTCGAGGAAAGTTGCCAGTGTGTCCTCGTCCCGATTGTCCCAGCGATTATCGGTGAATTCCACCATCTACTCCGAACTGCGTGATAAAGCTCCTATTTTGAATTCTGTGCCTTCGTGTAGTCGCTGAGACTTGGGGCGGAGGGCGAGTGCTGCATTCGCGTTCTCTTGCGTGCTGAGACATTGTCCCCTCCGGCCGCTGGTTGAACCTACTTTGACGCAAATGGGTGCGGTCGGGCAAATGTCATGATGTCGAAAACATCATGGGTCTGGCGACAGAATGTCGACTCCACTTGTGCTAGCCCTATCTATCCTCTTCATTCAGGCCCTTGGGTGGCTAGTCGGCGACACTGTTTGTGGTGTAACGGCGCCAGGAGCAGAGCATCTTGTACTCGACTCCTCTTGACTGGAACATCGGCCCTAGCGTGATTTCAGACAACTGTTAAGTTGGGCTGCAGTCGCCTGGTTCGTCATTTGCTGCGCGGTCAGCCGAGTAGACGCACAGGAATCCTCTGCATCGATACGCCAACGACGTCGTGAACCTGCGGCACTTAGAAATGACGCTCATGTCGCGACCCGTTCGTGATGTCGTGATTCCATGCCGAAGTGGGTGAATTCACTCCCTGTAGATCACTCCGACGCCGGAATATGCTGCGAGGTGTTGGGCGGCAGTCGAACAGGTTCAGCAGCAGGTCGACAGCTGAAGCTTCCCCGTGATCTTGGACAGTCGATGTTTATGCCGCGAGTTGTGTTGGTGCCGCTGTCGGGTCTCGGCCGGGGTGAGGTAGCCGAAGAACTTGTGCTTGCGCAGTCGGTGGCGGTTGTAGTACGTCTCGACGAAGTCGAAAACCTCGGCGCGGGCGGTGGCCCGGTCGGGCCAGACACGGGTGCCGATCTCTTCTTTGAGCAAGGCCCAGAAACTCTCCGCGGCGGCATTGTCGAAGCAAGATCCGGTGCGTCCGCAACTTTGCCGGAGGTCCAACTCACATATGTGGCGGCAGAGGCTGCTGGTGTATTCGCTGCCGCGGTCCGAATGCGCTATGCAGCCGGGCTGGAGACCACCGCGTCCGGCGGCCATCTTCAGCGCGTCGACGACGAGCTCGGCGCGGTGGTGGCCGGCCATCGAGTAGCCGACGACCTCGCGGGTGGCCAGGTCCAGCCAGCAGGCGAGATAGAGCCAGCCCTCGGCGGTGGGCAGGGCGGTGATGTCGCCGACCGGCTTCGTGCCGGGGATCTCGGCGTGGAGGTCGCGGCCGATCAGGTCGGGGGCCAGCTTCGCCTTCTTATCCGGCCGGGTCAGCGACCATCGCCTGCGGCGGTGGGTTCCCTGGACGCCGTGCTCGCGCATCAGGCGGGCGACCCGCTTGCGGTTCACGCGTTGCCCCAGGCACCGCAGCTCGGCATGGATGCGCGGGACCCCGTAGGTGTGGCGGGAGCCGATGTGGATGACGGTGATCTCGTGGGCCAAGGCCTCGTCGGCGGCCTTGCGGGCCGAGCGGGTCTCGGCTGCGGCGAGCCAGGCGTAGAAGGAGGAGTGGGCCACCTTGAGCAGTCGGCACAGGAAAGCGACGCCGTGGGTGGTCTTCTCCGCCTCGATGAACGCGTACGTCGCGTTCACCGGTCGCTCTCCT
>NZ_JBIVUF010000029.1:0-54526 GCF_044757085.1 Streptomyces sp. NPDC091376 | reverse complement strand
GGGGTGGCGGGGGGGGGGGGGGGGGGGGGGGGGGGGGGGGGGGGGGGTTTGGTGTGGGGGGGGGGGGGGGGCGGCGGGGGGGGGGGGGGGGCGCGGCCCCCCCCCCCCCCCCCACTCGTGTACCGGGTGTCAGATGAGGCCGAGGCCGCGAACCGCCTCGCGCTCCTCCTCCAGCTCCTTCACCGACGCGTCGATGCGGGTGCGGGAGAACTCGTTGACGTCCAGGCCCTGGACGATCTCGTACTTGCCGTCCTTGCAGGTGACCGGGAAGGAGGAGATCAGACCCTGCGGGACGCCGTAGGAGCCGTCCGACGGGATACCCATGGAGGTCCAGTCGCCCTCGGCGGTGCCGTTGACCCAGGTGTGGACGTGGTCGATCGCGGCGTTCGCGGCGGAGGCGGCCGAGGAGGCGCCACGGGCCTCGATGATGGCCGCACCGCGCTTGGCGACGGTCGGGATGAAGGTGTCGGCCAGCCACGCCTGGTCGTTGACGACCTCCGCGGCGTTCTTGCCGGCGATCTCCGCGTGGAAGATGTCCGGGTACTGGGTCGCGGAGTGGTTGCCCCAGATGGTGA
This sequence comes from Streptomyces sp. NPDC091376, assembly GCF_044757085.1. Lineage (NCBI taxonomy): Bacteria > Bacillati > Actinomycetota > Actinomycetes > Kitasatosporales > Streptomycetaceae > Streptomyces > Streptomyces sp. NPDC091376. The sequence continues at coordinate 53,951 of NZ_JBIVUF010000029.1, read as the reverse complement.
GGCGCTTGATCTCGGAGACGGCGGCGCCGGTCTTGGCGGCCAGCTGCGACAGCGCGCGGTTGTGGTCGAGGCGGGTCATCGCGGTGAAGCGCTCGGCCGGTACGTCCGGGGCCGCGGCCTGCGCGATGAGCGCGTTGGTGTTGGCCGGGTTGCCGACGACGAGGACCTTGATGTCGTCCGCGGCGTGGTCGTTGATGGCCTTGCCCTGCGGCTTGAAGATGCCACCGTTGGCCTCCAGCAGGTCACCGCGCTCCATGCCCTTGGTACGGGGACGGGCGCCGACGAGCAGCGCGACGTTGGCACCGTCGAAGGCGACGTTCGGGTCGTCGGTGATGTCGATGCCCTGGAGGAGCGGGAAGGCGCAGTCGTCGAGCTCCATGGCGGTGCCCTCGGCGGCCTTCAGGCCCTGCGGGATCTCCAGGAGGCGGAGCTTGACCGGCACGTCCGAGCCGAGCAGGTGGCCGGAGGCGATGCGGAAGAGCAGCGCGTAGCCGATCTGGCCGGCCGCGCCGGTGACGGTGACATTCACGGGAGTGCGGGTCATGGCGATCTCCGTAAGACAGCTGGCGGTGGGGGTCCCTGCCCCTGGTGCTGGATAGCTCCACCGTAGTGATCGGCACCGGCCCGATCGACGCGATCGGCGCACTTCGGCGTGATCGATGCGGATCGACAAGTGATCGACGGGTGATCGACGGGTGATCGATCTCTCGACGTGAAGAGATATCCAGCGGTCAGGCTATCCGACCCAAGGCCCCACCAACCGCCGCCCCCTTGTGGCGCGGCTCACGGACGCGGCTCACTGCTCCGTCGTGCAGCCCTTCGTGCCCGTCGTCAGCGTCGCGCACGCCTTGGCCTCGGACTCGGCGGCCACGGCGACCATCGGTGTGTACGCGTCCTTGTCGGCGTTGACGAGTCCGCTCTGGTCCGCGCCATCCGCGCTGATCTGCACCTTGTCGCCCGGTGTGGCCTGGGTGATCCTCGCCCAGGCGGCCCCGCACGTCTTGCTGTAGCGCACCTCGACGACGGCCGTGCCGACCTTCGTCCGGGAGGTGGTCGCCGCGAACTGCCCGCCGCACCCCATGTTCTCGGGGTCCTTGCCGGTGCAGTCCGTCCCGAAGCACTCCACTCCGGCGGGCAGCTGCGGGCCGCTGGTCGTCGGGGCGGCGGACGGCGTCTTCGCCACGTTCCCCCCGGGCTTGTCATCGCCGCCACCGCCGAGGTCGGTCAGCAGGACGGCCGCGGCTATCACCAGCAGCGCGCCGACGACGCCCGCGAGGAACATCGCCGTCCTGCGTCGCCCACGCCCCTGGTCGGGGGCGGCGGGCGACGCCGGTGTGCCTGTGTAGGGCGGCGGACCGGACGGGTGGCCGGACTGATGACCGGCGGACGGGTGGCCGGCCGACGGATGACCGGCCGGGTGGCCGGAGCGGGCGCCGCGCTGCTCGGGTACGAACGGCTGCCGTCCGTATGCGTCCCCGGCGCCCTGCTGGGCGGTCGCCGGTCCGCCGGAGCGCGTGCCACGGGTGCCGCCGGGGCCGGGCTGCGCGGGCGCGGTCGGACCGAACTCGCCCAGCGCGGCCCGCGCCTGGGAGATCCGGATCTGCTCCATGGTCATGTCGTGGCGCATCTCGGCGCGGCTCCAGGCGCGCTCCGCGAGCTCCCACATGGTCGTGAGATGGATCGGGTTGGTGCCCGTCACCTCGGCGAGCGCGACGATCGCGCCCTTGGGCGCGAGCAGCCGTCCGTTCAGATAGCGTTCCCACGACGTCTTGCTGTAGCCGGTGCGGTCCGAGACCGCGGCGATGCTGAGCCCGCTGCGGTCGACGAGCCGGCGCAGCTGGCTCGCGAACTCCCTCACCTGCGGATCGAGTTCTTCCGGTAGCGCCTTCCAACGAGGCATTGCTTCCCCCTTGTCCCCCGAACGTGCCTGATGTGCCCCGCGCGGTCGTACCCCCCGCCATGCCTCCGGGCACGCGTCGTGTGGACTACCCAGAGGGATGCGCGGAGCCAGGATGGCAGTTCCTGGCGCCGGGGCGCACGGGAGCATTCGGGACCTTGGCGCACCCCCGTGTGCGCCCCTGCCTGAAGCCCGCCCCAGTCTCGCATTCGTTGCCCGGCGATCACACCATGGCGGAACGGTCACTTCCGTGCCACAGGCACCGGCCGGTTCTTGTCCCTCTTTGGCGCGTGCATGACGCTGGTGCACACAACGGCGTCCGTCCTCCTCGGGGGAGGGGACGGGCGCCGTCGCTCATCCGCGGCGGTGCCCCGTGCCGGGCGTCGCGCGCCAGACGGGATTCGTCAGGGCGGGATTCAGGCGGGATTCGTCGGACACGGCCTAGCGCACGGTGAAGCGGACCGCGTCCTCCAGGAACGGGATCTCCAGCCACGGCCGCGGCTGCACCATCAGGGCGAGCAGCACGATCACGGTGCCGAACAGGCCGTACGTGACCATGTCGGTGAAGCGTGAGCGCACCGCCAGCATGCCCACGGAGGGCAGCACCCGGCGCAGCACCGCGCCCGTGAGCAGAGCGACGCCGACCAGGATCGTGCCGATCCGGAAGGCCTGGTCGAACGGATCCGCGGCGACGATCAGCAGTCCGAGCCCCGTGAGCCCGAGCACCGTGAGCAACGGCCACTGCCGGGCGGGCGCGGACGCGTCACCGGGTGCGGCACGGCCGCCGCCCTCGGGCCTCGCGGTGTCCCGGGTGACCGTGGGCGGCCTGCGCGACCTGCCCGCGGCGCCGGGCCCCACCGCGGCGGGTGCGTCGTCGGCCGCGTCCCCTGCATGCCCGTTCACCCGGGCCGGGTCGTCGCCCTCGGAGTGCCCCGCGCTGCCGTTCGCCCTCGCGCGGGCGGGCGGGGTCGTCCGGCCCGCGCCGCCCGCGGACGGAGCGGCGGCGTCCGGTCGCTGTGCCGGGCGGGGGCCGTCGAGAGGGGTGTCGTTGTCCGAGGTGTTCATGATGGCTCAGTCCGTGGCTGCCAGTTCGGCCGCCTCGACGACGTTGACCAGGAGCAGCGCCCGGGTCATCGGGCCGACGCCGCCCGGGTTCGGGGAGACCCAGCCGGCGACCTCCGCGACGTCCGGGTGGACATCGCCGACGATCTTCCCGTTGCCGTCGCGGCTGACGCCGACGTCGAGGACGGCGGCGCCCGGCTTCACGTCCTCCGGGCGGACCAGATGGGCCGAGCCCGCGGCGGCGACGATGATGTCGGCCTGGCGCAGGTGCGAGGAAAGGTCGCGGGTGCCGGTGTGGCACTGGGTGACCGTGGAGTTCTCGGAGCGGCGGGTGAGCATCAGCGGCAGCGAGCGGCCGATGGTGGTGCCCCGTCCCACGACGACGACGTGCGCGCCGTTCAGTTCGACGCCGTACTGGCGCAGCAGCCGGATCACACCGGCCGGGGTGCACGGCAGCGGGGCCGGCTCGTTCAGCACGAGGCGCCCGAGGTTCATCGGGTGGAGCCCGTCCGCGTCCTTCGCCGGGTCGATCAGCTCCAGCACCCGGTTCTCGTCGATGCCCTTCGGCAGGGGCAACTGCACGATGTATCCCGTGCAGTCGGGGTTCGCGTTCAGCTCGCGGACGACCGCCTCGATGTCCTCCTGCGTGGCGGTTGCGGGCAGTTCGCGCTGGATGGAGGCGATGCCCACCTCCGCGCAGTCGCGGTGCTTGCCGGCGACGTACTTCTGGCTGCCGACGTCGTCACCGACCAGGAGGGTCCCGAGGCCGGGCGTCACACCCCTGGCCTTGAGCGCCGCCACGCGGGCGGTCAGATCGGACTTGATCGCGGCTGCGGTGGCCTTGCCATCGAGAATCTGGGCGGTCATACCCCCATCCTCGCGGATGACCCCTTCCCGGTTCCAATCCGGGCCTCTCCGGGCCCGCACCGGAGAGTTCGCTCAGCGGTGCACGAGGTTGCACTTGCACAACACATTGGGTAATCGGCTGGACAAAAAGTAGACGTTGAGACGACGATGAGCCGCGCAGTGCCGCGGGCAGTGTCGGGGGGCAGACCGCTTGATTTCTTTGTGACGTTCCTCCGGTAAGGACCGCGTCGTCCCCGCAAATCCCGACGGAGGAATCCCGCCATGAGCTTCGGCGACCCGAACAACCCCTACGGCCAGCAGCAGGGCCAGCCGGGCTACGGCTACCCGCAGGGCCAGCCGCAGCAGCCGCCGCAGCCCGGCTACGGCTACCCGCAGGCGCCGCCCGTGCAGCAGCCCTACGGCGGCTACCCCGGTGCTCAGATGACCATGCCCGGCCTCATGCAGACCGCTCGCGTCCTGCTCTTCATCGTCGCCGGCCTGCAGATCATCGTCGGCCTCATCGCCGCGATCGCCATCGCCGCCGCTCAGGACGTGTCGGACTCGGTGGGCTCCGGCGAGGAGACCGGTGTACTCGCCGGCCTCGGCTTCTTCCTGGTCGTGATCCTGCTCGGCTTCGCGGCCTGGGCCATCGTCCTCGGCGTCAAGTTCTCCAAGGGCGGCAACGGCGTTCGCGTGACGACGATCGTCTACGCGTCGCTGTACATCCTGCTCAGCCTCGCCAACTTCGCGGGCGGCCAGGCGAGCTCCGCGGTCGGCGGTGTCATCGGTCTCGCCATCGGCGGCATCATCCTCGCCTCGATGGTCAACAGCAGCGCCTCCGCGTGGTTCAACCGCCCGCGCTACTGAGCCGGTCCGCCGGCCGTAGATCCCGGCGTACGCACGAAGGCCGTAACCCCCGCCCCTGAGCGGGTGTTACGGCCTTCGGCCTGTCGAGTGCGGGCCGGTCAGTGGAAAAAGTGCCGCGTACCCGTGAAGTACATCGTCACGCCCGCCTTCCGCGCGGCCTCGACGACCTGCTCGTCACGGACCGAACCACCGGGCTGGACCACGGCCTTGACGCCGACCGCGGTCAGGATCTCCAGGCCGTCGGGGAACGGGAAGAACGCGTCAGAGGCGGCGTACGCGCCCGCCGCGCGCTCCTCGCCCGCGCGCTCCACGGCGAGCTTCGCGGAGTCGACCCGGTTGACCTGGCCCATGCCCACGCCGACGCTCGCGCCGTCCTTGGCGAGCAGGATCGCGTTGGACTTGACCGCCCGGCACGCCCTCCAGGCGAAGGCCAGCTCGGCCAGCTCGGCGTCGGACAGCGCCTCACCGGTGGCGAGGGTCCAGTTGGCCGGGTCGTCCCCGTCGGCCTGGAGGCGGTCGGTGACCTGGAGCAGCGCGCCGCCGTCGATCGGCTTGAGCTCGACGGGTGCTGACGGGGCGTCGGGGCAACGCAGCACGCGGATGTTCTTCTTGCGGGCCAGGACCTCGACCGCGCCGTCCTCGTAGTCCGGGGCGACGATGACCTCGGTGAAGATCTCGGCGACCTGCTCGGCCATCGCCACCGACACCGGGCGGTTGACGGCGATCACACCGCCGAAGGCCGACAGCGGGTCGCAGGCGTGGGCCTTGCGGTGCGCCTCGGCGACGTCGTCGCCGATCGCGATGCCGCACGGGTTGGCGTGCTTGATGATGGCCACGCACGGCTCGGTGTGGTCGTAGGCGGCACGGCGTGCGGCGTCCGTGTCCGTGTAGTTGTTGTACGACATCTCCTTGCCGTGCAACTGCTCCGCCTGGGCGAGCCCGCCGCCCGCCTCGGTGACGTACAGCGCCGCGCCCTGGTGCGGGTTCTCGCCGTAGCGCAGGACGTTGGAGCGGGCGTACGTGGCACCGGTGAAGTCGGGGAAGGCCGACTCGTCCGCCGGGGCGTACGAGGAGGCGAACCAGGAGGCGACGGCGACGTCGTAGGAGGCGGTGTGCTGGAACGCCTCGGCGGCGAGGCGCTTGCGGGCGGCGAGGTCGAAGCCGCCGGAGGCGACCGCGGTCAGGACGTCGCCGTACCGCGCGGGGCTGGTGACGACGGCGACCGAGGGGTGGTTCTTGGCGGCGGCGCGGACCATCGAGGGGCCGCCGATGTCGATCTGCTCGACGCATTCGTCGGGGCTCGCGCCGGAGGCGACGGTCTCCCGGAACGGGTACAGGTTCACGACCACGAGGTCGAACGGCTCCACGCCCAGCTCCGCGAGCTGCTCGCGGTGCGTCTCCAGGCGCAGGTCGGCGAGGATTCCGGCGTGCACGCGCGGGTGCAGGGTCTTGACCCGGCCGTCCAGGCACTCGGGGAAGCCGGTGAGCTCCTCGACCTTGGTGACCGGGACACCGGCCGCGGCGATCTTCGCGGCGGTGGAGCCGGTGGACACGAGCTCGACGCCGGCCTCGTGGAGCCCGCGGGCGAGCTCCTCCAGCCCCGTCTTGTCGTAGACACTCACCAACGCGCGACGGATGGGCTTATTCACCGACATGAACCTTTCGTCCCTCAATGCGGTAGCCGTTACGGGCCAGACGCCCCACGACCTCGACGAGCAGCTGGCGCTCGACTTCCTTGATGCGCTCGTGCAGAGCGGCTTCGTCGTCCTCGTCCCGGACCTCGACCACGCCCTGGGCGATGATCGGGCCGGTGTCGACACCGTCGTCGACGAAGTGGACGGTGCATCCGGTGACCTTCACCCCGTAGGCGAGCGCGTCACGCACTCCGTGGGCACCGGGAAAGCTGGGCAGCAGCGCGGGGTGCGTGTTCACGATCCGGCCGCCGAACCGGGCGAGGAAGTCCTTGCCGACGATCTTCATGAAGCCGGCCGAGACGACGAGATCGGGCTCGTACCCGGCGGTGGCCTCGGTCAGCGCGCGGTCCCACTCCTCGCGGGTCGCGTAGTCCTTCACCTTGCGGACGAAGGTGGGGATCCCGGCCAGCCGGGCCCGGTCGAGGCCGATGATGCCGTCGCGGTCCGCGCCCACGGCGACGATGTCGGCGCCGAAGCCCTGCGGATCGTCGCTGATGGCGTCGAGCAGCGCCTGGAGATTGGTGCCGGATCCGGAGACCAGGACGACGAGTCGGGCGGCAGCCACGGGGCACTCATTTCGCGTTGCGGTACGTATTTGTATGGTCGTACGAATGAAAAGAGCCCGGCGATAGGGGAACTCTACGAAGCCGTCGACCGTCAGCAACGATACCGGCACACCGAGCGGCCCCCACGGGACGGGGGCGAGGCCGGGAGGTAGCGTCTGGGGGCAGGGCCCGTTCCAGACGGAGTACCCGCGTACAGACGTACAAGAGGGGAAGACGTTCACCACATGCCGGACCGACGCCGCCGCACGGCACTCCGCCTCCCGCTCTCCGTCGAGCGGGGCTCCCTGCTGCTGCGGGAACGCCAGTCCACGGAGCCCAAGGACGAGAGCAACGAGAGCAATCCGTTCGCTCCTCCGCCGGAGGGCTCGCAGGACCGGCCGTGGCAGCCCCGGCGGGGCTCGGGCGACAACGATCCGGGGCAGGGCTCGGGCGACGACAGCGACCGCGAAGGCGGACGTGAGGGCGGGCGCTCGTCCTGGGGCAGCCAGTGGAGCAGCCGCCAGCCGGGGCGCTCCTCGGGCGGCTTCGGCGGCCGCACGGGCGGCCAGAACAGCGGCACCGGTGGCGGTGGAGGCGGCCAGGGCAGCGGCCCGGAAGGCGGCGGCAGCCAGGGCACCGGCCTTCGCTGGGACCCGACGGACCCGGTCCAGCGCCGCGCCCGCTATGCGCTGCTCTCGGGCATGTGGGCGTTCTTCTTCGCCCTCTTCGACTTCCCCGAGATCGCGCTGCTCCTCGGCGCCCTCGCGATCTACTGGGGCGCGAGCTCGCTGCGCTCCAAGTCCCGCCGCACCGCGGCGTCCACCGGCGACGCGACGTCCGCGACGCCCGTCATGTCTGCCGCATCCCCGGCACCCGCCCCCGCACCCGCCTCGGCGTCCGAACGGCCGACGGGCAGACCCCAGGTGACGGCCGCGGTGAGCGGCCTGGTCATGGCCGGAATCGCCCTCACCATCGTGGCGATGACCTTCACGATGCAGCTGGTGTACAAGGACTTCTACACCTGTGTGTCCGACTCCCTGACGAAGACGGGCCAGCTCTCCTGCAACGAGCTCCTGCCGGAACCGCTGCGCGGGGTCATCGGCGTCAAGGAGTAGCGCGGGCCCGCTCACGGGCTACGCGTCGTGCGGCTCCGTGTGCTCCTCCTTCTCGACCGGGTCGCCCGGGCCCGTCACCGCCGGGTCCGTTCCGACCGCGTCGGCGGGCCCGCCCTGGCCGGCCGCGTCCGCCCGGTCCGTCCCGCCCTGGTCGGCTGCGTACACCCGGTCCTTCCCGCCCCGGCCGACCGGGACCGGGGCCTCGGGCGGCGGCGCGACTGTCGGCTCCTGGGGGCGGAGCCCAGAGAGGCCCGACCAGGCGCCCAGACCGAGCAGGCCCACCGGACCGGCGGGTGAGGCGAGCGGGTCGGCCGGGACAGGCGGTACAGGCGTCGCAGACCCGTCGGCGCGGCCGTCCGACCCGTCCGGATCCGGTGCGGCCTCCTTGGGCGGCCCGGCACTCGGCGCGGACGAGGGCTCGGGGACGGCCGGACGCGACTCCGGCGCGGGCCCAGACCCGGATTCGGACCCGGTCCCGGGCTTGGACCCGGACTCGGACCCGGACCCGGACCCGGACCCGGACTCGGACTCGGACCCGGTCCCGGCAACCGGTGGTTCGGTCGGCCGAGGGGGCACCTCCGGCACCGGAACGGCAGGAGCCGAGGGCGAGGGGAAAGGGAAGGGGAACGCCGCCATCAGGCCGCCCGACGCCTGCTTGATGGCCGACCAGCGTGGCACCCGGAGATGGCGGTCGGTGTCGCGGAAGCGCCAGACGTGAAGGGCGAGGGCGACGGGAACACCGACCGCGGCGGTCCAGAGGAAAGCCGCCGGGCCCGTGAGCCACCAGGAAGGGCCGAAGGCGGCCAGGGTCCCCGTACCGAGCGCGCCGCCGGCCGCAGACGCCAGGAGGGCCATGAGGGTGCCGCACACTGCGGCTGCCAGCAGCGCGGTGAGCGCGGTCTCCCGGCGACTTCCCGGCCCCGCCGTCCGCGCCACCTCCGTTCCCGGCACCGTGCACCACGCCACCGCCGCCCCCGCCGCGAGCGGCATCACCACCGTCGCCCAGCTCAGCGGTGTCCCGGCCCCGTTCGCCGGTACCGCGGCGAGCAGCGGGAAGGCGGGCAGCGCCGGGTCACCCGCGAGCCCCAGCGGCGTTGCCGTTGCGCCCGTACCGAGCGCGAAACCGGGACCGAGCCCGTACGCCGCCGCCCACACCGCCGCGTTCGGCATCAGCGCCAGCACGAGCAGCAGCAGCGAGAAGCGCCCCTGCCAGTCGTTCGCGAGCAGCAGGAACGACTCCTGTGCGGCCCCCGCGTGCCACACCAGCGACGCCCCGACGAGCAGCGCGCCGCCCCCGAGCAGCACCGCGACCGCCGCCCCCGCGGACCGGAGCGCGACCAGCACCCGGGTGCGGAAGAGGGCGACCCGCATGCCCTCGGGGAGCCAGGCCGGCAGCGGCCCGAGCGGCCGGCCGTGCGCCGTCCACACTCCCGCCGCCGCCGACAATGTCGCCACCACGGGCAGATGCAGCGCCGCGCTGAGCGGCTTCGCAGCGAGCGCACCGCCCAGCGAGTAGAGCGCCGCCGCGGCTCCGACCAGCAGATATCCGCAGGTCACCCCGCACACCGCCGCGGCCGCGGACGGTTGCCGCCAGCCCTCCACCGCCTCGATGGAGTCCCGGGCCGCCCGGTGCGTCAGCACCAGAGGCGCCGCCGCCAGCAGCATCGGCACCAGCCCCAGGGGCGCGGGCACACCCGTGAGCGTGTCTGCCCTGACCAGTTCCGTACCGTGCGCGAGCAGCCACAGCCCGGTCGCCACATGGAGCGCGCCGCCCGGTCCGCTGTCCGGATACGGCGAGCTGATCCACATCACCATGACCAGCGCGGCGATCGCGCCGAGCCCGAGCCCCGCCGCGATCGCCCCCCGCACGAGTGAGGTCACCAGCGCGGCCGCGGACCGGCCGCCCCGCACGGCCGCGAAGGGCGGGCTGTGATCGGTCGTCTGCGTCACGCGGGCCATGCTCCCAACGACACGCGCTTTATCCGCGTAACAGGAGATTGCTCGCTGTGTCGCTAAAAATACGCTTATGTACTTTTCGGCCCAGTACGGCTCCCCCGGGAGGCCTTCATGACGAAGCGCACCGCGGACAGCACCGAAGCGGCCGCGTCCCCGTTGCCCTCCCCCAAGGAACGGCGCAGGCTGCGCGAGGCCAGGGGACTGAGCGAGGAACGGTTCGCGAAGGCCCTGGGCGTCACCAAGGCGACGATCAGGTCCTGGGAGACCGGACGTACCACCCCGCGCGGCCGCAAGCGCGAGGCGTACGTGAAGCTCCTCGCCCCGGGTGCGCCCCCGGACGGCGAAGAGGCGAAGGACGCCGTGCGGGCCGAGGACGCCGTGGACGCCGTGCAGGCCGAGGACACCGTGCAGGCCGAGGACGCCGTGCAGGCCCGGGAGGCGGACAGGGCCGGCAAGGCGGAGAAGGCCGCGGCCCCCGACGCGCCCCCGGTGACGCCTGCGCCTGAAGCGCCGGAATCCCGGCGAACGTCGCCGGCCGCTCGGCCGGCACGGGAAGCCGGGGCGACCCCGGAAGCCCGGGAAGCGCCGGAGCCACCGCGAACGCCGCCCGTCCACAGGCCACCCGTGGCGCCCCCGCCGCCACCCCCCGTCACGCCGCCGCCCTCGGCCCCGCCTCCGGCGAAAGCCCCCTCAACGTCCGATTCGCCCGACGAGGCTCAGGCCACCCCCGCCTTCCTCACGGCCGAGCAGGCCTTCGACGACCTCTACGCCCGTACCGCACCCGGTCTCGTACGCCAGACCTATCTGCTCACCGGTCGTCGCCTGCTCTCCCAGGAGGCCGTCGAGCGCGCCTTCCACCTCGCCTGGCAGCGCTGGCCCGAGGTCGCCGTGGACCGGGACCCCGCGAGCTGGGTGCGCATGGTGGCGTACGAGCACGCCATGTCGCCCTGGCACCGGCTGCGCCGCGTCCACCGCCGCCCCGACCCCGACGATCCGGCCGCCCCGGCCACCCGCTCACCCGGGCCTGCCGCTCCCGCCGCTCCCGCCGCTCCCCGCCGGACCACGCTCCGCGAGGCGCTGCTCGGACTGCCGCCCTCGTACCGCCGCACGCTGCTGCTGTACGACGGACTCGGCATCGACCTGCCCGAGACGGCCGCCGAGACCGAGGCCAGCACGCCGGCCGCGGCGAACCGGCTGCTGAACGCCCGCGCCGCCGTCGCCGAGCGGCTGCCGGAGCTGGCCGAACCGCAGGCTCTGCAGGCCGAGCTGGGCGATCTGGTCGCCCATGTCGCGGCGCCGAAGATCGCGTCGGCCCGCAGCGTGCGCGCGGGCAGCGAGCACCGTGCCGAACTGTGGACCCGCGCCGCGATCGGACTGACCGCGCTGATCCTCGGGGCCGCGGCGATCACCATGGCCGTCACCGAGGACCACTACGAGCCGCCGCAGTCGCCGGGCGAGACGGTCGGCGGCGTACCGCCCCGAGGCGGCCCCGAGCCCTACACGAAGGCGGACTACCGGCTCCGCGGGCAGCTCCGCTCCCATCTCGACACCGGCCCGGAGCGTCTCCTGCCGCTCGCCCGGTGACGGCCGGGCGGCGGAACGCGGATGGGCCCGCACCCCGGAAACCGGGGTGCGGGCCCATCCGCTGTGTGCCTGTGAAGGTCAGCCGACGAGGATCTCGCGCGCCAGCTTGGCCGTCTCGGTCGGCGTCTTGCCGACCTTGACGCCCGCGGCCTCCAGGGCCTCCTTCTTCGCCTGCGCGGTGCCGGAGGAGCCGGAGACGATGGCGCCGGCGTGGCCCATGGTCTTGCCCTCGGGCGCGGTGAAGCCCGCGACGTAACCGACGACCGGCTTGGTGACGTTGGCCTTGATGAAGTCGGCCGCACGCTCCTCGGCGTCGCCGCCGATCTCGCCGATCATCACGATCAGCTCGGTCTCGGGGTCCGCCTCGAACGCCGCGAGGGCGTCGATGTGCGTCGTACCGATGACCGGGTCGCCACCGATGCCGACGGCCGAGGAGAAGCCGATGTCACGGAGCTCGTACATCATCTGGTAGGTCAGCGTGCCGGACTTGGACACGAGACCGATGCGACCGGGCTTGGTGATGTCGCCCGGGATGATGCCGGCGTTGGACTGGCCGGGGGTGATCAGACCCGGGCAGTTCGGGCCGATGATCCGGGTCTTGTTGCCCTTGCTGACCGCGTACGCCCAGAAGGCGGCGGAGTCGTGCACCGCGATGCCCTCGGTGATGACGACGGCCAGCGGGATCTCGGCGTCGATCGCCTCGACGACGGCGGCCTTGGCGAAGGCCGGCGGAACGAAGAGAACGGAGACGTCGGCCCCGGTCTTCTCCATCGCCTCGGCGACCGTGCCGAAGACCGGCACCTCGGTGCCGTCGAAGTCGACGGTGGTGCCCGCCTTACGGGGGTTCACGCCACCGACGATGTTGGTGCCGTCGGCCAGCATGAGCTTGGTGTGCTTCATGCCGGTGGAGCCGGTCATCCCCTGGACGATGACCTTGCTGTCCTTGGTGAGGAAGATAGCCATGGTGGTCTGATTTCCCTTACTTCGCGGCCGCGAGCTCGGCGGCCTTGTCGGCCGCGCCGTCCATGGTGTCCACGCGCTGCACGAGCGGGTGGTTGGCGTCGGACAGGATCTGACGACCCAGCTCCGCGTTGTTGCCGTCGAGGCGCACGACCAGCGGCTTGGAGACGTCCTCGCCCTTGGCCTTGAGCAGCTCCAGGGCCTGGACGATGCCCTTGGCGACCTCGTCACAAGCGGTGATGCCACCGAAGACGTTGACGAAGACGGACTTGACGTCCGGGTCGCCGAGGATGATCTCGAGACCGTTCGCCATGACCTCGGCCGAGGCGCCACCACCGATGTCGAGGAAGTTGGCGGGCTTCACGCCACCGTGGTTCTCACCGGCGTACGCGACGACGTCGAGGGTCGACATGACCAGACCCGCGCCGTTGCCGATGATGCCGACCTCGCCGTCGAGCTTGACGTAGTTGAGGTTCTTGGCCTTGGCGGCAGCCTCGAGCGGGTTGGCTGCGTCCTTGTCCTCGAGCACCGCGTGGTCCGCCTGGCGGAAGTCGGCGTTCTCGTCGAGCGAGACCTTGCCGTCGAGGGCGATGACACGGCCGTCGGCGACCTTGGCCAGCGGGTTGACCTCGACGAGGAGCGCGTCCTCTTCGATGAAGGTCTTCCACAGGGTGACCAGGATGTCGGCCACCTGGTCGGCGACCTCGGCCGGGAACTTCGCGGCCGCGACGATCTCGCGGGCCTTCGCCAGGTCGACGCCCTCGTTGGCGTTGACCGGGATCTTCGCGAGGGCTTCGGGGTTCTCCTCCGCGACGACCTCGATCTCCACGCCGCCCTGCACCGAGGCCATGGCCAGGAAGGTGCGGTTCGTGCGGTCGAGGAGGTAGGAGACGTAGTACTCGTCTGCGATCTCCGGAGCCGTCTCGGCGATCATCACCTTGTGGACCGTGTGGCCCTTGATGTCCATGCCGAGGATGTCCGTCGCGCGGGCGACTGCCTCGTCCGGCGTGGCGGCGAGCTTCACGCCACCGGCCTTGCCGCGGCCGCCGACCTTCACCTGCGCCTTGACGACCGAACGGCCGCCCAGTCGCTCGGTCGCCTCGCGCGCCGCCTCAGGCGTGTCGATGACTTCACCGGCCAGCACCGGTACACCGTGCTTGGCGAAGAGGTCCCTCGCCTGGTACTCGAACAGGTCCACGCGCGTCCGTCCCTTTTCCGTGATTCGCGGTTCGTTGTCTGCGTGGGCGTGCCGCGAAGGGCAACGTGACTGCGCTGTCACTAGGGAGGCGTACACGGTGTCCGGGCACGCGGCATGTCCGTCTCGCAGGTTATCCCCGTGGGCCGTGGGGGCCTAAATCGCAGATCACACCGGAGCGGTGATACCGGTCACAGATCGCGCGCGCGGCGGAACTCTGCGGTGACGGGACGGCGCCGTACCGGGCACGTGCCGGGGTACGGGGACGGGCGGTCCCCACCCCAATGGGAACCGCCCGTCGATGTCCGTGACCCGCCGGTCACCTGCTGCGTGGCGCCGTCAGACGCCCTGGGTCAGCTGCCCGCCCAGGGTGTCGACGTAACTCGGGGTGACCGCGGTGGCCACGCCCTGCACGCCCGAGACGGCGTTGCCCGCGACCGGCGTCGCGGCGACCGTGCCGGTCAGGTCCTGCGTGAACGGCTGTACCTCGGAGACGACGCCGCCCGCGAACGGGGTCACGTCGCCCACGACGCCGTGGGCGAGGTTCCCGGCGCTGCCGCCGACGCCGTGCACGACCGGGCGAACGTGGTCGACGACGGTCTCGACGACCGGCTGGACCGAGCCGACGACGCCGCCCGCGAAGGGCTGGACCTCGCCGACCACGCCGTACGCGAACGGCTGGACCTCGCCCACGACACCGCCCGCGAACGGCGTCACGTCGCCGACGACACCCGTGGCCAGGCCACCGACGTCACCGACCGCCTGGCCGGCGACCGGGAGCACACCGTCGACCGCGCGGTCGGCGACGGGCGGCAGGACGTCCTGCGCCGTCTCGTCGACGATCGGGCCGGCGGCGGTGACCGCGCCCTGGACGTAGCCCTGGGCCGCGGCCGGGGTCTGCTCCACCAGCTCGGGAGCGAAGGCGGAGAGCGGACCAAAGAGGTAGTCGATCTCGGCGCCGGTGTCGGGCAGCTCGCTCTCGACGTAGTGGCGGGTCTGGTCCGCGGTGGCGGCGACCGGGGCCCGGGTGGCGTCGTGGGCGGCGCCCTTGGCCTGCTCGGCCGCCGCGGTGACGGTGCCCGTCGCGGTGGCGGCGGTGGCGCTCGCGGCACCCGCGGTGGCCTGCACCGTGGCCTGCGCCTTGCCGGTCACGGCACCGACGGCCGGGGCCTCGCCGACACCGGTGACGGTGTCGTCGACGGAGTCCACCGCCTGGTCGGCGGTCGAGAGGGAGAGCGAGGGCAGCTCGTCCGCGCTGGCGGCGGCGGTGCCGATGGCCCACATGCCGGCGGCCCCGGCCGCGACGGCTATGGAACGGCGGATGTTCTTGTTCATGATCGGGAGATTCCTTCGGTTTCCGACGGTTCGGGCAGACCTGCTCCGCCCCCGCGCGGCAGGTCATGAGGCGGGGGAACGGCCTGCCCTATCCGGGAAATTCGAGGATGTCGCGATGCCGGTCGCGCACGTCGGCGCCGGTCACCCGCTGCCGGGAGCCGGGCACGAGCCCGAAGGCCATGGCGTGCGGGAACCACGCGGCGTGCTGGTCGCCGGGTCGTGGTGTGTGGTTGTCGGAGGCGGTCTGGAGCACGGCGCCACCGTGCGGACCGGCCGGAGCGTGGCCGGGGTACGGGTACGGGCCGCCGCCCGGGCCGCCACCGACCACCGGTGTACGGACGGACGCGTCGGCGCGGGCCGGCCCGGGCGCGTCCGCGGCGTACCCGTAGCGGTACTGCCGGTCGGTGGCCGAGACCTTGCCGGCCACGACGGCGACGGGAGCGGGGCCCGCCGGTGCGACGGGCCGTGGCACGTCGAGCCTGCCGGCCGCCGGAGCGGTGCCCAGGGACGGATCCAGGGCGGGAACGGCCGCCCCGTCGCCCGGCCACATCGGGGCGGGTACGGGCAACGGCCGTGCGTGCAGGCCCTGGACGACCGGGTCGACCACGTCAGCGACGGGCTCCGTCACATCGGTGACCGCCTTCTCGACGGCGCCGGCGACGGGCCGGACGACCGGACGGACCGCCCGCTCCACCACCGGCTCGGCGACGGGCCGCACGACGTCGCGCACGGCCCGCTCGGCGGCCGGCCGCACCGCGTGCCGTGCCACGCTCTTGACCGGCTCTGCGCTGTCACGGAGTTGCCGGACGGGACCACTGCGAACGGGAGCGACGCGGTCGGCCGCGGCGGCCGACGCCGTTGCCACGCCGGGCCGTTCCGCCGCGTGCGCCTGGCCGCCGAGGAAGAATCCCAGCACCGCCAGACCGCCGAGGAACAGCGACACCGCTGCCGCACGCACCGCATGCCGGCCGGCCGCACGGCGCACGAAGCGCCCGGCGGCAACAGGCTGAGCAGCGGTGACAGTCGAAATGGGACGAGCCCTCCCAGTCGCGGAACATGACCCTCCACGGGCAACAGGGACGATGCTCGCACGAGCCTCCTGGGTTTACGCAAGTCCCTTGTTACTGATGAGTCGCCTTGTCCGGTATGGGCAGTGGCCGCTTCTCGATCGCGGCGGCCATCACCTCGGGGAAGAGGTCGGGCGTGCACGCGAACGCCGGGGCACCCAGCGCCGCGAGGGCCGCCGCGTGCTCGCGGTCGTAGGCGGGGGCTCCCTCGTCGGAGAGCGCGAGGAGGGTGACGAACTGCACGCCCGACGCCTTCATCGCCGCGACCCGCTTCAGCATCTCGTCCCGGATGCCGCCTTCGTACAGATCGCTGATCAGCACGACGACGGTGTCGGCGGGCCTGGTGATCTGCGACATGCAGTACGCGAGGGCCCGGTTGATGTCCGTGCCGCCGCCGAGTTGGGTGCCGAACAGCACGTCCACCGGATCGTCCAGCTGGTCCGTCAGATCGACGACCGCGGTGTCGAAGACGACGAGCCGCGTCGCGATCGAGCGCATCGAGGCGAGCACCGCGCCGAACACCGAGGCGTAGACGACGGATGCCGCCATCGACCCGGACTGGTCGATGCACAGGACGACGTCCTTCTTCACGGACTGCGAGGCGCGTCCGTAGCCGATGAGCCGCTCGGGCACCACCGTGTGGTACTCGGGCAGGTAGTTCTTCAGATTCGCCCGGATCGTGCGGTCCCAGTCGATGTCCCGGTGCCGAGGGCGGCTGATGCGCGCACTGCGGTCGAGCGCGCCGGTGAGCGTCGAACGGGTGCGACTGGCCAGGCGCTTCTCCAGGTCCTCGACGACCTTGCGGACGACCGTGCGGGCGGTCTCCTTGGTCGTCTCGGGCATCGCCTTGTTGAGGGAGAGCAGGGTCCCGACGAGGTGGACGTCCGCCTCGACGGCCTCCAGCATCTCCGGCTCCAGCAGCAGTGTGGACAGGCCGAGCCGGTCGATCGCGTCGCGCTGCATGACCTGGACGACGGAGCTCGGGAAGTAGGTGCGGATGTCTCCGAGCCAGCGCGCGACACTCGGCGCGGAGCCCTCCAGCCCCGCCGAACGCCTGCCGCCCCGCCTGTCCTGGCCGCTGCCCGAGCCGTAGAGCGCGGCCAGTGCCCCGTCCATCGCGGTGTCCGTCCCGGACAGTGCGCAGCCGGTGCCGTCGGCCGCGTCACCTCCCAGGACGAGCCGCCAGCGCCGCAGCCGCTCGTCGGGTGCCGTGTCCGCCACCGCGTCCGGCGTTGCCCCGTGTGCTCCCGGCGCTGTCATACGTGCTCCCCCTCCAGAATCAGCCGCAGTACGGGCAGCACCCCGTCCGCCCGCTCCTCGTCGAGCCCGGCTCCGAATCCGGGCACGCCTGCCTCTCCCCGCGTCGGCCGCCCCCCGGCCGCGGGGCCGCGCCGCACCAGTTCCCCGAGGGTGCGGCGCACGCCCGGCTCGTATGCCGAGAACGTGCGCCTCAGCAGCGGCAGCACATCCGTGAACGCGCTCGCCGGAACGGATGTCAGCCAGGCGTCGACCAGCCCGAGGAGGCGCTCGTCGTGCACCAGGAGCATGCCGCCTCCCGACGCGCCGCCCACGAAGCCCTCGATCCAGGCCGCGGCGTCGGCGGGCGGGGTGCCGGGCGAGAGCGCAAGCCCCATCAGCCGTGCGGCCTCGTCCTCGGCGAGACGGCCGTCGTCCAGCAGCAGCCGGACCGCACGTCCTCGTATCACCCCGGGCACGGTGTCGCGCAGCGCGAGCTTGCGCAGCACGTCCGCCCAGCGCCCGCTCAACTCCTCCGCCCGAGGCAGCAGTCCGATCGCCGTGTGGACGCCGTCGAGATGCCCCCGCATCTCGGCCGCGCCGTCCGCGTCGAGGCCGGTGCAGGCGGGCGGCAGCCCGACGCAGATCCGCTCGGCGAGCCCGGCCGCCACCTCACCGAGGGCGGCGGTGTCCGTGGCGCGCACGTCTCCGTACCGCAGGGAGCGTGCGAGCGCCGGCAGGGCCTGGGCGAGATGGCCGACGTCCGCGTCCAGCGCGGCCCGGTCGGCGAGGGCCTTCATCACCACCGGGAGGGCTTCGGGCAGTTCGGCGAGCAGGCAGCGCTCGGCGAGGGAGGTGACATCGGCGAGCGCCGTCGCCGATACGGCCTGCGCCTCCGCCCTGGCCGTCGCGGCGGAGAGCACCGTGGTGCCCCAGACGCCCGCCTCGGCGACCTTGACGTACAGCTCGGGCTCCCAGCGCAGCCGCCAGGTCTCCCGGAAGGTGCCGGTCGAGCCGCGCCCCGCTTCCGGCGCGCCCCAGCCGACGCCGAGGAGCCGGAGCCGGTGCAGCAGCCGGCTGCGCGCGGCGTCGGTGTCCTTGCGCAGGTCGAGCTCCAGCTCGCGCTCCAGCAGCTCCGGTTTGAGCCGCAGGCTGCGCTGGAGGCGGGTCAGATCGCGCTGCAGCGGGACGGCCGGGGCCGTGTCCGGGACCTCGCCGAGCACATCGCCGGTGATCAGCTTGTCGTGGACGAGCCCGAGCGGAACGTCGGAGCCGTCGCACATCACGGCCCGGATCGCGTCCGTCGTCTCGCTCAGCCCGGCGAGCGGACGGGCCCGCATGGCGGCGAGCGTCGCGGCGAGCCGGACCGCCTCGATGACATGGGCCGAGGACACCATCCGGTCCTCGTCCCTGAGCAGCCCGGCGACCTTCGTCATCCAACGCTCGACGGGGCGGTCCGGGGCGCTGAACAGGTGCGCGTACCAGCCCGGGGAGTCGATCCCCGCGCCGTACCCGCTGTGCCGGGCGAGCCTGCGGTGGGTCCAGGGCACCCAGGTCATCTCCGTCCTGACCTTCGGCAGCCCCTTCAGCAGGGCGCGGTCCGCGGTGGCCGTCGACCTGACGGCCAGCGCCGGCACGTGCCAGGCTCCGCAGACGACGGCCACCTCGTCCCCGAACTCCTTGCGGGCTGCGCGCAGCTGGATCCGCATATGGGCCTCGCGGACCAGGTCACGCGCGTGCCCGCCGTGGCCGTAGGTCTCCCGGAGAGCGGTCATGGCCTCGGCGAGCACGGCGAACGGCGCGAACGGGCCGTCCGGGTCCGGCCCGTCCTGCGGGGCCGTGGTGCCGCGGTGCTCGATCACGTCCTCCCACCAGCGCTCCGGATCGTCGTATCCGGCGGTGTCGGCGAGCACGGCGATGGGATCGATCCGCAGCGCGCCCTCCCCACCGTCCGCCTCGTCCTCCCCTTCGCCCCAGCCGGGGTCGGTCGCGGCCGCCAGGGAGTGGGCGGCGGGGAGGTCGATGAACCGTACGGGGACGTCGTGCGCCAGGGCCCAGCGGATCGCGACCCATTCTGGGGAGAACTCGGCCAGCGGCCAGAACGCGGCCCGGCCAGGATCGTCCACCGCATGCGCGAGGAGCGCGACGGGCGGGACCATGCCCTCGTCGGCGGCGAGCGGCAGCAACGCGTCACCCTCGGGCGGCCCCTCGATCAGCAGCGCCTTCGGCTCCGCGGCGTCGAGCGCGGCCCGCACCGCCCGGGCGGACCCCGGCCCGTGATGCCGCACCCCGAGCAACAGCGGGCCCTCGGCGGGCCATGCCGTCGGCGCGGGCGCCGTGCGTGACGTCATACGCTCACCTCGCGGCAGGCGCGGTAGAAGTCCTTCCAGCCGTCCCGCTCACGCACGACCGTCTCCAGATACTCCTGCCAGATGACGCGGTCGGCCGCCGGGTCCCGGACGACCGCCCCGAGGATCCCGGCCGCCACGTCGCCCGGCCGCAGCACTCCGTCCCCGAAGTGCGCAGCGAGCGCCAGCCCGTTGGTGACGACGGAGATCACCTCGGCCGTGGAGAGCGTCCCCGAGGGGGACTTGAGCTTGGTGCGCCCGTCCGCGGTGACGCCGTCGCGCAGCTCACGGAAGACCGTGACGACGCGGCGGATCTCGTCGGCGCCCCGGGGCGCGGCGGGCAGGTCGAGCGAGCGCCCTATCTGGTCGACCCGCCGGGACACGATGTCGACCTCGGCGTCCGGGGTCGCGGGCAGCGGCAGGACCACGGTGTTGAACCGGCGCCGGAGCGCGCTCGACAGATCGTTGACCCCGCGGTCCCGGTCGTTGGCCGTGGCGATGAGGTTGAACCCGCGGACCGCCTGGACCTCCTGGCCCAGCTCAGGGATCGGCAGCGTCTTCTCCGACAGGATGGTGATGAGCGTGTCCTGCACGTCCGCCGGAATGCGGGTCAGCTCCTCGACGCGCGCGGTCATGCCGTCCGCCATCGCGCGCATGACCGGGCTGGGCACGAGGGCGTCACGGCTGGGGCCGTGGGCGAGCAGCCGCGCGTAGTTCCAGCCGTACCGGATCGCCTCCTCTGGCGTGCCGGCGGTGCCCTGCACGAGCAGGGTGGAGTCTCCGCTGACCGCCGCGGCCAGATGCTCGGAGACCCAGGTCTTGGCGGTGCCGGGCACGCCGAGAAGGAGCAGCGCGCGGTCGGTCGCGAGCGTCGTGACGGCGACCTCGACGATCCGGCGCGGGCCCACGTACTTGGGTGTGATCACCGTCCCGTCGGGCAGCGTGCCGCCGAGCAGATACGTGGCCACGGCCCACGGCGACAGCCGCCAGCGGGCCGGACGCGGGCGGTCGTCCGCCGCGGCCAGGGCCTTGAACTCGTCCGCGAAGGCGTCCTCCGCATGCGGCCGCAGGGCCTCGGCGCCGGTGTCCGCCGTGGTTTCGGGCACGGTCATGGATCCCCCTCCAGATCGTTCGACCGGGTGTGGATCCCACCGTGCACCACGCCACTGACAACGGCCCGTTCCCGCAGGTCAGGGCCGAAGTCGGCGGCTCGGTCGAGGAGTTATCCCGCGAGCGGCGAGACCGCGATGCAGCCGCCGGTGGTCGCGATGCCCTCGCCCTTCGCCTCCTTGATCGCCTTGCCCTGGTACGTGATCCGGCAGGTGACCTCGGCGCCGGCCGCGTCCACCGCGACGGGCATGACGGCGGGCGGCATGATGCCCTTCAGCGTCACGGTCTTCTTCCACGGCAGCGTGGGCTTCTGCACCGTCTCGATCTTCGGCTCCATGGCCGTGCCGCCACCTGCGTGGTACTCGATCGAGTCGACGTTCTTGCCGGTGACCTCGTAGGTCACCTCGTACGTGTCGGTCACGGCATTGTCGACCTGGTCGACCGCCTTGTCCGCGGCCTCGGAACAGGCGGTCAGGCCGAAGGCGAGGCCCGCGGCAGCGAGCGTGCGGACGGCGGTACGGATGGACCGGCGCATGTGGATCCCCCCAAGGATCGTCGGGTTGTCCCCGGCAGCGAATCGCAAAGGGAAGGTAAGGTCAAACCGTTACGGAGGAGACGGAACCGCAGGTCAGGGCCGATTGTCAGTGGTGGCCCGTAGCGTCGTCGACATGAATCAGCAGGGGGTGCGCTGGACGGCGGAACAGGTGCTGGCTCTGGCTCCTGACGCCGCGTCACGCA
This sequence comes from Streptomyces sp. NPDC091376, assembly GCF_044757085.1. Taxonomy (NCBI): domain Bacteria; kingdom Bacillati; phylum Actinomycetota; class Actinomycetes; order Kitasatosporales; family Streptomycetaceae; genus Streptomyces; species Streptomyces sp. NPDC091376. The sequence goes on along the minus strand of NZ_JBIVUF010000029.1, from coordinate 32,396 downwards.
AGGCGGGAAGCAAGCTGGGCACGGCAGGCCCGTGGTCCGGGGCGGGAAGCGGCGGCGGTGCGGTCTGGGGCCTGTGCAAGGGCAGCGGCAGCAAGCCGTATCAGACGATCGTGGACACGACGGGCCCGGCGTACAAGTGCAGTTGCCCGAGCCGGAAGTTCCCGTGCAAGCACGCGCTGGGACTGTTGCTGCTCTGGGCGGGGGACGAGGAGAGCGTCAGGGACGGCGAGGTGCCGGACTGGGCCGACGCGTGGCTGGCGGGACGCCGCAAGCGCGCCGCCGACCAGGAGGAGGGGGGCGCGGCCGAGGGGCGGTCCGCGAAGTCCGCCGATCCGGAGGCGGCCCGGCGCAGGGCGGAGCGCAGGGCGGGCCGGATCACCGCGGGTGCCCAGGAGTTGGAGCAGCGGCTGGCGGATCTGCTGCGGGGCGGCCTGGCCGCGGCGGAGCGGTCCGGGTACGGGCTGTGGGAGGAGACGGCCGCGCGCATGGTCGACGCCCAGGCCCCCGGACTGGCCGGACGGGTGCGCGAGTTGGGCGCCGTCCCCGGCTCCGGCCCCGGCTGGCCGGTCCGGCTGCTGGAGGAGTCCGCGCTGGTGCACCTCCTCGACCGGGCCTGGCTCGGCATCGACCGGCTGCCCGAGCCGCTCGCCGCGACCGTGCGCACCAGAGTGGGGCTGACCGCTCCCGCCGAGGGCCCCGCTGTGCGCGACGACTGGCTGGTGCTCGCGCAGTACGACTCGACGGACGGCAGGATCACGAGCCGGCGCGTCTGGCTGTACGGGCGGGAGACGCACCGCACGGCCCTGCTGCTCTCCTTCGGCGTGGCCGGCCGCGCGCCGCAACTGGCCCTGCCGGCAGGGCTGATGATCGACGCCGAGGTCGTTCCCTACGGGGGCGCGGGGCAGCTCCGGGCGGATCTGGGTGAGCAGTTCGGCGCCCCGGTCCCCATCAAGGCACCACCCCCGGGCGGCACCGCGCAGGACGCGCTCGCCGCCTATGGTGCCGCGCTGCGCGACGACCCGTGGCTGGACTCGTGGCCGGTCACGCTGACGGACTCCATACCGGTGCCGGGGGACGACGGCTGGCAGCTGGCCGACGCGGACGGTCGGTCCGCGCTTCCCGTCGCTCCCGCCGCGCTCTCCCGGCCGGGGCTGTGGAAGCTCGCCGCGCTGTCCGGCGGCAGTCCGGTCACCGTCTTCGGCGAGTGCGGTCACCGCGGCTTCGTCCCGTTGGCGGCCTGGGCCGACGACAGCGCCGAGACGGTCACCCTCACCTGAACGCACCACGGAGGACGCGATGTCCAGCACCACCGGCACCACCGTCTGGGAAGAGCTCGTCACCTCCGCTCTTCTCGGCACCGACCGGCGCACACCACCGGCCGACGTCCTGGCCCCGGACCGGGAGGCACCCGTCGCGCTGCTGGACGCGGCCGCGCTGCACACGGTGCGGCGACGGGCCGGGCTGCGGCCCGCCATAGCCCGGCCGAGGCCCGAGCCGGCGCCGCCCGACAACCGCCGGGCCCTGCCCGAGGCGGCCAGGCGGCGGCTGGCGCTGCTGCTGGCCGACCGGGCCGCGCCCAGCTCCGGTGGCCGCCGCGGCACCGCACCGGACCTGACGGAGCTGCTGCCGCAGTGGCTCACCGCCGCCAACGAGCAGGGCTACCGGGCCCCGTCGTCCACGCTGCCGGCCCTGCTCGACGCAGCCCGCGCGCGCACCGATCTGCGGCCCCTGGCGCTGCGCTTCGCCGGACCGCGCGGCATCTGGCTCGCCCGGCTCAACGCGGACTGGAAGTTCGCCCTGCGCGGGACGTCGGCCGGCACCACGCTCCCGGGCCCCGCCGACACGGAGGCCGTCCGGCGGCTGTGGGAGGAGGGCCTGTTCGCCGAGCGGGTCGCGCTTCTCGGCTCCCTGCGCGCCCACGATCCGGCGGCGGCATCGGCCTTGCTGGCACGGACATGGGCGACCGAGCGCGCGGAGGACCGGCTGATGTTCCTGGATTCTCTGCGCACCGGGCTGTCCGACGCGGACGAGCCCTTCCTGGAGCAGGCGTTGGCCGACCGCAGCCGCAATGTCCGGGCGACCGCGGCCGAGCTGCTGTCCGCGCTGCCGCACTCCGCGCTCGCCGGGCGGATGGCGGCCCGGGCCGCCGGCTGTGTCGGCCTGGACCGCACGAAGGGCGCGCCGGGGATCGCGGTCGAGGCTCCGCATGAATGCGATGCGGAGATGCAGCGGGACGGTGTCGTTCCGACGGCGCCTTCCGGCCGGGGCGAACGCTCCTGGTGGCTGGGCCAGTTGGTCGAGGCCGCGCCGCTCACGGCCTGGACGGAGCGGCTCGGCGGCCGGACGCCCGAGGAGATCGTCGCCCTGCCCGTCGCCGACGACTGGGGCGGTGAGCTGCACGCGGCGTGGTGCCGGGCGGCGGTGCGTCAGCGCGACCCGGAGTGGGCCCGCGCCCTCCTGGGCGCCCCGTCCGAGCCACCGGCGACCGGCCCCGGCACGTCCTCGCTCGCCGAGCGGGCGAAGCTCCTGGCGACGCTGCCCGCGGAGGAGCGGGCGGCGTGGGTGGCGGCGTTCATATCGGCGCACGGGCTGTCGGAGGCGTTCCAGCTGCTCGGTGTCTGCGCGGTGCCCTGGGCGGAGCCGCTCGGCCGCGCGGTCGTCGACGCGCTCGACATCGCGCGGGACGCGGGGAGCTACCCGTGGAGTTTCAGCGGTGTCATGGGCCTCGCGGAGCGCTGCCTCGATCCGGCCGAGGCCGGCCGCCTCGACCTCCTCACGGCCACGCCCGACGAACCGGAGGGCGCGTCACCGGGAGCGGGCGGCTACTGGTCGGAGGCCTTCCAGCGCCTCGTCTCCACGCTGCGCTTCCGCGCCACGATGCACACGGAACTCACGCCCCAGGGCGCTTCCGGCGGATAGCGCGTCCGCCTGCGGGGCGGATGCTTTGCCCGGCGTGTACGTGTCCTCGCGAGGGGGTGTCGTCCTCGTCCTGGACGGCGTGGACGACTTCGACGGCACGGCACGCCGTGGCGTGGGGTGTGCGTGGCGTGAGGTGGCACCTCCCGTGTCCGAGGGCCCGCGGAGGCGGGCACCGCAGGCCACGGGGAGGCGTGATGTGCCGAGCATCGAGCGCAAGGCGGGACGGACCGGTCCCAGTCCCGGCGACAGCTGCGGGCGGTACCGGACCGCGGCGTACCGCCACCCGTACCGCCGTCCGCCGCAGGCGCTACGCGTCGGCCGCTTGCCGCACGTTCGCGTTGACCCAGTCGACGATCGATGTCGTCGTCGCGCCCGGGGTGAAGATCTCCGCGACGCCCTTCTCCTTCAGCGGCGGGATGTCCGCCTCCGGAATGATGCCGCCGCCGAAGACCTTGATGTCCTCCGCGTCGCGCTCCTTCAACAGCTCGATCACCTTCACGAAGAGCGTGTTGTGCGCGCCCGACAGGATGGAGAGGCCGATCGCGTCGGCGTCCTCCTGGATCGCGGTGTCCACGATCTGCTCGGGGGTCTGGTGGAGCCCGGTGTAGATGACCTCCATACCGGCGTCCCGCAGAGCCCGTGCGATCACCTTCGCGCCGCGATCGTGGCCGTCGAGACCCGGCTTGGCCACCACCACGCGGATCGGACCGGTCACACCCATCACTGCCTCCACATACCGCCTGTGCCGCCATTGGCACCTGAGGTGAACGAACGTTATCTACAGCATCCCGCAACCGGCCGTTTCGCGGTGGACAGCGAGGGGGAAATCACACGTGGGACATGTTCGCTACGCGTCGTACCCGCATTCGGAGCCGCACACCCGCAGCCGGGACGATCGCCAGGGGAGCCGCCATTCGGTCGTCGTACCACCGTGCCGCCAGCCGCGCGGCGCGACGGTACGAGGGCACGACCCGTCGGCAGCCCCATGAGGGCATACGGGGGACGGAGCCGCCCACCCGTGCGCCGTTCGGGAGGTCGGCCATGGGGTTCCTGCCGCTCTTGCGGATACGAATGTCGATCGCCTTGCTGCGGGCCACGGCCCTGGAGCTGGCCATTCTCGCCGGGCATCTGCTCCTCTACCCATCGGGCATCGCACCTGAGCGCCACGTCCCGGGGCGCCGCGCGCCCGAGCCGGCGCCCGTAGCGGCGTCGGAGGACGGCGCCTCCGTACTGCCGGCCCAGGGACCGCCGTGCCCGCCCGCCGTTCTCCTCCACGGCTTCGTCGACAACCGCTCCGTCTTCGTCCTGCTGCGCCGTAGCCTCACCCGACCCGGCGGGCGCCATGTGGAGTCGCTCAACTACTCACCGCTGACCTGCGACATCCGGGCGGCCGCCGAGCTGCTGGGCCGCCATGTCGAGGAGATCTGCGTCCGGACCGGCCACCAGCGGGTCGACATCGTCGGGCACAGTCTCGGCGGCCTCATCGCGAGGTACTACGTCCAGCGCCTCGGCGGTGACCGCCGCGTCCGCACGCTCGTCACCCTCGGCACGCCCCATTCGGGCACCGGCGTCGCCCCGCTCGCGAGCGCTCACCCCATCGTGCGCCAGATGCGTCCGGGTTCCGCCGTGATCGAGGAGTTGCGGCAGCCCGCGCCGGGCTGCCGGACCAGGTTCGTCAGCTTCTGGAGCGACCTCGACCAGTTGATGGTTCCGCTCGAGACGGCCCGCCTGGAGCACCCCGACCTGATCGTGCGGAACGTTCGCGTGAGCGGCATCGGCCATCTCGCGCTCCCGGTCCACCCCACCGTCGCCACGAGCATCCGCGAGGAGCTCGAGTCGACGGGTGCGGAAGCCGAGTCCTCCGGCGCCGCCTCGGTGGCCTGAGGTCGAACAACAGTCGAACGTAAAGCCAAAGCTCTGCCCGCAGTTCGCCGAAACACGGCCGAATGCCCGTTTCCCGCTGCCCCAAAACCTGCCGAAGATTGTCGGCGTCGCATACCGCCGGGTACAGTCGCGCCACTGCGTTGCCTCTGGGCCCCCCGCCGCGGGGTGACCCCAGACCCTGGTCCTGCTGCCGAGGCGAGAGAGAAGTTGGTGAACGACCAGCACCCCCACGCCGGGTATGACGCGTACGCCACCGGCAGCTTCGACACCGACCCGCTCTTCGGCGCCATGCCGGGCAGTTACGAGACGGGACATGTCGGACACGACGGACACAGCGGGCAGTACGACGCCACGCAGTGGGGCACGGGTGCCGCGGCCGGTTACGACGCCTACGGCGCGCAGACACACCAGCAGGCGTACCCGCAGCAGTACGACGCGACACCGCTCGACGCGGCGCAGTACGACGCGACTCAGTACGACACCACCGGCCAGTGGGACGCCAACGCCTGGAACCAGTCGGGGCAGTTCGCCACGGAGCAGTTCGAGACCGCCGCGGCGACCTTCGCCTACGACACGACCGGACAGTGGACGGCGCCGGGCTACGGCGCGGCCACTTCGTACGAGACGGGCGCCTACGACGCCACCGCCTGGAACACGGGCGCGGACACGACGGCCACCGCCTATCCGCAGTACACCGAGCACGCGGTGCACTCCGAACACACCGCGTATCCGGCGTATGAAGAGCATCAGGATCTCGGCGAGGCCTTCGTCCCGGAGCAGTTCTCGCCCACGGCCGAGTACGACGCCCCGCTCGAAGTGCCCCTCGACGCACCTCTCGACACCGACACCGAGCCTGAACATGCGGTGGAGTACGAGTACGAGTACGAGCAGGAAGCCGACCCCGGGTCCGAGCCAGGAACGGCGGAGTCCGCGTACGACGACGAGCCGGCGGCCGACACGGACACCGACACGGACGTCACGCCCGTCGTCACCCGCTCCGCCGCCTCCGCCCGCCCCGTGCGCCGGTCCGGCGGCCGCGGCGGCCGCCGTCGCACTCCCGCCAAGCGTTCCGCACTCCTGACCGTCGCGGTGCCTTCCGTCTGTGTGATGGGCGTTGCCGGTGTGGCGGCGGCCTCGGTCAGCGGACTGACCGGCAGCGAGGACACGAAGGACGACAACACCGCGGTCACCGCCGCCGATCCGGCGTCCGTGAAGCCCGTCGCCGCGAACAGCAAGCTCGACACCCAGCTCGCCGCGCTCAGCGCCGACGCCCGCGACTTCGGCGACCGCGCCAGCCGCACCCAGGAACGCATCGACCTCAAGGCGCGCCAGGCGGCCGAGCGCAAGAAGCGCGAGGAAGAGGCCGCACGCCGCGAGGCGTTGCGCCCCAAGTTCGCCCTGCCGGTGGCCCAGCACGGGCTCAGCGCGTACTACGGCCAGGCCGGCGTCAACTGGATGTCCATGCACACCGGCATCGACTTCCCGGTCTCCTACGGAACGCCGGTGCTGGCCGCGACCGACGGCACCGTACGCACCCAGTGGAACAGCGCGTACGGCAACATGGCCATCGTCACCGCCGCGGACGGGACGGAGACCTGGTACTGCCACCTGAGCAGCACCAAGATCCGTTCGGGTACGGTCAAGGCCGGCGAGACCATCGCGTACTCGGGCAACTCGGGCAACTCCACCGGTCCGCACCTGCACTTCGAGGTCCGGCCGGGTGGCGGGTCGGCGATCGACCCGCTGTCGTGGCTGCGCAGCCACGGGCTCAACCCCGCGTAGTCCTGCGGCACACGGATCAGCCGCCCGGGCAGGACCTTGTCTGCCGTCCGCTCGCCTGCCGTCCGCTCACCTGCCGTCGTCCGGCGCCCGTCATCCGGCGCCCGGCCCAGGACGGCCGAGCGCCTCACCCTGAGGACTTCGGGGCTTCACGGTCTCAGAGCTTCTCCACCGGCGCGTACCGCAGCAGCAGCCGCTTCGGCTTCTCGTCCCCGAAGTCGATCGTCGCCTGGGCGTCCCCGCCCGTGCCCGTCACCGCCATGACGGTCCCCAGCCCGAACTGGTCGTGCGTGACCCGGTCGCCGACCGCCAGCGCGATCACCGGCTTGTCCGTCGCGCGCCGCGTCGCGAAGCCCGAGGGCCCGGAGCGTGCGCGGGACGACGACAGCGAGGAAGTGATGCCGGACGTCGGTCCTGCGGGCGCAGCCATCGGGCCCGTCCGCTTCCACTGCATGTGCGCGTCCGGGATCTCCTCCAGGAACCGCGACGGCGGGTTGTACGCCGGCTGGCCCCAGGCGCTCCGCATCGAGGACCGTGTCAGATAGAGCCGCTCGCGGGCGCGGGTGATTCCCACATACGCCAGCCGACGCTCCTCCTCCAGCTCCTTGGTCTGACCGAGCGCCCGCATGTGCGGGAAGACGCCGTCCTCCATGCCGGTGAGGAACACCACGGGGAACTCCAGGCCCTTGGCCGTGTGCAGCGTCATCAGCGTGATGACGCCCGTCCCCTCCTCGTCCTCGTCGGGGATCTGGTCGGAGTCGGCGACGAGGGCGACCTGCTCCAGGAACTCGGCGAGCGTGCCCGTGCCTTCCTCCGTCCCGCGCTCCTGCTCGAACTCGAGGGCCACCGCCGCGAGCTCCTGCAGGTTCTCGATGCGCGTCTCGTCCTGCGGGTCGGTCGACGCCTGCAGCTCGGCCAGATAACCGGTCCGCTCCAGCACGGCTTCCAGCACGACGGCGGGGCCCGCACCCGATTCGACGATCGTGCGCAGCTCCTCCATCAGCGTGTTGAAGCGCTTCACGGCGTTGGCCGAACGGGCCGCCATGCCGTACGCCTCGTCCACGCGGCGCAGCGCCTGCGGGAACGTGATCTTCTCCCTCAGCGCCAGCGCGTCGATCATCGCCTCCGCGCGATCGCCGATGCCGCGCTTCGGGACGTTGAGGATGCGGCGCAGCGGGACGTTGTCCTCGGGGTTGGCGAGGACCCGCAGATACGCCAGGACGTCCCGGACCTCCTTGCGCTCGTAGAAGCGCACACCGCCGACGACCTTGTAGGGCAGGCCGACGCGGATGAAGATCTCTTCGAAGACACGGGACTGGGCGTTCGTCCGGTAGAAGACGGCGACATCGCCTGCCTTGGCCTCGCCCGCGTCCGTCAGCCGGTCGATCTCGTCGGCGACGAACTGCGCCTCGTCGTGCTCGGTGTCCGCGACATAGCCGGCGATCTGCGCTCCGGCACCGGCATTCGTCCACAGGTTCTTGGGGCGACGGCTCTCGTTGCGCTCGATGACGGCGTTGGCGGCGGAGAGGATGGTCTGGGTCGAGCGGTAGTTCTGCTCGAGCAGGATCGTGGTCGCGTCCGGGTAGTCCTCCTCGAACTGGAGGATGTTGCGGATCGTGGCACCACGGAATGCGTAGATCGACTGGTCGGCGTCGCCGACGACGCACAGCTCGGCCGGGGCCAGGTCCTCATACCCCTCCCCCACCAGCTCGCGCACCAGCGTGTACTGGGCGTGGTTGGTGTCCTGGTACTCGTCGACCAGGACGTGGCGGAAGCGACGCCGGTAGTGCTCGGCGACGTCCGGGAACGCCTGGAGCAGATGGACCGTGGTCATGATGATGTCGTCGAAGTCCAGCGCGTTGGCCTCGCGCAGCCGCGACTGGTACATCCGGTAGGCCTCCGCGAGCGACTTCTCAAACCCGTCGGCTGCCTGGTCGGCGAAGGTCTCCTCGTCGATCAGCTCGTTCTTCAGGTTCGAGACCTTGGCGTTGAAGGACTTCGGCGGAAACTTCTTCGGGTCCAGGTCGAGATCACGGCAGACCAGGGCCATGAGCCGCTTGGAGTCGGCGGCGTCGTAGATCGAGAACGACGAGGTGAAGCCGAGCTTCTTGCTCTCGCGGCGCAGGATGCGCACGCAAGCGCTGTGGAAGGTGGAGACCCACATGGCGTTGGCGCGCGGGCCGACGAGATGCTCGACGCGCTCCTTCATCTCGCCCGCGGCCTTGTTCGTGAACGTGATCGCCAGGATCTGGCCGGGGTGGACATTGCGGGTCGCCAGCAGATGGGCGATCCGGTGGGTCAGCACTCGGGTCTTGCCGGAGCCCGCGCCGGCCACGATGAGCAGCGGCGAGCCCGTGTGCACGACGGCGGCGCGCTGCTGCTCGTTCAGCCCTTCGAGCAGCGCGGCCGGGTCCACGACGGGGCGCGGGGCGCCGTCTCTGTAGTACGCGCCCCCGGACGGAGGCACGTCGAACGTGCCCTCGAAGAGGTCGTGCGGGACCTCCTCGTGGGGCGCGTGCTCGTCGTGCTCGGGGGGCGGGGGGCCCTCCGAGGCCGAGGTGCGCTGGAGGTCCGCCAGGAAGCTGTCGTCAAAGAGGCTGCTCATCGCTTTACGAGTCTAGGCCGCTCCACTGACAGCCCGCCGCCGCCTTCACCACACTCGCCACGAACACACACGGTCACATCGGAGCACACAGCGCTAAGGTCACGAAAATGTATCGGGCATATCGAACATCCGCCTTCACAGCAGCACCACACTTTGGCTAGCGTGCTCGCCCAGGCAGCCCGTACCCCCATCGGCGAACCACGCCAACCGGGTCGCCACGCCGAATCCGTCATTCCCTCGCGGGAGTTCGGAACCGGGGACCCACCATTTGTGCACAACTGGGGTGAATCGGGCCGCGTTTCCCACGGCCCGTAGGACAGCCTTCCGTTCCGTCCGAACCCGACAGCTAACCCGGTAGGCGGTCCACGGAAGGAGATGCCGGCCTTGGCGTCGCACCGCAAGCCGCGCAGCCGTACCCGCACCAACTCCCCCGCCGTCGGGTTGACGACGGCCGCCATAGCGAGCGTCTCGCTCCTCTCGGCACAGAGCGCGACAGCCGACCCGCGGCCCAGCATCGACGAGGTCCAGAAGAAGGTCGACGACCTCTACCGGCAGGCGGGTTCCGCGACCCAGGAGTACAACAGGGCCAAGGAAGCCACTGAGAAGCAGCGCCGCACGGTGGACCGTGTCCTCGACGACGTCGCCAAGCGCACGGACTCCCTCAACGAGTCCCGCCGCGCCCTCGGCAGCTACGCGGCCGCGCAGTACCGCACCGGCGCGGTCACCCCGACCGCCGCGCTGCTCTTCGCCGACAGCCCGCAGGCCTACTTCGAGCAGTCACAGCTCATGGACCGGCTGACCGAGCAGCAGCGCAGCACCATCACCGAGTTCGAGGCCGAACAGGCCGCGGCGGCGAAGCAACGGGCGCAGGCCACCAAGAGCCTGGAGTCGCTGACGGCCTCGCAGCAGTCGCTGCGCACCAGCAAGCAGACCGTCCAGACGAAGCTCGCCGAGGCGCGTGAACTGCTGTCGCAGCTGACCGCCGAGGAGAAGGCGCGGCTCGCGGAGCTGGAGCGCAAGCGCGAGGAGGAGGCCCGCCGCAAGGCCGAGGCGAGGGCCAAGGCGGAAGCGGAGGCCGAGGCCGAGCGGCAGCGCCAGGAGCGCGAACAGCAGGAGCAGGCGGGCTCCGGCACGGGTACGGGTACGGGTACGGACACGGGGTCCGGCACCGGCACCGCCGGCGGCACGTACGCCGCCAAGGCCGAGAAGGTCCTGTCCTTCGCCCGCGCCCAGATCGGCAAGCCGTACGTCTGGGGCGCGACCGGCCCGAGCTCCTTCGACTGCTCCGGGCTCACCCAGGCCGCCTGGAAGGCCGCGGGCGTCGACCTGCCCCGCACCACCTGGGACCAGGTGAAGGCCGGACAGAGCGTGGCGACGGCGGACCTGCTCCCCGGGGACCTGGTCTTCTTCTACGACGACATCAGCCACGTCGGCATCTACATCGGCGACGGCAAGATGATCCACGCCCCGAAGCCGGGAGCGAACGTCCGCGAGGAGTCGATCTACTACATGCCGATCTACGGGAGCGTCCGCCCCGCGTAGCCGGGAGACACAGACGCGGCGAGGGGTCCGGGGCAGTCCCCGGACCCCTCGCCGCATCACGGCCGCAACCTCACGTACTCAGCCTCACGTACTCGGCCTCATGTCACAGGCTCATGTCCACGACCTCGGCCTCATGTTCACGGCCTCATGTTCACGGCCTCGCGCTCACGTCCACAGCGTCGCGATGAAGATGTTCGCCAGTGTCAGACCGCCCACTGCCGCGAACATGCCCTTGTCCACCTTCTCCTCGTCCCGCTTCACGTAGACGAGCGCGAGGATGACGACGAGCACGGCCAGCTTGATACCGATCTTGAGGTTGTTCACCGGCTGGTCGTCCGCCTGGTTGAGTCCCACCAGCGCCACGCCCGTCACCAGCATGGTCAGCGCGCCGTGCAGCATCGCGGGAGTGAAGCGCGCCGTCCCCTCGCCCATGGCCTTCATCTGGGTCAGAAAGCCGCCGAGCAGCGACGCGATACCGATGATGTGCAGGGCGACGAAGACATTGATGAGTACGTCCATGGCACCGGAGCCTAGCCGTACGGTCCCAAAGCGAACCCCGGCGGTCCTTCTGGCGCCAATAACGGTCATGGCGCCACTTCGCCGTAACCCGGCGGTCTAGCGTCCTCCACCAGGTGACCGGCTCCCATCCACCGTCCCGTACCCGGGCGGCAGTCGGTCGCCCCCGCCGAAAGACCCGGCGGTGGACCGCTCCCCCTGTGCGGTCCGCCGCCGGTACCCGCACCGGCGGACTCCGACGGAAGGACTGGCCCTCGTGGCAGCGCACCGCAAACCGAGGCAGCGCACGCTTCCCGGCTCAGCCGCCCGCTTCTCCGCCACCCTCGCGCTCGCCGGCGCGACGGCCGCCACCGCCTTCGAGGGCTCCGGGCACGCCGAGCCCCTGCTCACCCCGGACGAGGTGAAGGCCAAGGCGGACCGGCTCTACGAGGAGGCGGAGGCCGCGACCGAGAAGTACAACGGGGCCAAGGAGAAGGCCGACGCGGCGCGGACGGCGGCCAACGCGCTCCGCGACGAGGCGGCGCGGCGCACCCAGCGCCTCAACGCCTCGCGCAACGCCCTCGGTTCCTTCGCCACCGCGCAGTACCGGTCGCGCGGCCTCGATCCTGCCGTGCAGCTCGCGCTCGCCTCCGACCCCGTGCGGTATCTGGCGGGCGCTGAGCTGACCGAGCGCGTCGGGGAACGGCAGGCCGCGGCGATCGCCGGCGTACAACGGCAGATGCGGGAGATCTCCCAGGTGCGCAGGGAGGCGGGCCAGCGGCTGGCCGAACTGGAGGAGCGGCGGGCCGAACTGGCCCGCCACCGTTCGACGATACGGAAGAAGCTCGCCGCGGCCGAGGCGCTGCTGGCACGGCTCACCGCCGATCAGCGCGCCGCGTACACGGCCCAGGACGGTACGCCGCCGGGCCGCGCGGACCGCGACACCGCCCGCACCGCCCCCGGTACGCCGGCCCCGGCCGCCGCCCCCAACGCCCGGGCCGCACAGGCCGTCGCCTACGCGTACGGGGCGCTGGGGAAGCCGTACGTATGGGGCGCGACCGGGCCGTCCGCGTTCGACTGCTCGGGTCTGACGCAGGCCGCGTGGCGCTCCGCGGGCGTCTCCCTCCCCCGCACCACGTACACCCAGATCAACGCGGGCCGAAGGGTGCCCCGGTCCCAACTCGCCCCCGGGGACCTGGTCTTCTTCTACTCCGGCGTCTCCCATGTGGGCCTCTACATCGGCGGCGGCCGGATGATCCACGCCCCGCGGGCGGGTGCACCGGTGCGCATCGCGCCGATCGACCAGATGCCGTATGCGGGGGCGACCCGGGTCGCGTAGCATCCCGGCCCCATGGACACGACCGATCAGCACATGGACCGGGCCATCCAGAACTCCACGCGCACACGGGCACGGAGCTCGCCGCACCACCGGCGGATCGGCCCGTTCACGGTGCGGTACAACCCGGACTGGGACATCCCGCCCGCCAATTACGCCATTCCCGACCCGGACGCGGCTCCGTCGGCGGCGGACATCAAGGCGCTCGTGGCGCTGTTCCGGGAGCTCGGCAGGCTGCCGCGGCTGGAGTTCCTGCCGTCCACCGCGCCGGGGGCCGAAGAGGCGCTGCTGGCGGCCGGGTTCACGGTCAGCAACCGCGCCCCGCTGCTGGCCTGTACGCCCGACGGCCTCCGGGCGCCGGAGCCGGCCGCCGGTATCACCGTCACCGAACCGTCCACGGATGACGAGTACGCGGCCGCGGCCGGGGTCCAGCACCTCGCGTACGGCGGGACGGGCGAACCCCCTGCGGGCTCGGTCCGCTGGCTGAAGGAGGCGTCCGGGGGCGGCGGTGTCACTGCCCTCGCCACGGCGGACGACCGCACCCCCGTCGGCGCGGGCGGCTGCTCCGTCCCGACCGATGGTCTCAGCGAGCTCGCCGGTCTGGGCGTGGCAGCCGCCTTCCGTCGCCGCGGCATCGGCGCCGCGGTCTCCGCCTTCCTCACCGCCACGGCGTTCGGCCGCGGCATCGGCACGGTCTGGCTGGAGCCGGGTGACGCCGCCGTCGAGCGCATCTACGCGGGCATCGGCTACCACCGGGTCGCGGAGAAGGCGGACTTCACCCTGAACTGACGACTGCGACCGACCGGCCCCGACCGGCCCCGATCCGGCCCGGGACCGGTCCGCCCAGGCGCCGCAGCCCCACCCGCTCCTTGACTCACCCACTCATGCGCCCGCCCGCTCATGCGCCCGCCTGCTCCTTGGCTCGCCTGCTCATTGCCTCACCCGCCTCCTCCGCAGCCCCCGTCTCCGCAGCCGCCCGCGTCAGTGCCCCGCCGATGCCGACGGGGTCGTACCGCGCTCGTAGGCGAGCTGGCGGGTCAGCCAGAAGAAGATGTCGGGGACCTGGCGCTTCCACTCGCCGGTGTCGTGGGCGCCACCGATCTCGACGACGTCGACGAGTGTCGGGGGCTGGGCGGCGGCACGCAGGGCGAGGCCGGACTCGAACCCGTCGCCGCGGGCGCCGGAGACGAGCAGGGACGTGCGCGGAGGGGTCGGGGCGGACCGCAGGAGGTGGAGCGGGTCGTTGGCGCGCCGGAGTTCCTCGTCCAGGGCGGCGAGGGAGGCCTTCTCCGCGGCCGGGTCGTTGTAGCCGGACATGCTCACCCCTGCGCGGTAGCGGTCGGGGTGGGCGACGGCGAGCTTCGCCGCGCAGTGGCCGCCCGCCGAGTAGCCGGCGACGGCCCAGCCCTCGGGACGCTGGGTGGCGCGGAAGGTGTCCGTCACCATCTTGCGGACGTCGACGCTGAGCCAGCTGTCCGCGTTGACGCGGCCCGGGATGTTGGCGCAGCCCGTGTCGACGCGCCCCAGCAGCGTCGTGCGCGGGGCGACCAGGATGAACGGCGCGACCTCGCCGCTCTCCATCATCGGCCGCAGCTGCTCGTGCACCTTGAGGGTGCCGAACCATGCCTTGGCGGAGCCCGGGTACCCGGGCAGCAGCTCGACGACGGGGAACTTGGTGTTCCGGTACGCCGGCTCGTCGTACTGCGGAGGCAGCCACACGTACACCTCGCCCTGGACCCCCGACACCTGCCCGGAGAGGTTCGTGACCCGCACGCCCTCGCCGAGTACCGGGTCAGTCGCGGGCTTGAAGACCGACCTGGACCTGGGCAGATCGGCGAGGCGCACGCCGCCCGTGCCGTCCTTGCCGAGGTCCGTCGCGGCCGTGACATGGTCACCCGTGCCGAGCAGGTCGTCCCAGCTGTCGTACAGACCGTTGCTGTTGTTCACGGCGACGAAGACCACGACGAGCGCGGTCACCTGCGCGAAGCCGACCATCAGCAGCCGCGCGACACCCCGCGCCACGGCGGGGCCGCGCACCCTGCTCCACAGGGCGAGCGGCAGCAGCACCGCGATCACGGCCAGCACGATCGCGGTCACGAAGAAGGGAGTTCCGGTCAGGCTCATCACGGACAGTCAGAGGGAACGGGACCCGTACCGGTTGCCACGGCCCTGTGCCGGTTTCCTCACACATGCGCGTACATACGCGTACCCGGGGCTCACACCAGTCGGCGCGCCGTCGCCCATCGCGTCAGCTCGTGCCGGTTCGACAGCTGCAGCTTCCGCAGCACCGCCGACACATGCGACTCCACCGTCTTCACTGAGATGAAGAGCTGCTTCGCGATCTCCTTGTACGCGTACCCGCGCGCGATCAGCCGCAGCACCTCCCGCTCGCGCTGGGTGAGCCGGTCCAGGTCCTCGTCCACCGGCGGGGCGTCCGTCGACGCGAAGGCGTCGAGGACGAAGCCGGCCAGCCGGGGTGAGAACACCGCGTCGCCGTCCTGGACCCGGAAGATCGAGTCGACCAGGTCGGTGCCGGTGATGGTCTTCGTGACGTAGCCGCGGGCGCCGCCGCGGATCACCCCGATGACGTCCTCCGCCGCGTCCGAGACGGACAGCGCCAGGAAGCGGACCGGGCGCTCGGCCGCGCCCACCAGGCCCGCGCAGCGGCGCAGCACCTCGACCCCGCCGCCGCCCGGCAGATGCACGTCGAGGAGCACCACCTCGGGCCGCGTCGCCGTGATCACGGTGACCGCCTGGTCCACGTCGGCGGCCTCGCCTACAACCTCGACACCCGTCTCCTCGGTCCTGCCGATCTCGGCCTGCACTCCGGCCCGGAACATCCGGTGGTCGTCGACGAGCACGACCCGTACGCGACGCTCCGACGCCCCTGGCGTTCCGTCGGTCTGCTCGGTCATCCGTCCGCCCTCTCCATCTCGAGCTCCACTTCGGTGCCCCCTCCGGGCACCGACCGCAGGCGCGCCGTGCCACCGTTGCGCTGCATACGGCCGATGATCGATTCTCGTACGCCCATCCGGTCCTCCGGAACGGCGTCCAGGTCGAAACCGGGCCCCCGGTCCCGTACGGAGACGAACACCGTGCGGCCCTCGACCTCCGCGTACACCTGAACGGGTCCACCCTCGCCACCGTACTTCGCGGCGTTGACCATCGCTTCGCGCGCGGCCTGGAGCTGCGCGGTCAGCCGCTCGTCGAGCGGGCAGTCGCCGACGACCACGACCTCCAGCGGGACACCGTGCTTGTCCTCGACCTCCGCCGCGGCCTTCTTGACCGCGTCGGCGAGCATGGACGGCTCCTCGTCCTCATCCTTGCCGGTGCCCTCCGGCCGGTACAGCCAGTTGCGCAGCTCGCGCTCCTGGGCGCGGGCGAGCCTGCGCACCTCGCCCGCGTCGTCCGCGTTCCGCTGGATCAGGGTGAGGGTGTGCAGCACCGAGTCGTGGACGTGGGCGGCGACCTCGGCGCGCTCCTGGGCGCGGATGCGCATCAGGCGCTCCTCCGAGAGGTCCTGGGTCATCCGCACCAGCCAGGGCCCGGCGAGGAGGCCGATGCCGACGAGCACGGCGAGTGCGGCCGTCAGTACGTTGCCGAGCTGGGCGGCCGAGCCGCGGACGACCACGAAGACGGTCAGGCCCATGCCGACCAGGGCGACACCGGCGAGTCCGCGCGCGAGCTGCAGCAGTCTGCGGCGCCGGCCGTCCCCGGCCCACTGGGCGCGGCGGGCGTTGTCCGCCTGCCGCCACACCAGGACGAGACCGGCGCCGGTCAGCAGGACCGGCCAGAGATAGCGGTTGACGGGGCCGCCCAGTTCGACGTTGGCGCCGAAGACGACCGCACCGATCAGCAGCGCGATCAGCGCGAACAGCTGCCCCTTGTCGGGCTTGCGCAGTCGCCGTCTGCCGTCCGGGGCCGTCTCGAAGACCGGCTTCGGCTCGGCGGTCCTGCCCCCTACACCGAGCGGTACGACGATCCAGAAGACCGCGTACAGCAGCGCGCCGAGACCGTCGGCCATGAACAGCGCGAGGAACACCAGCCGGACCCAGATCACCGGCAGTCCGAGATGCCCGGCGAGCCCTCGCGCGACACCGCCCAGCCACCGTCCGTCCGCGCTGCGGTACAGCCTGCGGACGGCGGGCTCCTCGGTCTCGGTCGGACGTGCGGCGGCGACTGGCATGCCCCGATGGTCACACGGGCGTACGGGCCCGGACATCAGGGCCGTCCCTGAGACCGACCCTGAACGTCAGGGGCAACCGGGGTGCAATATCAGGGAAGGGCCAGGGTCGGGGCGGCTGCCGCACGCGGAGACGGCCCGTCACCATGGAGTCATGACTCAGCCGACCGCTCCGCCGCCCCAGCCGCCACCGGAGCAGCAGCCCGCGCCGGTGCTGCTGCGCCGGTCCCCGCGGCACAAGGTCGTGGGCGGTGTGTGCGGCGGCCTCGGCCGGTACTGCGACATAGATCCGGTGATCTTCCGCATCGCCATCGGGGTGCTGTCGGTGACCGGCGGAATCGGCCTGATCTTCTACGGCTTCGCCTGGCTGCTGATCCCGCTGGAGGGCGAGGAGGAGAACGAGGCACGGCGCGCCCTGTCCGGCCGGGTCGACGGGCCCGCCCTGGTCGCCGTGCTGGTGGCGCTGCTCGGCTGCGGCCTGTTCCTGTCGATGCTCGGCAACGGGGGGACGCTCGCCTTCTCCGCGCTGCTGTCGCTGGCGGTCGCGGGCGCCGCCGTGTGGTCCCAGCGCCGCACCCGGGTCGCTCCCGACGGCGGCCCGCTCGACGCGGCCACGGCGCACGCGGTGGCCGAGGCCCCGCCGGAGACCAAGGCGCCGCCGACGCCGGACAGCCCTTCCTGGTGGCGCGACCCGATCGTCAAGGACGGCACCACCGGACCGGTCGCCACCGGCTATCTGTGGGGCCCCGCCGACGCGGCGACGGTGGGGCCGCCTGCCCGTGGCCACGCGCGCGACCTGCGGGACACCGCCCCCGCGGCACGCCCTCGCGGGCCGCGCGGGATCGGTGGGCTCGTCTTTCTGCTGGCCCTGGTCGCGGGCGGGCTGGGCAGCGGGCTGTCCTGGGAATCCCAGCCGCTGGGCACGAGCCTGCAGATCGGGTTCGCGTGCGCGATGGCGGTGTTCGGTCTCGGCCTCGTGGTCGGCAGCTTCCTCGGGCGGATCGGTGTGGGCACGATCCTGCTGACGGTGGTCACGGCGATGCTGCTGGCGGGCGCCGCGGTGCTCCCCAAGGAGATCAGTACGCAGTGGATGCGCACGGAGTGGAAGCCGGTGACGGCGGCGGCCGTCGAGCCGCGCTACGAACTGGGCTCGGGCCTCGCGACGCTCGATCTGAGCCGGGTGGCGGTCCCGGCGAGGACGACGGTGAGCACCGAGGCCGAGGTGGGGGCGGGGCGGCTGAAGGTCGTCGTGCCGAAGGACGTGACGGTGCACGTCACCGCACGCGCGGGGCTCGGAGACATCCGGCTGCCCGGCGACGACCCGCGGGGCGATGTCGACGTCGCTCCGGACAGGGACCGTACGCATACGCTCGCCCCGCCGGCCGGTGGGAAACCCGCGGGCACGCTCGACCTCGATCTGAGGGTCGCGCTCGGACAGGTGGAGGTCACCCGTGCTGCTTCATGAGTTCCGTCCGGGCCGGCTGATCGCGGGCCTGGCCGCCCTGGCTGCCGCCGCGGCGTATCTGGGGGACGCGGCGGGCGCCTGGGAGACCGCGTGGTTCGTGGCCCTGCCGGTGGTCTTCGGCGGACTGCTGGCGGCCGCGTTCGCGACCTTCGTGCACTACAGGTCGCGTCGGCGCCGCTCCGCCAGTGCCGCGTCGAGCGAGAACGTGGCGGCGCCGGCCAGCACCAGCGGCAGCCAGGCCATCAGATAGGCCAGGTCGTTGCCGTAGTAGTACGGCTCGGTCTGCCAGCTGACGGTCAGCCACAGGCTCAGCGAGATCAGTACCCCGCCGAGCGCGGCGAGCCGCGCCAGCAGCCCGAGCAGGGTGCCGATGCCGACGGCGAGTTCGCCGAGGGCCATCGCGTAGCCGAAGCCCTCGGGGTTCTTCAGGGCCATGTCCACGAGCGCGGGGACGGCGGAGGTGTTCCGCACGTTGTTCATCAGTTCCCCGATGGAGCCGGCTCCGCTCGCCGACAGGAACGCGCTGTCGGTGAGCTTGTCCAGCCCCGCGTAGATGAAGGTCACGCCTAGGAAGAGCCGCAGTGGCAGCAGCGAGTGACGCGCCGCGCGCTCCTTCCAGGTACTGCGCGCCTCGTCGGTCGCGTACGTCGCCGTCGTCCGGTACACATGCGTCATCGTCGCCTCCGCGGTCTCACCCGGCTGGGACGATTGTCCCCACGCCCCGCACTTTTGGATACGGAGAGGACGGCCGTACGGCTCAGTCGCTTTCGGTGCGCTCAGTCGGCGACGTCGATCGTCATCCGGTTCGATTCGGCCCCCGAGGCCGTCACCACCTGCACGTCCACCCGGCCGGGTGCGACCTCGACCGGGACCGGGACCGTGATGCTTGTATCACTGGGGTTGATGAATCCGCCGGGCACGGGCACCAGCGGTACATGCACATGGACCGCGCCGATACGGACCGTCATCCGGGCCAGCCGGTCGGGGCCTTCCGCGCCGGGCGGTACGAAACCGGCGCCACGGATCTCGATGTCGTCGCCGGTGCGGATGGGGCCGTCGAGGCCGCCGGGTTCACGGGCGCGGACGACGGACAGGACGACCGGGCGGCCGCCCTCCGCGTACTTCCCGGCGAGATAGACCCCCGCCGAGACCAGGACCAGCACGGTCAGGCCCCACGGGAGCCCCGGCAGCTGGTCGGGGCGGCGGGCGAGCAGCACCGTCGCGCAGGTCAGCGCGACGGCGCCGACGAGGACGTACTGCGCGTCCGGGAAGCTGCCGCGGCCCGCGTCGTCGCACAGCAGGTCGGCGGGGTGCGGCCGGTCGGCCTGCACCTTCTGCAGCCGCTGGGTGATGACGCGGACGGTGACGACCCGGCGTACGACGACGGCGATCAGGGAGACGACCGCGACGATCGTCAGCAGGGCGGCGCCCTGGGCGAAACCGAGGCCCGCGGGGGCGGACGCGGCGAGGCGGAACGCGAGGAAGAGCACGGTGTACGCGGCGAAGAGCACCCACGCGGCGGCGACGGCCCGCGACGTCGACAGCCGGTTGTCCTCGCCGACGAGCGGGGCGAGCAGGCCGCCGTGCGCCCGGTGCAGCCGGGCCGCGGCGGTGAGCAGCGCGGCCAGGCAGGCCGCGGCGGCGAGGCCCGCGGTGCGCGAGGTGGTCCAGCCGGAGCCGATCGCGGTCAGCGCGAAGGCGAGGAGCAGCAGCGTGACCCAGCCCCACAGCACGAGCAGGGTGCGCCGCCAGACGCGGGTGAGCCAGGCCTCCCCGGCGGAGCGGCTTCGTTCGGCGACGGCCTGGGCCGACTCGGTCAGCTCGTCCGAGATCCACTGGCGGGTTCCGCCGGCGGAGTAGGCGACCTGAGCGGGCAGTCCCTGCCCGTCGGCGAGTTCGTCCCGCCGGGCGAGGAACCAGGCGACCGCTCTGCGATGGCCCTCGCGCCTGCCGTGCGGACAGTCGCCGCAGGTGCAGCCACCGCCGTGCACGCTCTGTCCCACGTCCTGCACCGCCACGGCGACGCATCCTTCCCCGGTAGGCAGCTTCGGCAACTACCCCGTATTTGCAAGGAATTGTGCCGCACGAGGCGGGCCGCGCACGCGTCGCTGAGCCGCTGCACGGGTGATTTCCGCACGATCAAATTGACGTACTACGACATGAGTTCGGGCTCGGCGGCGGCGATCTGCCGCCACATGGGCTGATAGTTGATCCATGCGACAAGATCGCTGCCGAGCTGCTCCCGGGTGGCGAGGGCGTCACGGTGGTCGATGAGGAGCGGTTTCCCGGCGGCGCGGGCGGTGAGTTGCACCTGGGCGCAGCGCTCCATCGAGATGAACCACCAGGCGGCCGCGTCCACCGAGGCTCCGACGGTGAGCAGTCCGTGGTTGCGCAGGATGACGGCCTTGTACGCGCCGAGCGCGGCGGCGATGCGCCGGCCCTCCTGGGCGTCGACGGCCACTCCGGTGTAGGCGTCGTACAGCGCGTGGTCCTCGTAGAAGGCACAGGCCTCCTGCGTGACGGGGTCGAGCAGTTCGCCCAGCGCGGCCAGCGCGCGGCCGTGCACGGAGTGCGTGTGCGCGACGGCGACGGCCTCGGGACGGGCCCGGTGCACCTCCGCGTGCACGGTGAACGCGGCCTGGTTGACGTGCCGGGTGCCGCGTACGACCTGACCGTCACCGTTGACGAGGATCAGCTTGCCCGCGGTCATCGTCGCGAACGGCTCCCCGAACGGATTGACCCAGAAGCAGTCCGGCACCTCCGGGTCCCGCACGCTGATGTGCCCGGCGACGCCATCCTCGTACCCGAACCGCGCGAACAGCCGGAGCGCGCCGGCGAGCCGCTGCTTGCGGTACGCGCGTTCCTCGGCCGGCGTCTCGTGCTCCGGCGGCATGGCGAAGTGGAGCTGATCGACGGGGATGGGCGCGGGGACGGGGAGCGGCGTTCCGGCCGGCGTCGTCTCGGTCATGCGGCGGAAGGTACCTCCGGTCACCACAACAGGCCAGAGCGATCGCAGGCTCCGCGAAAGCACATGTCCGGCAGGTGTTCCGTGCGGCCGGTCGCCACAATGGGCACATGACCGCACCGACTTCACCGCTCGTCGCGCTCCTCGGCCTGGAACCGCACGTCGAAGGCGGCTGGTACCGCCAGACCTGGCAGACGGAGGGCTCCACGACCCCGCCCGGTTACCCCGGCGCGCGCGCCTACGCCACGGGGATCTACTTCCTGCTCCACCCCGGAGAGACCTCACGCTGGCACCGCGTCCGCTCCGACGAACTGTGGCTCTGGCACCGCGGCGGCCCGCTCCGGCTCCTTCTGGGCGGCACCGGCGAGAAGGCGGAGGAGGCGGAACCCGCCACGGCCCGCACGCTGGGCCCGTCCGTCGAATCCGGCGAACGGCCCCAGCTCCTGGTCCCCGCCGGCACCTGGCAGTCCGCGGCTCCCGCGGGTGACGAACCGGTCCTGGTCACCTGCGTCGTCGCTCCTGGCTTCCACTTCGACGACTTCACACTGGAGCAGCCCTGACCGGGCCGGCCCGACTCAGAGGTTGTCGATCTCCGCGAGGTCGATGTCGATGTCGAAGGGGACGGCGAGCTTGAGCCGGTCGCGGAAGATGCCGCTGGGCTCGTAGACGCGCGACTCCTTGTCGAGTTCGAAGACGTGGACGACCGGGCGTTCGTCCGTCCCGCCCATCTCGACCCGCCAGAAGTAGCGGATGCCGGCGCCCGCGTACTTGTGCGGCTTGGTGTCGGTGTCGCGGGCCTCGGAATCCGGGGAGACGACCTCGATGGCGAGGAGTACGTCCCGGACCTGGAAGTGGGTCTGCTCCCGGCTTCGCACGGCGGCGGATCGGACGACCGAGACGTCCGGCTCGGGGCCGTTGCGCTTGTCGATCACCACGGTCATCTGCCGGATGACCCTCAGCACATGCGGCACCGTGCCGCGCAGCCCCTGCACCAGTAGGTCGATCGCGATGCTGTGGAAACAGCACTGGGGACTCACGAAGACCAGGCTCCCGTCGATCAGCTCGGTGTGCGGCGGGAGATCGGGCAGGGTGAGCAGGTCGTCCACGGTGTAGCCCTCTCGCGGCGGCATCGGCCAACGGTGCGAGATCTCCGCGCTCATGCGGGCTCCATGGACATGAGTCTGGTGCGCACGATCTCACTGCCCACCGTGAAAGCCGACGCCGCCACCCAAACGTATGAGCGACGGCGTCGGCGTTGACCTACGGAGCGGGGGTCACTCCCACTCGATGGTGCCCGGCGGCTTCGACGTCACGTCGAGGACGACGCGGTTGACGTCCGCGACCTCGTTGGTGATGCGGGTCGAGATCTTCGACAGCGCGTCGTACGGCATGCGCGTCCAGTCCGCCGTCATCGCGTCCTCGGACGAGACGGGCCGGAGCACGATCGGGTGGCCGTAGGTGCGGCCGTCGCCCTGGACGCCCACGGAGCGGACATCGGCGAGCAGGACCACCGGGCACTGCCAGATCTCACGGTCGAGACCTGCCGCGGTGAGCTCCTCGCGGGCGATGGCGTCGGCCTCGCGCAGCAGGTCCAGGCGCTCCCTGGTGACCTCGCCGACGATGCGAATGCCGAGGCCGGGGCCCGGGAACGGCTGGCGGTGGACGATCTCCTCGGGCAGGCCGAGCTCCTGGCCGACCATCCGGACCTCGTCCTTGAACAGCTTGCGCAGCGGCTCGATCAGCTCGAACTCGAGGTCCTCGGGGAGGCCGCCGACGTTGTGGTGCGACTTGATGTTCGCGGTGCCGGTGCCGCCGCCGGACTCCACCACGTCCGGGTAGAGCGTGCCCTGCACCAGGAACTGGACCGGCTCGTCGCCGTGGGCGCCGGCCTCGGCGACGATCTCGGCCTGGGCCTGCTCGAAGACCCGGATGAACTCCCGGCCGATGATCTTCCGCTTCTGCTCGGGGTCGGAGACGCCGGCGAGCGCGCTCAGGAAGCGCTCCTGCGCGTCGACGACCTTCAGCGAGACCCCGGTCGCGGCGACGAAGTCCTTCTCGACCTGCTCGGTCTCGCCCTTGCGCATCAGACCGTGGTCGACGTACACGCAGGTCAGCTGGGAGCCGATGGCCTTCTGGACGAGCGCCGCGGCGACCGCCGAGTCGACACCGCCGGACAGTCCGCAGATCGCGCGCTTGGCGCCGACCTGCTCACGGATCGCGGCGACCTGCTCCTCGATGACGTTGCCGGTCGTCCAGGTCGGCTCGATGCCGGCGCCCCGGTAGAGGAAGTGCTCCAGGACCTGCTGGCCGTACGTCGAGTGCATCACCTCGGGGTGGTGCTGGACGCCGTAGAGCTTCTTCTCGTCGTTCTCGAAGGCGGCGACCGGTACGACGTCGGTGGACGCGGTCACGGTGAAGCCCTCGGGCGCGGCGGAGCAGGCGTCGCCGTGAGACATCCACACCGGCTGCTCGGCCGGGGTGCCCTCGAAGAGGGTGGAGCCGGTCTTGGAGACGTGCAGGTCCGTACGGCCGTACTCGCGGGCACCGGAGTTGTCGACGGTGCCGCCGAGGGTCCGCGCCATCAGCTGGAAGCCGTAGCACATGCCGAAGACGGGGACGCCGGCCTCGAAGATGGCCCGGTCGAGACTCGGGGCGCCCTCCTCGTACACGGACGACGGGCCGCCGGAGAGGATGATCGCCGCCGGCTGCTTGGCCAGCATCTCCGCCACCGGCATGGTGGACGGGACGATCTCGCTGTAGACCCGGGCCTCACGGACGCGGCGGGCGATGAGCTGGGCGTACTGGGCACCGAAGTCGACAACGAGGACGACGTCCGGGTTGGCGATGTCGGGCGCGGCAGCAGGGGACGCTGAGGACACTACGGCGGCCTTCCGGCGGTGGTGGGAGGAGGGGCTCTATTTGTCGATTCTACCGGCGCCGCGGGGCCGGTTTTCGTCTCACCATCCGAACCCGCGTTGGCCCCGGCGGGGGCCGGGGGGCCATACTGGCTCACATGCGCAAGCACCCGACCTTCGTCTTTACCTATGGCACCCGGCCCGCCGGCTGCCATGGTCGTGCTGCTTGAGCTACTGACAAGCGACTTCCCAGGCGCCCCGGGCCGACAAGGCCCGGGGCGTTCTGTGCTTTCCGGGGCTGGTCGGTCCGGGGCCTCGTGCACAAGGAGCCCCCTGATGACCGCCATGTCCCTCCCGACCGACACCGGCGCCCGTACCGACGAGGCCGCGGACCTGATCTCCGGCGCCCGTGAGCGGATCGACGCCCTCGACGACCGCATCATCGGTCTGATCCAGGAACGCATGGCCGTCTCGGCCGTCATCCAGGAGGCCCGGATCACGTCGGGCGGCCGCCGGGTGAACCTGTCGCGGGAGATGGAGGTGCTCGGCCACTACCGGGACGCGCTCGGCAGGCCGGGTACGGCGCTGGCGATGACGATGCTGGAGCTGTGCCGGGGCCGTATCTGAGACGCGACCGATACGGACATCTGTACGGGCGCGCTCTCACCCGTACGGCCCGTGACCGCTCCTGGACCGCTTCGTTGGTACCGATGTCCGTGTCAGCCAGGGGCGGGCCCCGCAGGAAAGAACCACGCGTGGCTCCGCCGGGGCGTGTGGCGTACCACAGGTAACGGGTACGTCGTGGGACCTCGTCCCGGCGCGCGTGACCGGTCGGCAGGGGACAGCAGCCCGGTCACCCCAAGGCGGTCGGTTCCGGGGACGCCCGGAACCGACCGCATCCGGTCGAAACGGTTGCACACACCGGGACCGTCCAGCACGATGCAGAAACGCATCACCACTGCCATTGGTCCACACCACACACATGACCAGCGGTGCCCCACCCCCCCGGGCGCCGCCCTCGGCACCGGCGCTGCCCTGACGCCGGTGCTGACAGCCAAGGGCCCCGCGGAAACGTTCCGCGGGGCCCTTCCTGTTGCCCGGACAAGAGCGCGGCGCGTTCGCCTGGCATAGGCCAGAGGCCACGTGTCGGGGGTCACATAAAGTCTGTGTGAGTTCCCGTGCAACCAATCCCCCTGGTCACAGGTCATGCATGCGGAACAACGGCCACACCCGTACCCCACAGCCGGGGAGGGCCATCAGACTCCGTACCGCATGACGCGGTACGCCGGACTTCACTGAGGTCTTCATGAAGCTTCGCCGCGCTATGGCCGTCGCCGCCGCGACCGCTGTCATAGCCCCCGCCGCCTTCCTGGCGACGGCGCCGGTCGCACTCGCGACGACCGGCGGCACCACCAGCACGACCTCCGGTTCGACGGGTGACCCGGGGACCGTGCCCGCCGAGGGCACCACGCCGGACGAGGACACCAAGCCGGCGGACGAGACCCCGGCCGAGGAGACCAAGCCCGAGGGCGAGACCCCGGCGGAGGAGACCAAGCCCGAGGGCGAGACCCCGGCCGGGGACACCAAGCCGGACGAGGAGACCAAGCCGGGCGAGGGCACCAAGCCCGACGAGGGCACCAAGCCGGGCGAGGACGAGGACCCCGCCGAAGACGGCGAGGACGAGGAGTTCCCGAGCTGCGAAGAGGGCGACATCCAGGTCTCCCTCGGCGGCTTCCCGAACAAGATCGTCGCGGGCAGCGGCTGGAAGAACTTCACGTTCGACGTGGAGAACACCGGCAAGAACGACATCGAGAGCCTGCAGGTCTACACGGTCGCCACGTACGGCAAGTCTCCCGAGGACTTCGACGACAGGCTGATCGAGAAGTACGCGCACTTCGAGTACAAGGACCCGTCGGGCAAGTGGGTCAACGACTTCGCCGGCTCCGGGGTCAACAACGGCATCTTCTTCGGTGAGTTCGCGCTCGACGCCGGCCAGACGGTCAACATCGATCTCCGCGTGAAGATCGACAAGGCCGCCCCCGCGGGCGACGGCCTGGCGCTCGCCGCCGGTGGTTACGACAACGGCGCCGAGGACGAGACGTTCAAGTGCTTCGAGAACGGCGACGTCTACCCGTTCCAGGTGATCAAGGCCGGCAGCGACGCCGGTGACGTCGAGGACTCCGAGCCGACCGGTGAGAAGCCGTCGAACGACGTCAAGCCGCAGGGCGAGGCCAAGCCGATCGAGGTCACGGGCAACCTGGCCGAGACCGGTTCGTCCTCGGTGCTGCCGGCCATCGGCATCGCCGGCGGTGTCGCCGTCGTCGCCGGTGCCGGTGTGGTCTTCGCGATGAAGCGCCGTAAGAGCGGCGCGATCGCGTAACACGCCGCAACAAGCAGGAGAGGCGCTGCACTCGGAGGGGGGTGCAGCGCCTCTCTCATGTCCGGAGGCGGTCAGGCGGAGGACTTCGGCGGGACCGCCGGCATGCCGAGGAAGGGCAGGTTCAGCGCGCCGAAGGCGTCCGCCGGGACCGTGGGGGACTTCGGGGCGACCGGGGTGAGGCGTTCGTACGCGGCGTCCTGTCGCGGACGGGGGTCGTTCTCGCCCTTGTTGGGCCAGAAGGACATCGCGCGTTCGGCCTGGGCCGTGATCGTGAGGGACGGGTTCACACCGAGGTTCGCGGAGACGGACGCGCCGTCGACGACCGAGATGCCGGGGTGGCCGTAGAGGCGGTGGTACGGGTCGATGACGCCGGACTCCGCCGAGTCGCCGATGGGGCAGCCACCCAGGAAGTGGGCGGTGAGCGGGGTGCCCATCAGCTCACCGATGTTGGAGCCGGCGAAGCCGTTGATCTCCTCCGCGAGGAGGGACGCGGCCCATGTGGCCTCGGGGATCTGGTTCGGGTTCGGGGCGCCGTGGCCCTGGCGGGCGGTGAGGAGACCCTTGCCGAGGCCCTTCGGCTTGCGGTACGTCGTCAGCGAATTGTCCAGGGACTGCATGACCAGGCCGATGATGGTCCGCTCCGACCAACGGCGGTTGGACAGCGCGCGGAGCGTGAGCCAGGGGTGGCGGGAGCAGTTGGCCAGCCAGGCCAGGACGCGCCGTGAGCTGTAGGGGACCTGGAGGACGGTCATACCGCCCATGGCGTTGGAGCCCTTGCCGTAGCGCACCGGCTCGATGTGGGTGCTGGCGTCCGGGTGGATCGACGACGTGATCGCGACGCCCCGCGTGAAGTCGACCCGGTCCTGGCCGTGCCGCTTGCGGTACCTGCGGTTGTCCGTCTGGGCGCCGACGATAGCCTCGGAGTTGGTACGGGTCAGCTCCCCGAGCCGCGAGGACACGCGAGGCAGGAGCCCGCTGTCCTTCATCCGGTGGAGGAGGGTCTGGGTGCCGTACGTACCGGCGGCGATGACGACCCGCTGCGCCGTGAACGTACGGCCCTGGCCCTTGCGCTTGTTGTCGCTGGGGAGGGTCTTGACGGCGAAGCCGCCACGGGAGTCCTCGGTGACGGCGGAGACCGACGTCATGGGGTGGATGACGGCTCCCGCCTTCTCGGCGAGGTAGAGGTAGTTCTCGTTCAGGGTGTTCTTCGCGCCGTGCCGGCAGCCGGTCATGCACTCGCCGCACTCGGTGCAGGCGCGGCGGGAGGGGCCCGCGCCCCCGAAGTACGGGTCGGGGATCTCCGCTCCGGGCTCGGCCTTCGCCTTGCCGTCGGCGTCGACCCCGTCGCCGAAGAAGACTCCGACCGGCGCCATGTGGAAGGAGTCCCCCACGCCCATCGCCTGGGCGGTGGCCTTCAGATGGACGTCCGAGGGGGTCATCGTCGGGTTGAGCCGGACCCCGAGCATGCGCTTGGCCTGGTCGTAGTACGGCTTCAGCTCCTCCTGCCAGTCCGTGATGTCCTTCCACTGCGGGTCGTTGAAGAAGGGGGCAGGGGGGACGTACAGCGTGTTGGCGTAGTTGAGGGAGCCGCCGCCGACCCCGGCTCCGGCCAGCACCATCACGTTGCCGAGCAGATGGATGCGCTGGATGCCGAAGAGGCCGAGCGCCGGGGCCCAGAGGTAGTTGCGCAGGTCCCAGGAGTTCTTGGGGAGCGTCTCGCGGGTGAAGCGGCGGCCGGCCTCGAGGACTCCGACGCGGTAGCCCTTCTCGGTGAGGCGCAGCGCCGAGACCGAGCCGCCGAAGCCGGAGCCGACCACGATGACGTCGTAGTCGTAGTCGTGATTCTGGGCAGGGGGGACCTCGGACATGGCTCTCCTCGTCGAGAACGTGCGGACGTGCGTAGGTGCGGGTTCGGGGGTCAGCGCAGGCGCAGTGCCTTCATCACCTTCAGGGACGTGCTCATGAACGCCGCGTACTTCGCGTCGTCCATGCCGAAGGACGGGGCGAGCGGGATCAGCCGCTGCTGGGCCACGGTCTGGGCCTCGGTGTACTTGAGGATGCCTTCGGAGCCATGCCGCCGACTGAGACCGGAGTCCTTCATTCCGCCCATCGGGGACTGCACACTGCCGTACGCGGGCGCGTAGCCCTCGTTGATGTTGACGGTGCCGGTGCGCAGTCGGGCGGCGACGGCGTGGCCGCGCCTGCCGTCCTTGGTCCAGACGCTGGAGTTCAGGCCGTACGGGGTGCCGTTGGCCTGCTCGATGACGTCGTCCTCGTCCTTGAAGCGGTAGACGGAGACGACGGGACCGAAGGTCTCCTCGGCGCAGACGGCCATCGGTGCCTCTACGCCGTCGAGGATGGTGGGTTCGTAGAAGAGCGGGCCGATGTCGGTGCGGTGGACGCCGCCCGTGACGAGCGTGGCGCCCTTGGCGACGGCCTCCTCCACGTGCCGCTTCACGGTCTCCAGCTGGCGCTCGCCGACGAGGGAGCCCATGTCGGCGCCGTACGCGAGGGAGTTGCCGAGGCGCATCGCCTTCGTACGGGCCGCGAAGCGCTCCACGAACGCGTCGGCGACGGACTCGTGCACGTACAGGCGCTCGATGGAGATGCAGAGCTGGCCGGCCGAGGAGAAGCAGGCGCGTACGGCACCGGCGGCGGCCTTGTCGATGTCGGCGTCGTGCAGCACCAGCATGGCGTTCTTGCCGCCGAGTTCGAGGGAGACGCCGACGAGACGGGCGGCGGCGCCCTGGGCGACCTCGCGGCCCGTGCGGGTGGAGCCGGTGAAGGAGACGTAGTCGGCGTGCTTGACGACCTCGGGGCCGACGACCGGTCCGTCACCGATGACGACCTGGAAGACACCGGCCGGGAGCCCGGCCTCGATGAGGAGGTCACGGGCCCACAGGGCGGTGAGCGCGGTCTCGGTGTCGGGCTTCATCACGACGGCGTTCCCGGAGACGAACGCCGGCAGCGCGTCGCCGACCGACAGCTCCAGCGGGTAGTTCCAGGGCGCGATCTGGCCGACGACGCCACGCGGCTGGCGCAGCTCGGTGGTCTTGGTGAGCACGGGCACGACACCGGTGTGCCGCTTCGGCTTCAGGTACGAAGGAGCCTTGCGGCCGTAGTGGCGGGCGGCGACGGCGACGGCCTGGACCTCTTCGTGGGCGTGGAGGCGGGCCTTGCCGGTCTCGAGCTGGATCAGGTCGAGGACCTCGGCCTGGCGCTCCAGGACCAGGTCGTGGAAGCGCAGCAGTACGGCGGCGCGGGCACGCGGGGAGGTCGCGGCCCAGGCGGGCTGGGCGGCGCGGGCGCGGGTGAACGCCTCGGCGACGTCCTCGGGGGTGGACTCGGGCAGATCGGCCAGCTTCTCCCCGGTGAAGGGGGTGTGGTTGGCCGTACGGCCGGAACCGACGACGCCTCGGGTGAGCTGGGCGACCACCTCGGGCGTGACCACGTCGGCGGCGGTGCGCGCGCCGGCGGGGGCGGCGGCGGTGGGATTGGTGCCGAGCGCGTCGGTGTGCTGGGCGGTGGGGGCCTGCGAGTCCGTCATGGGGGCGAGGGTATGACGCAATCAAGGCTTTGGGTACCCGTCGGTAACAGCTTTTCGCGAGGTCCACACATTGCGCCAGCGATCACTGGCAGATAACCCCTGATCAGGGGCTTGTGGCGTCGTCGGCCGTTTCCATGGCCCCGATCGGGATCACAGATCCTGGATCTTGAGATGCTTCACGACGTTCGCGAAGATCTCCTCACCGTCCTGCCGTGCGGCACCCTCCGCGGGCATCTGCACCCTCAGCCGCCAGTGCACCTCGCCCTTGCCCGGCACGACCATCTCGTGCCAGCGGTAGCGGATGGGGTCCTCGTCGCTGTTGCCGTACGGGGTGAAGTCGACGGTCGTCTCGAAGGCCTTCTTGCCCTGGTGCAGGACGTCCTTGGTGCCGACGTCGGCGTCCTTGATCTCCGTACGGTCCTTGCCGCCCTTCTCGTACCAGTCGTCCCACACCTCCTTCTTGGGTTCGAGGACGTCCGGGTCCGCGTCCCCGCCGGCCTCGACACGCTCCAGGTAGATCGAGAACACACCGCTCGGATCGCGGTAGTCGACGGCGAAGCCCTCGTCGAACTCCGACCGTTCGTACTCCTCCGGTACGGCCACGTCCGCCGCGAGGATCTCGCTCTCCGGGCGGACCTTCCACCCGACGGGCAGTTCGTCGCCGCCGAACGGATCGAGGACCACCGCGGCGACGGCGACCGCGACCGCGAGCACCCCGCCGAGCAGCCCGAACTGTGCCGGACGGTTGCGGTGCAGCACCGGCGGCACCCAGCGGGAGCCGCCCCGGACGGCTCCCCCGGACCCGTTCCCGGCCCCCGCCCCCGCCCCGTACAGACGGGTCGCCTCGGGCGACGGCTGCGGCGGCCGGGCCACCGACTGCAGCGTCGCGCGGATCTCCGCGGCGTCCGGCCGGGCCGCCGGATCCTTGCGCAGCAGCTGCATCACCAGCGTGCCGAACGCGCCCGAACCGCGCGCCGGCACCTGCGGCTCCGCGGAGAGGACGGCCTGGAGCGTGGCGGGGGTGTGCGAGCGCCGGTACGGGGACATGCCCTCGACCGCCGCGTACAGCACGACGCCCAGCGACCACAGGTCCGACTCCGGTCCCGGCCGCTGGCCGAGCACCCGCTCGGGCGCGATGTACTCGGGCGAGCCGACGAACGCGCCGGTCTCGGTGAGGCCCTGCTCGCCCTCGACCTGCGCAATGCCGAAGTCGGTGAGGACGACCCGCTCGCCTCGCCCCAACAGGACGTTGTCGGGCTTCACATCACGGTGGAGTACGCCGGCCTCGTGCGCCGCCGACAGGGCGCCGAGCACCGCGAGCCCGATCCTGGCCGCCTCGCGCACGTCGAGGGTGCCCTCCTGCAGCCGGTCGCCCAACGACTGGCCCCGCACGAGCTCCATGACGATCCACGGCCTGCCGTCCTCCATGACGACGTCGTGCATCGTGACGACGGAAGGGTGGTCGATCCGGGCCGCGGCGCGCGCCTCGCGCTGCATGCGCAGATGGACGTTCTCGCGTTCGCGTGCGCCGAGATGATCCGGCACGCGCGGCTCCTTGACGGCCACGTCCCGGTCCACGACCTCGTCGCGGGCCCGCCAGACCGTGCCCATGCCGCCGTGGCCGAGGCGGGAGACGAGACGGTAGCGGCCGCCGATGAGCCGCCCCGTGTCCCGGTCGGCGGTGGGCGACGCGGTGGGCGACGCTGCCGGTGAAGCGGCCGCCTGCGTCGGAATCCGCTCCGGCGCCTGCTCCGGTGCCTGGTGCGGTTCCTGCTCCGATGCCTGCTGCGGCGGCCGGAGTGCGTAGCTGGTGGGCTCGTTCGCCCGTCCCCCGTCGTTCGTCATGCTCACATCCTGGCGAAGCGCCTTTGCCCTCGCCACTCGCGCAGTTGAGCGATGCAGAGCCGTGACAGAGCCGCCCCGCTGGTCAACCCTTCCGAGGCTGGAAGCTCTGCACCATCGTGTCGAACTGCTTCCGTGTGGTCGTCCACTCCTTCGCGGGGCTCGCCATGTAGAGGGCGTACTCGGTGCCGTCGTCCGCGTAGTAGACCTGGTCGATCGCCCGGCGCTCGCCCGCGTTGTTCTTGGTCTCGGTCCAGGTGAACTCCCACAGCGCGGACTTCTCCTGGTCGCGGAAGGTGTTCTGGTCGAGCCTCACCCGCTGGTACTCGGGCAGCCGGGTGCGGACGGTCTTCTCGACGTCGCGCATGTGCATGAACGGGTTCTCGAAGTCGGGCGTCTCGTCGATGCTGATCCGGATGAGATGGCGTCCGTTGTCGGGTGTGTAGTCGATCTGGTCGCCGTCCAGCTGCCGTTCCCAGCCCTCCGGTACGAGCAGGCTGAAGTCGGCGGGGTCGTCGACCCGCACCCATCCGTCCTCCTCGGCCGATGGTGTCGTCTTGCCGCCCGACGCGCCGGACACGGTGGACGAACCGGGGTCC